>DATDIL010000023.1:0-10872 GCA_036521075.1 Steroidobacteraceae bacterium | reverse complement strand
GAGGTCATGTTGATTGCGATCGATTTCACTCTCGTTACGCTGGGTGTACTCCGGCAATGCATCGCCGTGCAGACTCTTGAATTTGTTGATCTCCTCGTCGAGCTCGCGCAGCTGCTGGCTCACGCCCTGGGCCTGGCTTGCGAGGAAGGTCGCCGCCTCGCGCGCCGCCTGGGCCCGCGTGCGCTGGTTGTAGCTCAGAAACAGTTGCGCCAGACGGTTCGCCACCTCGGCCGCCCGGTTGGCGTCCGGATTGCGGTAATGCAGCGAGAAGGCATTGGCTTCCTGGTCGGGCTTCATCGTCACCGGATCCACGCGCTCGAGCTTCGTGCTCTGCGCAATCTGCTGCGCCTTCTCCGCCGCCGACAGCCCGCGCTCCTGTGGATACGGGTCATACTGCTTCACCAGACCCTCGAGCGTGTCCGGCTTCATCACGCGCCCTTCGACGATCTCGATCTGCTGATTCGAATAGCTCGGGACGGTCGTCGCCACGAGCTCCTTGTTGACGGTGGAGGGCTCGATGAGGATCGTCGCGGTCGATTCGTATTGCGTGGGCAGCCAGAACGCCAGGTAGATCGCCGCGAAGATGCACAGCGGTGCGATCACGGCCACATACGCCATGCGCCGGCGCACGATTCCAAAGTAAGTGTTGATGCCCTTGGTCGAAGCTTCTTGCGTGTCCATCGAGCAGTTTCCTTGCCTAAAGCCGGGCGCTCATTCGGTCTGTCGGCCCAGGCCACGATAGCCGATCTGAATCGAGACGCCGTTGTCGAGCCCGCCGCCAAAGAGCTGATAGCGCTGATAGCCGATGCTGTAGCGGCCGGCGATGTACCACACGGGCGTCATCATCCATTGCAGCGACGCAAGTCCGGTGGCATACGTGCGCGTGTTGTTGTTGGGACCCGCGGCGATGAGGTTGAGCGTGCGCATATACAGCACCGCGCCGGTGAATTTCAATCGCTGGGTGACTTCATGGTCCCACTGGGCATGCGCCTGGTCGGTGTTGTAGATCGCGCCGGCGCTGCTGGGCAGGATCTGCCGGCCGACATTCATCTGAAACTGGTTCGTGAGGCCCTTGTAGCCGGTGCTGAGCATCGCGCCCCAGTCATTGGCGGTCTGATTGACGAAGCTCGGAACGCCTGCGTCGATCCGCGTTTTCTGGTATTCCACCGTGAGCCCGCTCTGGAAGACCGGCGACCAGAAGTGGCTGAGCTGCGCATCGGCGCCCGCTGCATTCGAATGGGAATCCGTCCCACGGGCCTCGAACGTCGAACCCAGCACACCGAAGGTGATGGTCGTGCGCGGGTCATAGTTATAGCCGTAGAAGGGCCGCGCCTGCAGGTAGGTGAAGTTCTCGTGGAAGAGGTCTTCGGGACTGAAGCTCGCATTCTCGAAGTTGGCGGAGATCCCCACTTCCGCGCGCGGCGTCAGGTCGTGGGTGTAAGTCGGCAGCAGCAGCGTGTCGTCCCGCACGAGGCTGGTGTTGATCTGGCCGCTGCCCTGGGAGATTGGCAGCCCGGGGGTCACGCTGTTGTAGGCGGCACCGGGCGCTTCCGCGTCCAGATCATCGCGGCGATCGAAGCGTCCCCAGACGGTCAACTGGTCGCGCTCATAGCGCAGCTTCGAGTTCAGGTCCAACGAGGCTTCGAGGCGATCCAGATCGCTTGCGGATGCGTAGTATTCATAGCGGACATCCGGCCTGATCGTCGTCTGCGAGGTCGGTGTGGCAATCCCGATCACGGTGCCGACATCGGCGATGGCGCTGGAGGTGCTGACCCGCTGACTTGCGACCGGAGCGAGCTCGATGTTGTTGTCCCAGCCTCCGGTCAGACTGAAGAGCGGCTGATAGTAGACCTCTGCCGCAGGTGCGCTTGCCGCCGCCAGCAGATACGCGCAGCCGAGCACGACTGCGGCGCGAGACGGGCGCCCGCCCTCAGGGAACGACGACGACATCGCCGGCCTCCAGTTGGACGTTCTGCTGCAGATCCCGACCCGAGGCGACCTGTCCGTAGCGGAAGTTCAGCACACGCTGGCCGCCGGGTGTGCTGCGGATGACGATGATGCCATCGAGTTTGGCATACGGGTTGCCGCCGCCGGCCAGCGCGAGCGCCTGCAGCACGTTGATGGTTGGATTCATGACGAAGGCGCCGGGCTTGGTCACCTGCCCGATGACATAGATGATGTTGCCGGTGGTCTGCGTCACGGCGACCGTGACCGCCGGCTCCGCGACGAACTTCTTCAGCTTGGTTTCCATCTCCTGGCGCAGCTGCTCCACGCTCTTGCCGGCAGCGACCAGTGTGCCGATCAGGGGAAACGCAAGCTTGCCATCGGGCGCCACGGTGATCTCGACGGGCTGCATTTTCGGATCGTCGTACAGCCCCAGCAGCACCTTGTCCCCCGGGTGAATCTTGTAATCGGGCAGATCGGCGGCGAGGGCGGCCACGCTCCAGAGCCCGAGGATGATTCCGACCAGCAGTGGCAGTCGCGCAACGGCGTGATGATGCATGAGCTTGTCCTCAGCAAGTGCCATGCCGGTGCGGCATGGCTGAAAAGGCAGATGAAAGGTACGGCGGCTGCAGCGCGCGAGGGCCGGTGCGGGTGTCAGTGCGACCCGCTTGAAACTGATTGGCATCGACATCATCCCCAGTCGTTATGGTATCAACGCGCTGCCGAGTCCCTCGCGTTCGATCTCCCGAGGCGCACCGCGGTTCCCGCCTCTTACATATCACCGGATCGCTCCGGGCTTCACCGGATCGCTCCGGGGTGGCAGGTATTGTGCTTCGGTTCGGTGCGCGCAATGAGTATACAGGTGAAAACACCTGAGCGAATACACCTGAGCGAATACAGTTCGTCCGCGACATTCCAACAGCTTGACTGCGCGCGGGATTTCGAAAAATAAGACAAATCGCCACGGCTCGATCCGCGGCTCGAGCGCAGGCATGCGAAGCATGCGCGGGCACATCAGATTCCACCGGCTACGTTCACGGCGGCCGCGTTGACACACAGGATGGTGATGTCGCCGGAGATGGATCTCCAGAGGATCTTCCAGTCCCCGCGCGGCAGCAGCGCGCGCCATTCCGGCAGGTGACTGGATTCGGCGACAATCCAGACGCGATGCCCGCTGCGGACCTGGGCGAGGAGCGCGGCATCGGAGTACAGCAGGGGCAGATTGCTCCAGCGCTCGCGCGCGCCGCGCTGGCAGGACCAACTCTCGAAGCGGGGATCGGCGCCGTTCATGTAATAGAAATTGCTGTACGGGTAATAGAAATCCACGCCCGGGAAGCTGTTGATGACGGTGTCGTGAGCGCGGTCCACATGTTCATCGAGCCAGCGCGCAGCCCCGCGCATGTCACTGCGGGATTGATAATGCTCGACAATGGCAGGGGGCATCCCTAAACGAAAGCTCACGACCGTGCTGTCGATGTGCAGCAGATGCCAGGGGCGAAAATCCTCGCTCAAGGCGAAGCCGCCGCCCGCGACCAACACGGTCGCCACGGCCGCTGCCGGGGTCGCCCCGAGCAGCACGGCCATCCAGCGCTGAATCGTCACGAGCGCCAGTACCACGGCCAACGGGTATAGAAAGAACACGTAGCGAGTCTCGTGGCGGGGCGGATGGCTCGCACTGGCTGCGAGTAGCAGAATGACCAGCAACGCCAGCAGCACCCGTTCGGCGTTGGAGCTCGCCGGGTGGCGCAGTGCCCGGACGCAGGCTGCCGCGAGCAGCAGGGCAAGGGCCAGGCCGAGATGCGGAACCGTGTGGGCCCACGGAGCGAGCACCTCGCGGACGAAGTCCGGAAAGCGGGCGAATTCGTAGCCGAGCAGCAGCCCGGTGGCCGCCGGCGACAGGCCCGCGACGTGCCAGTCCTGCGTGGCAAGGCCGAATGCAATCCAGAACGCGGCGCACACGGCAATTGCAGCGGGCACGGCCCGCAGCGGCGACGAAAACAGCACCCGCCAGTCGAGCATCGACAGCAGTCCCAACACCACGCCAATCGCGACCGCCAGGCCGAATTGCTGCAGCAGCGCGCACAGCGAGGCCAACACCAGACCGAGCAGCGCCAGCGGGGCGAGCCTTGCGCGCAGCACCGTCAGCAGAGCGTAGGCGATGGCGCCGGCGGGCAGCAGCGCAAGCCACATCCACAGCGGATGCAAGTGCAACGTCATCCAGGGCATCGTGGCGAGGTCGAGCCGGCTCAGATGGACGGCGACGGGTTCCTGATAATGCGGCGGCAGGGTGGGCACGGCTCCGCCGGCGCGCAGATCCACCGTGGCGAGCAGATAACCCGGCACGCACAGCAGTGCCGCCAGCGCCAGATATTTCCAGTCGGTTCGACTCAGACGGCCACTCGGGGCGCGAATGAACGGTGGCAGCAGGTTGGCCAGGGTGAGAAAGAAACCGCCTTCCCAGACGAGCACGCTCAGCAGCGACAGCCCGAGCATGCCCCAGAGCGCGCTGCGTTTGCGATCGAGCGTATAGGCGAGAAAGTACACCAGGTACCAGACGAAGATCGCCTGGAATGGCGCATACATGCGGCCGAAGCGCGCAACCTCCACCTCCCACACGGATACGGCGAGCAGCGCCACTGCGATGAGGCCGATGTTGCGCCCCCCCAGGCGGCGTGCGAGCAGATACACGCCGGGCAGCTCGATGAGGCTTGCGAGGGCGGCGATCAGTCGCGGGGCAAGCTCCGGCGTCAGCCCCGTGACCTGCAGCAGAGCGGCGCCGTATTGCAGAGCGAGTCCGCGCACGTACAGCCCGCCGCAGGCATAGTGCGGCAGGCCGCTGCGCAGGATGTTCTGCACCGATTGCGCCAGGTAGTACTCATCCACCGACAGGGGCCAGGTTCCCAGCCCCCGAAAACGGGCCAGGATGCCGAGCGCGAGGCACAGGAACGTCAGCGCAGCGAGTACCCGGAAACTCCAGTCGCGAGTGCTAGGCGGCGCGGGTTTCACGCGCGACAGTCAGCGCAACACTACCTTTTCCACGGGGGTTTCCCGCGGTGCGCGCGGCGCGGCGCTCTGCGGATATTGAATGATTTCCGCGGTCCGATAATCCTTCATGTGTTGCGCGTGCGTGAAGATGATGAGCTCGGCGAGCAGCCCCAGCGCGAACAGTTGCAGCCCGAGCACGACGACGAGCGCCGAGAGCAACAGCGCCGGGCGATCGGCCAGGCTTTCCCCGAACAGCAGCCGCTCGACCACGAGATACGCCACGAGCAACGCGCCGATGCCGAACATGCTGGCGCCGAGGCCACCGAAGAAGCGCAGCGGCTTCTTCGTGAAGCGCACGAGGAAGAAGACGGTGAACACATCCAGCAGCAGGTGGGCGTACTCGCTCGGCCGATAGACACCCTCGAAGCGGTCGCGCTTGGATTGGGTCAGCTCGATCTCGAGAACACGAAAACCCTGGCGGTCTGCCAGGATCGGCAGCAGCCGATGGCGCTCGCCGTACAGACTGAGCTCCTCGAGC
Organism: Steroidobacteraceae bacterium; assembly: GCA_036521075.1. GTDB lineage: Bacteria > Pseudomonadota > Gammaproteobacteria > Steroidobacterales > Steroidobacteraceae > DAIDKA01. Next base: position 5,405 of record DATDIL010000023.1, on the reverse strand, counting down.
ACCGCGCGCTTCATGGCGCGCGCGCCGCAGCCCAGATCGTGCAGCCGCATGCCGGTGATCAGCGAGACGATGCGATGGAAGGTGGCGCGGCGCAGCTTCTCCAGCGTCCCGCCCGCGCGCGGCCAGCGCCATCCTTGTACGACATCGGCCGAATCGAGATTTGCCACCAGCTTGCCGATCTCGCTGCCATCTACCTGGTGATAAGCCGGCAGGGTCAGGATGAGATCGCCCGAGGCGCGCTCGAAGCCCGCCATCAGCGCCGTTGCCTCGCCGAAGCGCCGGTTCAGGCAAACCAGAGTGAGGTTCTGCCCTTCGTTGTCGATGAGAGCGCCCAGCTCGCTCAGGACTTCCGGGCACGGTCCGTCCAGGACGAAAATGAATTCATGCGTCATCCGCAAGGAGTCGACGCCGGCACGGTATTCGGCGAACAGCTCACCGATGGCCGCATGCCGGCTCCCGACCGGGATGATCACCGACAGCTGCACCTTACGATTGCGTTCAATCATCGCGCTTGTGCCTCAATGTTGGCCGCGCGCGAGCGCAGCTGTTGCGTCAGGGACGCGTAGTCGTGGTCGCGAATGTCACCGAGATTGTAGATCAACTCGCCGAGTGCGCCGCTGCACAGCATGATGAAGGCCGAGGCGAGGAAAATGAGCCCGGACCCGGCCAGCGGCAAAGCAATCGTCGTGTGGGCGAGCAGCGCCGCAAGGAGCGCATAACCGAGCACGGCCGTACCGACGAGCAGCAGCGGGATCGACAGCAGACCGAACCACAGCAGTGGCCGTGCGGCGAATGAGGCAAGGGTCTTGATGACCAGCAGATCCAGAAGCACCTTGTAGATCCGCGATAGTCCGTACTTGGAGCTGCCGAAGCGGCGGGCATGATGCCTGACCTTGACCTCTGCAATGCGCGGGGCGGCGATGGACGCCATGGCGGGAATGAAGCGGTGCATGTCCGAGTACAGCGGAATGCGCTTGATGAGGCTTGCCCGATACGCCTTCAGTGAGCAGCCGTTGTCTTTGATGGGAATGCCCGTCACCTTGCCGATCAGCCAGTTGGCGATCTTCGAGGGGATTTTGCGCGAGAGCAGCTTGTCCTGGCGCTGGTGCCGCCAGCCGACCACGATGTCGTATCCGGTGTCGATCTTGGCGAGAAATTCGGCGATATCGGCCGGATCATTCTGCAAGTCCCCGTCCATGGTGACCAGGACCTCCCCCGTCGCATACTCGATCCCGGCGGCCATGGCCGCGGTCTGGCCGTAGTTGCGGCGAAATTTCACGATCCGCACGCGCGGATCGGCCTGCGCGATTAGGCGCGCCCGCGCCAGGGTGTCGTCGCAGCTGCCATCGTCCACAAACACCATCTCGTAGGAAATTCCGAGCGGATCCAGGCCCGCCACCACCGCACGATGCAGGGGGCCAATGCTCTCCTGCTCATTGTAGAACGGAACGATGACCGAGACCTTGGGCATGGCTTTGAAGGGAGTGGTGATCACAGATCCGGCCGCTCAGCTCATGCGCGCGGCAAACGCTGCGAAGGTGCGCTGCAGACCATCGCGCAGAGGCACCCGCGGGCGCCAATTCAGCATGCGCCGTGCCTTGGAGCAATCCCAGCGCACCGGCGCGAGCCGGTTGCGGATCCGGTAGCGACTCGTCGCCGGCTCCTGCTGCTTCGCCTTCGCCGTGAGCTCCGTGACCAGCCCCAGCGCGTAATACGCGCTCAGCGGCATGTGCAGCACCTTGGGGCTGCCGCCCATCGCCTGGCGCAACAGATCGAGATACTCCTGCTGCGTCAGCACATCGTCGTCGACGATGTTGAAGGACTCGCCGCTGATGCCCGGCACTTCGCCGCCCAGGATGAGTGCCTCCACCGCGTTGTCGATGAAGGTCAGCGGCAGCGGCACTTTGCCGTTGCCATACATGACGACGAGGTCGGAACTGATTTTCTGACACACGTGTGCGGGGAACACACTGGCGCCTTCGCCGCACACGAGGCCGAGGCGCACGATCACGCCCTCGAGCTTGCCGCGGGCGGCGGCTGCCAGGATGGTCGACTCCGCCTGGCCTTTCGCGCGCGCGTAATTGCCGAGCAGTCCCGTGTCATCGAATGGACATTGCTCGTCGATCAGGGCGCCCTTGCGTTGTCGCGCGAGCGGATAACAGGACAAGGTTCCCGCGTACACGATGCGACGCACACCGGCGCGCTCGGCCTCCTGAACCAACAGCTCCGTGCCCCGCAGGTCGATTCGCTCGAACGTGGCGAAATCCCCCGACATGGCCGATCCAAGGTGGAATACCACATCCACGTCCTGCGCGATGCCGTGAATGGCTGGCGCATCGCCGAGGTTGCCGGTGCAGATCTCCGCGCCGGCATCGGCCAGGCTTGCCGCCCGTGCCGGATTGCGGGCCAGCGCGCGCACGCTATGGCCGCGACGGAGCAATTCCCGCACCAGATGCGAGCCGACGAAACCGGTGGCGCCGGTCACCAATGCCCGCAGCTTGCCCGGGGCAGGCGCGGCACCCGTCGTCCGGGCCAGCAGCTCCCGGCCGCTGACCGTGTCCACCCGTTTCACCGGTTTCACCGGTTCGGGCCACATGGCGCGCATCATGGCGACCGCCTGCGTGCCCTCGAGCGCACTCACCGGCGGGGGCTGGCCGGACTCCACCGAGCGGTAGAACGCGTGGATGAGTGGCACGATCCCGTAGGAGCCATCCACCTTCTTGCGTACGAGCTTCCAGACGGCGCCGCTGGTCTCGGTGAACAGCTGCCTGGCGACCACGAGATTACCGAGCGCGCGGCCCACTTTCTGCGGCACGGGCAGCTCGCGCTGCACGGTCAGCGTCATGCTCGAGATGTTAATGCGCAGCAGCGCCCGCTCGCACCAGATGTCGACGAGGCCCATGTCGGGGCGCGCGCGCAGCGACACCGACAGAGTTCCCAAGCCGCCCTCCGCATCGATCAGGGCGCGCGCATCGGCGGTTCCCCCATCGGGAATGACTGCGGCGGCGCGCGTGGCCGCCGTCGTTCTGACGGGCGCCCCCAACAGGCGGATGAGGACGGAGGCGGGGTGAATGGCCAGATCCTCGGCCAGTCCGCCGGGCAGCTCCGCGGCCCAGTGACCCAGTCCGTAGCTTGCGTTTCGCCGGATGTCGAAGTTGAATGAGGATGCGGCCTGCAGCACCGGCCCGATCGAGCCGGAGCGGATCAGCTCGATCGCCCGCAACATCGCCGGCGAATATAACCAGCAATGCCCGACGCAGATCTGCCGACCGGCAGCTTGCGCCGCCCGCGTCATGGTGTCGCATTCCTCCACTGTGAGCGCCATCGGCTTTTCGACGTGGACGTGTGCACCGCCCTGCAGTGCCTGGATGGTGAGGGCGGCGTGCGAGCCGGGCGGAGTCAGGACGTGGATGACGTCCGGGCGCAGGGCGAGCAGATCCGCGAGGTTGTCGAAGACGTGCGGCACCCCGAAGCGGGACGCCTGTGCCTGCGCGCGCGTCACATCGCGGTCGGCAATACCCACGATCTCGCCGCCGGGATAGCTTCTGGCCGCAGTCAAATGATGGCTGGAGATCAGGCCACTGCCGACGATACCGATCTTCATTTGGTATAAATGCTCTTTCCAATGAGGTGGGGCCGGTGCCGGGTGCCTTGTCTCAGGCTGTTTTTGCCCGGCAGCGTCATTGCTTCGGGCGCGATTTTAGCAAGGATCGGGCCTGCCGCGAGGCGCGTTATGCCGGCGCGCGCTGTCAGGGTCGACCCGCTGCCCGGCACGCAAGATTCTGACAAATCGGAGCCCTCGATGACGGCATGCACAGCCGCGAAAGCCCCTACCTCCAATCCGGACCGTCGACAAGGTACTGGCTCACATAATGCGCAACCGCGGCGTTTCGCCAGGGCATGCTGAGCCATGAAGGTCTTTACCAACGCGGCGTGGCTCTCCGTCTCGCGCTCATCGACGGATGTGTTGAGCTTCGTACTGTTTACCGTCATCGCGCGCACGTTCGGCCCGGCGGGCACCGGCGAATATTCGTATGCCTTCGCCATCGGCATGCTGTTGGCACTGTTTGCGAGCAGCGGACTCGAGGAATTCGGGATTCGCCAATACGCGCGCGCCACGGCCGGGGACCGACCGCGCCTGTGGGCCGATCTGCTGTCCATGCAGTGTGTCCAGGTCGGCGTCGGCGCCGTCGTCTTCGGCTTGCTCGCCGTGGTTGGGATTTTCCACCCGGTCCGCTGGGTGGTCGCGCTCGAGATCTCAGTCTATCTCGCCGGCTGGATGATCGCGCGCACGTTGTTCGTGCCTGCCATGGCCTGCCAATCGATGATGACGCCGGCGCTGACCGACCTCGGCTGTCGGCTGCTGGCCATCGTGTCTGCCATTGCACTCGCAGTATTCGGCAAGGCTCCGCTACCGTGGATGCTCGCCGGATTTCCCGTCGGGGGAATCGCGCTCGTCTGCCTGGCGGCGCGCAATGCGCGCCGCCATGGCGCCGCATTGCGGCTGAGCTCGAGTTCGACGCGCATGGCGGCGACCGCCCGCCAGGTCGCGCCCTTTGCCGGCGTCGATCTGCTGGGGCAATTCTACGCACGCACCGATCTGCTGCTGATCGCGTATTTCCTCGGCAACGCCCAGGTGGGACTGTACGCCACTGACATCAAGTTCATCGAAGTCGGGCTGTTGCCGCTGTTCATGCTTGGGTCCGCCGCCTACCCGCTGCTCAGTCGTCACGCCGCGCATGACACGAAGGCCTTCGAGAGCTGCGGCCGGGATTTCGTACGGTTCGTGTTTTTCTGCACCGGCTGGTTGGTCGTCGGGATCTATTGCCTCGTGCCGCTGCTGCTCGTGCCCCTGTTCGGCGAGAAATTTATTGCGGCCGCCGTCCTCGTGCCCGGTATCGCGCTGCTGGCGCTGGTCAAGGGGATCGAGACCGCACTGTACCGCGTGTTGTACGCGGCGCGCCGGCAGCTGATCTATCTGATCGGATTGAGCACCGGCACGGCGCTCATCGTGGCTCTCAACACGTTGCTCATTCCCTCCTTCGGTCTCAAGGGTGCGGTGCTCGCAGCTGTCCTGAGCACCGCCAGTGTCGATGTGTTCTGCGTGGCGGGTCTTGCGCGCCCGCTTGCGCCGGCTTTTCTGCCCGCGATGCTGTGTCGCCTCGTCCTGGCGATCGCGACGACCGCCTCGCTCATTGCCGCGGTGACTCGCGCAGGACTTGGGCCATGGCTGACGGCGGTGGTTGGCTGCGTGGGCTTTCCGGTTGTTGGAGTCGTGTTCGGACTGGTGCCGGATCCGCGACGCAGTCATTTGTTCCGGCCAACCGATCTGGTGTTCTGATGGCGCCTCAGCAGCTGCGCGAACCGAGAGTGTACTGGCTGACCGAGGAGTACTTTCCACCGGA
>DATDIL010000022.1:0-79886 GCA_036521075.1 Steroidobacteraceae bacterium | reverse complement strand
TTTTCCGAGAACAGCGAAAAATTGACGCCTTCGCCATCCCAGGTGGCGCCACGTGGATACGGGTTACCGGGCCAGACCGCGGTCATTGCGGAGACAGGAAGAGCACGCCCAGCGGTGGCAGGGTCAATGTCAGGGAATGCGGCCGCCCATGCGTACTGTGATCATCCGCATGCACCAGACCCTGATTGCCCTGGCCGCTGCCGCCATAGTCCGTGGCGTCGCTGTTGAGGCATTCACGCCACGGGCCGCCGCGCGGTACGCCGACGCGATAGCCACTGCGCACGATCGGTGTGAAATTGCAGATGATGAGGACGATGGCGCCGCGCGTGCGATCCTTGCGCAAGAAGGACAGCACGCTCGAATCCGCGTCATTGCAATCCACCCACTCAAATCCGTCCTGGATGAAATCCTGCTCGTACAGCGCGGGTGTCTCGCGATAGAAGCGGTTCAGGTCGCGCACCCAGCGCTGCACGCCCGCATGCAACGGATACTGCAGCACGTGCCACTCGAGGCTGCTGTCGTGCTGCCATTCGCGCTTCTGACCAAACTCGCAGCCCATGAAGATCAGCTTCTTGCCGGGATGGCCCCACATATATCCGAACAGCAGGCGCAGATTGGCGAACTGCTGCCACTCATCTCCCGGCATCTTGCCGATCAGTGAGCCTTTGCCGTGCACCACCTCATCGTGTGACAGGGCCAGCACGAAGTTCTCAGTGAACGCATACCAGATCGAGAAGGTGATCTGATTGAAGTGGTGGCGGCGGAACAGCGGATCGGTCTGGAAGAACTTCAAAGTGTCGTGCATCCAGCCCATGTTCCACTTCAGGCCGAAGCCCAGCCCGCCGAGGTAGACGGGTCGCGACACCTGCGGCCACGCCGTGGATTCCTCGGCGATGGTCTGGGTGCCGGGATGGTCACGGTAGATGGCCTCATTCAGTGACTTCAGGAAGTCGCGGGCCTCAAGATTCTCGTGACCGCCGAAGGTGTTTGGAATCCACTCCCCGGACTTGCGGCCGTAGTCCAGGTACAGCATGGAGGCCACCGCGTCCACGCGCAGCGCATCGGCGCGGTAGGTCTGCAGCCAGTACAGCGCATTGCTGCCGAGGAAATTTCGGACCTCGGCACGACCGTAATTGAAGATGGAGCTGCTCCATTCCGGGTGAAATCCCTGGCGCGGATCGGCATGTTCGTACAGATGAGTGCCATCAAAGAAGACCAGTCCGTGCTGATCGCTCGGGAAGTGCGATGGCACCCAGTCGAGAATCACACCGATGCCCATGGCATGCAGGTGATCGATGAGGTACATGAAATCCTGCGGCGTGCCATAGCGCGAGGAGGGGGCGAAGTAGCCGGTGATCTGGTAACCCCAGGAGCCAAAGAACGGATGCTCCATGACGGGCATCAGTTCGACGTGTGTGAATCCCATCTCGACCACGTATGCGGCCAGTTGCTGCGCCACTTCGCGATAGTTGAGCGAGCGGTTGCCATCCTCGACCACGCGCCGCCACGAACCCAGATGCACTTCGTAGATGGACCAGGGGGCATCGAGGGCATTGACCCGCGCGCAGTTGCGCCCCCATTCGCTGTCTTGCCATTCGTAGCCGTTGTCCCAGACGACCGCACCCGTACGCGGTGGCTCCTCGCACCTGAAGGCGTACGGATCGCTCTTTTCTACTGCATAGCCGGCATAGCGGGAGCGTACGAAATATTTGTAGATGGCACCCTTGCCGACCTGCGGGATGTACAGCTCCCAGATTCCCGAATCATCGGGACGGACGCTCATTGGGTGCGCGTCGTGGCTCCACGCATTGAAGTCGCCGATCACGTGCACGGCGGCTGCATTGGGCGCCCACACCGCAAAGCGCGTACCCTCGACACCGTCCAGCGTCTGCGGATGCGCTCCGAGCTTGTCGTAGGCGCGGAAGAACGTCCCTTCGCGGAAGTGGTAGATGTCGGTGTCGGTCAGTTCGCTCATGAGTTCGATCGTACACTTTTGAAGGTGCCTTGTTGGACCATTGCAGAATCGACTATCGTTGTAGGAATTCCTTAACTTGCGTTCAGGGCAATGACCGATAGCGTTGATACCGGACAGACCGTCGCGCCGCGCGCACTGGTGCCGCTGATCATCGGCCACCGGGGTGCCAGCGGCTATGTTCCCGAGCACACTTTGCTGTCGTACTTCCTGGCCATCCAGCAAGGAGCGGACTTCATCGAGCCGGACCTGGTCAGCACCCGCGATGGGGTGCTGGTGGCGCGCCATGAGAATGAGATCGGCGGCACCACCGATGTCGAACAACATCTGGAGTTCGCCGAGCGTCGCACCACCAAGGTCGTCGACGGGGTCAGCATCGAGGGTTGGTTCACCGAGGACTTCACCCTCGCGGAACTTAAGACACTGCGGGTACGCGAGCGCATCGCGCAGCTGCGGCCGGCGAATGCGCGCTTTGATGGCCAATTCGAAATCCCGACACTGGATGAGATTCTCGACCTGGCCCACGGCGCCGATGTGACCCGCGCGCACGCGGCGCGCGCACGTCACGAGCCGGCGCCGCGGCGTATCGGTATCTATCCTGAGACCAAGCATCCCAGTTATTTTGCCGCAATTGGACTGGCCCTGGAGGCACCGCTGCTGGCGACACTGGCCCGCCACGGCTATGAGGGGCCGCAGGCCCCGGTCTTCATCCAGTCTTTCGAGACAGGCAATCTGCAGATCTTGCGCACGCTCACGGCGGCGGCGCTGGTGCAGCTGGTGGCGGCGGCCGGCGCCCCCTTCGACTGGGTGCTCGCCGGCGACGCGCGCAACTATGCCGGCATGGTCACGCGGCGCGGATTGGCGCAGGTCGCGGACTACGCCGACGCGGTGGGAGTCGACAAGACGCTGGTGATTGCGCGCACGGCGCAAGACGGCCTCGGATCACCCAGCGCGCTGGTCGATGACGCACACGAGCAAGGGCTGCTGGTGCATGCCTGGACGTTTCGCGCGGAGAATCATTTTTTGCCGGCACCGCTGCGCCGGGGTACAAACGCGGTGGATTACGGCGACCTCGCGGGCGAACTGACGGCCTATCTGAAAACCGGCCTGGACGGGGTCTTTGTCGACCAGCCGATTCTCGGCGTGCGTACGCGCGACGCACTGTTGAGACTCAGCGAGCCGTCCTAAGGTCGGCGGCGGCTCTTGGCGCCGACAAACAGCAATGACCCGTCCGCCGCACGGGTACTGTCGCTGGCCGGATCGATGGGTCCTGCCAGCAGCAAGCGCGCCTTGCTGGCCGCGTTCTCCGCGGTTTGCGGCGCGATCTGCATTTCCACTGCTGCTGACAGCAGGAAGCCCTGTACCGTGATGGGTCCGCATTGAGACAGCAGCGCCAGCTGTCCGGGACGCTCCACACCCTCGGCTACTACTTCCAGTCCCAATCCGTGACACAGGGCGATGACGGAACGGGCGATGGCCGCGGAGCGCGGGCTGCGGTCAATCTCTTCGATGAGTGTCCGATCGAGCTTCACGCGCGTGATGGGTAGCTGCGCCAGTGAGGCCAACGATGAGTATCCGGTGCCGAAGTCATCCAGCGCCACGGCGACCCCGAGCGTCCGCAAGCGCTGCAGCGCAACGAGTGTTGCCGGACCGGTTTGGATTACGGTCTCGGTGATTTCGACCTCCAGCGCATTGCCGGGCAGGCCCGTCACCGACAACGCCTCGATGACGTGGTCCACGAAACTGCCATCCAGCAACTGCATGGCTGAGACATTGATGGCCACGCAGGCATTGTGCCAGCCCATGGCCCGCCAGGCCTTGACGGTGGACGTTGCCGAACGCAGCGCCCAGGTGGTGAGTTCGCGCATCAGGCCGGTGGCTTCGGCGATTTCAATGAACTCGCTGGCGCTGGCAATGCGTCCGTCTGCCTTGCGCCAGCGCAGCAGGGCCTCGACGCCGACGGCTTCCAGTGTATGCAGTGCCACCTGCGGCTGGTACATCAGCAGCAGATCGCCGGCCTCCACGGCGCGACGCAACGCCTGCTCGAGGCGGAAGCGGTGTGCGGCCACGTCATACAGTTCCGGCGTGTACAGCGCAAAGCGGTTGCGGCCGAGATCCTTGGCGTGAAACAGCGCAACGTCGGCCGTGCGCAACAGCGCATCGGCATCGCGCGCGTGATCCGGATAGATGGTTGCCCCGACACTGGCGCTGGTGGATAACTGCCGCCCGTCGACGGCGAGCGGCTTCTGCAGCGCCTCAATGACCATCGCGGCCTTCTCACACACATGGTCGGCGCTCAACGCATCTTCGATCAGCACCGTGAATTCATCGCCGCCGAGGCGGGCAATGAAGGCCTGGTCCCCCAGCGCCTCCTGCAGTCTCAGGCCCACCATCTGCAGCACCCGATCGCCGAACCTGTGGCCCAGCGTATCGTTGACGGATTTGAAATTATCAAGATCCACGAACAGCAGCGCGATGCGCGTCCCGCTACGCGCCGCAGCGGTGAGCGCCGCCGACAAGCGCGCGGACAGGTGCCGGCGGTTGGGCAGTTCGGTCAGCGGGTCATGGTGGGCAAGGTGGTGCAGGGCGCGGGTGCGATCCTCGACATGCTGTTCCAGCACCGCCTGATGGGCCCGCAGGCCACCCTCCGCGGCGCTGATCTTGCTTGCCATGGCATTGAAGGCATCGGCCAGCTCGGCGATTTCGGCCGACCCGCTGCTGCGCGCGCTGACAGCGCGCTCGCCGGCCGCCAGGCGCCGGGTGGCGACGGTAAGCCTCTTGACCGGCACCGAGATGCGCAGCGCCAATACCAGCGACACCAGCACGACCACCACCTCGACGCTGATACCGGTCGTGACCAGGGCATGCTGTGCGTTGTTCGCCGCCTGCGCGGCACGTTGTGCGGCAGCCGCCAGTGCATTGCGCGCCGGCGCCTGCAGCAGGGTCTGCGCGTCGCTGATCAGCTGCGCGCCGTTGCGCAGGAATTCGTGGCGATTGCGCTCGTTGCTGGCATCGAAACGGTTGACTTCGTTGCGCAGCGCCACCGCACTCTTGAAGTCCTCGCGCATGATCTCCATCCAGGCCACGCCCGGCGAGCGCATCAGTTCGGCGTTGTTGCGATCGAGGGCCGCCGCGAAATCACGTTCGGCGCGCGCGCCATCTTCGCCGAGGTCCACGACCGAACTCAGCGCGGCTGCGGTCTGCGAAAGTTCCACCAGGGACTTGCGCGCCCACACCTGGGTATTGTTGATCGCAAGGCCCGCGCCTCCGGCTTTCGCGATGCGTCGGCCTTCGGCTTCGAGCAACCGATGACGTTCGCTCAGCCACTGCTGGCGCTGTCCGGATTTGCCCGCCAGGTCACGGCCCGCCGCCATGTGCGCGTTGATCTGCTGTTTCAGCAGCAGCTGGCCACGAGCTTGCGGGTCGAGGAACCAGGCATCCATGGCCTGGCGCAGATCGGTGGTCGCCGTTTCCAGATCCGCCTGGTCGGAGCGCTTGGCCTCACGGGAACTGCCTTCCAGCCCCAGCGACTCTTCGACCTGGCGATCGAATGCCGCCAGCTTTTCGATGATGGCCCCGGCGCGGCGTGCTTCCGGCTCGTAACGCAGCTGCAGTGAACTGACGGCCTCAACCGCCGTGTGCGTGATCCGGTTCGTGACGACTTGGCCGACGAGTACCACGGCGCCCATGATCGCCATGCCCAGCGCCAGATGCGCGCCGACGCCCAGCCGCCAGGCGTGGCGACGAGGATCGGGGTCGGGGGCCGTTTCGAGGTCCGACTGCATCAGGCTGTTCCGTAACATGAGACATAAGCCTGTAACCGATGATTACGGGACCTATGCCAAGAGGCTCATGCTGCCTGAAGCAGTGCCGGCAGGTCCGTGGCCGACATCGCAGAAGTCGCTCAAGAATAGCGGCTGGTGCGTTTGGCGGATCCCTGCGTCAGTTGCTTTATACTGGCGATATGACAGAACTTGCGGATACTTTCGATTCGGCCTTTGCCAAGGCGGTGGACCTTGGCAACCGTCTGGCAGACAAGGATAAGGACGCCGACCTGTGGGATATCGCCGATGGGCTGCTGGCCGGCGCGCTCCAGTACTGGCTGTATTCCCGTCAACCCTGTGGCGACCCCCGCTGCCAGGACTGCATGCCCATCAGCACCGCCGAGGGGCGGATGGCCGAGCTGAAGCGGCTCGTGGACCAGCTGGCTGCGGAAAGCGAATACTTTCACACCCCCACGGACGCCAATGCCGGACGCGCCTGAGGGCGATCCGGCCGCGTGCGTGGCCATCATCGGGGCGGGTCCGTGCGGCCTGTTTCAGGTGTTTGAGCTGGGCCTGCTCGGGATTCAGGCACACGTATTCGACTCACTGAAGGTCGTGGGGGGGCAGTGCGCCGAGCTGTATCCCGACAAGCCGATCTACGACATACCGGCATTGCCGGTGTGTGCAGCGCAGGAACTCGTGGATCGACTCATGCGGCAGATTCATCCCTTCCGGCCCCAATTTCACCTTGGAGAAGAGATGACGACCGTGCTACCGGATGGCGCGGGACGCTTCACCGTGGGCACATCGGGTGGCACCGAAATGACCGTCGGTGCGGTGGTCATCGCGGCCGGGCTGGGCGCCTTTCAGCCCCGTCGCTTCGGGGTGCCGGGGGCGGAGGCGTTTGAGGGCAGGCAGATCCACTACCGGGTGCGCGAGGCGCAGCAGCTGGCCGGCCAGCGACTGGTCGTTTTCGGCGGCGGTGACTCGGCGCTGGATTGGGCGGTGGCGCTGGCACCGGCCGCCCGCAGCATGACTTTGGTGCACAGGCGCGAACAATTTCGTGGTGCCCCGGCCACGGTTGCCCGCATGCGGGAACTGCAGGCCGCGGGGTCGGTGCACCAGATCGAAGGAATCGCCGAGTCCTTGCTGCACGATGGCAAGGCATTGCACGGCGTGCTTGTCAGGGGCAATGATGGCATTGCGCACGAGGTGCACGCGGATCAGATCCTGGTGTTCTTCGGCTTGCATCCGAAGCTCGGCCCCATTGCCAAATGGGGCCTGGCCCTGGAACGCAAGGCCCTCGTGGTCGATACCGAGCAGTTTCAAACCAGCGTACCCGGGATCTTTGCCGTGGGTGACATCAATACGTACCCGGGAAAGAAAAAGCTCATCCTGTCCGGATTCCATGAGGCCGCACTGGCGGCCTTTGGCATCCAGCACTACCTGTTCCCGCAGCAGAAACAATTTCTGCAGTACACGACCACCAGTCCGATCATGCACAAACGCCTGGGCGTGCCGGATTGAACCATTCTTCGATAAGATAACCCATCCAACAAACGATCTGTTCGCGTTAAGGAGTCACCGATGATCCGTAGACATTCTGTTCTGGCCGCGCTGGCGATCACCACTGCGTTTCTGGCAGGAGGCACTCACGCCGCATTCGCAGCCGACAAGGTCTGCAAGCTTGCGATTGCCGGCAATGACGCCATGCAGTTCGACAAGAAGGAACTGGATGTGGCTGCCGATTGCACCCAGGTCGAACTGACGCTCACGCACACGGGCAAGCTGCCCGCCGCCGCGATGGGCCACAACTGGGTGCTGGTGAAGACCGCGGATGTGACCGCGGTGGCCAACGCCGGCATGTCGGCCGGTCTCGCCAACAATTACCTCACTCCCAATGATCCGCGCGTCATCGCCAGCACCAAGACCATCGGCGGCGGCCAGAGCACCTCGGTCACGTTCCCGACCTCCAAGCTGACCAAGGGCGGCGACTACACTTTCATGTGCACGTTCCCGGGTCACTACGTGATCATGAAGGGCGTATTCAAGTTCGGCTGATGGCATGGATCAGCGAATCGCTGATCTGCTGGCCCTGCTCGAGCTGGAGACGCTCGAGGTCAACCTGTTCCGCGGCGAAAGCCGCGATATAGGCAGTCCGCAGGTGTTCGGGGGGCAGGTGCTTGGTCAGGCCCTCAACGCCGCCTCGCGCACGGTGAACGGCCGCATGGTGCATTCCCTGCACGCCTACTTTCTGCGCCGCGGGGATTTCACGGCACCCATCATCTACCAGGTGGATCGCAGCCGCGACGGGCACAGTTTTTCCAATCGCCGGGTGGTCGCAATCCAGCACGGCGAACAGATCTTCAACATGACCTGCTCGTTCCAGGGCGCCGAGCCGGGTCTGGAGCATCAGGTACCCATCCCGGATGTGCCGGCGCCGGAAGGACTGGCCGACACCTCGCGCGTCGCGCCGGAACATCTCGCTAAAATGCCCGAGCGGATGCGGCGCCTGCTCGCAACGCCACGCCCGTTTGAATTTCGCGCGGTCGGTCCGCAAAGCGTGATACCCGCTGCGCATCACGCCCCGTCCCGCCGCGTATGGTTCAGGGCGGTCGCGGCGGTGCCCGAAGACCAGACCTTGCAGCGTTGCCTGCTCGCCTACGTGTCGGACTACCATCTGCTCGAAACGGCCACGCTGCCGCATGGCATTTCGCATCTGAGCGGCAAGGCGCAGGTGGCGAGCATCGATCATGCCATGTGGTTTCATCGTTCGCTGCGGGTGGATGACTGGCTGCTGTATGACGTCGAAAGCCCCAGCGCATCCGGGGCGCGCGGCTTTGCCCGTGCCAATGTGTTTGCACGTGATGGCACCCTGGTGGCCAGCACTGCCCAGGAAGGCCTGATCAGGCTGATGGTTCCGGCGCCGTGAGAGGCGATCTGCTGGCGCTGGGTCTGTGCGTGTATGCAGGCGCCGCGCTGGCCGCCGGCCCTGCGCCCAAAGGGGCGGCTGCGGACACGCCCGCTGAAATTACCGACCTGATGCGGCTGTGGTCCGGGGTCCATGACAGCGCCGTGCAGGTCATCCTGGATGATCACTCCCCGCAGGCCGCCGCCGCGGATGTGTCGCGCCTGCGCACGGTGATCGAGCCGGTCGAGTTGTCGTGGCTCGGGCCGACCGTGCTGTACGAGGAGGAAACCCTGCACGATGTACCCGGCGCGCCGCGACGCCAGGTGCTGCTGCGCCTGTCGATCGATTCCCAATTGCGCCCGCAGCGCATTCGGGTGCGACAGTACACCTTCAAGGACCCGGGCCAGTGGCGCGGGTTCTTTGCCGATACCCAGGCACAGCAGGCGCTGCGGCGCGCCGACATCGACACACTGCCGGGTTGTGACCTGCTGCTCAGGCGCGATGGCGATCAGTTCCACGGCGGCACCCTGGGTCGCGGCTGCGTGTGGCCGCCGGCCGACCCGCAGCGCTATGTGGATTACAGCCTGCAGGTGGGCCAAGGCGTGTACTGGTTTCGCACGCGCCTGTTCCGCTTCGAGGATGACGCGCTGGTGCAGGAGAGCGCCGGCTACGACTGGCCCGCGCTGCATCTGGCGCGGCTGTACAGCTGCCAGATCCGTTGGTCAGCATCGGGCCAGGCGGCTGATCTGTCACCGTTGCTGAATGTGGATGTGGCTGATCACGGGGGGCGAGCCGATTTCACGCTGCCCGACGGGCGCCATTTCCGCTTGATTCTGCACAGCGATGATTGGCCTTTCGACGCCAGCAATCAGGCGCTGATCCTGATCCTCCAGGATCTCGCGCCGGGAGGCGCCACCGTGCGCAGCTGGAGTCCTGCAGTCGCCAGGCAGGTCACCGCCTCCATGAAGGTCATGGACGCGCGCTGTGGTCCGATTGCGCCACCAGCGAATCTATCGCCTGCAGCAGTGTCGTATTGAAGCGTTCGGCATCATCCAGCATCGGGAAACTGTCATCGCCGTTCAGGGTGATCAGGCGCAGCTGCGGCACGGCTTTACGCAAGCGCGCCTCGTCCACCGCGCCACCCAGATCCGAATCGATCACCACGATGGGGACCTTCACCGCGGGCAGGATGGCGGCATAGTCGAGCTGGTTCAACTCGGTGAGCGTGGCCAGCCCGCGATCCGGCGCGCTATGCGCCGCCAGATCCGCCACGCCGCGCACCAGCGCCGGATCAGCCCGCGCACGAAACAGTGTCCGGATGACAAACTGCCGGGTCGCCGCCGCAAAGTCGCTGCGGAAGGGTTGCAGGTACTGCTGCAGCTGTGAGGGCAGAAGTGCCGGCTGGCCGATGGTGCGAAAGGTCTCCGTTCCGATGATGCCGGCCACCCGCGCACCGATGAGGGGCGCTGCTTCGAGGGCTATGGGGCCGCCCAACCCATCGCCCACGAGGATGATGCGAGCCTGGGGCAGCCTGCGCGCCACCGCCGCGACATCCTGAGCGAAGTTCGCCAACGACCAGGTCTGTCGATTGGTTCCGGAAGCACCTGCGCCGCCCAGATCAACCGTCACGACGCTGTGCTGGCGCGCCAGTGGCGCCAGTTGTTCGCGCCAGATCGACGAGTTGGTCGCCCAGCCGTGAATCAGCACGATGGCAGGCTCCCCCCGACCGTACTGGCGCCATGCGATCGCCACGCCATCGGCCGATGCGGTGAACTGGGTGGCGGCAGTGGGCACCGAAGCGGTGGCGCCAGGCGCACCGCCCGCCGGAGGATGAGTGAAGCCGCAGCCGGCGATGACGGCCAGCATGGCGCAGAGGAGCACGCGGCACGATTTCACTTAGGTCTAAACGCCGGCTTTGAGGACTTTGCCGGGATTCATGATCCCGTTGGGGTCGAAGGCGTGCTTGACGGCCCGCATCAGATCCAGTTCCACCGCTGGCGCATAGCGCTCCAGTTCCGCGACCTTCAGCTGCCCGATGCCATGCTCGGCGCTGAAGCTGCCGCCGAATTCATGCACCAGATCATGGATCACCCGTTGTACCTCGTCCGCGCGCGCCAGGAAAGTCGCTGCCGGCACCCCTGGATCCTGGTTGAGGTTGAAATGCAGGTTGCCGTCCCCGACGTGTCCGTAGGCAATCAGCCGGCCCTCGGACACATGCCGACTGATCCACTCGGTCGCCTGCTGCACGAACTGCGGCAACGCGGCCACGGGGACGGAAATATCGTGTTTGAGGCTGGCGCCATCCAGACGCTGGGCGCGCGGAATGTTCTCGCGCAGGAACCAGAAACCGGCCGCCTCGCGGCCATTTTGGGCGATGGCGGCATCCTGCACCAGGCCGGCGCTAAGTGCCTGTGCCAGGACATCCTCCAGCACTGCATCCAGCGGCTCCGCGGCGCGTGGCGAAGTCAGTTCGCACAGCACGTACCAGTCGTGGCGCGCGGGCAAGGGATCGACTGCGGGCGGGATGTGCCGCACGGTCAGATCCACCGCTAACCGCGGGATGAGTTCGAAGGAACTGACCCGATCGCCGCTGTGAGTACGCAGGCGACTGAGCAGCTCCACCGCGGCCCGCACGCTCGCCACGGCGACGAATGCGGTCGCGGTGCTGCGAATCGCGGGAAACACTTTGAGCGTCGCGGCCGTGATGATGCCGAGCGTGCCTTCGGCCCCCAGGAACAGGGACTTCACATCGTAACCGGTGTTGTCCTTGCGCAGGCTCGTCAGACGGTCCAGCACGCGGCCGTCGGGCAGCACCACTTCAAGTCCCAGTACCAGCTCGCGCATCATTCCGTAGCGCAGGACACTGGTGCCGCCGGCATTGGTGGATAGATTGCCGCCGATCTGGCAACTGCCTTCCGACCCCAGGCTCAGGGGAAAGAAGCGCTCTGCGTCCGCCGCGGCCCGCTGGACCTCGGCGAGCAGGCATCCGGCTTCCGCCGTCAAGGAGTAGTTCAGGGGGTCAACCTCGCGGATCCGGTTCAACCGGCGCAGGCAAACCAGAACCTGACTGCCGGAAGCATCCGGCGTGGCGCCGCCACAGTAGCCGGTATTCCCACCCTGCGGCACCACACCCATACGGTGGGTGTTGCAGAATGCCAGGGCGGTCGCGAGCTGCGCGACGGAGCGAGGCAGAATCAGCGCTGCGGCGCTGCCGTGGTACAGGCCGCGATGATCGACGAGCAGCGCCGCAAGCTCACTGGCGTCGGTGCGGACACAATCGGCCCCGAGGAGGCTGGCGAGTTGCGCGAGCGCCGGTGCGCTAGAGGCCAGCTCGGTCACTCGTCCTCGTCTTCATCCTCGTCGGCGTCATCATCATCTTCGTCATCATCATCATCGTCCCAGTCGTCATCGTCCTCGTCTTCATCGTCGTCCTCATCCTCCTCCTCTTCGGATTCGGACCAGCCCTCCGGGGCGGTGGTCTTTTCAAGATCCATCTCGTGCCACGCTTCGATGTCGAGTTCCTCGATATCCCCGTCGACGTATTCGATTTCGACGAGTTCGGAGTCCTCGTCCACGGACAGCACGCGGAAGGATTCCTCTTCTTCGATGTTCTGGTACCACTGTCCTGATGCCGGTTCGTAATCTCTGCTCACCGCTTTGGTCCTCGAGGGCTCAATTGTTAAAGGCTTAGCGTCAGTTTACGGGGGGACTGTTGCGGGTGGCAACGGCGGCGGGCGGCGGATTCGCCCGCCCGGCGCCGATCCCGTATAGTTTTTACCATGAGCGCCACTGGTGAGAATGTCGTGTCGCCGCTGCTCGCCGCCCGGCGCATTGTCGTCAAGGTGGGCTCCGCCTTGCTGGTCGACCCGGAAACGGGCCACCTGCGCCGTGAGTGGTTGACCGGCCTGATCGAGGATCTGCTGCGTTTGCGGCAGCGCGGACAGCAGGTCATCCTGGTGTCCTCGGGCGCGATTGCGCTGGGCCGCCGTGAGCTTCGGCTTGCCCCGGGAGCCCTGCGACTGGATGAGAGCCAGGCGGCGGCGGCCGTCGGGCAGATCCGCCTGGCTCACGCCTACAAGGAGTTGCTGGGCGAACATGGTGTCACGGTGGCGCAGGTGCTGCTGACGCTGGAGGACACTGAGCAGCGGCAACGCTATTTGAATGCCCGGGCCACGCTGGAATCGCTGCTGGCCTTAGGGGCACTGCCGGTCATCAACGAGAACGACACGGTGGCCACGGCCGAGATCCGCTACGGCGACAATGATCGGCTGGGCGCCCGCGTGGCGCAGATGGCGGCGGCGGACTGCCTGGTCCTGCTCTCGGATGTCGAGGGCCTGTTCAGCGCCGACCCGCATCGCAACCCGGGCGCCCGCTTCATCGCCCGGGTCACGGCCGTGACGCCGGACATCGAGGCGATGGCGGGCGGGTCGGCCTCCGCCGTAGGGTCGGGTGGCATGACTACCAAGCTCCTCGCTGCCAAGATCGCGGTCGCTGCCGGTTGTCACATGTGCATCGCGGCAGGACACCCCGCCCACCCGGTGCGGCGGCTCGAGGAAGGGGGTCGGTGCACCTGGTTCGTGCCCTCCGAGACGCCGGTGGCGGCCCGCAAGCAGTGGATTGCCGGGACCTTGCGTCCGGCCGGTGCCCTGAGCATCGATGCGGGCGCCCTCAGGGCGCTGAATGCGGGCAAAAGCCTGCTGCCGGCGGGCGTGGTGCGCCTGGCGGGTCGCTTTGACCAGGGTGACACCGTCAGCATCCTGGCATCCGACGGCACCGAAGTCGCACGGGGCATCAGCGCCTATGCGGATGGCGATGTGGCCCGCATCATGGGTCGCAAGTCCACGGAGATCGAAGGCATTCTGGGCTATCGCAGCGGCGATGCCCTGGTGCACCGGGATGACCTGGTGATCCTGCGCAAGGATTGGCAGGTGCGGCCCGCACAGGAGGCCTCGTGAGTAGCGCGCCGAACGAAGTGCTGAATGAACTGATGCGCAAGATAGGCCACGCGGCACTGGCGGCCTGCGATGCGCTGAGCGTGGCCAGCACGCAGGCCAAGAATGAGGCGCTGCGCGCGGCGGCGGCGGCGATCCGGGCCCGGCAGGCCGACATTCTGGGCGCCAATGCGCACGATCTGGCCCGGGCGCGCGAGCGGCACCTGACCGCGGCGCTGTTGGATCGCCTGGAACTCAACGACCAGCGAGTCGAGTCAATGGCCAAGGGATTGGAGGACATCATCGAGCTGGCCGATCCCGTCGGCGCCGTTGCGGCGCATTGGACGCGGCCCAACGGCCTGGACATTTCGCGGGTGCGCGTACCACTGGGTGTCATCGGCATCATCTATGAGAGCCGCCCGAATGTGACCGCGGACGCCGGCGCGCTGTGCCTGAAGTCGGGCAACGCGGTCATCCTGCGCGGCGGCTCGGAGAGCGAGCGCTCCAATCGCGCCATTCATGCCTGCCTGGTGGCGGGACTCACCGCCGCGGGCCTGCCCGCGGCGTGCATCCAGCTGGTGCCGACCACGGATCGTGCGGCGGTGGGCCTCATGCTGTCGGAGATGAACGAATTCATCGATGTGCTCGTTCCTCGCGGCGGCAAGAGCCTGGTGGCGCGAGTGCAGAAGGAGGCGCGCGTACCGGTCATCGGCCATCTGGAGGGCAACTGCCATGTGTACGTGGACCGGGATGCGGACCTCGGGATGGCGCGTGGCATCGTGCTCAATGCGAAGCTGCGGCGTACGGGCATCTGCGGTGCCGCGGAGACCTTGCTGGTGGATCGGGCCAGTGTCGCGACGCACCTCGGGCCGCTGGTCAAGGATCTGTTGGATGGCGGTTGCGAAGTACGCGGCGATGCCACCGTGCAGCAAATCGATGCGCGGGTCCGCGCGGCGACCGAAGCGGACTGGTACACCGAATATCTGGACGCGATCATCGCGGTGCGCGTCGTGAATGGTGTGGACGAGGCCATCGCGCATATCGCGCGCTACGGCTCCGCGCACACCGAATCGATTGTAACCGCCAACGCGGCAACGGCCGCCCGCTTCCTGGGGCGGGTTGACAGCGCCATCGTGCTGCACAATGCCTCCACGCAGTTCGCCGACGGCGGGGAGTTTGGCATGGGCGCGGAGATTGGCATTTCGACCGATCGATTCCATGCCCGCGGGCCCGTGGGCGTCGAGCAGCTGACCAGTTACAAGTACATCGTGCGCGGCACGGGGCAGCTGCGCCCTTAGAATCTACGTTTGGTGGGCCAGCAGCCCGCGCAGACCACCGGTAAGGGACACGACATCCGTGAAGCCACGCTCGTGCAGCGTTTGGGCACAGGCGTGACTGCGCCGGCCACTGGCACATACCAGCAAGAAGCGTTCATTCTTGGACAAACTGGTATCGCTGCGCAGCAGCTGCTGCATGGGCATGAGACGCACGCCCGTGCCGGGCAAGGGCTCCTCGGCGACTTCGTCCGGCTCGCGGATATCGATCACGGCGTAACCCGCCGCCTGCGCCGCATGAAGCGAATCAAAATCGATCTCCAGCCCGGCGCTTGTCGTCGTCGGCGGGGCAGGGATACGCGCGCAGCGGCCCGAGGCACATACGCCGGCGCGCCGCGCCTTCATGCGTGAAATCTGCAGCGTCAGCAGATCCATCACCAGCAATTCGTCCCCGAGCTGCCCCGGCAGACCGAGCAGGATCTTCAATGCTTCGAGCGCCTGCAGGCTGCCGAATACACCGGGCACCGGCCCCAGAACGCCAGCCTCGGCGCAATTTCCGACCAGGCCATCGCGCGTGGCTTCCGGCCAGATGCAGCGCAGGCAGGCGCCATGCGCATCCGGCCGGATCACCTGCAGCTGCCCCTCGTACTGATAGATGCTGGAGAGAATAGCCGGCTTGCGCGCGCTCACGCACACGTCGTTGATCAGGAACTTGGTGCTGAAGTTGTCGGTGCAATCAATGACCAGATCCCAGGCTGCGATCAGGTCGGCAGCATTGGCCGCGGTCAGCCGCAGGCCATAAATCTGCACGTCCACATCGGGATTGAGCGCCCGCAGGCGGGCGGCCGCCAGCTGCGCTTTGGGCTGTCCGAGGGCATCAAAGCTGTAGAGCGGCTGGCGATGCAGGTTGGAGGCTTCCAGCCTGTCACCATCGACGATGCCGATGCGGCCGATGCCGGCACCGGCCAGATAGCTGAGCACCGGCACGCCAAGTCCGCCCGCGCCCACCACCAGCACACGCGCGGCGCGCAGCTTGGCCTGACCTTCCGCGCCTACTTCCTTCAACGCCTGCTGGCGTGAATAGTCGGCGCCGGGACGGGCGTTGGCGGATTGGATCGGGGCGTGGTCGTGACCGTGGTCCGCAGCATGGGTATGCGCATGATCGTGCGCGACCGCGGCGCAGCGCTCGCAGTTCACCCAGCCGGAATCACCGTTGCAGTAATGCTCCTTCTTCCAGATCGGGACGCGATGTTTGACCTCATCGATGATGTAGCGGCAAGCCAGAAAGGCTTCCTCCCGGTGCCGCGCGCTGACGCCCACCCACACGGCCATCTCGCCCAGCTGCAGATCACCGACGCGGTGCACGCAAGCGGCGTGTTCGACGCCAAAGCGCGCCACGGCCTCGGCGATGATGCGCGCGCCTTCCTTGGTCGCCAGCAGTTCGAAGGCCTCGTACTCCAGGTGCCGCACCTGCTGGCCTTCGTTGTGGTCGCGTATCCAGCCTTCAAACGAGGCATAGCCGCCGCAGGCCGGGTCCGTGACCTGCAGCCGTTCGACTTCGGTGTCGATGGGGCCCTTGGCGAAGCTGAAGGAATTCACGGTGGATGCATCGGCAGTGCCGTCAGCCGCCGGCCACGGGCGGAATGAACACCACCGCGTCGCCCTCCACCAGCGGCTGGGACCAGTCGCTGAACTCGGCATTGATGGCGACGCGCAAGCTGTCGGCGCCGAGGGAGAATGGATGCCGTCGCTGCAGTTCCGCGTACAGGTCGCGCGGCGTGCGTGCCGCCGTCGCGACGGTCTCTTCGCTGCGCCCGGCCTGTTCACGCAGAACGGCGTAGTACTGCACTTTGATCTGCATGGAATCCGTTCCTTGCGGCGCGCGCAGTGTGCCGCTGGCCGCGCTGTACTGTTCGGGCGTGTTGATATTGTCCAACACGCGCGGATCTGGCTGCTCCAGCAACCGGGCATCAGACTGGATCAGGAATTTGCGTGGACAGGACTTGCCGGCGTTGATGCGTTCCAGGATTGCGGCGGCACTGCGCGGCTCGTAGATGGCGCACAGGGGTTCGGGCAGGCCGTCATGGCTGGATCGGAAGGCGGTCGCGCTGCGCGCCGGATCCCGATGCGCGATCAAGTGCGCCACGGTGCCCGAATCAATGTAGGGCAAGTCACAACCCAGCACCAGCCAGGCCGCGGCCGGCGCCAGCGCCTGGGCGGCCGCAATGCCGGCAATGGGGCCCAGGTCCTCATGCAGATCCACCACCTGCGGGTAGCGCGCGCGTGCCTGATCGGCGCGCTGATCCGCGCGCACCGACACGAAGGCCCGTTCGACACAGGAATCGAGCAATTCCATGGCGCGGTCGAGCTGATTTCGGCCCTGGTAGGCCAAGGTGGCCTTGTCACGCCGCATGCGCTTGCTGCGGCCGCCGGCCAGTACCAAACCGTATAGGGGAGCAGTCATGGGGGGATTTTACGGCCGCGAGGGCCGCCGGGTCGAACCGCGGCTGAAATCGTGTTTTCCACCGGTTTTGGCCAGCAGCCGGATGCCGGTGATTTCGATGTCGTGGGACAGGGCTTTGCACATGTCGTAGACCGTCAGGGCGGCAACGGTGGCGCCAGTCAGAGCCTCCATTTCGACTCCCGTGCGGCCCTGGACCGAGGCGGTACACAGGATACGAATGCCGCCGGGGGCCGGCCCGAGCTGCAGCTTGCAGTGGTCCAGGCTCAGGGGATGGCAGAACGGAATAAACTCTGCCGTGCGCTTCGCCGCCATGACGCCGGCGATGATCGCGGTATCAAAGATCGGACCTTTCTTGGTGCGATGGCCGGTCCTGCGCAGCGCCAGCAGCACGGCGCGCGGCAGGCGGAGACGCGCTTCGGCGGTCGCAACCCGACGCGTGATTTGCTTCTCACCGACATCGACCATGGTCGGTTGGTTGCGAGCCGTCAGATGTGTGAGTCCCGATGCCATGTTCAACCGCCGATGTAGTACATCTCAATTTTGGTGTGATCGCCGCTCGCATCGCGCAGGTTGGCGCGCAGCTCGCTGTAGCGATCCTCGCGTGCGGACCAGACCTGACGGATTATCTGCGCGAGCTCATCGTCCGTGGCGCCGGCCCGCAGCGGATCGCGCAACGTGGTGCCGTGCGCCGCAAACAGGCAGGTGTACAGGGCGCCGTCAGATGACAGGCGCGCGCGCGAGCAGTCGCCGCAGAATGCCTGGGTGACCGAGGAAATGAAGCCCACTTCGCCCACACCGTCCGTGAATCCATAGCGGCGTGCGACTTCGCCGCGATAATTCTGTTCCAGAGGCTCGATGGGCCAGCGCGCATTGATCAGCCCGACCAGCTCTTTGGAGGGCACGACGCGCTGCGCTTCCCACTGGTTGCGGTTGCCAACGTCCATGTATTCGATGAAGCGTACGATCACGCCAGTGCCGCGAAAGCGCTCGACCAGATCGAGCACGGTATGATCGTTGATGCCGCGCTGTACCACGGCGTTGAGTTTGATGGGCGTCAGATCGGCGCGCCTGGCCGCCTCGATGCCGGCCAGGACTTCGTTGACGACGCCGAAGCCGCCGCTCATGCGGGCAAACACTTGAGGATCCAGGCTGTCCAGGCTCACCGTGATGCGGTTCAGTCCCGCGGCCTTCAGTTCCGCCGCATGACGTTCCAGCAGGATGCCATTGGTCGTCAGCGCGACATCCTCGACTCCGGCGATGCTCGTCAGGTCGCCGATGAGGTCGGCAAGATTCGCGCGCAGCAGCGGCTCCCCGCCGGTGAGGCGGATCTTGCGCACCCCCTGGGCGACAAACAGCCGCGCCAGCCGCAGGATTTCTTCGAACGACAAGCGCTGCGAGGACTTCAGAAAGCGGTAACTCTCGTGGAACTGCTCGCGCGGCATGCAGTAGGGACAACGGAAGTTGCAGCGGTCCATGACCGAAATGCGCAAGTCCCGCAGCGGCCGATTCAGCCGGTCACGCGGGCGCAGGGCATTGAGCGGGACGATGACTTCCGTGGGCGCCATGCCACCATTATTTGGGCGTCATGGGGCGATTACCAGCGGAACAGGCGCGTCACGAAGCCCTTCGGGTAGGTATTCGGTCCAGCCGGGAGCTCCACAAAGCCGTCGGTGCCGGCCAGCGAGGTGAAATCGCCCGAACCGTTGGTGACTCGGGGCAGCGCCCAATCCCGGCCCCAATCATCGACTTCGGTGCGTACCGGCACGAACTGCATGAATTTTGAGGCGACGGTTACCGGTGCCGCCAGCGGGATCTTGCGTACCGCAAGGGTGGTTTCACCCATGGCCGCCAGCAACGCGGGTATGACGTAGCGGCTGAGGCACACCAGGGTGGATACCGGGTTGCCGGGCAGGGCAAAGACGGCGGGCCCGGACTGCGCGACGCCAAACCACAGGGGTTTGCCGGGACGCTGGGCAACCTTATGAAACACCATACGTACGCCCAGTTCGGTGAGCAGGCTGGGCACCAGGTCGAAGCGCCCCATGGACACGCCACCGCTGAGGATCAGCACATCATGCGTGTCCAGGTGCTGCTTGAAGCGCGCGCGCATTTCGGCGGGCTCATCGCGTACATGGTCATCCGCCACCCGCTGGAAGCCGTGGCGGCGCAGGGCGGCGATGACGCCATAGACATTGGAGCGGCGGATCTGGTGCGGCAGTACGGGCTCGCCGGGTTCGATGAGTTCATTACCGGTCGACAGTACGGCCAGCATGGGCTGCGCGCTGACACGCACACGCGCCATGCCCGCACTGGCGGCGATCGCAACTTCCGGGGGGCTCAAGCGCGTGCCCGCCTCCAGCAGCAAGGCGCCCTGGCGTGAATCCGTGCCGCGGCGGTGCACGTTGTCCCAGGGCTCGATGCTCACCGTGTCCTTGAGACGGGCAATGCCGGAGGCGATGACGATCTCCTCCACCGCAACCACGGTGTCGCAGCCCAGGGGCAGTATCGCTCCGGTCATGGCCTCGATGCAGCCGGTGCGTTGGCTCAAGGTGAGCTGCGCATCGCCCGCCGCCTGAATTGCCTCGATGACAAAACTGCGCTGGCCGGCCCCCACGGCGGAACTGTCGAGCGCGATGCCGTCCATGGCGACACGATCAAAGGGCGGCTGATCGCGCTCGCCGTAGATGTTCTCGCGCAAGACGGCGCCGGAACACTGCACCAATGGCAGCGACTCGATCGGCAGACACTGCAGATTCTCACTGATCAGTCGATCAGCCTGCGCCGGGACGATGAGTCCCGGCGCGGTGGAGTCACTCTGCGCGGGTGCCGGTGTGTTCACGGATGGGCGCGAGGCCGGGGGGCCGCAGCGCGCTCGCCTTAGCTCTTGTGCGCGGCGTTGTAAGCCTTGATCTGCTCGTTGAAACGACCGGTCACCGCCGAGGCTTCATCCACGGCGGCATCGTTCTTCTGCGCGAGCACCTTGTCGAGGTCGTCCTTTTGATCTTTTTTCTTCTTCTGCGCAGCATCGTCGGCTGCGGGGGCGCCATCAATCTTCGCCACTTCGGTGTCATGCTCCGACTTCAGGCAGTCCGTGTACTGCTTGATCAGGTCGTTGTAGGCCCGCATCATCTTCATGCCGGCGATCATCTCTTCCTTGGTCGCCTTGGTGCCATCCGGAATTTTGTCCGGCGTCTTCGGGTAGCTGCAGGCGGCCGACGCCTGCATTGCCACGACCAAGGCAGCAATCGCCAGCGAGGAGGCCAGCACGGTGGAACGGAACTTCATTGGAAACCCCCCTAGGAATGTAAGAATTTGTCGCATCTGACACCGAAGTGCCCGAGCCGCTATCTTAAGCGATTTCAGCACGGACCCGGGCGTCGATGTCCCGGACCGCTGCCCAGGCCGAGTCCATGGCGCCTTGCTGCCAGCCGCTCGCGAAGCTGACCTGGTCACCGATCACGTAGTGCCGACCGTGCGCCGCGCGCAGGGTGGCAAAGAACTCGCTGCGGCCCGCGGCGGTCCACATGGGGGCGCAGCCTTGCAGGTGTCGCATCCGGCGCCACACGACGCTGATGCCGTTCTCGACATATTCACCGTATCGCGGGTGCACCTTGCCCGCCTGGGCGATGGCCGCGGCCAGCCTTTGCGGCCCGGTCAGCTGCTCGAACCGCTGTGCGGCCTCGCCGCCGAAGACATAGGCGCCCAGCAGCACCCCCTTGGAGCCATGGATGCCGTGGCCCGGGTACCAGATCTGGGTGATGTCCTGGGTGGTCCAGGACATGCCACCGTAGATTTGTTCGCCCTCCCAGAAACGCTCGCGCATCTGCAAGCCGATCTTGATCAGGCTGCCCGGCTCCAGGCTGTCAAAGGCCTGGGCGTAACCCGGGTCGAAGTTATTCGTGACGCCGCGCATCAGATGCGCCGGTATGCTGTTGAGGCAGAAATCACCCCTCTCGCGCCGCATGCCCTCGGGTCCGTCGTAGAGCACCTCCACCTGTTTCTCGCGCAGCATGATCGAGCGCACCTGGCAGCCCGTGCGCACCGGGGCAAGGTGGCGCTGGAAGGCGCGTACCAGATTGTCCATGCCACCCACTGGGGCGAGCATGGTCGGCGCCTGGTCCGGGGCTTCCTCGATGTTGATCAGCTCGGTCCACAAATGCATACGCATCAGCTCGGAGAGGCTGTGCGCTTCGCGCAGCGGCAGCGGCAGGGTGGTGTCACTGCGCAGCACGGCCCGCACCTGCGGGTCGTAGCGGTTGTCCGCGTCCAGCCCCCCGAAAATACGCAGGAACTCGAGCACGTTCTCGGCGTCGGACTCCGCAACGGGCAGATCCAGGCGCCCCGAGTGAAAGGCCTTGGCCATGAGTTCCGCCAGGAATCCGCGGGTGTCGGCCATACACTCGCGAATACGCACCGGGCGCCCCTCGGCAAGGGCCTCATCCTGGACCCAGGCGTTGCGGTTCTGGTTAACGAAGGGTTCCATGGCGACGCCAAAGTCGCGGCAATAGCCCAGCACCGAGGAATGCAGCGCGGAGATGCGCGCCGGGCCGGCGTTCAGGTACAGGTCCGGATGGGCATCGAAACGACACACCTGCGGCTGATCAATCTCATCGACCACATCACCGTGGCGCAGGGTCAGGTTGCGTCCTCCCACACGCTGCGAGGCTTCGAGAATCAGGCATTCATAGCCCTTGCGACTGAGCTCGTAGGCAGCGGTGAGGCCGGCAATCCCGGCGCCCAGGATCAGCACCCGACGCCGCTGTGATCCCAAAGCCACGATATCGGGCAGCGATTCGGCGGCGCCCGCCGGCGCCAGCCCCAGGCCCATTGCGGCCTGATAGGCCGCGGCGGAGCCTGCCGTGAGACCGATCAGATTCAGCAAGCGTCGTCGGGTGAGCGGGGCGGCCAAGCACAGTTCCCAATCCGGTTTGGAATTCGGTAGCCTATACGAGTTCCGGCATTCGTCCGGATGCTAAGCGCCCGTAGCTCAGTTGGATAGAGCATCAGGCTTCGAACCTGAGGGTCGGGAGTTCGAATCTCTCCGGGCGCGCCACCAGACTGTGACGTGATGCCGGACAGATCGGGCGCCCGCAGGTGATATGGGTTCTCTCATGGGCGAGGCTCCTGCGGCAGTGTAATGCCACGGTACATTCTGTTAGTGGGCGATCACGATTGGCGGTTGCAGGAGCAGCCGTCCCGGCCGGGCGCCGACCAGTGGATCGTCACGCTCGCCGCCACGGGCTCGCAGGCGCTGCGGGAGCTCGAACGTCGGCCGCATGATGTCGTGGTCGCCGATGTCGATGACTGTGCCGCGGACGCCGTGCCACTGCTGTTGAGCATCAGCGGACGCTGGCCGAGCACTTCAAGGATCGCACTTTGCGCCAGCCTCGAATGCTCCAGTCGGGCATACCAGCTGCCCTTTCCCGCGGCTCACCAATATGTTTTCCGCGAATCGGCGCGAAGTGAAGTCCACGAGGCGATCGAGCGTTGCCTGAGACTTCAGGATCTGCTGTCCCAGCCCGGGCTGCGCGCGCTCATCGGCAGCGTGCACCGGCTGCCATCGCGGCCGCGGACGTTTGCCAGATTGCAGGTGATGATGAGCCACAAGAATGTCACACCGAAGAAAATATGCGCGGTCATCGAGGCCGATGCGGCGATCACTGCGAAGCTGCTGCAGCTGGCCAATTGCGCGATGTTTCACGAACGCGACCGCATCAAGAGCATTGCCCAGGCCCTCACACAGCTGGGGTTCCTGGCGGTTCGCAACCTGGTGATGTGCTCGGAGGTGCTTACGGGCTGGCAGCGTGCGGCCCGCAGCGACCTCGACCTGGATTTCATGCAGGCACATGTGCAGCGCGTGGCGCGTGTCACGGCCGCCCTGACGGCCGGCAGTCCCTGCAGCGACGAGGCCGTGCTGGCGGCATTTCTGCACGACATTGGCTACTGGGTGCTGGTTCAGGAGCGGCCGGCGCAACTTGATCAGGCCGCGGCGTTGGCGCTGAGCAGGGACATTCCGATGCAGGAGGCGGAACGCTGTGTATTGGGCACTTCGCACGCCGAGATCGGGGCTTACCTGCTCGGACTGTGGGGCATGCCCAATACTCTGGTCGAGGCGGTCGCGCACCACCATACCCCCGAACGGGTCGGAGTGACGCGCTTCAACACATTGTCGGCACTGGCAGCGGCACTGGCGCTTTCAGGTACCGACGACAGTGACGCCTTCAGCAGTCCGCCACGTCGCAACGGCGTCGTCGGCCAGGAGTTCTTCGAGCGGCTCGATGGCATTCCCTGCGACTGGGTCGATGCCGAGAAGCTCGCGATGGCGTGCCTGGCCGATCAGGGCCAATGATTCTCGCTCAGTTGATCAGCATGAAGCGGATTCTGTAGGCAAAGCAGGCGTTCACCGCCTCGCCGTCCTCGAGGGTCGGCCGATAGTGTCCGGAACCTGCCTTGGCGAGGTTCAAGGCGCCGTCATCGATCCGTCGGCTCCCGGATGATGCGGCAATGGTCGGGTCAGCGGTCAGACGGCCCTGGGTGTTCACGCACACCCGAACCATGGCTGCGCCGGTCTCCGCCATGCGTCGCGAGGCTGCAGGGTAATAGTCATCCGTGTTCGGAAAGTTCGTGCCCGGGCCGCCCATTATTCTTTGCACCGGTCGGGGTGGCGCGGTTTGCCGCGTATTCTGCGCTCCAGGGGTAGGGGTCAAAGGGGGGTCGGTGGTCTGCATCACAAGGTTGAGCTTTGACGGATCCACGGGATCCAGCCGCCCAAGAGTGATCGGCTGCAGCTTGAAAGTCGTTTTGGACAGTGGCGGGGTCGACGGCGGTTGCGGCCGGGTCTGCAATTCCATGGTCACATGCATCAGGGTGGGCAGGAGACTACGACGTGCGACGCGAGAGAAGCGGCAGGTCGACTCGCAAGTCACTCAATACGGGTTTGTGGGCGGCCGCTGCGCCCGAGGCCGCAAGTTGGGGCACGCGAAAGTCGTGCCGGATGACGCCGCTGGCCCAGCAGCAGCCAAGCGCGAGACGCAGGCGCGAGAGCGAGGCGGTTCGCGAGCCAAGATCCGCGAGCCACTCCTCCGCGAGGCGCTGTGACAGCGCTGCCGGTGCGCGCTGCGCGGCACCGAGAATGAGTCGCTGCGCCAGGTCGGTCTTGTCGTGCCGCGGATTCATGCGGGAACTCCTTGACCAAAGCTTGCGAATACCTCACGCGCGCGGGCAAGACCGCTCGGGGTGAGCCGATACAGTCGGCGGCGCGGTCGCCCGACATGGGCCGGATCCACCGCCTCCCAGCGACTGACAAACCATCCGGCCGATTCCAGTCGCAACAGGATTGGGTACAAAGTGCCCGACGCCAGCTGGCCACGCTTCTGCACGTCAGCGCCGGCAAGCTCGTCGGTCGGATTCTCAAGGAACGCTTCCAGAACCCGCAGAGTCTGCAGGGACATCCGGACGGCTTTGTCTTTCTGACCCATGATCGTAAGTCCACATAGGTATTTCCGCGGGCGCAAGACTGTGACGCGGTTCCGCGCCCCGTAGTCATCCGTTCCCGCCCCCGACCGTTCTGGCAGGTCATTATCGAGAAAAGCCCAAGGTGAATGCGTTTGAAACTTCCACCGCTGGGGCAGCTCGGCTGTCTGTTGAGCCTGGCTGCCGCACTTTGTCCACATACCTCATGGGCCGACCCGGTGTCGGCCGTTCAGTTGCTGCGCGTCAGCGGCTGCGCGGGGCTCGTACCCGCGAATCAGCCCTTGCAACTGAGCCGGCAGCTGGATCGGGCGGCGGCCGTGTGGGCCTCCGGCGGCTCACCCTTCACGGCGGCTGAGCAGGCCGGCTATCGGGTCCGCCAGGCAGTGGGCCTGCGCGTCAGCGGCTCCGAGGATTCGGTGCTGCAAGCGTTGCGCAAGACCCGTTGCCGCGAGTTTGCCGATCAAGCACTGCGCGATATCGGTGTCTACCGCAAGGGAGCGAATACCTGGATGGTGATTGCTTCACGCGCGGTGGCAAGCATTCAGCCCTCATCGGCAGCAGGTGTATTGCAGCTCGTCAATGCAGTCCGGGCGAACGGCACTCGCTGCGGCGAACGCGCGTTCGGTCCGGCGCCGCCCCTGCACGAGTCCGCCACGCTGGACAGCGTCGCGTACGAACACGCCGCGGACATGGCGCGACACGATTATTTCGAACACGTCGACCGCACCGGGCATACGCCCGCGCAGCGGGTGCGTGCCACGGGCTACCGGGAGAAGCTGGTAGGGGAAAACATCGCCTACGGACCGACCTCGGCGCAGGAAGTCGTGGCCGGATGGCTGCACAGTACCGGACACTGCGAGAACATCATGGACGCGAGGTTCGTCGAGATGGGCCTCGCGCAGGCTTCCGGAGCAGGTTCGCGGCGCGGCCTGTACTGGGATCAGCTGCTCACCCAACCCGTGAAGCAACCGTGATCACAGCGAATATCTCAGGCGCACTTCGCCAGCGCCCTGTGACCCGTGCGCGGGTCGCGGCTGATCGCTTGAGTAGCGCGCCTCGACATCCACGGCGAAATGATCCAGCAGCGCAAAGCTGGCGCGTACTTGGCCGATGTTGATGGGCACGGGCGCCGAGCTGACGAAATTGATGAGGCTGTAAGCGGTGGCCCCGGTTGGCACCGCGACGTTGAGATCGGCGTGATGATAGCTGAGCGTCCAGGTGATGTTGTGGGCATCCAGCCAGCTGGCCTGCAGGGTGGCCAGCTTTGCGTCCGTATCCAAACTGAAGCCCAGCGCGCGATCCCAGTTGCGCATGCCGCCCAGGTACTTGTAGTCGTTGTAGGCGAAGCCATAGAAGTAGTCGCCGAAGCCGAAGATCTGTTGCGTGGCAATGCTATCGGTGAATTCGGCGGTGATGCGCACGCGCCTCTGACCCACCGGCACCCAGCCCGTGAGCCCGAACAGATGACTGGTACCGGAATGGTAGAACGGATTGGAATCCTCGTTCATCACCTGCAGGTAGGCCGACAGTGCAACTGCGCCCAGTTCGCGGGAGTACTTGATGTCGATGTCGCCCTGGTCGTTGGTCTTGCTGGGATTCGTGGGGCTGTTGCTCAGATTGAAATAGTTGGCGGGATTGCAGGGATGGCCGCGGCCACATGCCTCGTCCATGCGTTCCAGGCCGATATCGAGTCCCGGCGCGGGGTTGAAGTTGAAGCGCAGTCCGTCAATCAGTGTATGAGTGGGCAGCATGTCGCCCTCCAGCACGCCGACAAAGAACTCGGCCTGCCAGGGGCCCAGCCAGGACAGCCATCGCGACTTGAATGGGCTGGTATCGATGCGCGAAATCCCGATCTGCGGAATGGGTGCCGCATTGTTCGAGAGCGAAAGTGCCGAGATCCAACCCGGTCCCCACCAGTGCGTCAGATACCCGGCGTACACGGCGGCGCCGTAGATCTGCCGGGCGATGTAGGTGCCATCCAGCAGCACGGTGTGCGAATCGAAACTATCATGCGACTGCAGCCCGGCCGAAAGTTGCATGAAGGTGGATTCGCCGTTCCAGGCCAGCGTGCCCTGCGTTTGCGCGTTCTGGCGCCCCAGCGCATCGAAGCCGCGGACCACTTCGGGCGCATTGGTGGCGTCGAAATAGGCCGAAAAGCTCGTAGTGTCCTGGACCATCTGGCCCGCGGCCTGGTGCCGGATCCGTTCGGCCGCGTCCACGACCGAGCTGGGTTGGCCGTTCAGCGCACCGCTCACGGCCAGCCGGTCAAGAATGCGTGTCCAGGGGACCGGCCACTCGGTGGTGAGATTGTCGATGACGCCCGCCGTGGCCAGGGTTTCGATATCCGAACGCAGCTGGACATCGCCGACCTCAGCCCAAGGGGCGGCCCATGCATGCGTGTGCCCGAAGCACAGTACGCCGAGGGTGAGGGTGCGCAGCACGGCGCGCGCGGCTTTCGGAGTCACAATCATGGAGTAATACTTTACCGAACAAAGTGTTCAAGCGTACCGGAACAACGCCTTGAAGCCGTAGTCCATGTGGTGCTGGATGTGGCAGTGGAACAGCGACAGGCCGGGCTGGTCGGCCGTGAAATCGACCGCGACGCGACCGTACATGGGCACGATGACCGTGTCCTTGAGAATACCACCGGTAGGTTTGCCGTTGACATTGGCCAGCTCGAAGGTGTGGCGGTGCAGATGCATGGGGTGAGCGTCGTCGGTGCGATTGCGGAACAGCAGCCGGTAGCGACGTCCTTGTTGCAGAACGAACTCACGATCATGCGGATAGGGCTTGCCGTTGACCGTGAACAGGTTGAAGGGACGGGCGCCGCCGGGGATTTTTTCGAATACCATTTCGATGGTCTGCTCGGGGGCCTTGCCGACGGGCGCCGCGCCGAACACGGTGTAATCCCAGAAGATTCCGGGTTGCGCCACCCATTGCGGCGGGCGGTGCTGGCCAGCGTATTCGACGACCACGCCCAGGCCGCTCTGGCGGGTGGCATCATCGGTGGCGCCCAGTATCCACACGCCCGGCTGATTCATTTCCACGATGGCATCGATGCGCTCGCCCGGCCCCAGGGTAAGGACCTTGACCGCCTTCGGGTTCGGGACCGGATTGCCATCCAGCGCCAGCACATTGAACTGATGGCCGGGCAGGGCGAGGGTGCGGTTCTCCACGGCACTGGCGTTCAGCAGATGCATCAGCACGCGGCTGCCCGGCCGTACGCGGATCGGTTCTCCGGCCCGCAGTGCCTTGTCGTTGATTGAGTAAAGCTGGCTCATGACTTCCAGCCCATTCGGGCGGGTATCCAGTTTCGCCGGCTTTTCGGGTTGGGGTCCGGGCGCGTCCTGGTCGTCCATGTCCACGAACTGATCGGTATAGAAGTGCTCCCAGTCGCGCAGCGCGAGAAACACTTCCTGGTCGTACTTGCCCGGATCGCGGCCCGAATCGATGACGACAAAGCCGTATTGGCCGGTATATGAACCGCGATGCAGGTCCCCCATCGCCATGGCGTGGGAGTGATACCAGCGCGTGCCGGCCGGGCGCGGCGTAAAGCGGTAGCGGCGCCGAGCCCCCGGCGGGATGACCGGCGTGCCTTCCTCATCGGCCCCATCGATTTGTGAGGGCAGGAACATGCCATGCCAATGGACCAGTTCGGCAGCCTCGGAGTCATTGATGACATCGACCGTGACGGGCTTGCCCTCGCGCATGCGCAGTACCGGCCCGGGCGAGGTGCCGTTGTAGCCCACGGTGCTGACGAAATGGCTGGGCGCGATCTCCACGGCCACCGGTGCGATCCGTAAAGTGAAGTCGGCCGGCGCCGCGTGGGGGCCAGGATCCGATCCTCCCATGTCCATCGATGCGGGGCCGCCCGTCTGCGCCCATAGATCCCCGGCGCCGGCCTGGCCCAGTGTCGCTGCAGCCAGTGTTACGAAGTCACGGCGTTTCATGTGGGGGCTAAGGCAGTTGTCAGGTCAAAAATGGTGTCATGTCATGACCCCGGCGACAAGCGGCTTGTGACCGATGGGCGCAGTCGAAGCGCACCGCTACACGGGGCAAGTCGCTACACTGGTGGCGCAGGCTCATAGCGAGGGCGGCGATCATGCGGATTCGAGACTCATGGCGGCCAATTGTGCTCGTCACAACAGTGTTGTGTGGATGCCTATGGGTGGCTCACGCGCGTTCACAGCAGCAGCTGCAAAGCGGTGACGATGCCGGTGAGAAGGCGGAATTTTATTGGTCGCGCCTGCGCTACACCTCCGCCAACGACTACGGCGGCGGCGGTGGCCGTGGCTTCGGCTATGGCTACAGTTTCTCCGGCTGGTCGCGCGATTACCCGAAGGCCGATCGGCAATTTCTCGAAGCCCTGAAGCGACTCACCCGCATTCAGATGCGCTCTTACGAGCAGGTGGTCGATCTCGACAGCGATGATATCTTCAACTACCCCTGGGTGTACGCCGTACAAGTGGCCAACTGGACCTTCACGGATGCGGAAGCCAAACGCCTGCGCGAGTACCTGTTGAAGGGCGGTTTTCTGATGGTGGATGACTTCCACGGCACCGACGACTGGGAACGATTCATGGCCGGCATGCGCCAGGTGCTGCCGGATCGCCCGGTGGAGGACCTCGCCGACGGCGATGAAATCTTCCATGTGTTGTACGACCTGTCCGACCGCATGCAGATTCCCGGTGAGCAGTATGTGAACACGGGCCGCACATATGAAAAGGATGGCTACGTGCCCAAGTGGCGCGCCATCCGCGATGACAAGGGCCGGATCATGGTCGTGATCTGCCACAACATGCACCTGGGCGATGCCTGGGAGTGGGCTGACATCGCCGAGTATCCGGAAGCCTTCTCCTCCATGGCGTTTCGCATCGGCATCAACTACATCGTCTATGGCATGACGCATTGACGTAGATGTTTGAATGGCTGTTCAAATATCCGCCGAGCGTGTTCCTGCACGGACACCTGCTGCTGCGCAGCGCCTGGCCGCGCTGGCTGCTGGTGTTGGGGATCATCGGCGTGGGAGTGCTGCTGGCCTGGGCGCTGCGCGGCCGGCGTGCCGCGAATACCCAACTGACGGGGCGCTGGCGGGTGCCGTTGATCTGGCTCGTGCAATGGACCATGGCGTCACTGGTCATGCTGCTGCTGTGGCGCCCGGCAGTTGCCATCAGCCAGCTGGTGCCCCAGGCCAATGTCATCGCGGTGCTGGTCGATGACTCGCGCAGCATGGGCATCCTCGAGCACGGGTCCACCCGCATGCAGCAGGCCTCCCGGGCGTTGCAGGGCAGCTGGCTGGCGCAGCTGGGGCGTACCTTTCAGACCCGCCTGTACCGCTTTGATGCGGGCCTGGTGCGCCTGGCGGGACCTGCGCCGGCGCTGACCGCCAATGGCCCCGCGACGCACATCAATGCGGTGTTGAATCAATTTGCCAGTGACACGGCCAGTGTGCCGGTCGGCGCCGTGGTGCTGCTGTCAGATGGTGGTGACAACAGTGGGCGCATCGACCGCAGCACCATCGAAGTCCTGCGCCAACGCCGTATCCCCGTGCACACCGTTGGTTTCGGGTCGACGCAGGTTGCGCAGGACGTCGAAATTGAAAGCGCCGCGCTGACCACTCGGGCGCTGGCGCATTCGCGGGTCACGGCCGTCGTCGAGGTCGTGCAGTCCGGTTTCGCCAGGCGTCATGTCAGCGTGACCGTCAGGGATGCGGAGAAGTTACTGGCCACCCGGGAGCTGGTGCTGGGTGCCGATGGCGCAACGGTGCGCACCGATCTGACCTTTGACCTGCCCGATGCAGGACCGCGGCTGCTGCGCTTCCAGGTGACGACGCTGCCGGGTGAAGTCAACACGCGCAACAATGAACTGAGCCGGCTGGTCAATGTCGAGGCGGGGCCGCGGCGTATTCTGTATGTGGAAGGTGAGCCGCGCTGGGAATACAAATTCATCCGGCGGGCCGAAGAGGACGATACGGCAGTGCAGCTGGTCTCCATGCTGCGCACGACCGAGAACAAGATCTACCGCCAGGGGGTCAAGGACTCGCTGGAACTGGCGCAAGGATTCCCGACCAAACCTGAGGACCTTTTTGCGTATGATGGATTGATCATCGGTTCGGTGGATGCCGGGTATTTCACCGCCGCGCAACAGACCCTGATGCGCGAATTCGTTGATCGGCGTGGCGGGGGACTGCTGCTGCTCGGCGGGCGCCAGTCGCTGGCCGATGGGGTCTGGGGCGGCTCGCAACTGAATGATCTGTTACCCGTGACGCTGCCGATGACGAGCGGCACGTTTCATCGGGAACCGGCGACGGTGAGTTTGACCGGCGTGGGCGCCGACAGCCCGATCACGCGCCTGGTCGATGATCGCGAGGCGAATCTCGCATTGTGGACCAAGCTGCCCTACCTGATGGACTTCCAGGACCCGGGCAGGGCGAAACCGGGCGCCTCGGAGCTGGCGCAGATGCATGCGGGTGGGAAGACGATGCCTTTGCTGGTTACCGAAAACTATGGACGCGGCCGCACCGCGGTGCTGGCCACCGGGGGCACCTGGCGCTGGCAGATGAGCCTGCCGCTGGGCGATCCGACGCACTCCGTGTTCTGGCACCAGCTGCTGCACTGGTTGGTGTCGGACACGCGTGGTCAGCTCAGTGCGCAGGTGTCGGCCGGCATTCTGCAGGATGACGGGCAGGTGCAATTGCAGGCCGATGTGCGCGATCGCAACTACCTGCCGGCCGCCGACGCCATCGTCAATGCCCATCTGATCGGACCGGATCGCCTGCAGGCGGATGTGTCGCTGCGGGCCGTACCAGGGATTCCGGGTCGGTACCAGGCTGACTGGACCGCGCCGGCCGTCGGTTTGTACGTGGCTGACATCGCGGCAAATCAGGGTGTGCTCAGCGCCGGTCGCGACACCATCGCCTTCCAGCGCCAGGACGGCGTCGCGGAGAATTTCCACACCGGCCAGAACGTCGCCTTGCTGAAATCGCTGGCCGCGGAAACGGGCGGGCGGTATTGGTCACCGGATGACCTGAATGGGTTGGCTCGCGCCATACCGTTTTCGAATGCCGGAGTCTCGGTCCAGAGGTTCCAGGACCTGTGGAACATGCCCGTCGTGTTCCTCCTGCTGCTCGCGCTGCGCATGGCCGAATGGCTGCTGCGCCGCCGCTGGGGTGTGGTATGAGGCTCGCACGTTGCCTCGCGTTCGCTACGCTGCTCGGCGCTGCGCTTGCGCACGCCGATGTCTACTACGTGAATGTGGCCGGCCTTGGCGGTGAGCCGGACTACGAGCAGCATTTCGTGGCGCAAACGGCGGACCTGGATCGCATCACCCGGGCCGGGGGTGCCACGGCGCACGTGGTCACGCTGTCCGGTCCGCAGGCCACCCGCGAGCACCTGCAGCAGGCCTTGGTCGATATCGCAGGGCAGGCCCACGCGGATGATGTGCTGGTCGTCACGCTCGTGGGGCACGGATCCTTTGATGGCGCGCAGTACAAATTCAATCTGCCGGGTCCGGATGTTTCGGCCGAGCAGCTCGCGGCCTGGTGCGACCGCATTGCCGCCACGCGCCAGCTGATCATCAACACCACCAGCGCGAGCGGTGGTTCGGTCAAGGCGTTGCAGCGTCACGATCGGGTCGTGATCGCTGCGACCAAGTCGGGCACCGAGAAGAATGCCACCGTGTTTGCGCGCTACTGGGTCGAAGCGCTGCAGGACCCGGGGGCCGACACGGACAAAAATCAGATCATCACCGGCCTGGAGGCCTTCCAGTACGCCACGCGCAAGACCGCCGCATTCTACGCAACGGAAAAACGCCTGGCCACCGAACATGCCGTGTTTGAAGAAGGCGGCAAGTCCGCGCCGGTACGTGACGCGGCGGCCGATGGCGATGCGGGTCGCATGCTGGCCGCCTTCGCCCTGGTGCGTTTAGGTGCCAGCTCGCAGGTCGCGACCGATCCGGCGAAGCTCGCACTGCTGAAGCAAAAGGAGCAGCTGGAGCAGAAGGTCGACCTGCTCAAGTACCAGCGCGCCGCGATGTCGCCGGAGGAGTACCGCAGGCTCTTGACTCAGGCGCTGGTCGCGCTGGCGAAGGTGCAGCAGGAGCTGGACAAGTGAGTCCCGGCTCTCGTGCGCGTAGCGCGCTGCGCGCCATGGTCGTGGTCGGCGTGGCGCTCGCGGCCGCCTCCAGCGCCCGGGCCGCCGCGCCCCCGGCCGAGGTGCGTCAGTGTCTGCAGCAGCGCCTGCATGGCCAGGAGTCGGCGGCGCAGAAGTGCTTCCTGGGACTCACCCGCAGCGCCGCGGCGTATCTGCGGGCGGAGGGCGCGTGGGGGCTTCAGGATTACGACACTGCCAACACCGAGTTTCGCGCGGCCGTCGCCCAGGATGGCGGCAACGCCCTGTACCGCACCCGCTGGGGTGAACTGCTGCATGAGCGCTTCAATAATGTCGATGCGGCGGGCCTGTTCAACGAAGCATTGCAGCGTGATCCCAAGGACGCGCAGGCGATGCTGGGTCTGGCCCGCGTCAGCGCGGATGGCTTCGACGACCAGGCGGTGAGCTGGGCCGGCAAGGCACTGGCGGCGGATCCGAAGCTGGCCGCGGCCCACGAGCTGCTCGCCAGTCTTGCCCTGGAGGACAATCATGCGGAGCTTGCGACCAAAGAGGCGGACGCGGCGCTTGCTGAGGATCCACAGTCGCTGGATGCCATGGCCATACATGCGGTCATCGAAATCCTCGCCGACCGTTCGCCCGATGAGTGGTGGGCCCGCCTGCACGCCATCAACCCTGTCTATGGGCACGGCTACGCCATCGCCGCGGAGCAGCTGATACTCAACCGCCGTTACGAGGACGGGGTCGCCCTGTATCGCAAGGCGCTGGACCTGTCACCGAAGCTGTGGTCGGCGCGCTCCCAGCTGGGCATCAACCTGATGCGTCTGGGGCAGGCTGACGAAGCCCGCCAGCAGTTGACGCAGTGCTACCAGAACGGCTACCGCAACGATGCGACGGTCAACAGCCTGCGTTTGCTGGACACGCTCAAGGACTTTGCGACCTTCACCGATGCCACCACCATCCTGAAATTGAGTCGCAAGGAATCGGAGCTGCTGTATCCATACTTCCACGATGTCCTGACGCAGGCCATCAGCGACTACCAGACCAAGTACCACATGAAGCTCGATGGCCCGGTGCAGGTCGAGGTGTACCCGGATCACGAGGACTTTGCGGTGCGCACCCTGGGCATGCCGGGGCTGGGCGCGCTGGGCGTGACTTTCGGTCAGGTCGTCGCCATGGACAGCCCATCGGGGCGCAAACCCGGCGAGTTTCACTGGGCCAGTACGCTGCGCCATGAGATGAGTCATGTGTTTATCCTCAAGGCCACCCACCATCGGGTGCCGCGCTGGTTTACGGAAGGGCTGGCGGTGCACGAGGAGACCGAAGCCTCTCCTGAATGGGGCGACTCCATAACGCCGGACATCATCGTCGCATTGCGCGATCACAAGCTGCTGCCGGTTGCCGATCTGGATCGCGGCTTCATTCATCCGCAGTATGCGAGCCAGGTGCTGGTGTCGTACTTTGAAGCGGGCCGCATCTGCGACTACATCCAGGACCACTGGGGCCAGCAGAAGCTGCTGGACCTGGTGCGACAGTTCGCAATTCCGCGCAGCACTCCGCAGGCCATCAAGACGGTCCTGGGGATGGAGCCGGCCGCCTTCGATGCGCAGTTCCAGGGCTGGCTGTATCAGGACACCGCGGCACTGGTGGCGGGCTTTGCTGCCTGGCACGTCCAGCTGGAGGCGCTGGTGATGGCCGCGCGCGCCAAGCACTATGATGAAGTGCTGGCGCATGCCGAGGCCGTGATCGCGCTGTACCCGGATTACGTGTATGCGGGCAATGCCTACCAGCTGCTGGCCGAGGCGGCGCTGGCGCAGGGCAACACGGCAGTCGCCAGCAAGGCGCTGCTGGGCTACGTCCAACACCGCGGGCGTGACCCCGCCTCCCTTGAACAGCTGGCAAAACTGCAGCAGGATGCGGGCGATAAGCCGGCCGCGATCGCGACGCTCAAGAAGATCAATCTGATCGATCCGCTCTTCGATACGGACTCGCACCGTCACCTGGGCGACCTGCTGATGGATAGCCGCGACTTCGGTGGCGCGCGGCGCGAATTTGCCGCGGTGCTGGCGCTGCACCCCTTGGACAAGGCGCAGGCCAACTTCGATCTTGCACGCGCCTGCCACGCGGCAGGGGATGCCGATTGTGCGATGAACGCCGTGCTGGCGGCACTGGAAGCCGCTCCCGATTTCCGGCCTGCGCAAAAGCTGCTGCTGGAACTTACTGGTCAATAACCGCAAAGAGAATACGCATGACGCAAACCGACATTTCGAGCCTGGATGCCGCGGCGCTGGCAGCGCGCGTGGAGCGGTTCAAGGCGGTACGTGGGGAGATCCTGGGCCAGGTTGGCCAGGTGATCGTCGGCCAGGAGGAGGTCCTGGATCAGATCCTGACCGCGTTGCTGGTCGGCGGACACTGTCTGATCACCGGCCTGCCGGGCACCGCCAAGACCTTGATGGTGCGCACCATCGCGCAAACCCTGGGCCTGGCGTTCAGTCGCATCCAATTCACGCCGGATCTGATGCCGGCGGATATCACCGGTACCGACATCATCGAGGATGATCAAACGACGGGACGGCGGCGCTGGACATTCGCACCTGGCCCGCTGTTTGGCAATGTAGTGCTGGCGGATGAGATCAACCGCACGCCACCCAAAACACAATCGGCGTTGCTGGAAGCCATGCAGGAACACTCCTGCACCGTGCGTGGCACCCTCCATCAGCTGCCGGCCCCGTTCTTCGTGCTGGCGACCCAGAATCCAATCGAGCTTGAGGGAACCTATCCGCTGCCCGAAGCGCAGCTGGACCGATTCCTGTTCAACACGGTGCTGGACTATCTGGGGCTGGAGGACGAACTGCAGGTGGTCGCCCGGACCACCAGTACGCAGGCGGCGCAGGTGGCCGCAGTCACCTCCGCGGCCGAGCTTCTGGAGTTCCAGCAGCTCATCCGCATGGTGCCCGTCAGCGATGAGATCGCACGGCACGTCGTGCGCCTGGTACGTGCGACGCGTTTCAAGTCCGCCGAAGCTCCGGAGATCATCCGGCGCTACGTGAACTACGGCGCGAGCGTGCGCGCCGCGCAGTTCATCGTGCTGGCGGCCAAGGCACGCGCCCTTGCCCGCGGTCGCTACCATGTCGATTTCGACGATGTCGATGCGTATGTGCTGCCGGTGCTGCGCCATCGCATCCTGCTGAACTTTCACGCGCAGTCTGATCGTGTCGAGGCCGACGAGATCCTGCGTCAGATGCTGGCGCAGACGTCGCGCGGCTAGCGGAATCCTGTGCAGAACCTGCTGGATCCGGCCGTACTGAATGCGATTTCCGGGTTGGACCTGGTGGCCGCGACCGTGGTCGATGGATTCGTGGCCGGGTTGCATCGTTCGGCTGACTTCGGCTTCAGCCAGGAATTTGCCGAATACCGCGCCTACGCACCGGGTGATGACCTGCGCCATGTCGACTGGAATGTCTACGCCCGTTCGGACCGGACCTACATCAAGCTCTTCGATGGCGAGACGAACAGTCAGCTGATGCTGCTGGTGGATGCCAGCAGTTCCATGGGCTTCGCTTCGCATGCAGTCTCAAAGCTGGCTTACGTGCGCTTCATCGCCGCGGCACTCGCCTACCTGGCGACGCGTCGCCAGCGCGACGCGACCGGGCTGGTCGTGTTCGGCGACACGGTGCGCGATTTCGTGCCGCCAGCCTCGCGGCAGGGACATCTACAGCGTTTGCTCGCATCTTTGATGCAGGCGCAGCCGCAGGCGAACACCTCCTACGCCGCACCCCTGACCCATCTGCAGGCGTTTCTGCGTCGCCGCGGCATGGTGGTCGTGATGTCGGATTTCTACGCACCGCCCGCCGATATCGTCAAGGCCGTTACGCCGCTGCGCATTCATGGCAATGAAGTGGTGCTGTTCCAGGTGCTCGATCCGCAGGAGCTGCGGCCGACGGTGGATGGCTCCTCCATGCTCATCGACCTGGAGACCGGGGCACAGCTTGAGGTGTCGGAGGACTATGTGCGCGGTCGCTACCGCGAACGCATTGATGCGCATGTGGCGGACCTGCAACGCGAGGCGCGCCGCGCCGGCATCGGCTATCACCTGCTGCAGACGGACCAGCCGCTGGATCAGGCGCTGCTGCAGTACCTGCGGCTGCGCACGGGGCGGGACTGATGGGCTGGCTGGCACCGGGATTTCTTCTGGGCGCGTTGACCCTCGCCGTCCCGGTGTGGCTGCACCTGCTCAAGCGCAGCGCGAGCCAGCCGCGCCCGTTCAGTTCGCTCATGCTGTTCGAGCCGCAGCTGCGCAGTACCACGCGCCGCCGCCGGATCGACCATTGGCTGCTGCTGCTGCTGCGGATTGCGGTGCTGTTGCTGGTGGCCGCGGCCTTCGCCGAACCCTATGTGCGCGGTCATCTGCCGGGCACCGCGCCTGAGAAGCTGCTGGTGCTGGTGGTGGACGATTCCTTGAGCATGCGTGTCGGCACGCGCCTGGAGGATGCGCGGCGCGAGGCGCTGGCCATCGTGGCAGCCAAGCCGTTGAACACCCAAGCACAGGTGGTGGCGTTGGGCGCGCGGGCCGATGTTCTGACCGAGCAGGTGCAGGATGCCGCGGTGCTCAGCGCCGCGCTGCGTGGCATCAAGGCGACGGACGCACGCGGGAGCTTTGGGTTGCTGACGAGCATGGCACGCACGCTCGCGGCGGGCACGCACATGCCCATCGAGCTGCATCTGTTCAGCGACATGCAGGCCACCGGCCTGCCACCGGATTTCAATGAACTGCGACTGCCGTCGGGGGTGAGCCTGGTGCTGCATGAAGTCGGCGTGGCGCAGTCGCCAAACTGGACGGTGGAGAGCGTTGCGGCTCCCGCGCAGGTTTGGGATCCGACCAAGACACGGATCGTGGCGACGGTGGCCGGATTTGGTACGCCCGCCGCCACGCGCACGGTGACCTTGTTGATCAATGGCAAACCCGCCGGTAGCCAGAGCATCAAGGTCCCGGCCGCCGGCCGCGCCTCGGTGGTGTTTGCCGGCCCGGATATTCCCTATGGCCTGGTGCGCGCGAGTGTCCAGATCGACAGCGCCGATGGGCTTGGCGCCGATGACCGCTATGACTTCGTGATCCAGCGCAGCGAGCGCGTCCACGGATTGTTCGTGCACCAGGGCTCGGACAGCTCGACCGGACTGTACTTCCGTTCGGCGCTGGAATCCGCAGCCGACGCTGCCGTGGTGCTCGATGAGGTCACCCCGGAGCAGCTGCGCGGCCGCGACCTGTCGACCTACGCGTTCATCGTGCTGTCCGATGTCGCCGGACTGCCGCCGGCGGTCGAAGCGCGCGTGACGGCCTGGGTGAAGGCGGGGGGGCGCGCCTTGCTCAGCGCGGGCACGGCGGCTGCCCAACAGCGGCGCCTTCCGGTGTTTGATGCGCCGATTCTCGGATCTCATGATTTCACGCGCGACGACAGCCGTTTCACATCCGTGGCCACCGTGGACGATGCCTATGCACCGGCGGGTACCCTGGCGGGCTGGCTGGGAATCAAGGTGTTCTACGTCACCCGGGTAGATGCGCCACAGGCACAGGTCGCGCTGCGACTTGCCGATCAGACACCGCTGCTGCTGGAGAAGTCCCTCGGCAAGGGCCGCGTGTTGCTGTTTGCATCCGGGTTCGACCGGCTGACCACCGATCTGCCCCTGCACCCGCAGTTTGTCGCGTTCGTGGACCGCCTCGCGAGCTACCTGAGTGGCCGTGCCACGCGCGTCAGCGCCCTGAGCGTGGGCGATTCGGTTGACCTGCGACCGGACCCGCGCGTGCGCGGCAGCGCCGACGTTCTGGCGCCCGACGGGACGCACCCGCTGGATCTGCACGAGGCGGCCCAGGTACGCAGCTGGGCCCTGCCGGCCGCCGGGTTCTACGCCCTCACGCTGGCCGATTCTCGCCACGATCTGGTGGCCGCCAATGCCTCGCGCCTGGAGTCGGA
Source organism: Steroidobacteraceae bacterium (assembly GCA_036521075.1). GTDB lineage: Bacteria > Pseudomonadota > Gammaproteobacteria > Steroidobacterales > Steroidobacteraceae > DAIDKA01. Next base: position 41,023 of record DATDIL010000022.1, on the reverse strand, counting down.
TCTCGCCCAGGCGAGTACTGATAAGCTCAAGCTTTGGCAGGCCACCAGTGTGGGTCCCACAGCCCCGGCGGGGGCGGCCACAACTGCTGTGCCCGCGACACCGGCAACGCTCGGGGAGGAGTCGGTGCACAACCTGTGGTGGTACGCTATGTGCCTGCTGCTCGTGGCAGTGGTCGCCGAATCCCTGCTGGCCAGCCGATACCTCAACACGCTGCGGGAATCCTCATGAAGCCGAGCGAGGAACTGCGGGAATACGTCAAGCGCCTGCATACGCGGCTGCGCCTGGGCGCCGTCGCGCGCGGCGCGGCCATCGTTTGCGGCATTGCACTGGGCGTGACCCCGCTGCTGGTGATTTTCGCCAATCATTTCGCCTTCTCCACCGCCAGTGTTCACGGCTCGCGTGCGGTGTTGTTGCTGGCATTGGCGCTGGGCGCGGCGCTGGGACTGGCGATACCGTTGTGGCGCCTGAACCGGCTGCGCGTGATCCATCGGGCCGAAGCCGGCTTTCCGCAGTTTCAAGAGCGACTGCGCACTTTCGTGCAGCGCGATGACCTGGATGCGGCGCCGGGCGCTGGCCCGGGTCGCGATGCTTTTGGCGAACTGCTGGCAGCGGACACGCTGCGCGTGGCCTACAGCGCGCGGCCCGAATCGCTGGTATCCACGACGCTCCTCGCGGGTCTGGCGAGTTGCGGACTGGTGTGCGTGGGCCTGCTGGTGTGGTTGATTCGTTCAGGTCCGGGCTACATGGGCTACGGTGCGGCGCTGCTGTGGTCGGTGCCACGCGGCGGACCCCTTTACGAACTGCACGTCGCCCCCGGTGACACGACCGTGCGGCGCCATTCTGATCTGCTCGTGACCGCCGGGCTCGTGGGCCTGACGGCACGGGACGTTCAGTTGCATGTGCGCATCGGCAATGCCCCCTGGCAGCAGGTGATGATGCAGCCGCAGCCGCAAACAGGTGGCTTCCGCTACCTGTTGTCGGCCTTACCCGACCAGGCCGAATACTACGTGGAGGCAGGACCGCTCGAGTCGGCACACTTCAATGCGCGCGTCGCTGACATCGCGCAGGTGCGACAGATCCAGGTGACCTACCATTACCCGGCCTGGACCCAGTTGCCGGATCGCACTGAGGAGCACGGGGGTGATCTGCGTGCCGTGCAGGGCACGCATGCGGAGCTTTCGATCCTCACTGATCAGCCGCTGGTGCATGGCGTGCTGGTGCTGGATGACGGCCATCAGCTGCCACTGCTCGCCGGCCCCGGCAACACCTACCGCGTCACCGTGCCGCTGGAGAAGGACGGGGCCTATCACCTGACGACGATGGACGTTGCGCATGCCACGCGCATTAGCGAGGACTACTTCATCGAGGCCAGCGAACCCAGCGCCCCGCAGGTGGCCATCGCCAAACCCGGCGGTGACTACCGCGCCAGTCCGATCGAAGAGGTCAGCATCAATGCGCAGGCGGCCGATGACTTCGGCCTGCGCGAGTTCTCGCTGCATTACTCGGTGAACGGCGGACCCGACCAGCGGATCAATCTGCTGCCGCACGCCGGAGCACTGCAGGCGCGCGGCGGGGCAGTCATCAGTCTGGAGAGCATGAAGCTGGTACCGGGTGATCTAGTGAGTGTTTATGCGCAGGCCGCAGACGCGCGCGCGCAGTCACGGTCGCAAATGGTCTTCGTGCAGGCCGAGCCCTTCGAGCGTGAATTCTCGCAGTCCCAGCAGGCCGGTGGCGGGGGCGGCGGCGGGGCCAACGAGCAGATGGACATCTCGCGTCGCGAGAAAGAGATCATCGCCGGCACCTGGGCGCAGGCCGACGGTCACGCCGCGGCCGCGCGCCAGGCGGAGCAGGCGAAGTTTCTCTCCGATGTGCAGACCACGCTGCACGGCCAGGCGATGTCACTGACAGGTCGTCTGCAAATGCGCGGGCTCACCGACGCCAATGAGCAGTTCAGTGGTTATGAAAAGGAGATGAACGCGGCCGCCGAGGCCATGACCCCGGCGGCCACGAAGCTGGCGCAGCTGCAGTGGCGCGCGGCGCTGCCCGATGAACAGAAGGCCCTGCAGCACCTGCTGCGCGCCGAAGCCACATTCCGCCAGATCCAGGTCGCCTTTGGCAGTGCGGGCGGCGGCTCGGGTGGTGGCAGCATGGGGCAGGATCTGGCGAGCCTCTCCGATCTGGAGCTGGATACGCAGAAGAATCAGTACGAGACGGCCCAATCGGCTTCGCCTGCGCAGCAGCGCGACCAGCAGATTGACGACGCGCTGCGCAAGCTCGATGAGCTGGCGCGCAAGCAAGAGGCGCTCGCGCAGGAACATCCCAGTGCCGCGGATGCCGCGAGCGAGCGCTGGCAGCAGGAAATGCTGCGTCGACAGGCTGAGGAACTGCAGCACCAGTTGGAGCAGTTGGCGCGCAACGGACAATCCGGCTCTCAATCGGGCGGGCAGTCCGGCCAATCGGGTCAGGCCGGAAAATCTGGGCAATCTGGAAAGTCCGGGTCACAGGCTGGCCAGGGCGATGCGGACGCGGCCACCAACACCATCCGTCAGGCGATGAACCGCTTGCGCGAGGCGCAGGAGTCGATGCGCCGGGCCGTGGATCAGCGTGATGCCGCGGGTGCGCACCGCGCCGCCGAAGGGTTGCGCGACGCCATGGCCGCGTTGGGCGGCCTGCAGCGCAATGATTCGGCCAGTCAGGTGGATGAGCTGGGCAAGAAGGCAGCACAGTTGGCCAGTCGCGCACGGCAGCAGCAGGCGCAGTTGCAGGACATGATCGCTCATCCCATCGGGCCGGGCCGCTCGGGTCGCCCGCAGGCGACTGCGGACTCCATGATCGATGCACGTCAGCAGCTGGCAGATGACGTGGGTCGCTTGGAGCAGTCCTTGCGCGATGCGGAGCGCGAGGCGCTCAAGGGCAATCGCGACGCGGCGACCAAGTTACGTGATTCATTGAGCAATCTTGATGAGGCCGATGTACAGACCCGGCTGCAGCGCAGCGCCGATCTCATGCGCCGCGGCTACAATCCCGCCGCAGACTCCTCGGAGAGCGACATCCCCGATGCATTGGCGCGACTGGGTGAGGCAGTGCGCCAGGCCGCGCGGGCGTCCGGCAATGGGCCGGCCACGGACGAGGCCCTCAGCGCCGTGCAACGATTCCGCGCCCGTCTGGCGCAGATGGACAATGGCGGCCAGCGCGGCGATGCCCGTGCCCGAGGCCAAGGCGAGAACCAAGGCCAGGGTCTGAACGCGGGCAATGGCTCGTTGCGCGGTGGCGAGGTCACCGGCGCGGGCGGCGGGACCGGAGGGTTCATAGACGGTGGCTGGAATACCGGCAACAACCCGCATGGTCCACGGGCGGTTGCGGCACGCGACACCGGTGGAACACCTGCGGATCGTGAAAAGAATTTTGATCAGGGCCTGTCGGACCTGCAGAGCGTGCGGCGCGCCGTGGCTGATGACCCGGCGGCCAAACAGCAAGTCGATGAACTGATCCGCTCCATGCAGCGGCTGGATCCGCGCCGCTTTCCCGGCAACCCGCAGGTCGTGGACCAGCTGTTCGCCGAGGTGAGAAGCGGCGTGGATCGCCTGGAACTGCAGTTGGGTCATGATCCTGCCGACGACAATCGCGATGTCGTGCGCAACGCCGAGTCGCTGCCGGTGCCGGAGGGGTACCAGGATGCGGTGGCTGAATACTATCGACGCCTCAGCAAGGCGCAGTGAAGGGGGCACCATCATCACCAGCCGCCTCGAGAAGGCGCGCAACACCGACGCAACAGTGATGAGCGTATCGCCATTCTCGACAGCAATACCGCGCGGCATACCTCGACGTGGATGGTGGTGATGCACACCAACGTGAACATTCATATCTCGGCAATCGGCCGGTACGCGGATCCGCTGAAGAAGATTGACGGCAAGTGGCTGATCGTCGATCGTACGCGAACAGAATAGCAACGACGGTACCAAGCCGCACGGCCCGCACGGGTCATCGGCAGCAAGATGCACTTCTACACGTTCAAGGCTCTGGCGCGCGCCTTGCTGCTGCCGCCAATGGGGTTATTGATTCTTGCGATACTGGGCGCCGTACTGATCGCACTGAATCATCGCCGCAGTGGGTGGAGTTGCTTGCTTGCGGGGCTGGCGGCGATGTGGGTGCTGTCGATGCAGGTGGTTGCCGATGAACTCACGCGCCTGACCCAAGTCTATCCCGCATTCGATTCGGCAAAACCCACACACGCCCAGGCGATCGTCATTTTGGGTGGTGTAGGGGAACGTACATTCGCGCCGGAGTACCCGGGTATTCAGTTCGCGGCGTCGCTTGAGTTGCTGGAGCGGGTCAACTACGGCGCATGGTTGTCACGCACCACTCATTTGCCGATTCTGGTCACCAGCATCGGTGAAAATACCCGGACCATGGTGGCGTCGCTGAGCCGGGATTTCCAGGTTCGACCGCGCTGGGTGGATTATAAATCGCATGACACTTTCGAGAACGCGCGCAATTCCGCGCTGTTACTGCGCGCTGACAATGTGCACTCGATCCTGCTCGTGACCAGCGACACCCATATGTTGCGCGCGACGCGGGAATTTCTGGGCACGGGACTGCAGGTCACCCCGGCACCCGTCCATGTATTGCCGCGCCACATCTATTATGACGTTTTCTGTTACCTGCCGTCGGCCGATGCGATGATGTACTCCAACCGGGCCATCTATGAGCTGGTTGGCGAGCGCGTACGGGAGATACTTGTGGCGCTGAACGTGCGACGCCAGCAACCCGGATAATCTAACCGAACCGAAACCCGGATATACGCCAGCCCATCATCACGTCATTGAATGCTCGCACGCCCAAGTCCTCGCCCGCAGCGCCGGCGGCAACCATCAGCGGTAGCAGGTGTTCTTCGCGCGGATGGGCGTAGCGTGCGGCCGGTGCCTGCGACCAGTTCGCCAGGTCCGCATTGCGTGCCGGGATATCGCTTTGGCACACCGCCGCTCCCAGCCAGTCATCGAATTGCTGGGATCCGGGAATCAGCACGTTTTCCATTGACCGCACGCGCAGGTTGTGAAAGCTCATGCCGCTGCCGATGATCAGCACGCCCTGATCGCGCAGGGGCGCCAGCGCCGCGCCGATCCTGAGGTGCTCCTGCGCGGACAGTCCCTGCTTCAAAGACAGTTGCACGATGGGCATGTCGGCCTGTGGGTAGATCAGCAAAAACGGTACGAACACGCCGTGATCCAGGCCACGCTCGCGTTCCTCGCTCGTGGCAATGCCGGATGCGGCCAGGAGACTGCGGACCTTGGCGGCCAGCGACGGATCTCCGGGTGCGGGATATTTGAGCCGGTAGGTATGGTCGGGAAAGCCATAGTAGTCAAACAGTAGCGGCGGGCGGCTTTGCACATTCACCGCCACGGGCTCGGCCTCCCAATGTCCGGAGATGACCAATACCGCGCGGGGCGTGTGGGGCAGGAGCGAGGAAAGATGGCGCAGCCACTCGGCGAGACGGGCCCAGGGATTGGGCGGGCGGCCGGACCACTCCATGAAGAAGCACGGTCCGCCACCATGCGGGATATAGAACGTTGGCAGTCTTGATTCGGGAGTCATCGTGTCGCGAGCGTACCGCGTGCTCCCCGGCGGCCGCATGAGTTTCGTGCCGAACATGGTTCAAGTGGGATCCCGTCGGCTAGACAATAATCGACGAGCTGTTTGATTCTTGCCACCTCGGCCCCAATTCGCCGCACGCGACAGCGTCGATACGGGATAATGGGCGGCTTCCGGAATTGTCTGTGAAGGGAGGTCATGGCGTGCGAGCCGCAGGACATGCAGCGTTGCTGTTGATTGGCGTGTCGCTGTTGCCCGCATCGGGAATAGATGCGGCTGTGCCGCAGATTCAGCAGCTCGTCACGCGCGCCGAGCATGAAGGCTTTACCGATCCCGAAGCGCTGAATCGCGATGCGCAGGCGGCCCTCGCGGCGCTGCAGGTCACTCCGGATCCGGATCTGCAGATCCGTACACGCCTGCTGCTGTGTGATTACGATTCGGAGCGCGATCTGAGCGCGGCTGAGGATCAGGCCCGGCAGGTGCTTGCCCTGTTGCCCCAGGCACATGATCCGGGCCTGCGCGCCGGGGTGCTGATCTGCCAGGGAGAAACGCGGGAAACCGCCGCCGACAACGGGCCGGCGCTGCAGCTGTTCACGCAGGCGGTGGCGGTGGCAACTGCGGCCCATAACGACGAAAAGCTGGCGGCCGCGCTGTACTCACGTGGCTACCTGCTGGGACTGCAGGGTGCGTACGCGAACGGACTGGTGGATCTGCGTCGGGCGCAGGTCCTGTATGAAAGTCTGGGCCGTCAGTACGACGCGCTGTCCTGTCGCGACAGCATCGCGACGCTCTACGGCCGCTTGGGGGACAACACCGAGGCTGCGCATCTGTACGCCGATGTGCTGCGCATGCAGCGAGAGGCAGGCATGCTCCGCGAGCAGGCCGTCACGCTGCACAATCTGGCGCGTACCTATGAGGACTTGCACCAGTGGGATCAGGCCCAGGTGACATTTACGCGGGCGCTGGATCTGGCCCACGGTCTGAAGTATCCGCGCGTTGAAGCCTATGCATGGCGCGGCCTCGCCGCCGTGAAAGTCGCACGCAACGATGCGCGCGGTGCGCTGGACGATCTGGCGCGCGCCGCTGCCCTGCAGAGCGAGACCCCCGATGCGCGCCTCGGCGCCCAGATCAATCTGGAGAGGGGCCGAGCCTTGCACCTTGCCGGACGCCTTCCCGATAGCGTGCTGGCGCTGCAGCAGGCGCGGGGCGTGTTCATATCCGCGGGCGCCGCGGTGGATCTGGTCGACACCGATGGCGAGCTGGCCGAGGTTGAGTCGGCCTTGGGCGAATGGCATGCGGCATACATAGACAAGGCCGAAGCGGCGCAGCAGCAGGAGCAACTGCTGTCAAATCAGCTGGGCCAGCGTTTCGCAATCCTCAAGGTCGCCTACGACACTGCCGCACGCGAGCAGGAGAATCGCGCGTTGCTGCGGGAGAACGCCGCGACCGGCAGTGCGCTCGAACAGTCCCGCCGGGTGCGCCAGCTGCAGGGTGTGGTGATCGCATTGGGTGTCGCCCTGGGGGCGATACTCATCTGGCTGCTGCTCCTGAACCGCGGCCGCGCGCGCCGGCTGGGAAGCCTGGCGATGACCGATGAGCTGACCCAGGCGCCGAACCGCCGTGCGGTGCTCGCGATGCTCAACCAGTTGTTGAAACGGCCCGAGGTCGCTCCGTGCGGGATCCTCATCATGGATATCGACTTCTTCAAGCGCATCAATGATCAGCATGGCCATGCGGCGGGCGATGAGGTCTTGAAGCTGGTGGCTGAGGCGGTGCGCCAGACGGTGATCCCGCCGGCATTCTTCGGGCGTCTGGGCGGCGAGGAGTTTCTGATCGTATTGCCGGACGCGGACCTGGGTGAAGCCAAGCGCTTCGCCGAAGCACTGCGGCGCAGAGTCGCCGCGATCAATACCCGCGCAGCGATTCCCGGCCATCCCGGCGTGACCACCAGCGTTGGTTTGACGCTGTCGATCGCCGGCACGGATGATCCGGGAAATATGCTGGCGCGTGCCGACACCGCGCTCTATGCGGCGAAGCGCTCAGGGCGCAACTGCGTGCGCGTGGAGCCGGCCTCGGATGAGGCGCACCGGGTCGTTCCGGGCCCGGGGTCACTGAAAACTGCGGGTGCTCGCGACCGCGAGTGACCAGCGCTGCAGGCGCGCGGCCGCCTCATCCCGGCTCATGCGGGGCACAAAGCTGCGTCCGGCGTGCCAACCCGCGCTTAGCTGCGACGGCGACCACAGTCCCAGGCCGATGCCGGCCAGGCAGGCCGCCCCGAGCGCCGTGCTCTCGCTATGCTGCGCACACACGACCGGCGCACCCAGCAGGTCCGCCTGGAACTGCATGAGCAAGGCATTGCCACTGCCGCCGCCGTCGACGCGCAGTTCGCGCAAGGCCTTGCCGGAATCGGCCTGCATCGCCTGCAGCACATCGGTGCTCTGGAAGGCGATGGCCTCCAGCGTCGCACGCGCGATGTGCGCCGCGGAAGTGCCGCGCGTCAGGCCGACCAGCGCGCCGCGTGCCCGCGGATCCCAGTAAGGTGCGCCCAGGCCCGTGAAGGCGGGCACGAAGTGCACACCGTCCGTGTCCGCTACCCGGCGTGCGAGTTCTTCCACGGCACCGGATTCTGGAATCAGGCCCAAACCATCGCGCAGCCACTGCACGGCCGCGCCGCCGACGAACACACTACCCTCCAGGGCGTATTGAAGTTCGCCGGACCCCAGTCGCCAGGCCACGGTCGCCAGCAGATGGTGCTGCGAGTGCATGGCCACCGCACCGGTATTCATGAGCAGAAAGCAACCCGTGCCGTAGGTGTTCTTGGCCATCCCGGGACTCACGCACGCCTGACCGAACAGCGCCGCCTGTTGATCGCCGGCCATGCCCGTGATGGGGACCTGGACGCCATCGAGAGTGGCGCTCAGGGGTTCATCCGCCGGTGCAAAAGAGCACGGCAGGACGCGGGGTAGACAGGCCCTGGGGATATCGAACAGCTGCAGCAGCTCCTCATCCCAGGCACCCGTGTGGATGTTGAACAGCATGGTGCGGCTGGCGTTGCTGACATCCGTGACATGCGCCCGGCCGGCACTGAGGTTCCAGATCAGCCAGCTGTCGACCGTGCCAAAGGCCAGTTCGCCGCGAACCGCCCGCGCCCGGGCACCGGGCACCGATTCGAGCAGCCATTCCAGCTTGGTCGCCGAAAAATAACTGTCGGGCAACAATCCGGTTCGGGCACTGATCATGGGACCGTGCCCGTTCGCCAGCAGTGCCGCACAGCGCTCGGCCGTGCGGCGGTCCTGCCAGACAATCGCCGGTGCGACCGGATGGCCGGTGCGGCGGTCCCACAGAACGGTGGTTTCGCGTTGATTGGTGATGCCGATCGCCGCGAGGTCACGCGCCGCCAGGCCGGCCTGGCGCAGGGCGTCGGCGATCGTCGCCGCCTGCGTTGACCAGATCTGCAGGGCATCGTGTTCCACCCATCCTGGATGCGGGTAGGACTGGGGGTGTTCGCGCTGGCCGAGACCGATGATGCGCTGCTCGTGATCGAAGATGATGGCGCGCGAGCTGCTCGTACCCTGGTCGATGGCCAATACACATGCGCGCGTGCTCACGAGTCAAACCTTGCCCCGGCGTGAGACGAACCGGCCCGATGCGCCCAGGCCGCGATCCGCCAGCCACCCGTCCAATCGGGCTGCACTGTCGGGCGGCAGATGCAGACCCAGTTTGCTCCGGCGCCAGAGAATATCGCGCGCCGCGTGGGCCCATTCGTAGCCGCACAGATAGTCGATCTCGCGTTCGTAAAGTCCTGGCAGCACCTCCTCGCCCATCATCGCCAGGTTGCGGCAGGCGCCGATCAGCTTGAGGATGCGCGTGCCGTACGCGCGGCAGTAGCGCTCGCGAACCGGGACCGGCAGCCACGGGAAGCGCCGTGCCATGGCGCGCAAGAACACGGCCAGGCTCGCACCGGGCAGGTCACCGCCCGGCAGCGTGGCGAGCCGGGTCCAGGGCGGCGCCTGGATTTGCAGCACCTTGCACAGCTGATCGACGGCCTCTTCGGCCAGGCGCCGGAAGGTCGTGATCTTGCCCCCGAAGACATTGAGAATGGGTGCACCGTGCGTGTCGAGTTCCAGTGCATAGTCGCGGGTGACCTTGGCTGCGTCTGCGGATTCGTCGTCCAGCAGCGGTCGCACGCCGGCGTAGCTGTGCACCACATCACCGGCGCTGATTTGCTGGGTGAAGTAGCGGTTCACCGTCGTGCACAGGTAGCTGATCTCGGCGGCATTGATGTCCAGATCCTGTGGCCGCCCGTGATGCTCGACATCGGTCGTGCCGATAAGAGTGAAATCACGCTCATAGGGAATGGCGAACACGATTCGACGATCGGTGTTCTGGAAGATATAGGCAAAGCGGTGCCGAAAGATCTGCGGCACGATGATGTGGCTACCCTTGATCAGCCGCACCGTGCGCTGCGTGCTCACTGTGGTGTGCTCGTGCAGGAAGCTCGCGACCCAGGGGCCGGCGGCATTGACCAAGGCGCGCGCATACACGATCGTGGGTGCGTCGCCACTGGTGGTGGGAGCCAGCTGGACGCGCCATTCATCGGGGCGCCGCTCCGCATGCTCACAGCGCATCCGCGTCAGCACCGTGGCCCCACGCTCGGCGGCATCGCGGGCATTGAGGACCACCAGCCTGGCATCATCCGTCCAGGCGTCCGAGTAGATGAAGCCCTTGCGCAAGCGCAGGTCGAGCCCGGACCCGGCCGGATGCCGGTGCAGATCCACCGCCTTCGAGGCCGCCAGGCGTTTGCGCGGCGCCAGGTGGTCATACAGAAACAGTCCGGCGCGGATTTCAAACATCGGTCGCAGGTGCGCGTCATGAGGCATGACGAAGCGCAGCGGACGGATGAGATGCGGTGCGCTGGCCAGCAGCACTTCGCGTTCCTGCAGCGCCTTGCGCACCAGCCTGAAATGCCACTGCTCGAGGTAGCGCAGGCCACCGTGTATGAGCTTGGTGCTGGCCGAGGAGGTGTGGGCCGCCAGATCGTCCTGCTCGCACAGTATCACCGAAAGTCCGCGCCCGGCTGCATCGCGGGCGATGCCACAGCCGTTGATGCCGCCGCCCACCACGAGCAGGTCACAGGACTTTTCCGCACTGGAAATGATCGGCATATCCGGCATCTTGCCACGTGCGCCGGTTCGGTCCAATGTGCGCGCCGTGAAAGCCTATCTGGAAGTGCGTCTGCAACGCATCCACGTGTCGCGCGGGGAGCGTGTGGTCCTGCGTGGCATCGATTGGCATATCAAGCCCGGCGAGCACTGGGCACTCATTGGCGCCAACGGTGCGGGCAAGACCCAGCTGCTGAAGCTGGTCGCGGGGGCTGTCTGGCCCGTACCGGAACGGCGGCCCGTGCGGCGTTATCGCTGGGGGCGGCAGGTGCGCACCTCCCCGTACGAGGCGCAGGACGAGATAGCCTACGTGGGTCCGGAGCGTCAGGACCGCTACGAGCGCTACGGCTGGAATCACTCGGTATTGCAGGTCATTGGCACGGGCATCCATCGCACGGACATTCCGCTGCATGAGCTGTCCGCGGCCAACCAGCGCACCATCGGCGCGTTGGCGCGGCGTCTGGAAATCACAGCACTGCTGGCACGGCGTTTCCTGACACTGTCCTATGGCGAGCGACGCCTGGTGCTGCTGGCGCGTGCCCTGGCCAGCCGACCGCGGCTGCTGCTGATGGATGAACTGCTCAACGGGCTGGACGCGGCACGGCACGCGAACGCATTGCGCTTCCTGAGTGCAACTCGCCGTTCGCATCTGCCGTGGATCGTGTCGGTGCATCGACCACAGGATGTGCCGCCCAGCGCCACCCATGCCCTCATCCTCGAGGCGGGCCGGATCCGCTATCGCGGACCGATCAACAAGGCGCCGCTGGCCAAATGGTTTGCCAGGAAGTCACGCTTGGCCTTTGCCAAGGTGCGCGCGGTGGCCACGGCCACCGACGGATCGGCGCAGGCGCCGCGGCGCCGCGCGCGTCGGCGCATGCTGGTGCGTTTGACCAAGGCCTGCGTCTATCTGGATGAGCATCGCGCGCTCAGTGGCATCACGCTCACGATCCACGCGGGCGAGTGCTGGGTCGTGCACGGCCATAACGGGTCCGGCAAGTCGACCTTCATCCGTACTCTTTACGGCGATCATGGAGTGGCCGCGGGAGGCCGCATTGAGCGCGCCGGCATCGCCTCTGGGGTGCCCCTGGAAATATTCAAACGTAGAGTGGGACTGGTGGCTCCGCACCTGCAGGCTGACCATCCGCGTGATCTCACGGTCGCCGCAGTGGTGCAATCCGGGCGCCATGCGAGCATTGGCCTGGTGGATGCGCCCAGCGCGGCGGACCGCGCCGCGGCACGCGCTGCCCTGGACTTCTTCGGCATTGGTGCCTTTGCGACCCGCCCACTGCATGAACTGTCGTACGGTCAGCTGCGCCGCGTGCTGTTTGCCCGCGCCTGGGTCGGCAAACCCCCGCTGCTGCTGCTGGATGAGCCGTACGCGGGAGTCGATGCACCGACCCGGCGCGCGTTGATGCGGCACCTGGAGGAACTCGTCGCCGCCGGCACTACGGTGGTCATCGCCACCCACAGCCGCGATGAGTGGCCGCTGGGCGCCACCCATGAGCTGGCGTTGGTCACGGGCCAACCGCGATGGTGTGGACCGATCCGATGAGCACCCGGGCACCGTCGCTGAAGGCGCTGTTCGTGGTGTCGATGATCGATGTGCTGGGCTTCGGCGTCCTGATCCCGCTCGTCCCCTACATGGCGCACAAGTACGGCGCAGGGGCAACCCTCACCACCGCCATCCTGGGCAGTTACTCGCTGTGCCAGCTGCTGGCCGCACCGATCTGGGGCCGCTTGAGTGATCGCTACGGTCGACGACCCATTCTCATGAGCAGCCTGTGCGGCGCATGCCTGTCCTACGTGATCCTGGGGTTCGCGAACAGTCCGTGGATCGTGCTGGCGGCGCGCATGCTGGCGGGCTTCATGGCGGGCAATCTGTCGGCCGCATTCGCCTACGCTTCGGATGTCAGCTCGCCGGCAACGCGCGCCAGGTCATTAGGTCTGGTCGGCGCCGCGATTGGCATCGGATTCATGCTGGGGATCCCCATCGGCGGCATCCTGTCGGGCGATCATGCGCAGAGCGCCAACTTTCTGTGGCCGGCGGTGGTTTCGGCAAGCCTGAGCCTCGTGGCGTTGGCACTGGTGAAATTTCTGCTGCCGGAAAGCCATGTTAAACACGCCGTTCCGGCGCCTGCCCCTGAGGTCGGGCCGTTTGCACTCCTGCGCCAGCGTCCGCGCCTGCTGTTCATCGCCAGCGCGGCACTGCTGGTCACTACGGCACAGGGCATTCTGGAGGCGACCTTCGCGTTGTGGGCGCTGAGTCGCTTCGGCGCGGGTCCGCGTACCGTTGCCTTTGCCCTGTTCGGCGCGGCCCTGGTGGCGGTGGTCATGCAAGGCGGGCTGGTGCGTGTGCTCGTGCCGCGCCTCGGGGAGCGGCGCCTGGCACAGGCCGGGGTGCTGTGCTACGTCGTAGGCCTGCTGCTCGTGGCGTTGGCAGGCAACAGCCTCATGGCCGCGGCACTTGGGCTGTTGTGCTGCGGCGCTGGCATGGGTGCCTTCAGTCCCAGTGCCTCGGCACTGGCATCGCGCCAATCACATGGGGGTGATCGCGGTGCCGTCATGGGCACTTACCAGTCGGCCACGAGCCTGGCGCGGGTGATCGGTCCGTTTGTCGGGGTACCGCTGTTTGAGCTGTGGGGAGCGAATTCACCCTTCATTGCCGCGGCGCTGATTACGGCGCCCGCCGCGCTGCTGATCTGGCGTTCACAGGGCGCTACAGATTGATCCGGGTCTCGAAGATCGCGGTCGCCTGTCCGACGATCCACACGCCCACCACGGCGCCATCGTGCTGCTCCAGTTCAACTTCCACGCGTCCGGGCCGGTTGACGTGATGGCCTTGCGCACCGGCGAAATGCAACTTCGGACCCGCCGGACCCAATAGTCCTTGCCGGGCCAGATAAACGCCCAGCATGCCGTGGGCGTTGCCGCTGACCGGATCCTCGGCAATCCCCAGCGCCGGGCAGAACATGCGCGACTCGACCAGCACATCGGGCAGCTCCGGGGACAGGGTGAATACGAAAAAACCCTGCGCGCCAAGTTGCGCCGAGAGCGTCGTGAGTCGTGTGACGTCCGGCTTCAACTGCCGCAGCTGCTCCGCACCGCGCACACCGACCATCAGGCGGGTGCTGCCGGTGCCCACCACCTTCACCGGGCAATGCAGATCCAGGTCCGCGGAAGCCAGCGCCAAGGCATCCATCACGGCGAGGCGCTCGCGATCATTGACCTCGCGGCCCAGTGGCGGTGCGCTTTGTCGGACCGCGATCCGGCGCTGGGCATCGTTGCCGCGGATTTCAACTTCGACCACCCCGGCGCGCGACTTCTGGCGCAGGCGACGCGTGCCGCCCGCGGCGGCGGAAAGCACGTAGTGTGCAGCGACGCTGGCATGCCCCACAAAGGCGGCCTCCACACGAGGCGTGAAGAATCGGACGCGCAGGTCATGATCCGGCCCATCGGCCTTGAGCACAAAGGCGGTGTCGGCATTGTTCAGTTCGCGGGCTATCGCCAGCATCTCCGCGTCGGTCAGTCCATCAGCGTCCAAGACGACGCCGGCCGGATTGCCCGTGAATTTAACGCGCGTAAATGCATCGATCTGATGGACCTGAATGGTGCGGGGCATGCTGGAGCTGCTCCTATGAATGCAGGACCTGGATGACGCCATTGCTGGCGGACATTGTATGCCCATGACGGTTGCATCGGGCTTGCAAACAGCCGCGCAGTCACTAACATACGCACCCTAGAACCCAGGGGTGGCTTTTTTCCGACGGCTTGATGGCCCGGAGTCGAAAGCCTGAGATGCAGGATGGTCCTGCGAACCCGTTGAACCTGATCCGGATAATGCCGGCGTAGGGAGCAGGTGTGAATACTCGCGCGATTTTCGCATTCCTTGCGTTTTGCCCCTCCGCCATGGCCACCTGGCAAGTGGCGCGGGCGCAAAGCGCCGGTGAGCCTGCAGGTAACACTTTGCAAGAAGTGGTTGTTTCCGCAACACTGTTGCGGGATGAGCCCGTGCAGACGGTGCCGGCCAGCATCACGGTGCTGGATGCCGCAACCCTGAAGGGGGCCGGAGAGCAGCATTTCGAGGATGTGATCAGTCTGGTGCCGAATCTGAACTGGTCGGGCGACACGAATCGGCCGCGATACTTTCAGATACGCGGCATCGGCGAGCTGGATGAGTACCAGGGTGCGCCAAATCCTTCGGTGGGATTCCTGATCGATGACGTTGATTTCAGCAGCATCGGCACGGTCGGCACGCTGTACGATATGGATCACATCGAAGTATTGCGCGGTCCTCAGGGTACCCGCTACGGGGCGAATGCGCTGGGTGGGCTGATCGCAATGCAAAGCGCCGCACCGGCGAACGAGTTCGGTGCTCGCGTGGACTTGAGCGGTGGTGACTACGACACTCGCTCCTACGGCGCCATGGTCACCGGCCCGGTCACCGCCTTGGATTCGGCGTTCCGGATCGCGGTACAGCAGTATTCCAGCGATGGTTTCTATCGCAACGAATACCTTGGGCGCGACAGCACTGACGGCGATGACGAACTCACCGTGCGTGCCCGCTGGCGGCTGCAACCCTCCGATGACCTGCGCCTGGATCTGACCGTGTTCGACATCCGCGTCAATGACGGCTTCGATGCCTGGGATATCCAAAACGACCGTATCACGCAAAGCGATCAGCCGGGCCAGGACGCCCAGGACTCCGCGGCCGGGTCACTGAAGCTCACGTACGCCGGACTCGGGGCCACCACGCTGACCTTCATCGGTACTTTCGCCAATTCCCATATTCGGTATTCGTATGATTCGGATTTCGGCAATCCCATCCTGTGGGCGCCGCTTACCGACCAGTATTCGGACTCGCAGGTGCGCGAGCGGCGCACACACACCCTGGAGGTGCGTCTGGCCAATACCACACCTGCCACGGTTAACTGGCTGGTGGGGATCTATACGCTGGATCTGTCGGAGAACCTGGATGATACCGCGCCGGGTTTGTATGCCGATCCGAACAATCCGCAGAACGATTCACAGTCGCTGATGATCACGGACAGCCATTTTCATTCCGTCAATTCCGCGATCTTCGCCGCGCTGGATGGCGCGCTTGGCCAGTTCTGGCACTGGAGCCTCGGTGCGCGGGCGGAACGGCGGACTGCGGACTATCATGATGTGAGCAATGATCTGGATAATCCCGATCCGCTCTACCATGACTTCGCGCCGGTGAATCATCTGTGGGGCGGCAATGCCTCGCTGCAGTACCAGGTGCAGGCTGGACAGAATCTATATGTGAACGTGGGGCGTGGCTACAAGGCCGGCGGCTTCAACCTGGGGCTGGATTTACCCGCGACCCAGATTCAGTTCCAGCCGGAGTCCGATGTGAATTTCGAAACCGGCTACAAGGCGGATCTGTTCGCGCACCGGCTGCGCGTGGATGCGGATGTGTTCTACACGCACCGTACCGGAGCGCAATTACAGACCGGGGAACAGGTCGTGCCGGACAATCCCAACAACTTCGTGCTCTACACCGCCAATGCGCCCAGTGGTCGCAACTACGGTGTCGAGTCGGATCTGGCCTGGACACCCGTAGAGGTCATTGAGCTGGGTGCCTCCATGGGGGTGCTCAACTCCAGTTATCACGGCCTGACGCTGGACGGGGTGGTGCTGCCGGATCGCTCCCTGCCGCATGCACCAAGCTGGCAAGGATCGCTGTCGGCAACGCTGCACGCACGTGCGGGCCTGTATCTGCGCGCGGATCTGACCGGACGCGGTAGCTTCTACTACGACCTGCCGGCGCTCGATCCGTATTCCAGCCATGCATACGTGCTGCTGAACCTGAAAGCCGGGGTCAACCGTGATCGCTGGTCGGCCGATGTGTGGATCCGCAACGTCACTGATCGCAATTACGCCGTGCGCGGCTTCTACTTTGGCGATGTGCCGCCGGACTTCGCGTATCAGCAGTTCGTGCAGCTGGGTGCGCCCCGGCAATTCGGTGCAACCGTGTCCTATTCTTTCCACTGAGCCAAAAAGGAGCAGTCCCATGGATATCGCTGTTGAGCTGAGCCTGTACCCACTGGAGCCTGATCGGGTGCCGAAGATCAAGGACTTCATCGATCGGCTCAATACTGCCAGTGGCGTGCGAGTGATCACCAACAGTCTCAGTACCCAGGTGGTCGGTCCCTTCGATCTGGTGTTTGCGACGCTGACCCGCGAGATTCGCAACACCTTCACTCAGGTGGACAAGTCCGTGGTGGTCATGAAAGTCATCGGGCCCTTGACTGATGCGGGCCTCATCCGGTGATGACTCGCATCATCGCCGCACTGCAGGCGATGTCCATGGCGGAGGTGATCGCCGTCATTCTCGGCGTGGCGTACCTGGTGCTGGCCGTCAAGCGCAGCCGTTGGTGCTGGGTGGCCGGTGGCATCAGTTCGGCCATCGTCATCTGGCTGTCGGCGCAGAGAGGCTTGCCAATGCAGGCCGGCCTCAACGTCTACTATGTGCTCGTTTCCGTCTACGGTTACTGGCGCTGGACCGACGCGCAGATTCCACGCCCGGCGGTGTCGCTGCTGCCGCTGCGCTGGCATGTGCTGGGCAGTGCGGCAGTGGTGCTGGTGAGTGTCCTGACCGCCCAATACCTGGAGCGCGAGACCCAGGCTGCGTGGCCTTATCTTGACTCGCTCACGACCTGGGGAAGCTTGTTCACGACCTGGCTGGTGGCGCGCGTGAAGCTTGAAAACTGGGTTTACTGGTTCGTGATTGATGCGGTCGAGGCATTCCTGTTCTTTGAACAGAAGCTGTATTTGCTGGGTCTGATGACGGCGGCGACGCTGCTCGTCATTGTCGTCGGGCACCGCGCCTGGTGGCGTACCTGGCGCGAGCAGACGGCCGCTGTGGCGCCGGTTGGGGTGTGAATCCTCCGACCAGTGTGGCCTGGCAGCAGGCCCTGGGCCAGGTGCCGGGGGCTGAACCGGGCGCCGACATTGAGGTGCAGGCCCTTGCGGGCGGCACGACCAACGCCACCTTCCGGGTGCAGACGCGGATGGGACGCTTCGTGGTGCGCCTGCATGAGCCTTATTCCCTGGATTTGGGCGTGGACCGCAAACGTGAGGCGGTCCTGCACGCCGCTGCCGCTGCGGCGGGCCTCGCCAGCCGCGTCCTGGCCGCGGATCCGGCCGGACGCTACCTCGTCACCGAATTCCTGAACGGTGCGCCCTGGCGGGCGGCCGACTTTGCTGATGAGAATCGGCTGCGGGCACTTGCGCACACCCTGTGTGAACTGCATGCACTGCCCCCGCCGAAGGGCTTGCGGGTTCAACTGCGGGCGCTCCTGGAAGGTCACCTGGCCCACATCGCCGCGCAGGATGGCGCTGCGGTGCAGTTGCTGCGGCCCCAAGTGAGGCGCGCCTTGGAAATCCTGGCACGTCAGGCGGATGCGGCTCGTCCCGCGTGCATCGTCCATGGCGATCTGAGTCACACGAACGTGATGGGCAGGGGCCGGCCGCGGCTCATTGACTGGGAATATGCTGCGGTCGCGGACCCGTTGATGGATCTCGCATGCCTGGCGGCCTATTATCCGCCGGTGATGGCCCACGGAACGACGCTGCTGCGCCGCTGTGGACTGCCCGGATCGGTCACGCTGTCCGCACTCGAAGATCTGGCCTGGGTCTACCGGCTTTTGTCGAATCTGTGGTACCGCCGCCTGGAGCTTGCCCGCCGCCACCCGCCACCGGCACACTAGCTGCTTTCCCCCAGTGCTTTCCCGGAGCGGATTCATGCCTTTGTTGAGAGTGGTTGATCGGAACGGAGTTGAACACCAGGTCGAGGCGAAGAAGGGCCTTAAAGTAATGGAGACACTGCGTGACCTGGAATATGGCGTGGCGGCGATTTGCGGTGGCATGTGTTCTTGCGCGACCTGTCATGTCTACGTCGATCCGCAGTGGACCACCAAGCTGCCCGCGGCGATGTCCGATGAGCGCGAGCTGCTGGCTGATCTGGCGCACCGCGAACCCAATTCGCGCCTGTCCTGCCAGATCGAGTTCACCGATGCCCTGGCCGGGCTGCGCGTGACGGTTGCGCCCGACGAATGAGCTGGGTACTCGCATTGCTGTTTCTGGCGGGTGCCGTGCTACTCGGGCGCATCTATTACGGCATCCGCAAGATGAAAGAGACGCAGGTGAAGGACTGGGATGAGCGCCTGATCGACCGGTTGCGCAAATCCGGCTCTGATCCCTTTCAGCCGCATGAAGTGGATTTCTTCATGGCGATGCCGTCGCAGGCGGCCGGCCAGGCGGTGGCTGCGATCCTCGAAGCGGAGGGCTATCAGGTCGATGTGCACGAGGCGCCGGACAATCCCGCCGATCATCCCTTCAGCCTGCATGCCACCAAGTCAATGCGGCTGTCGGTGCCCGGAATGCACGAACTGACCAAGCGTTTCCGCGAGCTGGCCAAGGCCAATGGCGGTCACTACGACGGCTGGTCTGCCGCGGTCGTGCCGAAAAGGCCACAAGTGCCTTAGCGTTTCTCGGTCTGACGCCGCACCGCTTCCGCCGCGGCCGCCACCGCCGCGGGGTCTCCCAGGTAGCGACTTGAAAGGGGCGCGAGATTCGCGTCCAGTTCGTACAGCAATGGCACACCGGTTGGAATATTCAGCTCGACGATCTCCGCTTCCGAGCGGTTGTCGAGCATTTTCACCATGGCGCGCAGGCTGTTGCCATGCGCCGTCACCAGCACGTTGCGGCCCGCGAGCAGTTGCGGCGCAACGCGCTGGTGCCACAACGGGAGCACTCGGGCGAGAGTGTCCTTGAGCGACTCCGTGGCTGGCAGCAGCGCCGGATCCACGTCGTGGTAGCGCGGATCGCGACCGGGATGGCGTGGATCATCCAGCGCCAATGCCGGCGGCGGAACATCGTAGCTGCGACGCCAGAGCAGCACCTGTGCCGCGCCGTGTTTTTCCACCGTCTGGGCCTTGTTCAAACCCTGCAATGCGCCGTAATGACGCTCATTCAGCCGCCAGCTGCGTTCCACCGGAACCCACATCCGATCGGTTTCATCCAGGATGAACCACAGTGTGCGGATGGCGCGCTTCAACACCGACGTGAAGGCGAAATCGATGTTGAGCTTTTCGGCAAGGATCTGGCGGCCCGCGCTGCACGCTTCGGTGCGGCCTTGCTCGGAGAGGTCGACGTCGTGCCACCCAGTGAACAGGTTCTCGACATTCCAGGTGCTCTGGCCATGGCGGACCAGTATGAGTTTTCCAGGCATGCGCACTACTGTAGCGCAGGGGCGGGCGGCCGTCAGCCCGTCAGGCGACGCAGGGCATCTGCGCCGACCGACAGCGTGGCGAAGTCGGCTTTGCCGGCCGTGCGCATGTCGGCCAGCATGCGTTCCCATTGCGCCAGGTTGCTGGCGTTGGCGGTGATCCATGTTTCGATGCGGCCCGCGGGGCTGATGCGACCGGGCTGGCCCAAGGCCTCGCGCGTCAGCAGGCGTTGTGACTGGAACACGCTGTTGCGCAGGCCCGCACGGGCCACGGCCTGCCAGTTGCCGTCGATCCGCAACGTTTCGACCTGCGAGTGAATCCAATCCAGGCCGAGGCGCGCGCCCATGCCGAAGTACACCTGTGCCGCATCGGTGATCGAGACTTTGCCGGCCGCGGCGAGTTCGACCAGATCCAGGGAGCTGTTCTGCGCGTCCAACAGGCCCATGCGTGTGGCCAGTACCGCCGGTACGCCGGCGCTGGCGTACCGGGCGAGTACGGCATCGAAGCCTGCGCGCCATTGGCCGCACAGTGCCCCGGCCAGATGGGCCGTGAGGTTGCGCACGGGAGCGCGCAGCTCGCTCACCGCCGCCTCGATCGACAGGGTAGGTCTGTTCAGCAACAGCCAGTAGCTCAGCCGCCGCAGCAGTCGACTGGTCTCGTACAGCATGGTGTACTGCATCGGCGCGGGTACCCGGTTGTCGAGGGCTTCGATCTGCGCCCACAGATCGCGCATTTCAAATACTTCACGTGCGGCGGTGTAGGCGCGTGCCACGCGCGATGGCGCCGCTCCGGTCTCTTCCTGCGCGCGAATGACGAACGTGGGTCCCATCCGGTTCACGAGGCTGTTGGTGGTCGCCGTTGCAATGATTTCACGCCGCAGACGGTGCCGGCTGATGGCACGCGCGAAGCGGGTGCGCACGGCCTCGGGGAAGTATCGCTCCAGTTCCCGCGAAAGATACGGATCCTCGGGCACATCGGATCCGACCAGGTGGTGACTGAGCCAGATCTTGCTGTAGGACAGCAGTACGGCGAGTTCCGGCCGCGTCAGGCCCTGTGACAGCTTGCGACGCTCATCGAGTGCTTCGTCATCCGGCAGGAACTCGATGCGGCGCTTCAGTTCGCCGCTGCGCTCCAGTTGCCGGATCAGATGCTGATACTCGGGCAAGCGCGCAATGGCCTGGCTCTCCAGCGTGCTCAGCGCCTGGCTTTGCAGATAGTTGTTGCGCAGGACCAGGGCCGCCACATCGGCGGTCATGCGCGTCAACACCTGGTCGCGCTCCTGCAGGCGCAGCTTGCCGGCGAGCACCAAGGGATTGAGCAGGATCTTCAGGTTCACCTCCACATCGGAGGTGTTCACGCCGGCGGAGTTGTCGATGAAGTCGGTATTCAATCGGCCGCCCTTCAGGGCGTACTCGACCCGCCCGAGCTGCGAGACGCCAAGATTGCCGCCTTCGCCCACCACCTTCGCGTGCAGCTCGGCGCCATTGACGCGCAGGGCGTCATTCGCACGGTCGCCGATCTGTGCGTGGCTTTCGCTCGTCGCCTTCACGTAGGTGCCGATGCCGCCGTTCCACAGCAAATCGACCGGCAGGGTGAGAATGGCGCGGATGATTTCCACGGGCGTGGCATTGGGCACATCCAGGCCCAGCAGTTCACGCATCTGCGGCGACAGCGCGATCGACTTCGCGCCGCGCGGGAACACGCCGCCGCCGCGCGAGATGAGTTTTCTCGAGTAGTCATCCCAGGAGGAGCGGGCCAGGGCAAACAGCCGTTCGCGTTCGGCGAAGCTGGCCGCGACATCCGGCGTCGGGTCCACGAATATATGCCGGTGGTCGAAGGCCGCGACCAGGCGGATATGCCGCGACAGCAACATTCCGTTGCCGAAGACATCGCCCGACATGTCGCCGATGCCGCAGACTGAAAAGTCTTCGCGCTGGATGTCGCGACCCAGTTCCCGGAAATGGCGTTTCACCGATTCCCAGGCGCCCCGCGCGGTGATGCCCATCTTCTTGTGATCGTAGCCCGCGGAGCCTCCGGAGGCGAACGCGTCTCCCAGCCAGAAGGCGTATTCGGCCGACACCGCGTTGGCGATATCGGAGAAGCTGGCCGTGCCCTTGTCAGCGGCGACGACCAGATACGGATCATCCGCGTCGCGACGGGCCACAAACGGCGGCGGCACGATGCGATCCTTGACGAGATTGTCGGTGACGTCGAGCAGCCCGCGCATGAACGTCTGATAGCAGCGGATGCCTTCGCGCTGGCGTTCCTCAGGTGTCGTGGCGCCCGAGCGCTTGACGACGAAGCCCCCTTTGGCGCCCATCGGCACGATTACCGTATTCTTGACGTTCTGAGCCTTCATCAGACCGAGCACTTCGGTTCGGAAGTCCTCATGACGGTCGGACCAGCGGATACCGCCGCGCGCCACTTGCGCCACGCGCAGATGCACGGCTTCCACATCGGGGCTGTACACAAATACCTCGAACATCGGTCGTGGCAGCGGCAGCTCAGGTATCGACTGCGAGTCCAGCTTCAATGACAGGCACGGTCGGTTCGCACCCGCGACTCTGCACCAGAAGTTGGTGCGCACGGTGGCGCGAATCACGTGTTGAAAGGCGCGCAGAATCCGGTCCGCGTCCAGACTGGTCACCGCTTCCAGATCGCGTGCGATTGCCGCTTCGAGCGGCTGCGTACGGCTGCGTGCAGCGGCGGAACGCGTCGGGTTCAGGCGCCGCTCGAACAGCTGGAACAGCTTCAGTGCGATGCCCGGATTGCTCTGCAGCACGCGCTCCATGTAGGCCTGGCTGAACGGCAGACCGGTCTGCAGCAGATACCGACCGCAGGCGCGCAGCACCATGATCTCGCGTGCCGCCAGGCCGGTCAGTGGCAGCAGGCGGTTGAAGCCATCGTTTTCGGTGGCCCCGCACCAGACGCTGTCGATGGCCGCCGTCAGCAAAGCGCCGAGCTTGCCGATGTCAAATGCCGTCGCATGGGCCAGCTCGAAGTCCTGGATCCGGGCCTGCGTGCCCTCGGGCCACCTGATTTCGTACGGTTGCTCGGCGATGACACGCAGGCCGAAGTTCTCCATCACCGGCACGACATCGGAAATCGAGACCGCGGCCCCGCGACGGTACAGCGTCAGGTGCAACTGCGTGCCGGCTTCCCCGCCGGCGCGGTGCAGTCGCAGGCGCATGGCGTCGGACTGCGGCCCCAAGGCCATCAATTCTGCGATATCACCCAGTGCCGCAACGGGCGATACCTGGTCGGTATAGGCCGCCGGGAACAGGTGCGCGAAGCGCGCCCACAGCGCCAGGGCCGCAGCCTCATCCATGCTGGCGGTGAGGGCATCGCGCAGTCCAGCCTGCCAGGTCGAGGCTGCGCGCGCCAACGCGCGTTCAATCCGCGCCAGATCCACGCGCGCAGGCCGCGCGGGGCCCAGTCGCACCACCACATACAGTCGCGCCAGGGTGGAGTCGGAAATCTCGACCTGGCTTTCCACCGTCTGTCCGCCCAGATCAGCGCGCAGCAAAGCCTCGATGCGCGCCAGGACACGCGTGTCGTAGCGGTCGCGCGGGACGTAGACCAGGCAGGCATAGAAGCGGCCGAAAGGGTCGCGGCGCGCGAACAGGCGCACCTGTGAGCGCTCGTACAGGTTGACGATGCCGCGGGCGCTGCGCACGAGTTCGGCCACGCTCGCCTGGAACAGTTCATCACGCGGATAGGTTTCCAGCACGTGAGCCAGCGCCTTGGCATCGTGGCCACCGGGTGCTGCATCGAGGGCACTCGTGACTGCGTTGAGCTTGTCCTTCACCACAGGGATGGTGCGCGGGCTGCTTTGGTAGGCCGAAGAGGTCCACAGTCCCAGGAAACGGTGCTCACCGGTGACCCGGCCGTGCGCATCGAACGTGCGCACCCCGACGTAGTCCAGATAACTGCCGCGGTGCACTGTCGCGCGCGTATTGGCCTTCGTCACCAGCACCGCCCGGGGGGCGCGCGCCTCGCGGCGCAGGGCGCCCGTGAGCACCGTGGGTGTGGGAGGCGGCACACCGGGCCGGCCGGCGCGCAAAATTCCGAGTCCGGACTCAGGCACGGACACCAGTTGATCCTGCCGGGTGCCGCGACGCAGCCGATAGCGACGATAGCCGAGGAAGGTAAAGTACCCGAGCGCCATCCATTCAACGAGGGCCTGGGCTTCGACCACGTCGGCTTCGGGCGGTACGCCTGCCTGCTGCAGCCCGCGCGCGGCGACCCGGGCCTGCTGCAGCATGGGCTGCCAGTCCGACACGGCGGCGCGCACATCGGCGAGCGTTGCACTCAAAGTGACCTTGATCAGTTCCAACCGCGCCGGTTCGATCTGCCGATCCACTTCGAACAGCTGCCAGGACTCGCGTCGCGCGGCCACCTCGAACACCGGATGGATGATCAGGTGCACGCCGATGCCGAGGCGGCCGAACGCCAACAGCAATGAGTCCACGAGGAAGGGCATGTCCGCCGTGACCACCGCCACCAGCGTGTGCGGGCCCGGCGCCGCGTCGGTGCCGAACTCGCCATCCAGGATCGACACCAGCGCGCGCCCCGGCGCACGGTGCTCAGCGGCACGCCAATGCGCGATTGCAACGCGGGCCAAGTATTGCGGATCGCGCGCGAGGAGATCCTCCTCGGCGAGTCCCGAAAAGTAGCGCTGCAGAAATGCCGCGCCTGCGAATTTGCCGGATTTGCGCGCCACGCTGCGCGCTGCAGCGACGATACGTCCGATGAGGCGAACCCGGGCCGCGGGCATCTCGGCTGACATGCCGCGCAGTATACGCCCGGTGGGTAGGATTGGATCAGGGTCGATGCGGCTGCGAGAGGTATTCGGGTGTCTGCATTTCGCTCAGCCGACTGAGGACGCGCTGAAATTCAAATTGCACTCGCTCACCGTGATACAGCTGCAGCAGCGGTGCGGCGGCGGTAATGACCAGGTTCACACGACGGTCATACAGTTCGTCCACCAGCGCGATGAAGCGCCGCGCGGCATCTTCGTCGTGCGCCGTGAGCACCGGGACGTGCGCGACCAGTACGGTTGGCCAACTGCGCGCAATCTCGATGTAATCCTCGGTGCTGCGCGGACCTTCACAAATGGCCTGGAATTCAAACCAGATCGCGAGCGGATTCATCGCCACCGCGTCGATCATGCGGCCGGCCACTTCGATCTCACCGGCCTGCGCCGCGGCGCCGTGGGTCAGTCCCCGGAACAGTCCCGCCAGGCGTGACTCGGTTCCCGGGGTCGTGGTCAGAAGATAAGTGCCGGCACGCGTCAGCCGGCGCAACCGGTAGTCCGTGCCGCCGTCCACCGTGATCACCTGCGTATGTTGCTGGATCTGTTCGATGGCGGGCAGGAATCGCTGCCGCTGCAGGCCGTCACGGTACAGTTCATCCGGCGGCGAATTGGAGGTTGCCACCAAGGTCACGCCGCGCTCAAACAATGCCGTCAGCAGCGTTCCCAGGATCATCGCGTCGGCGATGTCGCTGACGAAGAATTCATCGAAGCACAGCACCTCGACGCC
The DNA here is from genome assembly GCA_036521075.1 of Steroidobacteraceae bacterium. GTDB lineage: Bacteria > Pseudomonadota > Gammaproteobacteria > Steroidobacterales > Steroidobacteraceae > DAIDKA01. The sequence continues at coordinate 15,477 of DATDIL010000022.1, read as the reverse complement.
GGCCGCGATGCCATCCGCGACGAGTTCGAGCGGCGCCTGGTGCCCGGCGTGTTCCTTCAGGCCGTCGTGCACATCCTGCATGAATCGATGGAAGTGGCGGCGCCGCTTCTGCAGGAAGGGCAGGCTGTCGTAGAACATATCCATGAGCCAGGTCTTGCCCCGACCGACCGCGCCGCACAGATACACTCCCCGTTCCGGCGGCCGGCGCGCGCGTCGTACGACGGCGCGCAGCAGCTTGCGTCCCGTGCTCGCGCGATGGCGGCGCAGCAGGCGCAGTCGCAGGTCCGACAAGGCAGCGACCGCGATCAGCTGCGCAGGATCGGACTGATAGCCGTTGTCACGTAGCGCCCGGCGGTAGAGCTCCTGCACTACAGCGCCTGGTAGTTCGGTCCCGAACCGCCCTCGGGGGTGGTCCAGTCGATCACGCCGTACGGGTCCTTGATGTCGCAGGCCTTGCAATGCACACAGTTGGCCGCGTTGATCTGCAGGCGCTTGCCGCCCTGGGCATCGTCGACCATCTCGTACACATTGGCCGGACAGAAGCGCTGACAGGGATTACCGAACTCGCGCGCGCAACGCTCGGCGCACAGCGACGGATCGCGAACCTTCAGGTGCACCGGCTGCGATTCCTCATGCGTGGTGCTGGCGAAAAACACCGAAGCCAGCCGATCGCGCGGCGGCAGAGTGCGATCCTGCCAATGGCGCTGCACCGGTGTTTGTTCCTGCAGCGTATGCATCTGCGCGTGATCGGGTTTGTGCCTGAGCGTCCAGGGCAACCGGCCCGCGGTGGCGGTTTCCAGCGCCGCATTCGCCAGACCGAACCACAACCCGCGCTTGAAGCCCGGCTTGATGTTGCGGACCCGCTTCAGTTCCTGCCCGCCGGGGGACTGGCGCCAGCGCGCCTCGAAGCCGCGCATGGATCCGGCCTGCACGAACTCCTCGGCGGCCAATGAGCCCGAACGGATGGCCTGGTGCACACCCTTGATCTTCGCCACGTTCAGGCCACTGGCGCTGTCGCCGATGAGCACGGCGCCGGGCATCGCCAGCTGCGGAATCGATTGCCAGCCCCCGGCCGCAATGCTGCGCGCGCCGGCGGCCAGGATCTCCCCGCCGGCGAACAAGGGTCGGATCTGTGGATGATTCTTGAACTGCTGGAAGGCTTCGAACGGCCTGAGGTTCGGATCCGAGTAATCCAGCCCGACGACGAAGCCGACGTACACGCGGTCCTGGTCGAGGTGATAGATGAAGCTGCCGCCGTAGGTGGCCGTGTCCAGTGGCCAGCCCAGGGTGTGCTGTATCAGCCCGGGCTCGACCCGCCCTGCCGGTAACTGCCAAAGCTCCTTCATGCCAAGTCCGTAGGTCTGTGGACCGGATCTGGCATCCAGATTGAATCGCCCGGTGAGGACTTTGGCCAGGCTCCCGCGGGCGCCTTCGGCGATGAACGTCACAGGCGCATGCACCTGCGGACCCGCGGAATGGTTGGCACCGGGGTCACCGGACTTCGTCAGGCCCATGTCGCCGATCTGTACACCGGCAACGGCACCTTGTTCATCAAACAGCGGCGTGGCAGCGGCAAATCCCGGGAAAACATCCACCCCGAGGTTCTCCGCCTGCTGCCCGAGCCACGCCGTGAGCAATCCGAGGGACACAATCAGGTTGCCGTGATTGTTCAAGTGTGGCCGCGTCGGCAGGCGGATACTGCCAGTGCGAGTCAGCAGGCGAAACTCATCGCGTCTGGCCGCAACGCAGATGCCGGGTGGGTTTTTGCGCCACTGTGGCAGCAGGGCATCCAGCGGTCCTGGTTCGATGACAGCGCCGGACAAGGAGTGTGCACCCACCGTAGCGCCTTTTTCCAGGACGCACAGATTGATGTCGGGCTTGAGCTGCTTCAATCGGATCGCGCAGGCCAGGCCCGCCGGGCCGGCCCCGACAATGACGGCGTCGTACTCGAGAACATCGGTGCTCATGCCGCGATTGTAGCGGGCTTACTTAGGCTGCATGCGAATGGCGCCATCCAGGCGGATGGTGGTGCCATTGAGCATCGGATTGGTGATGATGCTCGCGGCCAATTGCGCGAATTCCGCAGGCTTGCCCAGGCGCGAGGGGAAGGGGATCTGCCTGCCCAGTGACTCTTGAACTTCGGGCGGCAGGCTGCCCAGCATGGGCGTGTGGAAGATGCCCGGTGCGATGGCAACGCAGCGGATACCGAACATCGCCAACTCGCGTGCGATCGGCAGGGTCATCGCCGCGACCGCTGCCTTGGTGGCGGTGTAGGCCGCCTGGCCGATCTGTCCTTCGAAGGCGGCGACCGATGAGGTGTGGATGAGCACGCCGCGTTCGCCGTCGGGCCCTGGGGCATTGTGCTGCATGATCACGGCTGCGGCACGGTCGCACATGAACGTGCCGACGAGATTGACCTGCAGGGTGCGCGTGAACTGCTCCACCGGCATCGGTCCATTGCGTCCGAGAATGCGGGCCGCCGAGCCGATGCCCGCGCAGTTCACGACGACATTCAAGCCACCCATGGCCGCGGCGGCGGCCGTCATGGCCGCATCGACGTTGCTTTCCGAACTGACATCGCAGCGCCTGAACCATGCCCCGGCGCCCAGCGCTTGGGCGGCCTTCTGGCCCGGTGCGTCCTGGATGTCGAGCAGCGTGACGCGACCGCCCTGCGTGGTGAGATGTTCGGCAACGGCGAAGCCGAGGCCCGAGGCGCCACCGGTGATGGCTGCGCGCACTTCATTGAGGTTCATTTTCAGGCGGCCTCCCGATCCGGTTCCTGCAACTTTCCCAGTATGGCACTGCGTGCCTGGCGACACAGCGCGGCCACGGCCTCGCTGCCATCCCGCGCCGTGGGTATCACCGGGTCGAGGATTTCGATCCGCAGTCGCGCGCGATGCGGTAACCCCCCGCGCGGGGACAATGCCACGCGCGAGCCCTGGATGATGGCCGGCACCACCGGGCAGCCCGCACGCTGCGCGGTGGCAAAGGCGCCGAGGTGAAATTTCAGCAGACCAGGATTCTCGCTGAAGGTGCCTTCGGGGAAAAAAACCAGGGAGTGCCCGCTCTCGGCGCTGCGCATCACGCGCCGCGCGTCCATCGTGGTCTGGCCGGCCTTGTCACGTGCCATGAACTGCGAGCCGATCCGATTCAAGAGAAATCCGGCCAGCGGCACGCTCGCCATTTCGCGTTTGATCACGAATCCGAAGCGCGGCGGAAGCGCGGCCGTAAACACCACGCCATCAAGGTAGCTGGCGTGGTTTGCCACGACGATGCAGGGGCCCTCGGGCAGGCGCTCGAGCCCCGCCACGCTCAATGGCATGCCTGCTAGGCGCAGGAACAGGCGCGCGGCCCCGCGGGCTACACCGCGGCGTCGGCTAAGGCCTGGCAGTAAGGCCGTGAGCAACATGGCCAGCAGTGCTACCGCGGCGAACAGCGCCGCGGCGTACAACCCGTAGAGGAAATTGGCAATCAGGCGCATTTGCGGCGTAAGCGTAGGAGTCGACAGGAGTTTTTCGCAGATTTCGCCACGGGTGCAGTTTCGAGGGTCCGGCGGCCGGATTGTGTGAACTGGTTCTCTTTATGTTATGCGGGCTCAATAGTTGTGATAATGGTCACTCCCGATGGGCGTGGCTCCTCCGCATACTCCGTACAGACGCCGAAAAGGTCCATAGGGTCCGCAAAGCCCTAAGGTCGCGCACGGCAGATGCGACTCTCCAAGTGAGGCCGATTTTGTCCAAGCACGCTACAGCTCTTGCGGCGACCGCGCCAGAACCTGCTGATCCGGCCGTGGCCCGCTTTCTGGATGCCGTTTGGATGGAACGGGGTTTGTCATCCAACACTCTGGCGGCATATCGCGCCGATCTGACCGCGCTGTCGCGCTGGCTGGGTGAGCGCGGTATCCAGATGTCGCGGACCAGCAAGTCCGATCTGCAGGATTTCATCGCCGCTCGCGTTGAGCACGGCGCCCGACCGCGCTCCACGGCGCGGCAGCTGTCGAGCTTCCGGCGTTTCTTCCGTTACCTGGTGCGTGAAGCCGTCATCCGCGACGACCCGACCGCCCAGATAGCCATGCCGAAGATCGGCCGCTCCCTGCCGAAGTCATTGACCGAGGAGGAAGTCGAGTCACTGCTGGGTGCCCCGGCAGTCGGTGATCCGCTGGGTAACCGGGATCGCACGATGCTCGAGGTGCTGTACGCAACGGGCCTGCGGGTCTCGGAATTGGTGAATCTGCGCTACACCCAGGTGAATCTCAACCAGGGCGTCATCCGCATCATGGGCAAGGGCAACCGCGAGCGCCTGATTCCGTTGGGCGAAGAGGCGGTGCGCTGGCTCAATGAGTTCGCACGCTCCGCGCGGGGCGAGATTCTGCTGGAACGGCAGACCGATTATCTGTTTCCGACCCGCCGTGGTGACCGCATGACCCGGCAGGCCTTCTGGCACATCATCAAACGCTACGCGCGCAAGGCCGGCGTGGACCGGGATCTGTCCCCCCACACCCTGCGGCACGCTTTCGCCACCCATCTGCTTAATCACGGCGCCGATCTGCGCGTCGTCCAGATGCTGCTGGGGCACAGTGATCTGTCCACCACGCAGATCTACACCCACGTCGCCCGCGAGCGCATGAAGGAACTGCACCAGCAGCACCATCCGCGCGGCTGATTCGCTCTGGTAGAATCGCAGGCCCGGGTGTCGTCCGTTGAGGCCGAAAGCCATGAAATCCTGCTGCCACGCTCTGCTGCTTGCCGCGACCTTTCTGGCCGCGCCGCTGTTGCACGCCGCCACGCCCGCCGCCGCACCTGCCGCGGATCCCCGCGTTGCCATTGCGGCAAAGATGCAGGGTGTGAAGGCGGAGGATCTGCATGCGACACCGATCCCCGGGATCTATGAACTGCTGCGGGGAGCGGATGCCGCGTACGTCTCGCTGGACGGCAAGTACGCCATTCTCGGCGACCTGTACGAGACCGGCACGAACAATGATCTGACCGAGAACCGGCGACGCGATCAGCGCCTGAAAATGCTGGCGGCGATTCCGGAAGCGCAGATGGTGGTTTTCGGACCCCAGAATGCCAAGCACACCATCACGGTGTTCACCGACATGGACTGCGCGTACTGCCGCAAGCTCCACAGCCAGATCAACGAGTACAACAAGCTGGGTATCAAGGTACGCTACATCGCCTACCCGCGCTCCGGGCCGAACACTTCATCCTGGAGCAAAGCCGAACAGGTGTGGTGCGCCGCGGACCGCAAGACGGCACTCACCGAAGCCAAACTTGGCAAGACCCTGTCGGACAAGATCTGCGCGAATAATCCCGTTGCCAGGGAATATGAGCTGGGGCAGCAGTTCGACCTGCAGGGCACGCCGACACTCATTCTGGGCAATGGCGCGATGGTGTCGGGCTATCTGGCGCCCGCAGATCTGGCCCAGGAACTCAAAGACGTTGATCGCTGAGCGGCGCCGCGGCACGACGCAGCTGCCTGACGGCTAGCGTTCCAGCAGGGCGAGCTTGCCGCTCTTGCCTTCCCATTCCTTGGCATCCGCCGGGGCGTCCTTCATTTCCGCGATCACCGGCCACTTCTTGGCCAGATCCGCGTTCAATGCCTTGAATGACTCCTGGCCCGCCGGGATCTCCTCTTCGGAGAAGATCGCCTCGACCGGACACTCCGGCTCACACAGCGTGCAATCGATGCATTCCTCGGGGTCGATCACCAGGAAGTTCGGACCTTCGTGGAAACAATCCACCGGGCACACCTCCACGCAGTCGGTGTACTTGCACTTGATGCAGCTTTCAGTAACGACAAAGGTCATTGGCTATCCCCGACACAGGTGACTTGCACGCGTATCCGACGCGTCTCAACCCCTCATTCTGCCACGCACCGCACCGGTGCGTGAAGCCCGCTCACAGTCGGGGGCGACGCTCCGCGGTGGTGAAATGGTGGTCTTCCCGCCCCAAGGCGCGGTCCGAAAAGTACTTGCGCAGCGCGAATTCGATGCTGGGAAAGGCTATATCGGTCCAGGGGATATCCATTGGCGCGAACAATCCGACCTCCAGGCTCTCCGGCGCAATGCCGAATTCGGCCCGCGGCAGGGTGGCGCGAAAGAACATATGCACCTGTCGAGCCTCGATGACATGCACGATGGCCAGCAGTGAGCCGATCTGCACATGCGCCCGGGCCTCCTCCAGCGACTCACGGGCGGCCGCCTGCTGCACGGTCTCCCCGTTCTCCATGAATCCGGCCGGAAAGGTCCAATAGCCCAGCCGTGGCTCGATGGCCCGTCGGCACAGCAGCACGCGCCCCTCGTGGTCGGGGACGCAACCGGCGATAATCCGCGGGTTCTCGTAGTGGATGGTCGCGCAATGGGGGCAGACAAACCGCGGCAGGTGATCGCCCGCCGCAACGCGCAACTCCACAGGCTTGCCGCACTGGCTGCAGAAGTTCATGAGGACGATACTCGCACACACGCCACGTCCGTCTCAGTAGAGGTTACGAATGTCACTTGATATCTTCGCCATGGCGACCAAAATCCGTGCCCTTGGCAATGAAATCACCCCGGCCGCCATCGAAGGCACTGCGAAGCTGTACGGCCCGGAGCATGAGCGGGAGCCGTACCAGGGCGTGAAAGTGTCCCGCGACGAGGCCTACGGCACCGATCCGCGTCATCTGCTCGACGTCTTTGCACCGCAGGCCAGCGGCTTGTCACGGCCGGTCCTGCTGTTCGTGCATGGCGGGGGATTTGTCGCCGGTGACAAGCATCGGCCCGGCTCTCCCTACCAGGACAATGTCGCCCTGTGGGCGGTGCGCCATGGAATGATCGGCGTGAACATGACCTACCGGCTGGCTCCGCAGCATCCCTGGCCCGCCGGCGCGATGGACGTGGGGGCGGCGGTGGCGTGGGTGCGCGCGCATATCGGGCAGCACGGCGGTGACCCGGCGCGCATCTATCTGATGGGGACTTCCGCCGGCGCGGCGCACGCCGCGGCGTATGCCGTCAATGCACGCTTTCACGGCGGGGATGATGCCGGGATTGCGGGCCTGGTGCTGCTCTCGGGTCTGTATGACATGGTGGCGGCCCCGAATTCGGAATTGAAGATTGCCTATTTCGGCGATGACGAAGCGAATTACCTCTCCGGGTCGACGCTGCAGGGTCTGACCACGACCCGGATTCCACTGTTCCTGGTTCTGACCGAGATGGATCCTGCGGAGTTTCAGCGCCAGACCCTGGTGCTGCTCAACCAGTATCTGAAGCACCAGCACCGCCTGCCGTTCTTCGTGCATATGACCGGGCATAATCATCTGTCCTCCACGATGCACCTGAATACACCCGATGCGTACCTCGGGGAGCGCATCCAGGACTTCATCGCGCTGCACAGTGGCTCCGGAGCAAGGAGCGTTCCGTGAATGCGGTCGTCAGACAATTTCAAAGTCGCGAAGAAATCCTGCATGCGCTGTACGAGGCGGCGGAACTTGAACACAACCTGATGTGCACCTATCTGTATGCAGCCTTCAGTCTCAAGGACAGCGAGGCCGAAGGACTGCGTGCCGAGGAAGTCGCGGCGGTGCGCCGCTGGCGCAGCGAACTGATCAAGGTATCCGTCGAGGAGATGGGGCACCTGACGGCCGTTTGGAACATCACCGCGGCGCTCGGCGGTGCGCCACGCTTCGGTCGCGGCAACTTCCCGCTGGACATCGGCAATCTGCCCGCGAGCGTGACCGTGCGCCTCGCGCCGTTCAATGCGGCGACGCTGCAGCATTTCGTTTTCCTCGAGCGGCCCAAGGGCTCTGCGGAAGCGGACGGGGAGGGCTTTGCCTATGCGCGCACGTATGGACGCGGCAATCTCAAGGCCCGCATTACGCCCATGGGCATCGACTATGCGACGGTCGGGGACTTCTATGCTTCGCTCTCCGCCGGCCTGTGCGCACTGGTCGCGCGCGAGACCGAGGACAATGCCTTTGACGGGGATCCCGCCTTGCAGCTGTCTCCCCACGAGGTCGCGCTGCCGGCCGCCAAGCGCGTCATCTGTTTGAAGACCGCGCTCGCCGCGTTCGATGCCATCGTCGTGCAGGGGGAAGGTGCGCCCAGTGATTCCACCGACTCGCATTACCAGCGCTTCACGGCCATTCGTGATGAGTACCAGCAGCTGCTGCGCGCGAATCCGCAGTTCGTTCCGGCATTCCCCGCCGCCACCAATCCGGTGTTGCGCGAACCGCCGCGGCCGGAAGGGCGCGTCTGGATCGAGGATGCGGAGGCGATCGGGATTGTCGATCTCGCCAATGCGGCCTACGGCCTGATGGTGCGGCTGCTTGCCTACTCCTATGTCATTCGCGGTCCGCAGGCCGAAAAGTCGCTGGCGGTGGATCTGGCGGTGGGCCTGATGCGTGCCGTGACGCCCCTGGCCGAACGCGCCGCGCGTCTGCCGGCCGGACCATCCAATCCGGGATGCAATGCGGGAGTATCCTTCGTCGCGTTGCGTGATGCCTCGGCATTGCCACCCGGACGCGCCGCGCGGCGCGTATTCCTGGAGCGCCTCGAATGTTTCACACGGGCCGCCAACGAACTGCCCCATGCCGATGATCCGCGCGTGCGCGCGGCTCGCGATCAGTTCGCCTACCTGTACGCGCGTGCGGTGCGCGGATTCGACATGAGCCACAAGCTTGCCGGCGCACCCACCGCCCCCGCGGCTCCCAAGGCGAGCACCGCGCTCGATGATTCCGCAGCCTCGCGCGCCGCGGCGGCGGGCGCCTCCCAGAGCAGCGTCGTAAATGGTGTCGAGACCGTCCGCACCGACAATATCGAGGTGCAGTTCGAGGGCCGGCGTTGCATCCACGCGCGCTTTTGCGTGACCGGTGCGCCGAAGGTCTTTCTCGCCAACGTGAAGGGGCCGTGGATTCACCCCGAAGCGATGCCGGTGGAAGAGATCGTGGAAATTGCGCACCTGTGCCCCTCCGGTGCCATCCGCTACCAGCGGCTCGATGGCGGGACCCAGGAGCACTCACCGCCCGTGAATCTGGCGACGGTGCGCGAAGGCGGACCTTACGCGTTCCGCGCCCCGCTGGTCATTGACGGTGAGGAGTATGGCTACCGCGCGACGCTGTGCCGCTGCGGCGCCTCCAAGAGCAAGCCATTCTGCGATGGCTCTCACCATGCCGTGGAATTCAGCGCCACCGGTGAGCCGCCGACGACCCAAGCGGACCCGATACCCGAGGTCGATGGACCGTTGAGCATCGACCCGCAGCCCAATGGTCCGCTCGCGATTCGAGGTAATCTTCAGATCATCAGTGGCACCGGTCGGGTCGTCGCCCGAACGGTCACCGCGAACCTGTGCCGTTGCGGGGGCAGTTCAACCAAGCCCTTCTGCGATGGCACCCACGCCAAGATCGGTTTCCGCTCGGATCGTTGATGCTGGTGCCCGAGGTCGGAGTCGAACCGACACGCTTTTAAGGGCGGCGGATTTTGAGTCCGCTGCGTCTACCAATTCCGCCACTCGGGCCGCGAGGGGGCTGCCGGCCGACATCCTAGCGATTCCGGTGGCGGGTGCAACCTTTTGGCGGGTTGGCGCATCCTTAATCCATAGATGGCAAGACTTAGCGAAATCCGAGTGGCGGAGGGCTTGCTCGCTGGCGCGCGCGCGGGCGACCGGGGCGCACAGGAGAAGATTTACGTGCTGCTCGCACCCGGGGTGTTCGCGCTGATCCGGCGGATAGTGGGGGTGCGCGCCGTGGCCGAGGATCTGTTCCAGGACACCATGATCGTGGTGTTCGAACAGCTTGACCGCTACCGCCAGGAGGCGCCCTTGGGCGCATGGGCCGGAAAAATTGCCATCTCCCGCAGCCTGATGTTCCTGCGCTCGCCCTGGCATCGGGCCAGGCTGAGCTTTGGCTCCCACGCCGATGCGGAAGTTGTGCTGGGGTCGGCGAACCTGTTGCTGCCAGGCCCGGATGCCGAAAGCTTCGACGTCGAGCGGGCGCTGGCGACCTTGAGCCCCACGGCACGCGCGGTGGTGTGGCTGTACGAAGTGGAGGGTTGGTCGCACGAGGAAATCGCCCGCAGTTTTGGCCGCACCGTCAGCTTTTCAAAATCCCAACTGGCCCGCGCGCATCACAGATTGCGGGCCTGGTTCGAACTGGAGACACCCCAGACATGCGCGCCGACCTAGATCCCAAGACCCTGCTCGAGCAACTGCGCGATTTGCCACCCGGCGATGCGCCCTATGGCTACTCGGAGTTTTCATATCGCCACGCCCGCCGCCGGCTTCGGCAAGCCCAGCGGCCCGTGCGGTTGCTGGCGGCGGCGGTGGCCGTGGTGATCGCGGGCTGGGTCGTCAAGCACGGTCTGGCACCGGTGATCGGTGCGATGTCCACGGTGGCCGATGCGCCGCTGCCGCACAGCCTACCGCCTGGATTTGGCCCCGCACCCGCGCCGGCCGGCGCGCGGCCGGTGCTGCTGCCCACCGTGAATGCCGAACGCTGGCTGGAGGCCCACCCGCAGCGAGGGCTGGTGCGCGTGCCTGCGCAGATGGCGGTGACGGAACTGGAAGATCAGATCGCGACCATGGATGACCAGCTCAATGCAGTGCGGATCGCGCAGCCGCATGCGCAGCAGCTGGCCATGCTGCAGCGTGATCGCGCGCAGCTGGTCGAATCACTGGCCCAGGTGCGTTATGCGCAGAACCTGGTGGCCGGACTACCCTGAGGTGAACGCAATGTCCAAGCTTTCCTGTCTCGTGCTGACCGGGTTGTTGGCCGGCGCCAACGCACTGGCGGCTGACACGCCCGCGCCGGCCACGGGCGCGACCGTGAGTACGCCCGGTGCTGACCTTGAAGCGCAGCTGGCCGCGGCGCGTCAGAAGCTCGAAGCGGCCGCGCGGGATGTGGCGCAGCTGTCCGCGCAGTTGGGTGAGACGGCGATGGCGCGGGTGAGGACTTTTCGCACGCGCGCGGTGCTCGGATTGCAATTACAGACCCAGGCGTCGACCAGGGAACAGGGCGCGACCGTCATGGGCGTCAGTCCCGGCGGCCCGGCCGCCGAGGCGGGACTGACCCCGGGCGATGTCATCGTTGCCTTGAATGGCGAAGCGACAGTGGGCCCGGACGCGCCGCGCATGGTCGTGGACCGGATGGCGGCCGTGAAACCGGACGACAAGGTCACTGTGAAGGTGATGCGCGCTGGCAAGCCCAAGGAGTTCACGGTCGCCGCCCGGGCCGGCATGGCGGATTTCTTTCCTTCCTTCAGCGGCCCGGGCCCTGTGTGGATTGCGCGTGGGCCAGACTTGGTATTGCACGGCGCCGAACCGCCGCCGGGTCCGGGTGGGGGCGTTGGCGCGATTTTCGAGGGGATGGAACTGGCGGATCTGTCGCCCGCGCTGGGTCAGTACTTTGGCACCACCAAAGGCGTGCTGGTGGTCCGGGTGCCGCGTGACGGTGAGTTCCTGAGGCTTCAGGACGGAGATGTCATCCTGAGCATTGACGGCCGCGAGCCGGAAAACAGTTCGCATGCGACACGCATCCTGCGCTCCTACCAGCCGGGTGAGAAAATCCGGATCAAGATCATGCGCCAGAAGAAATCGATGGAACTGGAAGGCACGCTGCCCGAACGAGGCCGTCCGGGACGCGGTCCCGGTCCGCAGGCGATACCGCCGCCACCGCTGCCGCAGGGACGACTGGTGCCGCTGGGCGTGGATGATTCGGCTCCGCAGCTGGCGGCAGTGCCCGCGCGCTAAGTTTCCGCGCGCGAGCGCCTGCCTGGCCGCATGAGTTGATACCATGCGGCCGTGCTTTTATCTGACTTTGCTTATGACCTGCCTGCCGAGCTGATTGCGCAGGCGCCCCTTCCCGAGCGCTCCGCGAGCCGACTGCTGGTTCTGGACGGCAGGTCGGGCCTGCAGGACCGCTCCATGCGGGACTTTCCGGACCTGCTCAATCCCGGTGATCTGCTGGTCTTCAATGACACTCGTGTCATTGCCGCGCGGGTCATGGGCACCAAACCCACCGGCGGGCGGGTCGAGATTTTCCTCGAGCGCATCCTGGCCGATGGCACAGCGCTGGTGCAGCTGCGGGCCGGAAAGCCGATTCGACCGGGCCTGGAAATCGCCACGGCCGGGGGAGCCGTACAAATCGTTGGGCAGCAACAGGACCTGTGGCAGGTGCGCACGCCGGATACCGCCCTGGCGTTTTTCGAGACCCATGGCGCCGTCCCGCTGCCGCCGTATATCCAGCGCGCCGCCGGTGTCGAGGACCGGGAACGCTACCAGAGTATTTTCGCGCGCGACCCGGGCGCGGTCGCCGCCCCCACGGCCAGCCTGCATTTCGATCCCGGACTGCTGGTGGCCCTGGAGGCGCGCGGTGTGCAGCACACCTTCATCACGCTGCACGTGGGCGCGGGGACGTTTCAGCCGGTGCGCAATCCGGATCTGGAACGCCATGTGCTGCACGAGGAGCGCGTGGTCGTGCCGCCGCAGGCGTGCGCGGCCATTGCGGACACGCGGCGGCGTGGCGGGCGCGTGATCGCGGTGGGCACGACCGTCGTGCGCGCACTCGAGGCCGCCGGTGCCGTGCCCTGGTCAGGGGACACGCGGCTGTTCATCCGACCGGGCTTTCGCTTCCAGGTCATCGATGCTGTGCTGAGCAACTTTCACCTGCCTGAATCCACGCTGCTCATGCTGGTGTGTGCGCTGGGCGGTCGCGAGCGCGTACTGGCTGCGTACGAGCATGCCGTGCGGTCGCGGTATCGGTTCTTCAGCTATGGGGATGCCATGTTCATAAGCCCCGGCGTCGGCGCCTGAGCGGCCATGCAACCGACCTTTGAGCTACTCAACGCATGCGGCGCGGCGCGGCGCGGCCGCCTGACCCTGGCCCATGGCGTGGTCGAGACACCGGCTTTCATGCCGGTGGGGACCTACGGCGCTGTCAAATCCATGACGCCTGAGGATCTGCTCACGGTGGGCGCGCAGATCATTCTCGGCAATACCTTCCATCTCATGCTGCGGCCGGGACCCGCGATCATCGAGGCGCATGGCGGCCTGCATGGCTTCATGCACTGGCAGCGCCCGATTCTCACCGATTCGGGGGGGTTCCAGGTCTTCAGCCTGGCGCAGTTGCGGAGGATTTCAGAAGGCGGCGTCCGCTTCCAGTCGCCGCTGGATGGCAGTGAAGTGGAGCTCACCCCGGAGCGCTCCATGGACATGCAACGCACCCTGCGTGCCGACATTGCCATGGCCTTTGACGACTGCACCCCCTATCCGGCCACCGAAGCGCAGGCGCGCGAGTCGATGGAGCGCTCCATGCGTTGGGCGGTGCGCGGCCATGACCACTACTACCGTGATGAGTCCCCCGGCGGCCTGTTTGGCATCGTGCAGGGCGGCATGCATGTCCCTTTGCGCCTGGCCTCGCTGGAATCCTTGATGCAGCGCAATTGGCCGGGCTTCGCGGTCGGGGGGCTTGCCGTCGGCGAGCCGGAGGCCGAGCGCCTGCGGGTCCTGGAAGAGCTCGTGCCGCATATGCCGGCGGACCGTCCGCGTTATCTCATGGGGGTGGGATTTCCCGAGGACATCGTGGCGAGCGTCGCGCGCGGCATCGACATGTTTGATTGCGTGATTCCAACCCGTCACGCGCGCAATGGCCACCTGTTCACCAGCACGGGGGTCATCAACATCCGCAACAGCAGCCACGCGACGGATCTGTCACCGATCGACCCGCAGTGCGCCTGCTACACCTGCGCCCATTACTCCCGCTCCTACCTGCGGCACCTGGATCGCTGCAATGAGATCCTGGGCAGCCGGCTGAATACCCTGCATAACCTGCACTTCTACCAGCAGCTCATGCGCTCGATCCGCTTGGCCCTGGAGGAGGGCCGTTTCGAGGCCTTTGCCGCCGCTTTTCCCGCTCCCCGGCGGGACCGGGCGGACCCTGTGGCATAATGCCGCCCCCCTCACCTCGGGTGCATCCATGAATTCATTGATTCCAGCGGCGATGGCGCAGGCCGGCGGCGTTTCTTCCACCAGCCAGTATGGCGGACTGCTCATCCCGATAGCGTTCGTGGCGATCCTGTACTTCATGATGATCCGACCGCAGCAGAAGAAGGCCAAGGACCACCAGGCGATGCTCGGCAAACTGTCCTCGGGTGATGAAGTCGTGACCTCCGGCGGCATTCTCGGGCGCATCGTCGAGGTCGGGGATGCCTTCGTGACCATCGAGGTCGCCGACAGCGTGCGCGTGAAGGTGCAGAAGAATCAGGTGACATCGCTGATGCCGAAAGGCACTCTGAAGAGCGCATGAAAAATGCTTGAGTATCCGCGCTGGAAATACTTTCTCATTCTCGTGGTGCTGGTGCTTGGGCTGGTACTGGCGCTGCCCAATATCTTTGGTCAGGACCTGGCGCTGCAGATCGAGCGCAAGGACCGCGATCCCATGCAGGCTGCCGCACTACCGGGGATCGAGCAGTTTCTCAACGATTCGCATCTGGCCTACACCAGCGCCTATCTGGATGCCGATCGGGTCATGGTGCGCTTCGCCGAAAACGCGGATCAGCTCAAGGCGCGCGACGCCGTCAACAAGAAGTTCGCCGACCAGTACATCACGGCGTTGGCGATCGCTTCGCGCGAGCCCGCCGCATTGCGCGAAGTGGGTCTGCGGCCGATGAAGCTGGGCCTGGATCTGCAAGGTGGTCTGTACCTGCTGTACCAGGTCGATACGCAAAGCGCGATTGCGCAGTTGCTGGACAGCTACGCCCAGGATCTGCGCCGCGCGCTCGCACAGGCCAATCTGCCGTTCAGCGAGGTAGCCATCGTCTCCGCGACCGGCGGCGCCGCGGACAGCCTGCGCGTGACACTGCCGGCTGGCTCGAAACTGGATGCCGTGGAGGCGGTCGCGAAGAAGGCGCTGCCAGACCTGCCGTTCACGACGCTGACGCTGCCCAGCGGTCCGGCACTGCAGGGAACCCTGACGACCTCCCAGATCCGCGACCGCCAGGACTATGCCATCCAGCAGAACCTCGTCACCCTGCGCAACCGCGTCAATGAGCTGGGTGTTTCCGAACCCATTGTGCTGCGCCAGGGCCTCGATCGCATCAATGTGCAGCTGCCGGGTTTACAGGACTCCGCGGAGGCCAAGGACATCCTGAGCAAGGTTGCCACGCTGGAGTTTCGCCTGAACGCCTCGACGGGGGACCCGTACGATGTCGCGCAGCACGGCAATGCGCCGGTGGGCACCAAGCTGTACTACACCACCAAGGGCCAGCCGCTGCTGCTCAAGCGCGAGATCATCGCGACCGGCGATGAACTCACCAGCGCCACGGCCGCGACCGACCAGGACGGCCCCATCGTGAACATCAAGCTCGATTCGCGGGCCGGCGACCGCATGCTGGCGGTGACCCGTGCGAATCTCGGTCATCCCATGGCGGTCGTGTATATCGAAAAGCGCAGCGAGGTCAGCGAAGTCAACGGCAAGAAGGTGACCCGCTACATCACCGATGAGAAGGTC
>DATDIL010000021.1:0-85954 GCA_036521075.1 Steroidobacteraceae bacterium | reverse complement strand
TTGAGAATCTCGTGGGCATTCGCTGCGGCGGGGCGCAGGCGTGCGCCGCTGAGCACGCACAGGCCTGCCACCACGGGGTCCGCGCCGAACACCGTCATGAACGTCGCCTGCGGGTGGGCCGGCGGCAGTGGCGGCGCCGCGCGCCGTGCCGACAAGGGCTCGCCCCCGCCCCACAGCCACAGTGTCGTCAGCGGCGCCTCGCGACGCCGCGCGCGCGCTGCATTCAGGGGGTGGGCATGCAGCCACATTTCCAGCTCCGCGCCCAGCATCAGCAGCTGCGCCGCGCCCGGTCCCTGTACGGTGCTGCCGGCAATGCCACCGCCCAGCAGCCGGGCCGGATCGCGCGTCACCGGCAGGTCAGCGAAGCGCGGCCCGCAGGCAATCAGCCCGCCGCTGGGCAGCACCTGCAGCGAAAACCCACGTGCGGCAAAATCGGTGGCGAAATCACGGCACAGCACCTGCAGCGTTGCCTCATCGAGCTTCAGCAGGCCGCGATAGTCCAGATGCACGCTCGTGAGTCCGGCGATCAGGTGCAATGGGGTTGCCAGCCATACGCTGCCGGTGTGCGCGGGCAGCGAATTGGCCGCCGTCAATGCCGCCGCCGCGACCACCGCTGGCGTGGCGTCGCAGGCCACGGCGAGATCGCCGCGCCCGAGCCACCCGGCAAGCCAGGCACGCCAATCGCCCCGCAGGGGACTGACGCCCGCGAAGCGCGCAATGCGGGCCAGCGCCGGCAGCGCATCCTTCGGCACGGCCGCATCGCGGTCATCGACCCCGCCGGAGCCATTGGCTGCCAGGTACAGATCGGACAGTATTATTGCCACTTCACTCATGGGCGCTATCGTACACACATGAAGTTCACGCTCGACTCGCGCACTGACATCAATCTCATCCGCGGCTATGCCGAAGGTGAAGTGCGCATCAACGAACTGGTGCAGCGCGCCCCCTGCATCGTGACGGCGCGCGAGGTGGTGCTCGACTGGCCGGCGCGCACGGTCGCAACGCTCGGCCTCGCGGATCTGGCGCAGATCTTTGCGCTGCAGCCGGATGTCGTGCTGCTCGGCACCGGATCGAAGCAGATTTTTCCGGATCGCGTGATCAGGCAGGCGTTTGCCACGCGCAAGGTGGGACTTGAAGTGATGGATCTTGGGGCCGCCTGCCGGACGTACAACATCCTGGTGCAGGAGGAACGGCGAGTCGCGGCGGCGCTGTTTCCTTCTTAGAAGATGGCCCGCCTCAGGGCGGGCCGCAGGGCGCTGACAAAGAGGACACCAGGGAAGAAATCCAGTCCGACAAGACAATCATCCGAAGCTGACAGACTCGAACAAAAGTCCCTTAGTTATTGTTATTCCATATCTTTTTGTTGCTTTTTTCACGTCTCTACGCCTGGTGCCCTCTTGTCAGCGCCCTGGCGTCGCACTGCGGCGACATGTTAAACACGCCGCGGTTCCCCACGCAAGCCCTTGATTGCACCCGAATATGCGCAAGCTCGAGCGCCGAGGATCATTGTCCGCGCAGAGCCAAGAAACTTTATTGTTAAACCATGCAGTTACACAGTTAACATCATGTAGATCCGCAAACTACGCCATAATGCCATTCAGCAGCGGCACGAAGGCGACCGCACCCAAGGACTGGCGGTCAATGCGGTTTTCCTTGCGAGTGAAGCGGATCAACTCCTGGTGGCCCTCGGCACCGATCGGCACGATAAGCCGCCCCCCCACCTGCAATTGCTTGAGCAGTGCTTCGGGTACCGAAATCGGTGCGGCCGCGACCAGGATGCCGTCGAATGGCGCAAGACTCCTCCAGCCGAGGCTGCCATCACCGTGCTTAAGCCGCACGTTGCGCAGATCCAATTCATCGAGGCGCAACTTGGCACGCAGGTACAACGGTTCGATGCGCTCGATGCTGTAGAGCTTCGTGACGAGCGGCGCGAGTACCGCCGTCTGGTAGCCACAACCGGTGCCCACTTCCAGCACTTTGGACAGCGGGCCGGCAGCCAGCAGCGCTTCGGTCATGCGCGCGACAATGAACGGCTGGGAGATTGTCTGGCCAAAGCCGATCGGAAGTGCCGTGTCCTCATATGCGCGAGTGCCGAGCGCCTCATCCACAAAAATGTGGCGCGGCACATTGCGGATACGATCCAGAACTGCCGGATCCGTAATGCCCTGATCGCGCAAGCGCTGCACGAGTCGGTCGCGCGTACGCGCGGAGGTCATGCCAATGCCTGACATGCGAACATCAATCATTAAGTCACTTTTCCAGTCGCAGTGAACAGTGCGCACTTGGCCAACCAGCTCGCGACGGTGTCCAGGGCACTGTAGCGGGTCAGATCAATCAGCAGCGGGGTTACTGAAACAAAACCTTCCGCCACCGCGTCGAAATCAGTGCCCGCCCCCGCGTCCGCTCCGGCACCGGCCGGACCGATCCAGTAGACCAGGCGGCCGTGCTGGTCGCGTGCTTCGATGACCGGTTCGGCCGGATGCCGTTTCCCCAGGCGCGTCGTGCGCAAACCGCGCAGCGCTGCGAAGGGCAGATCCGGAATATTCACATTGAGAATGGTCGCACGCTCGAGTGGATGCTCCAGCAGCTGACCGACCAGCAGGCGCGCCACGCGGGCGGCGCTCGCAAAATGCCGGCCACTGCCTTCGGTCGTGCACAGGGACACCGCCAGCGTCGGCAGCCCGAGGAAGCGCCCTTCCATCGCCGCCGCCACCGTGCCCGAGTACAGCACGTCGTCGCCAAGATTTGCGCCATCATTGACGCCGGAGACCACCATGTCATGTTGATAATCGAACAGGCCCGAGATCGCCAGATGCACGCAGTCCGTCGGCGTGCCGCCCAGGACGCAGAACACATTCGGCTCGGTCTCCTGTACGCGCAGTGGCAAATCCAAAGTCAGCGAGTTGCTGGCACCGCTGCGATTGCGGTCGGGCGCCACGACGGTCACCGGACCCAGATCCTTCAGGGCATCGGCCAGGGCACGTATACCGTCGGCCCGGTAGCCGTCATCATTGCTGACGAGAATTTTCACGCGAGCCAATATAGCGGTTGAGGGGCCGCTTCGGGGAGATCTCAGTGAAGCCCAAGTCGGACGAGGACGAGACTGCGCTGTTTCGTGAGGCCACCCGCGGGGTGAAGCCGTTGTCGCATGCTGCCCGGGTGACGGTCGCTGCGCCCAAGCCGCACCCGCGGGCCCGATTTGCGCGCGCCGACAGGTTGCTGGTTGTGGATGAGATCCTGCACGGCAGCGCGGATGAGCCCGAACTTACCGCCGCCGATCCCACACACTTCTGCCGACCCGGTGTTTCCGAATCGACGCTGCGGAAATTGCGGCGCGGACAGTATCGCGTCCAGGGGGAACTGGATCTGCACGGCCTTAGTGTCGAGGAGGCGAAAATGCAGTTGCGCGAATTCCTGGTCGCGGCCTTGCACCGCCATGCCAGCTGTGTGCGCATCGTCCATGGCAAGGGGCTGCGATCGGGCCCCCGAGGACCGGTGCTCAGACAGCTGGTCAACAATGCGCTACGGCGCACCCGGCAGGTGCTGGCCTTTGCCTCGGCCCGCCAGGTCGATGGCGGGACCGGCGCGCTGTACGTGCTGCTGGACCCGCGCGCTTAGGAATCATCGCCATCCACTTCATCACTGAGCAGCTCCCGCAATACCGCCGTCGCAAAACTGCCGCTGCGCAGCCAGAAGCCCAGCACCACCCCCTGTGCGACCGTCTGCCAGGTCAGGTCGCGCACCTTGAGCCGCAGACTGCGCCGTTCCTGCCGCAGCCCCGCCGCGCTCACGTAGCGGCAGGCCTCCTCAAGCTGCGCACCGATGCGCTGCTCCCGCTGCAGCACCGCGCCGCGCGTCATCAACTCACCCGCTCCCCACATCGGACCGGTGGGATGCAGGTCCTGCTGCAGCAGCCGCTGCGACAAGTCCGGCGTCAGTTCGGCCACGGGGAAAACGCTGCCACCGCCGTCCAGATTGGCTACGTCCCCCGCCTCGAGCGTGCCCCAGCTGCCCTGACTCACACGCTCCCCGAGCACCGCGTTGAAAATCAGGCTACGCGCCGCTGACAGTACAAACCCGTCCGACCGGCGCGACTGGGGCGCAGCCAGCCGGGACAGATTACTGGCCTCACGCCCGAAGCGCTGCGGGCCGAAGTAGTTGGGCACCCCGAAACGCCCGATCCACTCGCAGCGCTCGCGCAACTGCCCCTCGGCGCCTGTGTAGTTGCGGATGTGGATGGTGAAGCGATTACCCGCCAGGGCGCCGCGTGGGAGCTTGCGGCGGTGACGATGTACCTCGAGCACCGTAAATTCCGGATTCTCGAAGCCGGGAGCGTCCGCCATTGAACGCGGCGTCGCGGGCAGCGAAAACCACTGGATGGCGAGCGCGCGGCGGTCCTTCAGGCCGGCAAAACCGATATCGCGCACAGCGCAACCCAGCCCGCGCGCCAGTTCCTGCGCCACCCAGCCGGTATTCGCGTTGCGCTTGCGGACCTTCAGCAGCAAGTGCGAACCGTCGCCGTCCGCAGCGAAGCCCAGATCCTCCTCGACCACGAAATCCTCAGGGGTGGCGCGCAGCGTACCGCTCGGCTGCCGGACGGCGCAGGCACGCGGCGCATTCAGCGCCAGCTCTCGCCACCTCTGCAGTGTCAAAGTCCAAGCCTTAAGCTGCGCGGTGCAACAGCACGACGGCCTGGGCAGCCAGGCCCTCCCCGCGGCCGAGGAAACCCATCTTCTCGGTGGTCGTCGCCTTCACGTTCACGCAATCGGATTGCACCTCGAGAAGTGCGGCAATGCTGCGGCGGATTTCCTCACGATGCGTCGACAGGCGCGGCGCCTCGGCGAGCACGGTGATATCGGCATTGAGCACGGCCAGGTTACGTTCGCGCAGCATCCCAATCACCCGGCGCACGAAGCCCTTGCTGTCCGCGCCGCGCCACTGTGGATCATCGTCGCGAAAATGCTGGCCAATGTCACCCAGACCGGCGGCCCCAAGCAACGCATCGCACAGCGCATGCAGGATCACATCACCGTCGGAGTGCGCGATGACACCGCGCCCGTACGGCACCCGCACGCCCCCGAGCATCACGAAGTCACCGTCACCAAACGTGTGGACGTCGAATCCTGACCCGATGCGCATCGCCTTCTCCACCCTTCCCAAAATCGCCGCCGCCACGAGCAGATCCTGCGCCGTGGTCACCTTGATGTTCGCGGCCGATCCTTCGATCAGCAGCGGCCGTCCACCCACCCATTCCAGCGCCTGGGACTCATCGGTGGGCGTACGCCCGGCATCATGAGCGGCTTCCAGCGCCTTGCGCAGCGCGCCTAACCGAAACATTTGGGGTGTCAGCGCTCGCCACAGGCCGGTGCGATCCACCGTCCGCTCAACTGCGGCGGGGAGGCCGGCGGGACCCAACTTCAAGGTGTCCGCGCCGGGCGCGGCCAGCAGGCCGCCCGTGTCACCCTCCGCAAGCGTGCGCAGCAGGACGGCCAGATCCGCTGCGGGCAGGCACGGGCGCGCGGCATCATGGACGAGTACCCAGTCACGGTCGCTCGCCCGGCTGAGAAGACCGCGCAGGCCGCGCAGCACCGACTCGCTGCGGTGTGCACCGCCCGTGACAGTCAGAATCTGGGCGGGCAGGCGTGCGGCGAGCGGAGGCCACCACGGGTCCTCGGGGGCCAGCACGACCACGATGCCCGCGCATTGCGGATCGGCCACGAAGGGTGCGAGTGCCCACTCGATGACGGTTCTGCCCAACAGTTCGGCGTATTGCTTGGGTCTCTGCGTGCCGAATCGGCGTCCGGATCCGGCCGCGGGCATGATGAGCCAGTAACGCAAGTCGACGCTTCGCCTCAGCGCGCAGCCACTTGCGCCGCGGGCGGCCGGGGCGTGGCGGGTTTCGCCGGCACGACCTGGTAGTAGGTTTCGTTTCGGGCGATCATGCCCAGCTCACTGCGAGCGCGCTCTTCGAGCGCGGCCATGCCCGTCTTCAGGTCGCGCACTTCGGCCGCCAGCTGCCGGTTGCGCTCCACCAGCACGGCATTCTGGGCGCGCTGCTGGGTCACGGCGTCCTGCATGCGTCCCAGTTCGCGCACCCCACTGTCCGACAGCCACAGCCGGTACTGCAGGATTGCGATGACCACGCCAAGGGCAATTGCCAGCCATTTCACGGGCGTTAGCCTACAACTTTACCGGGAACGCGTCGCGGCCGGCGTAGCGCACCTTGCCCAGTGCCAGCTCGATGCGCAGCAGCTGGTTGTACTTGGCGGTGCGGTCGGAGCGCGACAGCGAACCGGTCTTGATCTGCGAGGCCGCCGTGGCGACGGCCAGGTCGGCAATGGTCGTATCCTCGGTCTCGCCCGAGCGATGCGACATCACGGAGGCGTAGCCGGCCTTTTCTGCCATCGTTATCGCGGCCAGGGTCTCGGTCAGGGTGCCGATCTGATTAGGCTTGATGAGAATCGCATTGGCCGTCCGCTTGGCAATGCCCTCGGCGAGAATCTTGGTATTGGTGACAAACAGATCATCCCCCACCAGCTGGATACGGTCACCGGCTGCGCGGGTCAATTCGGCCCAGCCAGCCCAATCCCCCTCGCTCATGCCATCCTCGATGGTGATGATCGGATAGCGCGCCGCCAGATCCGCCAGGTACTGGGTGAACTGCGTTGCCGTGAAGCGCCGGTTCTCACATTCCAGCTCGTAGCGGCCGTCCTTGTAGAACTCGGAACTTGCCGCATCCAGGCCCAGGTAGATGTCCTTGCCGGCCTTGTAGCCTGCCTTCTCGATGGCCTGCAGAATGACTTCCAGAGCCTCCTCGTTGGAGCCGAGGTTCGGCGCAAAACCGCCTTCATCCCCCACAGTCGTCGACAGGCCGCGGTCGGCGAGCAGCTTCTTCAGGGCGTGGAAGATCTCCGCCCCGTAACGCAATGCCTCGCGAAAATTCGGCGCCCCGACGGGCAGGATCATGAACTCCTGGATGTCGAGACTGTTGTTGGCGTGTGCGCCGCCATTGATGATGTTCATCATCGGCACCGGCATGACCGGCTCGCGGCCCCTGCCGAGATACTTGAACAGCGGCAGTTTCTCGGACGTCGCCGCCGCATGTGCGGTGGCCAGCGAAATGGCCAGCAGCGCGTTGGCGCCCAGGCGACCCTTCGTCGGCGTGCCATCGAGCTCGATCATCAGCTGGTCCAGGCCTTCCTGGTCCCGGGCATCGCGCCCGAGCAGCCCCTGCCGCAGGACGGTATTCACATGCTCCACGGCCTTCAATACGCCTTTGCCGCCATAGCGCCGCGCATCCCCGTCGCGCAGTTCCACCGCTTCACGCGTACCGGTGGAGGCGCCCGAGGGCACCGCGGCCCGACCCAGCGCACCGGATTCCAGAATGACATCGGCCTCCACCGTGGGATTGCCGCGCGAATCCATGATTTCGCGCCCGCGGATTTCAACGATACGACTCATAACAGCGACTCCTCGAAGGGTCTTGTCTTGACAGTACGGTCCAGCTCGAGCAGCGTTTCCAGCAGTGACTGCATGCGCGCGAGCGGCCAGGCATTGGGGCCATCGGAGAGCGCTTCGTCCGGCCGTGGATGCGTCTCCATGAACACTCCGGCGACGCCGGCCGCGACGGCCGCGCGCGCCAGCACCGGCACGAATTCGCGCTGGCCGCCCGAAGCATTGCCGCGCCCGCCGGGAAGCTGCACCGAGTGCGTGGCATCGAACACGACCGGGCACTGGGTCTCGCGCATGATGGCCAACGCGCGCATGTCGGTGACGAGATTGTTGTAGCCGAATGAAAAGCCACGCTCGCACACCATGATGTCGCAGTTGCCCGTGCTGCGCGCCTTGTCGACGACGTTGCGCATCTCCCAGGGCGACAGGAACTGGCCCTTCTTGATGTTGACGGG
Organism: Steroidobacteraceae bacterium; assembly: GCA_036521075.1. Lineage (GTDB taxonomy): Bacteria > Pseudomonadota > Gammaproteobacteria > Steroidobacterales > Steroidobacteraceae > DAIDKA01. Next base: position 78,047 of record DATDIL010000021.1, on the reverse strand, counting down.
CTTGCCTTGCGAGGCGACCCCGATGATGAAATTGGTCTGGCGGCACAGAAAGGCCGGGGTCTGCAGCACATCAACCACGGCGGCCACTTCAGCCAACGGGGTGTCCTCGTGAACATCCGTGAGGACCGGGACGTTGAATGTCTTGCGCACCGATTCGAGCACCGCCAGTCCGGATTCCAGGCCCGGACCGCGATAGCTGCTGCGCGAGGAACGATTGGCCTTGTCGAAGGAGGCCTTGAAGATGAACGGCATGCCCAGCCGGGCGGTAATCTCGACCAGCCGACCGGCGATTTCCTGCGTGAGCGTGGCGCCCTCGATGACGCAGGGCCCGGCGATCAGGAACAACGGCTGATCCGGACCTACGCTGTGGCCGGCGAGGTTCATGCTCCCGCTGCAGCGGGCAGCTGCGATGCGCGGTGGGCGCGCGCGGCGCGGATGAATCCGGCGAACAGCGGATGTCCATCCCGCGGCGTTGAGGTGAACTCGGGATGGAACTGAGTCGCGACGAACCAGGGATGATCGGGCAGTTCAATGATCTCAACCAGATCATCGCGCGACATCCCCGCGAACTTCAGGCCGCCCCTGGTATAGCGGTCCATGTAAGTGTTGTTGAACTCGAAGCGATGTCGATGGCGCTCGAAGATGGTATCGCGCCCATACAGGTCGCGGACGCGCGCGCCCGCGCTCAGCAAGACTTCCTGTGCGCCCAGGCGCATGGTGCCACCCTTGCCCGACTTCTCGTCCCGCATCTGCGAGCCCAGCGCCTTGTCCTGCCACTCGGCGATCAGTGCGATCACCGGGTGCGCAGTGGCGCGGTTGAACTCGGTGCTGTTGGCATCGGCAAGGCCCAGCACGTTGCGGCCGAACTCGACGATCGCAATCTGCATCCCAAGGCACAGGCCCAGGTAGGGAATGCCATTTTCACGTGCATAGCGAACGGCCGCGATCTTGCCTTCGATACCCCGTTCGCCGAAGCCGCCAGGCACCAGGATGGCATCCATACCCGCCAGGGCGTGCGTGCCATGCTGCTCGATGTCCGTGGATTCGATGTAGTGCACGTTCACGCGCGTGCGGGTCTTCAGGCCGCCATGCGTCAACGCCTCATTCAGCGAAATGTAAGAGTCGCGCGCCTGCACATACTTGCCGACCATCGCGATATCGACCTGCCCGTCCGGGTTGCCCTTGGCCGCGACGACCTGGCGCCATTCGGCAAGATCGGTCTGCCGTACGGACAGGCCAAGCTTGTCGACGACTATGTCATCCAGCGCCTGCTCGCGCAGCAGCAGCGGAATCTTGTAGATATCATCCGAATCGACGGCCGAGATCACCGCGCGCTCTTCGACGTTGGTGAACAGGGCGATCTTGCGTCGCTGTTCTTCGGGCAGCGGGTGCCGGCAACGGCACAGCAGTATGTCCGGCTGGATGCCGATGCCGCGCAGTTCCTTGACGGAGTGCTGCGTGGGCTTGGTCTTGATCTCTCCGGAATCAGGACCGCCGACAATCGGGACCAGGGTCAGGTGCATGAACACGCAGTTGCTGCGGCCCAGCTCGACGCCCAGTTGGCGGATGGCCTCCAGGAACGGCAGCGACTCGATGTCGCCGACCGTACCGCCAATCTCGACCATGCACACATCAGCCTCGTTGGCGCCGAGTTTGATGCTGCGCTTGATCTCATCGGTGATATGCGGAATCACCTGCACGGTCGCACCGAGGTAGTCGCCGCGGCGTTCCTTGGCGATCACGCGCTCGTAGATGCGGCCGGTGGTGAAGTTGCTGTGCCGACCGGTGGTCGTGCGCACGAAGCGCTCGTAATGACCCAGGTCCAGGTCGGTCTCGGTCCCGTCCTGAGTAACGAAGACCTCGCCGTGCTGGAACGGGCTCATCGTGCCCGGATCGACATTGATATAGGGATCGAGTTTCACCATGGCAATGGTGAGGCCGCGGGCCTCGAGGATTGCGCCAAGGGAAGCGGCTGCGATGCCTTTCCCCAACGAGGAAACGACACCGCCGGTTACGAAAACGAAACGGCTCATGGGCAGATGGGGATTCCGTCGGACAAAAACTTAATCCTGCAGGTGTGCAGGCTCGACGGGCGGACAGACTATCAAATCATGCGGGTCTGTGCCAGATGAGTCGCATGCGTTTTGCGGTTTGCGGACCCGGCTGCCAGCGCGCATCCACCCACAGGTCACCTGCGGCCACCAGCGTCTCGCCGGCGAACAGCAACGGCACAGTCCGGCGCTCGGTGAGTGGGATGCCCTCACTTTGCAGCAGGCTCTTCAGGCTGCGCGAGGGTCCGCCGCTGCGTGGCCGCAGCCGTTCGCCCCCACGACGCGTCCTTACCGTCAGCTGCCTCGGCAGCACCGTCGCGTCAATGCGCCCCTGCGTCGCCTGCACCAGCTCCAGCCGCCCGCAGCCGGCCGGCAAAGTGAGCCGGGGTGTGCGGTGCGGATTCCAGGTCAGTTCGTACTCGGCACTGACCGGCTGCACCGTGCCCACGGTGAGCCGCGCCGCATGCCGCTGGACTGCGGTGACGCCCCAGCTCACCACCGGATTGGCCTCCGTTCGCGCCGCGAGCAGCGTCACCGCAATTTCTTCCAGCCGCAGCGCGTCCGGCACCACGTGGCCGGAGCGGCTGATCCAGAAGCGCAGGGCATTGCGACGCCGCTCCAGCGGCAGGGCCCGCAAAGCGGGAACCGACAGGGCCGCACCATCCGCGGCGCGCCCGAGGTCGGTGCGCGCCAGCAGGTCGAGCAGATCCTGCGCCGCGCCGATATGGCGGGCGCTGCGGGCCACGGTGCGCGCGGCGCCGGGCCAGCGCCTCATCATGGCCGGCAGCACCTGGCGACGCAGGTAGTTGCGATCAAAGGTCTCATCCGCATTGGAAGGATCCGCGAGGCAGCGCAGGCCGCGCGCCTGCACCACGGCACGCAGCTGCTCCCGGGAAACACCCAGCAGCGGTCGCACCAGCACACCTGCGCCCAGCGGCGCCACCGCCGGCATCGCCGCCAGGCCTGGCAGTCCCGCTCCGCGCAGTAGCTGCAACAGCACCGTCTCGAGCTGGTCCTCCAGATGGTGGGCGGTCAGCAGCACCTCGCCCGGCCGCAGCGCGGCCGACAGTGCGGTGTAGCGAGCCGAGCGCGCCAGCGCTTCCAGGGATTGCCCTTTGGTGCGCGCCAGCCTCAGGCGCCGTGCGAGAAAGGGCACCCGCAGGAGCCGACATCGAGCACGGCAGGCACGCGCCCAGGATCGTGAGTCCGCGTGCAGACCATGATCGATGTGTGCGGCGCGCAGACGTGCGCGCACCGTGGGAATTTCGGCCAGCAGCGTCAGCAGCGCCGTGGAATCATCACCTCCGCTGAAGGCCACGCACAGTGGCGCCACGGCGGCGGGCGGGTGCAGTTTCAGCAGCTGCGAATAAACCCAGGCGGGAGAAGGAAGCCGCTCGCGCGCGCGGCGCAATTACTGCGCCCCGTCCTCGGAGAACACGCCAAAGCCTGCGATCTTCTGGGCGCGGCGGGCGAGCAGCTCGTCCTTGCTCAAGGCTTCGAGCTCATCGAGATGGCGAATCACGGCCTCCTTCAGCGCGGCCGCCGTCGCGACCGGATCGCGATGCGCCCCGCCCAGAGGCTCCTCGAGCAGTTCATCGATGAGCCCCAGCTGCTTCAGACGCCCGGCGGTAATGCCCAATGCCTCGGCGGCCGCCTCCTTCTTGTCCGCACTGCGCCACAGGATTGAGGCGCAGCCTTCGGGCGAAATGACCGAATAGGTGCTGTACTGAAGCATCATCAGCCGATCGCACACGCCAATCGCGAGCGCGCCACCGGAGCCGCCCTCCCCCGTCACGACCGTGACGATGGGCGTGCCCAGCACCGCCATTTCAAACAGATTGCGCGCGATGGCCTCGCTTTGGCCGCGCTCCTCGGCACCGATGCCAGGATAGGCGCCCTGGGTATCGATGAAGGTGATGATGGGCAGACCGAAGCGTTCGGCCATCTTCATCAGGCGCAACGCCTTGCGGTAGCCTTCCGGCTTGGGCATGCCGTAATTGCGCCGCACACGCTCCTTGGTGTCACGCCCCTTCTGATGGCCGATGATCATGACGACACGGCTCTCCAGACGCCCCAGGCCGCCCACGATGGCCATGTCGTCGCCATACATGCGATCACCGTGCAGTTCGCTGAACTCGGTGAGGATCATGCCGGTGTAGTCGAGCGGATAGGGCCGCTGCGGGTGGCGCGCCAGCTGCGTGATCTGCCAGGGGGTGAGATTCGCAAATATGTTGCGCGTCAACTGGCGGCTCTTGGCCTGCAGCCGGGAGATCTCGTCCTTGATGCTGACCTCGGATTCCGAGGTCACGTGCCGCAGCTCCTCGATCTTCGCTTCGAGCTCGGCGATGGGTTGTTCGAAATCCAGAAAGGCTACTGCCATGAATGTGATCGTTCCGCCATAGAGTCGGATGGTAGCGCAAGTCAGGGGGCGCCGGAGGCTCCCACGGGCCCGTACAGCACCCGCATGCCGCCCCGGCCCACCAGCTCTTCCAGATGCTCCAGCAGCTGCCTTCCCGGGCGCACGCTCCACTCCGGCCCCAGATCCAGGGCCCCACTGGCCTGCGCGGTACGGTACTGGACGGTGACCTGGCAGGGGCCGTTGCGCCATGGCGCCAGCACCTCCGCCAGGCGCGTGAGCACCGCGTTGCGATCCGACTCCTGCGGCAGATTCAGGACCAGCCGTCGGGCCTGCTGCTCGCGCACCGCATTCAGGTCGGTGATCTTGCGCGCCGAGATCCGCCAGGCATCCCCGAACTCATCGAAGCGGAAGTGGCCTTCGAGCAGCACGATGGCATCCTTGACGATCAGGTCGCGGTGCCGCTGGAACACATCATCGAACAACGTGGCCTCGATGCGCCCCGTGCGGTCATCCAAAATGATGCTCACCCGCTGGCCACGCTTGCGGATCTCATCCACCAGCCCCGCCACCGTCACCAGCCGCCCGCGACTGAAGCCGCGTTCGCCCTCACCGGCACTGGCGGGCTTCTCGGTGATCAGATCGCCGATGCGCTGCGCCGCGAAGCGCGGCAGGTCGGCTTCGAAACGGTCGATGGGATGGCCGGTCAGATACAGCCCGAGGGTCTCCCGCTCGCCCTGCAGACGCACCGCTTCGCTGAAATCCGCTAGTGCTTTTATGGCGTCACCACCCTGCTCAGTGCTGGGCTGCGGCGCGGCGCTGAGGCCGAACATGTCGTTCTGCCCGGCCTCGTGCGCACGCGCGGTCTGATCACCCAGCTGCAGCGCGCGCGGCAAACTGTCCAGCAGCGTCGCGCGGTTCGGGCCGATGGTGTCCATGCTACCCGAACGGATCAGCGCCTCCAGCGTGCGGCGATTGATGCGTGTCAGATCGGTGCGCCGGCACAGGTCAGCCAGAGTGCGATAGGGGCCGTGCGCTTCGCGCTCGGCGATCAACGCCGCAACGGCGCCCTGCCCGACGCCCTTCACGGCGCCAAGTCCGTAGCGGATGGTCTTCGCATCCGCGACCGCGAACTCATGGCGCGAACTGTTCACGTCCGGCGGCAGTACGGCCAATGACAGCTGCTTGCACTCATCGATCAGGGAAACCACCTTGTCGGTGTGATCCATGTCCGCGGACAACACCGCAGCCATGAACGCCGCAGTGTGATGGGTCTTGAGGTACGCGGTCTGGTACGACAGCACCGCGTAGGCGGCCGAGTGCGACTTGTTGAAGCCGTAGCCGGCGAATTTTTCCATCAGATCGAAGATGTGCGCCGCCTGGGACTCGGGCACACCGCGCGCGACCGCGCCGCTGACGAAGATGGAGCGCTGCTGCGCCATCTCCTCGGCCTTCTTCTTGCCCATCGCCCGGCGCAGCAGATCCGCCCCTCCCAGGGTGTAGCCGGCAAGGATCTGCGCGATCTGCATCACCTGCTCCTGATACAGGATGACGCCATAGGTGGAGGCCAGCGCCGGCTTCAGGTCCGGATGCAGGTAGTCGATGATTCCGCTCGCCGGTTCGCGCTTGCGGGTGATGAAGTCATCCACCATGCCCGACTCCAACGGGCCGGGGCGGAACAATGCGACCAGCGCGACGATGTCCTCGAAGCAGTCCGGCTTCAGGCGCCGGATCAGATCGCGCATGCCACGCGATTCGAGCTGGAAGACCGCCGTGGTGCGACCGGATCTCAACAAGGCGTACGTGGCCGCATCGCCCACGGGCAGTGAATTCATGGCGACGGGCGCCTCACCGCTCAGGGCCCGTGTCTGATTGATGATCGCCAGGGCCCGGTCGATGATGGTCAGCGTGCGCAGCCCCAGGAAGTCGAACTTCACCAGGCCCGCGGCCTCGACATCATCCTTGTCGAACTGCGTCACGACGCTGCCCGAACCGGCCTCGCAGTACAGCGGTGCGAAATCCGTCAGCACGGAGGGCGCAATGACCACGCCGCCGGCATGGGTGCCGGCATTGCGCGTGAGACCTTCCAGCGCACGCGCCAGATCGATGAGATTGCGGATCTCATCTTCGGTGTCATACAGGCGCCGCAGTTCCGGTTCCTTGGTCAACGCATCATCGAGCGTAATCCCCAGTTCGAAGGGAATCAGCTTCGCGATCCGGTCGACAAAGCCGTACCCCAGCCCCAGCACCCGGCCGACGTCGCGCACGACCGCCTTGGCGGCCATGGTGCCGTAGGTGATGATCTGCGAGACACGATCACGGCCGTATTTCTGTGCCACATAGTCGATGACGCGATCCCGCCCATCCATGCAGAAGTCGACGTCGAAATCCGGCATCGAGACCCGCTCTGGATTCAAGAAGCGCTCGAACAGCAGGTCGTGTTCGATCGGGTCCAGATCCGTTATCCCCAGGCAGTAAGCCACCAGGGAGCCTGCGCCGGAGCCACGTCCGGGGCCTACCGGCACCGCATTCTGGCGCGCCCAGCGGATGAAATCGGCCACGATCAGGAAGTAGCCCGCGAAGCCCATCTGGCAGATGACCTTCAACTCCATGTCCAGGCGCTCGCGATAGGTCGGCGGCCGGGCGGTCTCGGGGGTACTGGCCAGGCGTGCCGCAAGGCCCGCGCCCGACTCGCTTTCGAGGAACTGCTCCGTCGTCATACCGGCGGGCACCGGGTAGTCGGGCAGCCGCGGCTGACCCAGGTTCAGCACCAGGTTGCAGCGCCGCGCGATCTGCACGGTGTTGGCCACAGCCTCGGGAACGTCGCTGAACAGTGCGCACATCTGTGCCGGGGTGCGCAGGAACTGCTGCGGCGTGTACTGCTTCGGGCGTGCCGGGTCCGTCAGCAGCTGCCCCCCCTGGATGCACACGCGCGCTTCGTGCGTTTCGAAATCCGCGGCGGCGAGGAAGCGCACGTCATTGGTCGCCACCACCGGTACGCCGCGCGCAGCCGCCAGCTCCACGGCGGCGGCGATGTAGTTTTCCTCATCGGGCCGGCCCAGGCGCTGCAGCTCCATATAGAAACGATCGCCGCACCGGGAGAGCCAGAACTCCAGCTGCGCCCGTGCATCCGCCGGTCGGCCGTTAACCAGTGCGCAGCCGATGTCCCCTGCGGCGCCGCCGGACAGTGCGATCAGCCCCGTGAGCGATTCGACGGTCAACCAACTGCGCTCCACCATCGGCGGACCATTTTTCTGGCCCTCCAGATAAGCGCGGGTCACCAGGCGCGTGACATTGCGGTAGCCCGCCTGGTCCTGACATAGCAGCGTCAGCCGCGAACTGCCGCGGCGGTCGGCCGTTTCGGCCACCAGCAGGTCGACGCCGATGATGGGCTTGACACCCTGGCTCAGAGCCTCGCGATAGAACTTCACCATCGCGAACAGGTTGTACTGGTCGGTCACCGCGACGGCCGGCATGCCGGCGCTCGCCGCCGCGGCCAGCAGCTGCGGCACGCGCACAATGCTGTCCACCAGAGAGAATTCGGTGTGCAGCCTCAAGTGAACGAACTGGGCCTTCATGTCACATCGATTCTACCGGTACGGCTGTGTGAGGGGCCGATACCGGCCCGAAACTGCGCCGGTGGATGGCGCACGCGGCGTGTCGCACCAACGCCGCCAGATGATCCGCCGTTCCGTAGCCCTTGTGCACTGCCATACCATACCCCGGATAGACGACGTCCAGCTTGCGCATGACGGCGTCACGATGGGTTTTCGCGAGGATCGAGGCAGCGCTGATCGCCGGCTCGCTGCAATCGCCCCTGATGATGGCGCGCACCGTGCATTGCGGCGCGATATCGCCAAGGCACGGCAAGCGATTGCCATCCACCAGAATGCTGCGCGGGCATACGGTGAGCCCCAGCAGTGCGCGGCGCATGGCCAGATGGGTCGCCTCGAGGATGTTCAGGGTGTCGATTTCGTGACACTCCGACCAGCCCACCGCCCAGCACAGGGCGCGCTCGCGGATGCGTGCCGCCAGCGACTCGCGGCGTTCGGGCGTGAGCTGCTTGGAGTCCCGCAGACCCGTGATGCGTCGACGCGGATCAAGAATCACCGCGGCGGCGACGACCGGCCCGGCCAACGGCCCGCGGCCGGCTTCATCGACTCCGGCAATCATGTACTCAAGCACGATAGATCCCACGTTCCTGCAGAAGATCCAGAATGGATTGCGCAGCGCGATCGGCAGCGCCGACACGCAGTTGCTGATGCACCTTGAGGAACTCGGCCTCAAGGCGCGCGCGCCCCGGCTCATCGTTGAGCTGCTGCTGCAGCGCCCGGCCCAGGTCCTCGCCGTTGACAGCCTCCTGCAGGAACTCCGGCACCAGGGCTTTTCCCGTCAGGAGGTTGGGCTGGGAGAAATGTCTGACTTTCACCAACCCCATGCCGCGCAGCAGGAAGGCGGTGAGCGCATTGAACCGGTAGGCGGCTACCATGGGACGACGGATCAGCAGGGTTTCAAGTGTCGCGGTTCCGGAGGCTACCAGAACTGCATCCGCTGCGATCATCGACTGCTGCGCGTGGCCCTCGAACAGTTGCACTTCAAGCCCCGGCGCCACGCGTTCCCGTTGCGTCGCAAATATGTCGCGTACCCTGCGCGAGGCCATGGGCGCGACAAACTTCACGTCCGGCCGCTGCCCCTGCAGCCACAGTGCGGCGCGCAGGAAATCCTCACCCAGACGCCGGACTTCCCCCAGCCGACTGCCCGGCAGCAGTGCGACGACGGTGGCCCGTGACTCAAGGCCCAACCCGCGGCGCGCAGCGGCGCGGTCCGTGTGCAGCGGTATCTGGTCGGCCAGCGGGTGGCCGACGAATTGCGCGCGCACGCCATGCGCGCCGTAGAACTCACTCTCGAACGGAAACAGGCACAGCACCAGGTCACAGGCAGATGCGATGGTGCGCACCCGGCCCTGCCGCCAGGCCCACACCTGCGGGCTCACGTACTGCACCGTGGGGATGCCGCGCGCACGCAGCTGCGCCTCGAGCCCGATATTGAAGGCCGGCGCATCGATGCCGACGAACACATGCGGACGCGCCGCAGTGAAGTCGCGCACCAGCCGGCGCCGCAACGCAAACAGCCGCGGCAGGTGCATCAGCGGTTCGATGAGCCCCATGACCGCAAGTTCATGCGAGTCGGCCCATCCCTCGCACCCCGCGCTGCGCATCATCGGTCCCGCGATCCCGAAGGCACGTACCGCACCGGCGCGGGCGCGCAGCGCCGCGAGCAACGCGGCACCGAGGGCGTCGCCGGAGGATTCGCCGGCAACCAGGCCGATCACCAGCGCCTCAGACATGCTTAACGCCTGTCAGCGCACCAGGCTGCGCGTGGAAGTATCGATGAATGCCAGCAACGGCTGCACTTCCGCATTGTCGCGGGCGAGTTCCGTGAGCCGCACGATTGCGTCCGCCAGTTTCAATTCCGAGCGGTAGAGAATGCGATAGGCCATGCGCAGATTACGGATCTGCCCGGCAGTGTACCCGCGACGCTTCAGGCCCTCGGAATTGATGGAACTGGGTCTGGCGGGATTGCCGGCGATCATGACGTACGGGGGCAGATCGCGCGTGAGGATCGCGCCGCCGGCCACGAAGGCGTGCGCCCCGATCTTGCAGAACTGGTGGATCGCCGACAGCCCGCCGAGCTGCACCCAATCCCCGATCCGCACATGCCCGCCCATGGTCGCGCAATTGGCCAGGATCACCTTGTTGCCGATATCGCAGTCGTGCGCGACATGCGAGTAGGCCATGAACAGACCGTCCGAACCGATGCTGGTGAGCCCACGCCCGCCGGCCGTGCCACGGTTCATGGTGCAAAACTCGCGAAACACATTGCGATCGCCAATCGTGAGCTGCGTGGGCTCACCCTTGTACTTCTTGTCCTGCGGCGCCCCCCCGATCGCTGCAAACGGGAAGATCTGGTTGTCCTCGCCGATGCGGGTCGGCCCCTCGATGATGGCATGCGCGCCGACCGTGGTGCGGGCACCGATGACGACATCCGGACCGATTACCGCGAAGGGGCCGACCGTGACGCCCGCGCCGAGCTGCGCGCGCGACGCGACGACTGCGTGCGCGTCGATCATGGAGCGGCCGTCACTTGGACACCTCCGGTGCCACCATCATGTCGGCGCTGGCCACCTCGTTGGTGCCGACGGATGCAGTGCTCGAAAAGCGCCAGATGCCTTTGAAGCTGCGCGTCAGCTGCACCGTGAGAATCAGTTGATCGCCCGGCTCGACCGGCTTGCGAAAGCGCGCATTGTCGATACCAACGAAGTAGAACTTGGTGTCCGCATCCGGCACCACCCCGCTAGTGACGAAGGCAAGTATGCCCGCGGTCTGGGCCAGCGCCTCGATGATCATCACCCCGGGCATGACGGGCCGCTGCGGAAAATGGCCCGTGAAATACGGTTCGTTGAAGGTCACGTTCTTCAGCGCACGAATACCGTGCCCGGCGTGGCATTCCAGTACCCGGTCCACCATCAGGAACGGGTAGCGGTGTGGCAGCAGCTTCAGAATGCCGTGGATATCCAACTGTACGACTTCAGTCATCTTTGCCGTCATCTTTGTTGTCGTCTTTGCTTTGGCGCTTGAACCGGGCGACCATCCGACGCCAGGTGCGCGCATCCTCAAATGGAATTCCGCTGGAGTATACCCCGGGCTTTGGAATCGAATGACTGATCATCGAGAAGCCCGTGATGATCACATCATCAGTGATCTGCAGGTGCCCGCCAATCGCACAGGCGCCGCCGATCTGGCAACGCTCGCCGACCACCGTGCTGCCGGAGATTCCGGTGCAGCCGGCGATGGCCGTGTGGGCCCCCAAGCGCACGTTGTGACCGATCTGGATCAGATTATCGAGCTTGACCCCCTGCCCGATCACCGTGTCGCCGATGGCGCCGCGATCAATGGTGCTATTGGCGCCAATCTCCACATCCGCACCAATGCACACGCTGCCGACCTGCTGCACTTTCAACCAGGTGCCGCGTTCGGGCGCAAATCCGAAACCGTCGCTCCCGATGACACATCCGGGATGCAGGATCGACCTTGCGCCGACCCTGACCCCATCACAAAGCGTGACCCGCGCCACCAGTCGCACCTGGGAGGCGACCACCACATCGGCGCCGATCACACAGTGCGGACCAATCATCGCGCCGGCGCCGATACGCGCGCGCGCGCCGATCACGACCAGCGGGCCCACGCAGGCGTCCGCTTCGACCTGTGCGTCCGAGGCCACGACGGCACTTGGGTGAATCCCCGGTACCAGCGGGGGTGATGGGTAAAGCAGAGCCGCAATCCGGGCATAGGTGGCGCGCGGATTGGCCGCAATCAGGGTGGCAACGGGAGATTCGGCGGCGAAACGTGCTTCCAGTACCACGGCCGCGGCCTGCGTCTGGGCCAACGCCGCCCGGTGGCGGCTTTCTGCCAGGAACGTGATGGCCCGTGGATGCGCGTCGGCCAGCGTGGCTACACTGTCAACTTCGCGCAGCGGATCCCCGCGCAGCTCACACCCCAAGCGGACCGCAAGCTCGCCGAGAGTGACAACCATGCCGTTGCCTCGTGCGGGCCCGTCCAAGGCCCGCCGGGTTAGTCTTACTTGCCGGCCGGCTTCGACGCGGCCGGCGCAGCCTTGGATGCGGCGGGCGCAGCCGCCTGCAGGGTCGCCAGCACCTGAGGGGTGATGTCCACGGCGTTGGTCGCATAGATGACGCCGTCGGCAAGGATCAGATCGAAGCTCTGCGACTTCGCATAAGCCTGCACCTTCGCGACCAGCGACTTCTGCAGTATCGACAATTCCTCATTGCGACGCGCATTCAGATCGTCCGACGCCTCGCTTTGTTTGCGCTGGTACTCACGCTCACCGTCGCGGATGTCCTTGTCTTCCCGGGCGCGCTGGTCGTCCGTCATGGTCGCGCCGTCCTTGGTCAGCTTGTCCTCGCGCGTCTTCAGCGACTGCTGCAGGGTCTGCAATTCACGCTGACGGGGCAGGAATTCGTTGCGCAGCTGATCCGCGATCACCTTCGCATCGGGGGACTCCTGCAGCAGCCGACTGTAATTTACATAACCAATTTTCAGCTCCGCCCACGCCGGCGCCGCCGCCAGAACCATGGCCGCAGCCGACCCCAAAATCAAAGACCTGACGACGCCCTTCACGATGCTCCTCTTGTGGGCCAAGCCCAATTTAAGACCTGGGATCATAGCGGAAATCGCTTTAGAACGCCTGTCCAACCGAGAACTGGAAGCGTTCGGTCTGATCACCCCAGGTTACGCCGTCCAACTCGCGCTGCGCATTCAAAGGCACCGCGAGACTGAACCGGAACAGCCCCAGCGGGGCGAGCCATTGCACCGCGATGCCGACCGATTCCTTCAGGCGGTTGATGGCGAAGTTATAGTTCTCCGGGGTCAGGACCGACGGGTCGTTGAGGTCCGCTTCGGTGACGTTGCCGATGCTGTATTGCGGGTTGCTCGGGGTGCCCGGCGGCGCATAGAACTGCGGGTACTTGGTGGTCGAGAACACATTGCCCACATCAACGAACAGGCTCACTCGGGCGCTCGAGGCGATCTTGGCCGGCATCGGAATGATGAGTTCAGAGCGCGCCAGCACATTCAGGTTGCCTCCGTAGGGATTGCCATACTGATCCTTCGGACCCAGATAGCTTTCCTGGAAGCCGCGCACGGAGTCCGGGCCGCCGCCGTCGAACAGTTCATAGGGCGGCAGACTGGGGTCGACGCAGTACGCCGCGGTGGCATCGGTTGCCGCGTGGCACTTGCTCTTGCCCAGTCCGGCGCCGTATCCCAAATCGCCGGTGAAGGCAAACGTGAAACCCTTGAACAGCGGTATGTACTTCAGGAACTCATAGTTCACCTTGTAGTACGACACACCCGTCAGGGGCGGTGTGTAGCTGACGTTGACGAGCTGGTGCATGCCGCGATCGGGGAATAGTCCGCGATTACGGGAGTCGTAGCTCCACCCGGTGATCAGTTGGGCGACCGCGTAGCGTGTCCCGTCGAGGGCATAAATGCCGTTCACGTAAGTGGCCGTGGTCGGATCAAAGATCAGGCCCGTGGCCTCCCCCGTGTAGGTGTGTCCGTTGTTCTGGACCCACTGCAATGACTGCAGCGCGCTGCTGTTCTCGATCGCCACCAGCTGCACACCCTGCAGGTTCAGGCCGAGGTTCACGAACTGATACTCGGACACCGGGTAACCAAAGGTCTCGCCCAGGCTCAGAATCTTGGTCGAGAAGTCCGAGGAAGCCGACGTGAACTGGGAGCTGTCGCGATAGCTGAGCGAATAGGTTCGCGTCAGGTTGTCGACATTGGTGTAGGGATTGGTCTCGGAAAGGCCAATGAGCTTGTTGAATTCGCCGGCCTCGAGATTGATCGACACGCGCTGTCCGCTGCCGAGCCAGTTGGCGTCGGTGTAATTACCGTTCAGCTCGAATTTGTAGGTCTCCGAGTAGCCCACGCCACCGGAGATCGAAGCGCCCGGGCCCTCTTCGATCTTGTAGGCCACATCGACCTGGTCCGAGGAACCCGGAACCGGTGTGGTTTCCTCGTCGACCTTGGTGATGTAGGGCAGGCGCTGCAGACGCTGCTTGGAGCGGTCCAGGCCGACATTCGACAGCCAACCGCCCTCCAGGATGCGCATCTCACGGCGCAGCACCTCGTCATTGATGCGCTTGGAGCCGTTGAAGATGATGTTGCGCACATAGACCCGGTTGCCCGGATCCACGAAGAACGTCAGGGCCACGATGCCCGTGGCCTTGTCGGTGGTCGGCACCGGGTCGACCTTGGCGAATGCATAGCCGTCCTGACCCAAGCGGTTCTGGATCAGTTCCTGCGTGGCCGTCACCCATTTGCGCGAATAGATCTGGCCGGGCTGTACCAGCAGCAGCGCCTCGAGCTCCTGCTTCGGTATGGGGAAAGTGCCCGCCAGCTTGACCTCGCCCACCTTGTACACCCCACCCTCCTCGATGTTGACGGTGATGAAGATGTCGTCCTTTTCGGGCGCGATGGCCACCTGGGTGGAGTCGATCTGAAAGTTCGCATAACCGCGGTCCATGTAGTAGGAGCGGATCTTTTCCAGGTCGCCGTCCAGGGATTCGCTGGAGTAGCGGTCATCCTGCTTGTACCAGGACAGCCAGTTCGGAGTCTGCAGTTCCAGACCCTTGTCAATTTCCTTGTCGGTGAAGACATGGTTGCCGACAATGTTGATGGTGCGGATCTTGGCGCGCGAGCCTTCCGTGATGGTGATCTTGATCTTCACCCGGTTACCCGAATCATCCTCGACCTTCTCGTCGATCTTCACCGCATACTTGCCGCGGCTGAAGTACTGGTCGGTGAGATAGCCCTTGACCTCCTCCAGCACCGAGCGGTCGAAGGTCTTGCCGGCCGCCAAACCGACGGTGCGCAGGGACTTCTGCAGATCCTCGGTCTTGATGTCCTTGTTGCCGGTGATTTCGAAGCTCTCGATGGCGGGGCGCTCGACCACCAGTACCACCAGCGTGCCGCCGTCGCGGCGCATCTGCACGTCGCGGAAGAATCCGGTGTTGTACAGGGAGCGGACCGCTTCGCGGATGCGTATGGGCGTGACGTGATCGCCGATATTCACGGGCAGGTAGTTATAGACCGTGCCCTCGGAAATGCGCTGCAGTCCTTCGATGCGGATGTTGGTCACCGCGAAATCGGCGGCTGCGGTTGCGGGTGCTTCGTCGGGGTTCGCCAGTACGAACGAGCGGCCGGGGGCCCCGGGGCCCGCGGCAGGTCCCGCGACGGGGCCCGGCACCGGCGCCTGCGTCTGGGCCGAACATACTGCCGAACCCGCGCACAGTGCGAGGGTGGTCACCAATCCAAATCGCTTCATGAACAGATTGCCGGCCCGATGTTGTTGGAAATATATGGGGGGCGCCCCTTTGCGAAGGCCAACTCAGACTGCCTACGCATGAATGGACCTCGACACTTCACCGCGATTGCGGCAGAACTCCAGGGCCAGCTCACGCGCTTCGGCATCCGCCTGCAGGACATCATCGAGGCTGCGGATCTCCCCCCCGGCAGCCCTGGCCCCATTGGCCTTCGAAAGTACACACTCAATGACCGCGGGTATGTCCGGAAAGTTCAATCGGCGCTCCAGGAAAGCAGTAACGGCGACTTCATTCGCCGCATTGAGAATGGCAGGCGCCAGCCCGCCAGTGTCCGCTACAGCCCGAGCCAGAGCAAGACAGGGGAAGCGTGTCGCGTCAGGCGCCACGAAATCCAGCTGCCGGGTACGGATCAGATCCAGGAAATCCGTACCGGCCTCGATCCGCTCCGGCCATGCCATGCCGTACGCAATGGGGGTGCGCATATCCGGACAGGCCAGCTGCGCCAGCACCGAGCCGTCGACGTATTCCACCAGCGAATGCACGACGCTTTGCGGGTGCACCACGATCTCGACTTTCGCGGGCCCCAGACCGAACATGAAACACGCCTCGATGAGCTCAAGACCCTTGTTCATGAGCGAGGCGGAATCCACGGAAATCTTGCGGCCCATGACCCAATTGGGGTGCTTGCAGGCCTGATCCGGGGTCGCGGTTGCGATCGCCTCGAGGGGCCAGTCGCGAAACGGGCCACCGGATGCGGTCAACAAAATTCGCCGCACACCCAGCGGTTTCACCCCGGGCCTGGCACCGTGTGGCAGGCACTGGAAGATCGCATTGTGCTCGCTGTCGATGGGCAGCAGCTCACAGCCCGAAGCGTGCACGGCCGACATCAGCAAGGGACCTGCCATGACCAGGGATTCCTTGTTCGCCAGCAGCAGGCGCTTGCCCGTGCGGGCCGCGGCCAGCGTGGAGCGCAGTCCGGCGGCGCCGACGATGGCGGCCATGACCTGGTCCACTTCGGGCAGTGTCGCCAGCGTCTCCAGGGCCGCTGGTCCGGTCAGGACCGGCGTGGCCAATCCCGCAGCCCGCAGGCGCTGCTCCAGAACCTGCGCCGCGCCGGGGTCCGTGAGTGCCGCCACGGCGGGGCGGAACTGCTGGATCTGCTGCAGCAGCAGCTCCACATTGCGGTGCGCGCCCAGGGCCACGGCCCGATAGCGGTCGGGGTGCCGGGCGATAACATCCAAGGTGTTGACCCCGACCGACCCGGTCGCGCCGAGGACCGCAATGCCCTTCATCGGGCCACTCCCAGCACCAGCAGTCCCAGCAGCAGCAGCGGCATGGCACTCGTCAGACTGTCAATTCGATCCATGACCCCACCATGACCCGGAAACAATGTGCCACTGTCCTTCAGACCCGCAAAGCGCTTGAGCAGGCTCTCCGTGAGGTCACCGACGATCGAGAACGCGACGACCCCGAGACACAGTGGCATCAGGCGCACCATCGGTACAGCAAACCACCGGCTGCCCCACAGGGCAACCAGGCCCGCAAGTACCAGACCGCCCGCGGCCCCCTCCCAGGTCTTGCCCGGAGACACCTGCGGCGCCAGCTTCGTGCGCCCGAAGCTGCGGCCGGCAAAATACGCCCCGACATCGGCGGCCGACACCAGGCACAGCGCGAACAGTACCCACTGCTCGCCGCGCGGGACATCAACGCGCAGGCGCACCATCGCGACCCAGGCCGGCGCCAGTGCCAAAATGCCCGCGAGCGCCGCCGACCAGGCCGCGGCGCGGCCCGGTGCGAACATCACCCACAGCAGGGCCACCAGCCACCACAGCAGCGCCAGGCACAGCACGACCAGGCGCGCCGGCTCGGCCACTGTGAGCTGCCACAGGAGCGGCAGGCTGGCCGCCACGACCGCCACAAACAGTGCACGCCCCGCCACGGATTGCAGTTTGAGGAATGCTGACCACTCCCATGCCCCGGCCAGGATCGATACGGTCACCGCGACGACCGTCGCCCATGGCGGCAGCCACAGCAGCACGACCAGCAGCAGCCCGATGAGGACAGCGGCCGTGAGGATACGGGTTCTAAGCACTCGTGGGACTCCGCGTCTGCTCCGGCGTAAGCCCGAAGCGCCGCTCGCGGGCGCCAAAGAAAGCCAGCGCGGCATCCAGTTCGTCGGCATCGAAATCCGGCCACAGGCAATCCGTGAAGTACAACTCGGTGTAGGCGAGATTCCACAGCAGGAAGTTGCTGATGCGGTGTTCGCCGCCGGTGCGCACGAACAGGTCCGGGTCCGGCAGGTCGGCCAATGCCAGGACCTGCGCCACCTGCGCTTCGCTGATGTCGACCGGACGCAGAGCCCCGGCGGTACATTTCGTCGCCAACTGACGCACCGCGCGGGTGATGTCCCAGCGGCCGCCATAGCTCATGGCGATGTTCAGCGAAAATCTCTCATTGGGCGCGGTACGCGCCTCCGCCGCGGCGAGGTAGGACTGCAGGCGCACGCTCAGGCGCTGGCGGTCGCCGATGAAGCGCAGTCGCACGCCATTGGCGTGCAGCTCATCGACTTCCTGGTCGAGCGCGTCGACGAACAGGCCCATCAACAGCGACACCTCTTCCGCCGGCCGGGACCAGTTTTCACTGGAGAATGCGAAAACCGTGAGCGCCCCGATACCGCGGGTCGTGCACGTTTGCACGCAAGCACGCAAGGCGCTGATGCCGGCCTTGTGGCCAGCATGCCGCGGCAGTTTCCGCGCAGCAGCCCAGCGGCCGTTGCCGTCCATGATGATCGCCACATGACGGGGTAGGTTCACGCTCATGCAGGTCGATCAGACCTGCATGATCTCCTTTTCCTTCGCCGCCAGCAGCTGGTCGATATCGGCGACATGCTTGTCCGTCAGCTTCTGGATATCGCTCTCAGCGCGCCGCTCATCGTCCTGCGAAATGAGCTTCTCCTTCAGCGCTTCCTTGATGTCAGACATCACATCGCGCCGCACGTTCCGCACCGATACGCGCGCGCCTTCGGCATCCTGGCGGATCACCTTGGTGAACTCGCGACGGCGCTCCTCGGTCAGTGGCGGCATCGGAATGCGAATGATCGTCCCCGCGGTCATGGGGTTCAGGCCCAAATCGGATTTGTGGATGGCCTTCTCGATCGGCTGCACCATGCCCTTCTCCCAGGGGGAGACCACCAGGGTGCGACCATCTTCGACCGCAATGCTGGCAACCTGCTGCAACGGCACATCCGAGCCGTAATAGTCGACCTTCAGATGTTCGATCAGGCTCGGATGGGCACGACCGGTGCGCATCTTCTTCAGATCCGCCTGAAACTGGGTCACGCACTTGCCCATGCGGGTTACTGCGTCTTTTTTGATGTCATCGAGCATGGTTGCCCCTATTCGAATGTGACAGCCGTACCAATTTCCTCACCACGTGCGATGCGGGTCAGATCGCCCGGATTGTTCAAGTTGAACACACGCAGTGGCAGGCGGTTGTCACGGCACATGACGATGGCCGTGGCATCCATGACGTTCAGTCGGTCCTGCAGTACCTTATCGAAGGTCAGCTGCGAATAGCGCTGCGCCGCTGGATTGCGCACCGGATCATCCGAATACACGCCATCCACCTTGGTGGCCTTCAGCAGCACATCGGCGTTGATCTCAATGGCCCGCAGCGACGCTGCCGTATCCGTCGTGAAGAAGGGATTGCCGGTGCCGGCCGCGAAAATCACGACCCGCCCCTTTTCGAGGTGCCGGATGGCGCGCCGGCGGATGTAGTCCTCACACACCTGGTTGATGCGGATGGCCGACATCACCCGCGACTGCATGCCCGAACTCTCGAGCGCATCCTGCATCGCGACCGCGTTCATGACCGTGGCCAGCATGCCCATGTGATCGGCGGTGACACGATCCATGCCGGCCCGCGCGAGCCCGGCGCCGCGAAAGATGTTGCCGCCGCCGACCACTACCGCGACCTGCGTACCCATCTGGACGATTTCCTGGATCTCCCCGGCAATGCGCTTGAGCATGACCGGATCGATGCCGTAGTCCGCGCCGCCCAGCAGGGCTTCGCCGGACAGCTTCACCGTGATGCGGGAATATCGGGACCGCCTGCCGTCGCTCATGTGGTCTTCACCCTCGTGCATGAAGAAAACCCCGCCGGGGCGGGGTCTTCTTGCCAGCCTTACTGCTTGTCAGACGGATCGAAGCTCTTGACCTGCGCCATCACCTCGGCGACGAAGTCGTCCTGCTTCTTGTCGATTCCGGCGCCGACCTCGAAGCGCTCGAACGCCTTCACATTCGCCTTTGCGCCCTTCAGCAGCTTCTCGATGGTCTGGTCCGGATCTTTCACGAAGGGCTGGCCGGCCAGCGTGATCTCGCCGAGAGACTTGCGCAGCCGCCCCTCGACCATTTTGGCAACGATCTGCGGCGGCTTGCCTTCGCCCTGGGCCTGGTCCGTCAGGAACGCGCGCTCCTTGGCCACGACATCCGCCGGCACATCGGCCATGGTGACGTACTTCGGATTGCTCGCGGCGACGTGCATGGCAACATCATGTGCGAGCACCGGGTCACCACCTTCCACGGCCACGAGCGCGCCGATGCGGGTGCCGTGCACGTAGGCACTGACGTGCCCGCTCGAGGTCAGCACGACGCAACGGCGCACGCTGATCTTCTCGCCAATCTTCGCAACCAGTGCCCGGCAACGCTCATCGATGCTCGCGCCGCTGTCCAGCCGCTGCTGCAACAATGCTTCGAGCGAGGAGGGCCGCGCCTGCAGGGCCTTGGCGGCCACCGATTGGGAAAACGCCCCAAAGTCAGCGCCGCGCGCGACGAAATCGGTCTCGCAGTTCACTTCCACCATCGCGGCCGCATGGCCGTCGGCGGAGCGCTCGATCACGATCACGCCTTCGGCGGCCACGCGGGCCGCCTTCTTGTCGGCCTTGGCCAGGCCCTGCTTGCGCATGAGCTCGGCGGCGGCGTCCATATCGCCCTGGGTTTCCACCAGCGCTTTCTTGCACTCCATCATTCCGGCGCCGGTGCGCTCACGGAGCTGCTTCACTGCGTCTGCTGTGATGTTCATAAGGATTCCACGCAAAGGCTCCGGGCCGGTTAGCGCCGGGGCAACTCTAAACGACCTTCAAGCAGGAGCACCCGCGTCGCCCTCAGCGGCGGCGGCAGGGGTCTCAGGGGTCGCCTCCGCACCGCCGGCGGCGTGGGGACGACGACGCACCACCCCGCCACGACCCGCGGGCGCGGCGCCTTCAGTGGCGGCGGCGGCCGCCGCCGCGGGCACCTCGGTACCTTCCTCCACGTCATCGAGATCGGCAACCGACTCATCGGTCCCGACCGGAGCCTTGACCGGCAGACGGCGCCGCACCGGCGCCTTCTTGTTGCGCACCGGTGCCTGCGGCTTCGGACGCGGCTTGCCGGTCTTGCGACGCGGCTGACCCGCCTCGTCCAGCTCCACGAATTCATCCTCGCCCACGGCAACCTGCGGCACCGAAGCCTTGCCCTCCAGAACCGAATCGGCAATGCCCGAGGCATACAACATGATGGCGCGCATGGCGTCATCGTTGCCCGGGATCACATAGTCAATGCCATCGGGGCTGCAATTCGTGTCCACGACGGCCACCACCGGAATGCCCAGCTTCTTGGCTTCATGAATTGCAATCTTCTCGTGACCCACGTCGATCACGAACATCACATCGGGGAGGGATTCCATGTGCTTGATGCCACCAAGGCTACGCTCAAGCTTGTCCATCTCCCGGCGCAACTGCGTGGCTTCTTTCTTGCCGCGCTTGTCGAGCGCACCGCTGCTTTGCAGCTCGGTGATCTCGGCCAGTCGCTTGATGGACTGCCGGATCGTCTTGAAATTGGTGAGCATGCCCCCCAGCCAACGCTGGTTGACATAGGGCATGCCGCTGCGGCTCGCCTCCTTTTGGACGGCGTCGCGCGCGGATCGCTTGGTACCGACGAAGAGCACCTTGCCGCCGTCGGCGACAGTGCCTTTAATGAAGGCCGAGGCCTGCACATACAGAGGCTGGGTCTTCTCAAGGTTGATAATATGGATCTTGTTACGCTCACCAAAGATGAAAGGGGCCATCTTCGGGTTCCAGAAGCGGGTCTGATGTCCGAAATGGACACCCGCTTCCAGCATCTGTCTCATGGACACGCCGGTCATACGAACTCCTGCACTGTGGGGTTGATCCTTGCGCGTATCCCGGGTGACCACCCGAACATTAATGTTGCGGGCACCCAGCCACCGGGTTAGCGATACGCGTATGGAATTTCTCGTCGTTGCCAACGAGGGCCGCGCTTTATACCATGAACGTCCCGTAGGAACAATGTCTTACGGGTTACCGACTTACACAGATAATGCACATCACGATCAAGTCCCCTGAAGAACAGCAGAAGATGCGCGAAGCCGGGCGGCTCGCGGCTGAAGTCCTCGATATCATCGGCCCGCACGTGGTGCCCGGCGTGACGACGGAGGAGCTGGACCGGGTCTGCTACGAGCACATCGTCAACGTCCAGGGCACCATTCCGGCGAACCTCAATTACCGGGGTTTTCCCAAGACCATCTGCTCCTCGGTCAATCACGTGGTCTGCCACGGAATTCCGAACGACCGGAAGCTGAAAACCGGAGACATCATCAATATCGATGTCACCGTCATCAAGGATGGCTTCCATGGCGATACCAGCCGCATGTACTACGTGGGCAAGCCCCCGGTGGCCGCCCAGCGGCTGACCGAGGTGTGTTTCGAGGCCATGTGGCGCGGCATCCGTACCGTCAAGCCGGGCACCCGGCTGGGCGACATCGGTCATGCCATCCAGGAATACGTCGAATCCTTGAATTTCTCGGTAGTGCGTGAGTACTGTGGCCATGGCATCGGACGCATTTACCACGAGGATCCGCAGATCCTGCACTATGGGGAGTCGGGCACCGGCCTGGAGCTGCAGCAGGGGATGACCTTTACAGTGGAACCAATGGTAAATGCAGGCAAACGTCACGTGCGCCTGCTGCCGGACGGCTGGACCGTGGTGACCAAGGACCATTCACTGTCGGCTCAGTGGGAGCACACTTGCCTGGTCACGGCGACCGGCGTGGATGTCCTGACCCTGGGCGCGGCGGACCGCCATTGAGTGAGCCGCTGGAAGAGCTGCTACCCGAGGCGGTAATCACCCCTGCCTGGGCACTGCTCGCGCGCCTTCCGGCCCAACTGGCCGCCCACCCCGGTTCGCGGGAGGAATACCGCAGGCAGCTGGGCGAGGCCCACGAAGAACTGAAGGCGCGCTTCCTCGCCGAGGAGCCGGTCGAGACCCTGGTTCATGCCCGGGCGGCGCTCATCGACTCGGTGCTGTGCCAGGCCTGGTCGGAACATCTCGGGAGCGCGGATCGGCACTGGGCGCTGGTCGCCGTGGGGGGTTATGGCCGCGGCGAACTTCACCCCTGCTCCGACATCGACATCCTGCTGCTGGTGTCCCAGCCGCCGGACGATACGGAACGCTCCCAGGTGGAGCGGCTCATCGCCTTCCTGTGGGACATCGGCCTGGAAGTCGGCCACAGCGTCCGCACGGTTGCCGAATGCGTGCAGGAGAGCGCCGCCGATGTCAGTGTCATGACGACACTGCTCGAAGCACGATTGCTGCACGGCGATGAGGCTTTGTTTGCCGACATGAATGTCGCCTTGAGCCCGCCCGGCATCTGGCCGGAAAAGGAATTCTTCGAAGCCAAGCTCAAAGAACAGGCGGCCCGGCATCTGAAGGCCAATGACACGGCCTACAACCTGGAGCCCAACGTCAAGACCGGCCCGGGCGGACTGCGTGACATCCAGACGATAGGCTGGGTGGCCAAGCGTCATTTCGGCGCCGAATCCCTCGACGGCCTCGCGCGCCGAGGCTTCGTGACCGCCAGTGAGCTGCGCCGGCTCAAACAGGCGCAATCCTTCTTGTGGAAGGTGCGCTTCGGACTGCACATCGTGACCGGCCGTCGCGAAGACCGCCTGCTGTTTGATCACCAGCTGAAGCTGGCGCAGACCTTCGGTTATGAGGATGCCTCCTACACCCTGGCGGTCGAGCAGTTCATGCAGCGCTACTACCGCACCGTGATGGATGCGAGCCTGCTCAATGAACTGTTGCTGCAGCTGTTCCGCGAGGCCATCCTCAGCAACGAGGAGGACATCCGACCGCTGAACGCGCGCTTCCAGGTGCGCAACGGTTCGCTCGAAGCGCGGCGCGATGACGTCTTTGCACGCACCCCTTCGGCGTTGCTCGAGCTGTTCGTGCTGCTGCAGCAGAATCCCGACATCAAGGGCGTACGCGCCTCCACCATGCGGGAGGTGACGCGCAGCTTGTGGCTCATCGATGAGGAGTTCCGGCAGAACCCGCGCCATCACCGGCTGTTCATGGACATTCTGCGCGCACCCGTGGGCGTGACGCATGAGCTGCGCCGCATGAACAACTACGACGTGCTCGGGCGCTACATACCGGCTTTCGGCCGCATCGTCGGCCGCATGCAGTACGATCTGTTCCACGCCTATACCGTGGACGCACATACGCTGTTTGTGCTCAGCAATCTGCGGCGCTGGGCGATTCCCCGCTACGACCACGAGTTGCCGGCCCTGTCACGCCTGATGCAGCAGCTGCCGAAGCCCGAAATAGCGTATCTGGCGGCGCTGTTTCATGACATCGCCAAGGGTCGCGGCGGGGACCACTCCGAATTGGGCTCCGTGGATGCGGAGGCCTTCTGCCTGGAGCAGGGGTTGTCGCGCTATGACGCCCGTCTGGTCGCCTGGCTGGTGCGCAATCACTTGGAGCTGTCGGTGACGGCACAGAAGCAGGACATCACCGACCCGGAAGTGGTGAGCGCCTTCGCGCGCAAAGTCGGTGATGAGACCCATCTGGATCATCTGTATGTGCTGACCTGCGCCGACGTGCGCGGCACCAATCCGAAGTTGTGGAATTCCTGGAAGGCATCGCTCTTTCATGAGTTCTACGAGCGCGTGAAGCGCGCGTTGCGCCGCGGGCTCGAAAGCCCGATCGACCAGGAGGAACTCATCCGCGAGACCCAGGCAGCGGCCCGGCAGCTGCTGGCCGGATATGGCATTGCCGCCGAGGACATCGAGCGGCTCTGGGCGCGCTTCTCGCAGCAGTATTTCCTGCAGTACACCCCGGAGGAGGTCGCCTGGCACACCCGCCTGCTCATCGAGCGTCAGCCCGGTCCCGGGGAGACGCTCGTGGCAATCGAGCCGCGCAGTGTCCGCGGTACCACCGCGGTGCTCGCCTTCGCGCCGGAGGGCATCCAGGGCTTTGCGCGCACCACGGCGGTCCTGGATCAGCTCGGACTCAATATCGTCGATGCACGCGTTTCGCCCACGGACGATGGTTTCACACTGGGTCTGTACCACATCCTCGAAGACGACGGCGCGCCGATCACCGACCAGGATCGCCAGACGGAGATTGAGTTTGCCGTGCTGCGCGCCCTGCAGCGGGCCGATGCCAGCATGCCGGTGGTTTCACGCCGCGCGCCGCGCCAGGCGCGCATGTTCAACACTCCCACGCAAGTCACGATCAGCGTCGATGACCGCAATCGCCGCTCGGTGCTGGAACTGATCGCAGGTGATCGCCCCGGTCTGCTGTGCGATGTCGGCACGGTGCTGATGCAGCAGCACATCGAACTGCGCAAGGCGAAGATCATGACCGTCGGTGAACGCGCCGAAGATGTGTTCTATGTGAGCGATCTGCAGCACCGACCCTTGAATGAAGAGGCAGCCCAGCGCTTAAAGGAGCATCTGCTGCAGGCACTGGATCAGCGGCCGATAAAATGAATCCACGGCTTGGGTCGCTGCACACCTACCCCTTCGAAAAGCTGAGCAGGCTATTGGCCGCAACGCCCGCGCCGGCAGCGCTGCCACCCATTGCACTTTCCATCGGTGAGCCCCGGCACGAGCCCCCGCCGTTCGTGCTCGAGGCGCTGCGCCAGGGGGTCGACCGCCTGGGGACTTATCCGGCGACGGCCGGCAGCCTGGAACTGCGCAGCAGTGCAGCGCGCTGGCTGGAACGACGCTTCACACTGCGCGCCGGCAGCGTGGATCCGGCGACGATGGTGCTCCCCGTCAACGGCACCCGCGAGGCACTGTTCGCCCTGGTTCAGGCCGTCGTTGATCCGAGCGATGTGTCCGTGGTGATCACGCCGAATCCGTTCTATCAAATCTACGAGGGTGCCGCGCTGCTGGCCGGGGCGACGCCTTATTATCTGAACGCCACCGCCAAGACGAACTTTGCCCCGGACCTGGATTCAATACCGCAGACGGTGCTGGAGCGCACTCAGGTGCTGTTCCTGTGCAGCCCCGGCAATCCGACCGGCGCGGTGCTGCATGAAAATTACCTGGGCCGTGCCCTGGACCTGGCCGAGCGCCACGATTTCATCATCGCTTGCGATGAGTGTTATGCAGAGATCTACGCGGACGAGGCCGCCCCGCCGCCGAGCCTGCTCGCGGTCGCACAGGACACCGGCCGGGACCGCTTCCAGCGCTGCATCGTGTTCCACAGCCTCTCCAAACGCTCCAGCGTGCCGGGCCTGCGCTCCGGATTCGTGGCCGGCGACCCGCAGCTGATGCGCAAATTCCTGCTGTATCGCACCTATCAGGGCGGTGCGATGTCACCGCTGGTGCAGATGGCAAGTCGCGTGGCCTGGGATGATGACGCGCACGTGCGGGTCAATCGCCAGCTGTACCGGGAAAAGTTCGATCGCGTGCTGCCGATACTCTCCCCGGTACTGGACGTGCAGCGGCCCGACGGCGCGTTCTATCTGTGGGTCGATGTGGACGGCGACGATGAACGCTTCACACGGGAGCTCTTCGCCCGGCAAAATGTCACGGTGCTGCCCGGCATCTACCTGGCGCGCACCACCGAACTGGGCAATCCGGGCGCGGGACGCGTGCGCCTGTCTCTGACCGCATCGGTGGAGGACTGCGTGACTGCCGCCACGCGGATCCGGGACTTCATCAGCGGCCGCTAAGGATCCCATGAGCGATACACCGCAATTGCAGGCATTGATCGAGGCCGCGTTCGAGAAACGCGCCCAGATCACGCCCAAGAACATCTCGCGCGAGCTCCTCGATGCCGTCGAAACCACCATCGACCTGCTCGATCGCGGCAAACTGCGCGTGGCCGAAAAGCGCAACGGCAAATGGCTCGTGCACCAATGGCTGAAGAAGGCGGTACTGTTGTACTTCCGCGCCCGCGAAAACGAGGTCATCGAGGCGGGCTATTCCCGGTTCTACGACAAGGTCCCGCTCAAATACGGCAAGTATTCGACCGCGCAGTTCCAGGATGACGGTGCGCGCGTGGTGCCGCACGCCGTGGTGCGCAAGGGCGCCTATGTGGGAGCCAACGCCGTACTGATGCCCAGCTACGTCAACATCGGCGCCTACGTCGATTCGGGCAGCATGATCGATACGTGGGTGACCGTGGGTTCCTGCGCGCAGATCGGCAAGAATGTGCATCTTTCCGGCGGCGTGGGCATTGGTGGCGTGCTCGAACCGCTGCAGGCCAATCCGACCATCATCGAGGATGCCTGCTTCATTGGCGCCCGCTCGGAGATCGTCGAGGGCGTGATCGTGGAAGCCGGCTCGGTCATTGCGATGGGCGTCTTCATCAGCCAGAGCACCAAGATCTATGACCGCACCACCGGCGAGGTGCTGCAAGGACGCGTGCCGGCTGGCTCGGTGGTCGTCTCCGGCAGCCTGCCCTCCGCCGATGGCCGCTACGCGCTGTACTGCGCGGTGATCGTGAAGAAGGTCGACGCCCGGACACGGGCGAAGACCTCCATCAACGAGTTGCTGCGTGCCGCGGAGTGAAGCTTGCAGCGCTTTAGAATTTATACCGAACGCCCACGGTGGGGTTGATGTTGGTTGAGTACACATAGCCGCTCGCCATGCCGTCATGCACGCCGCTGTACATGGCACCCAGATAGGCATCGAAGTGCACGTTGAAGCGGTAGTCGGCATCGAAGGAGAAGCCCTCAAGGCTGCCGCTGCAGACACTGTGCGCGGCAGTCGTGCAGCCCGCCAGCGTCTTGGTGCCGTAGGCATTCTGATCGACGCCGTAATAGGCCCCCGTGAGATCAAGGCCGCGCAGAACCGTGTACCGAACGCCGGTCCAGTAGACCCGCACTGTTTTTGGAGCCAGGAACGCATTGTTCGTGACAAACGCCAGCACGTAGCCGCCGATGTCAGTGTAGCCGGCGCTCAGCGGCGTATCGGGATCCGCATACTTGATGTGCTCGTAGCCGGCAAAGAACCTGAACGGATCGAGCTTGTATGACCCCATCAGGGCATAGGTCGTATTGTCCGAAACGGTCGCTGCCAGAGAATCTGACGGCGGATATCCCAAGCCCGCAAGTGCGGTCATCTGGCTTGCGCTCAAGGCCGTGGCCGTGATGGCATCGTTGATCTTCGAATAGAACGCATCGACTGACAGACCGGCGACGCTGGCACCGAGATCCGCCTGGTAGGCGGTGCGCGCGGACCCGCCGGAATCGTTGAATTTGTACAGGGCACCGACATGCAGCAGATCGCCGAGCTTTACCAGATACTTCACACTCGAATCGAGCCGGTTGGTTTCGCTGCTGCCAGCGCCCGCGTAGGTGTTTGAGGCGCCGAGCACGCCGAACGCAGTCGCGAGGAAGTTGGGGTCGTACTCAATGGCCCCTGCCGATAGCAGCGAAACCTGGCGGCCGAAGCTGAGCGCGCCGAACCGGGGTGATTTCAGCCCGACATAGGCCGTCTGGAAGGCTTGGCCGGCCGAACTGCCGTCGACCCCGATGTTCTGATTCTCCACGGCTTTGCCGTTATTCACGGCCAGGGACTTCAGCGAATCCGCGAGTTGGCCGGACTGGGGGTTGAAGAAGCTCTCCACCTGGAAGACGCCCGTCCAGTCGGCGATCAGCGGCACATTGCCCTGCAGGCCAACGCGCGACTGGCCCATGTTGCTCGGCGTCACACCGACCGGCGACGCATAATCGTTGGACCGTACAATGTTGCCGCTGGCCGCCGGCCGGTAGGGGCTGAACGGCGCGCTGTGGGTATCGTATTGGATACCCACATCGACGCCTCCGTACAGTGTGATGCCGTGCCACACCAGGCTGTCATCCTCCGGGACGCCCGGTCCGGTTTTCTGCTGCGCAAGGGCGGGAATCGCGCTCATGGCCCCGATTAAGAGGAACGCATGCCACCCAAGGCTGATTGCGCTCAAATGTCGACTTGTATGGTTCACTCGCCTCTCCGTCCTGGTTCTGGATGACAGCGTCTTAAGCTGCAGCGCCGAGTCTATGGAGCGCCGGTTATGGCGTCAGTCGTGCGGCGGTTACAGACCGGTAGCATCGGGACAGCTGGCGAAACCGCCATGGGAACGGCCGGTCTGTTGCGGTCCGTTACAAAAATCCTTCCGGTCACGGGATCTTCGCTGGAATACTTGTGCCGCATGGAACAGTCGCCGCACATCCTGTTTGTTGAGGACGATCCCGATATCCGCGGCCTGGTAGCGGACTTCCTGGAGCACAACGGCTACCGGGTGAGCGTCGCGAAGGATGGTCGCGAAATGGACCGGCTACTCGGGGTAAGCCGGATCGATCTGCTGATTCTCGACATCATGCTGCCGAAGGAAGACGGCCTGTCGCTGTGCCGGCGCGTTCGTGCGGGCAGCCACGTGCCGATCATCATGCTCACCGCGCGAGCCAGCGAGGTGGATCGCGTCGTCGGACTGGAAATTGGCGCCGACGACTACCTCACCAAACCGTTCGGAACCCACGAGTTGCTGGCCCGCATCCGGGCACTGCTGCGCCGCGTGCAGTCGGTCACCCGCACGCCACAGGCGCGACAGCCGTCAGTACTGCTGTTCGCGGGCTGGAAGCTGGACGTGGGTACCCGACGCCTGACTTCCGCCGAAGGTGCCCAGGTGCCACTGACGGGTGGCGAATTTGAATTGCTGGCCGCTTTCTGCGACCGACCCAACCGGGTGCTCACACGCGACCAGCTCCTGGATCTCACCCGCGGTCGCAATCCCACCGTGTTTGATCGCAGTATCGATATCCAGGTCAGCCGTCTGCGCCGTAAGATAGAAGCTGACCCGAAGGATCCGATGCTTATCCAGACCGTGCGTTCCGGAGGCTATATCTTCACCGCCGAGGTCACCGCTGCGTGAAACGACTGCTGCGCTGGCTGGTGCCGGCCGGCTCTCGCGGTCAGGTGGCCGCCATCCTGATCGTGGGGGTAGTTCTCTCGCAGGTGCTCGCGGGAGTGCTCTACGTCGTGACACTGCCGCAATGGCAGCGCGTGCTGCGGCCGGACCTGGCCATCAGCAAGGTCGAAATGGTCGTGCGCCTGCTCGAAGCGGTGCCAGCCGCCGATCGGCCCGCCTTTGCCGGGCTGTGGAATGACCCCCAGTTCCACGTGCACTACGAGCCCGCGGTCGCGGCGCTGCCGCCGCGACTGGCCGAACCGGACCTGGCCTTGCGTGCGCAACTGCTGGCCAGCCTCGACAAAAATCCGGCCTCGGTGCAGGTCATCGCGCGCAATGACAGTCCGGGCGGGAATGCAAAATTCATCACTGTGTTGCTGCAGGGCGGTGGCGCCGTGCAGATCTTGACCCCGGTGGGCCTCGAGATCCGAGTCGGACTTCTGGAAGAACTCGCGACCATTGTATTCCTGGTGTTTGCGACCGCCGGGTTGTGGTTCTGGGTGACCCGGACGATCAACCAACCTCTGGACCGATTCGCCCGTGCTGCCGAGCGCGTTGGCGTCGATGTGCACTCGCCGTCCCTGGCCGTGCACGGTCCGCTGCAGCTGCAACGCGCGATCCACGCCTTCAACGAAATGCAGGTGCGGCTGCAACGGCTGCTGACCGACCGAACCCTCATGCTCGGCGCGATCAGCCACGACCTGGGCACTCCATTGACACGCCTGAGACTTCGCGTCGAGACCGATCGGGCCGATGACAAGGAGAAGATGCTGGCTGATATCGAGGCCATGCAGATCATGCTCACCTCCGCCCTGTCGTTCGTGCGAGGAGTCGATGATGCCGAGCCGCGCGAAGTCGTGGATCTGGATTCCCTGCTGCAGACGGTCTGCGATCTGGTCTCGGATCTGGGGGGTGATGTCACGTACGGGGCGCCAAATCGCAGCAACTACTACTGCAAACCGCAGGCGATGTTGCGGGCGCTGACCAATGTCGTGACCAATGCTGCCAAATACGGCGAACACGCCTCGGTTACTCTGCAGCACGTTCCCGACACGGGCTTCATCATCGAGATACAGGATGACGGGCCGGGCATCCCGGACGGCGAGAAGGCGAAAGTCTTCGAACCCTTCTATCGGACCGACGAGGCGCGCGAATCGGATCGGCAGGGCATGGGGCTGGGCCTGTCCATTGCCCGTTCGATCATTCTGGCCCACGGGGGCACGATCGACCTGCGCGACCAGCAGCCTCGCGGTCTGAATGTACACATATTTCTACCGGCTGCGCGCCTACCCGGGTCACCTCCCGTCGTGCAGTGATTTCCGGCCGCCCGGTCCGGCAATTTCTGTAACTGAGTGTTTCAGGCACCGCGATGGGACACGGTACGGTGCAATTTCCCCAGTCCGCCGGACCCGACGCACGGCATCATGCGTTGTGCGCCGCACCTGACTTGAGAGCTTCTGCCCATGTGGATCATCCGTACCGCCCTGCGCAATCCCTACACCTTCTTCGTGATGGCGATCGTGATCGTGCTGTTTGGTTCGCTGGCCGCATTGCGCACTCCCGTGGACATCCTGCCGGACATCAATCTGCCCGTGATCAGCATCGTGTGGACCTATGTGGGCATGCCCCCTGCCGACATGTCCAACCGCATCATCACTTACTACGAACGTCAGATGACCACGGCGGTCACCGGCATCGATCACATCGAGTCACAGTCGCTGCCCGGCGTCGGCGTGGTAAAGGTGTTCTTCCACCCTGACGTCAATGTCAATACTGCGCTGAGTGAGGTCATCGGCATATCGCAGACGGTGCTCAAGCGCTTGCCGCCCGGCATCAATCCGCCACAGATCCTCAGCTACAACGCCTCCAGTGTCCCGGTGCTGCAGCTGGCGCTGTCCGGAAAGAGCCTCACGGACCAGCAGCTCTACGACCTGTCCAACAACTTCATCCGTCCGCGGCTCGCCGAAGTCGAGGGCGCCGCCGTGCCCTCGCCCTACGGGGGCAAGAACCGCCAGGTGCAGGTGGATCTGGATCCGGCGGCGCTGCACGAGAAGAATCTCACGCCAGAGGATGTCGTCAACGCCATCCAGTTGCAGAACCTGCTGCTGCCGGCCGGAACCGAGAAGATCGGCAAGCTCGAGTACGAGGTGCTGCTCAATGCCAGCACCGACACCCTGAACGCGCTCAATGATCTGCCGATCAAGCGCGTCGACGGCACGGTGGTATACCTGCGCGATGTCGCGCACGTGCGCGACGGCTATTCACCGCAACAGAACATGGTGCGCGTCAACGGTCTGCATTCCGTCCTCACGACGATTCAGAAGAACGGGTCCGTATCGACGCTCAGCATCATCAGTCAGGTCAAGAATCTGCTGCCGCTGATCAAGGCCGGCGCCCCCGCGGGGCTGCATATCGGCCTGGTGGGAGATCAGTCTATTTTCGTCAAGGCCGCTGTCAGCGGCGTGGCGCGCGAGGGCATCATCGCCGCCATCCTCACCGCTTTGATGATTCTGCTGTTCCTGGGCAGCCTGCGATCGACCCTGATCATCACGCTGGCCATCCCACTGGCGGTTCTGACATCGATCCTGTTCCTGTCGATGCTCGGCCAGACCATCAATGTCATGACGCTCGGCGGTCTCGCATTGGCGGTCGGCATCCTGGTCGACGACGCAACGGTCACGATCGAAAACATCAACTGGCATCTTGAGAAAGGCAAGCCCGTGCAGCAGGCCGTCCTCGACGGCGGCCAGCAGATCATCATCCCCGCGTTGTTCTCCTTTCTCTCCATCAGCATCGTGTTCGTGCCGATGTTCTACCTCTCCGGTGTCGCCCGTTACCTGTTCGTGCCGATGGCCGAAGCGGTGGTGTTCGCCCTGCTGGGATCGTTCGTTCTGTCGCGCACGCTGGTCCCGGTGCTGGCAAAGCTGCTGCTCACGAACCACGACCCTGGCATCGCCGGTGCTACCCATGGCGTTCCCGAGCAGCCGCGTAGTGGCAATTTCCTGGTCCGCTTCCAACGCCGTTTTGAGCGCGGCGTCGCTGATGCCCGCTCGCTCTACGCCCAGGTGCTCAGGCTCGCGATGGGTCGACGCGCGCTGTTCATGAGCGTCTTCCTGGGGTTCGTTGTTGCGTCAGTGCTCGTGCTGACGCCCTGGCTGGGCGAGAACTTCTTTCCGTCCGTCGATTCGGGCGAAATCAAGCTGCACGTGCGCGCGCTGCCCGGCACGCGCATCGAGGAGACGGCCCGTCTGTGCGACCAGATCGAGAACACGATCCGTCAGCTCATTCCGCCAAGTCAGCTCGATGGCATGATTGACAATATCGGCCTGCCGATAAGCGGCATCAACATCACCTACAGCAATTCCGCTCCGATCGGTCCGGCGGACGCCGACATCCTGATCAATCTCAAAGGCAATCACGCCCCCACCGATGATTACATCAAACTGCTGCGCGAGCGGCTGCCGCGTCTGTACCCGGAAGCCACGTACGCGTTCCTGCCGGCTGACATCGTCAGCCAGATTTTGAACTTCGGGCTGCCGGCGCCGATTGACGTGCAGGTGGTGGGTTTCAAGCGCGATGAGAACGCCCGTTATGCGCAGGTCCTGCTCAACAAGCTGCGCCACGTACCCGGCATCGCGGACCTGCGGATGCAACAGACCTTCGACCAGCCCGTCCTCAACGTCAAGGTTGATCGTATCCGCGCAACTCAGGTCGGCCTCACCCAGCGCGATATCGCCAACAGCATGCTGGTGACGCTCTCCGGCAGCGCTCAGGTATCGCCCAACTTCTGGGTCAACCCGGACAACAAGGTATCGTATCCGCTCGTTGCACAAACTCCGCAATATCGGATCGATACGCTGTCAGACCTGGAGAACATCCCGGTAAGCGGCGCGGCCGGCGGGACCCCGCAATTGCTGGGTGCTCTGGCAACGATCACGCAAAGCCGGGCCGAAGGCGTGGTTTCTCATTACGATGTCCAGCCCACCATGGACCTGTATGCGACGGTTCAGGGCCGCGACCTTGGCGCCGTTGCCTCCGATATCAACGTCATCGTCAAACAAACCGCCAGCCAGCTGCCGGCCGGCTCGACGGTCGCAGTTCGTGGGCAGATCCAGACCATGAACGAGTCCTACGAAGGACTGCTGCTCGGCATCGCCGGCGCATTCGTACTCATTTACCTGCTCCTGGTCGTTGACTTTCAGTCCTGGCGCGATCCGTTCGTCGTGGTGTGCGCATTGCCGGCCGCGCTCGCCGGCATCACGTGGATACTGTTCGTGAGCGGTACTACACTGTCCGTGCCGGCGCTGACCGGCGCGATGATGGCAATGGGTGTCGGCACCGCGAACAGCATCCTGGTGGTCAGCTTCGCCAGAGAACAGCTCGCGCTCGGTCACGACCCCATATCCGCGGCCATCGAGGCGGGAACAACGCGCTTCAGGCCCGTGCTGATGACCGCCTTGGCCATGATCATCGGCATGATTCCGATGGCCCTGGCGCTGGGCGAAGGCGGCGAACAGAATGCGCCGCTCGGCCGCGCCGTCATTGGGGGACTGCTGTTTGCCACCGTTGCCACGCTGTTGCTGGTGCCGGTCATCTTCAGCCTGATGCATCGCAATGATGTGCCCATCGTCGCCAGCGCGGGCTTACCTGCTCAATCCTAGGGGATTCGATCCATCATGACAGAGCCCGAGACCTCACGGTTGCAACGTCGCCTGCGCCGCACGCTGCTCTTCGGTGCACTCGCCGTCGGCGTCATCATCATCCTGGGCATTGGCCTGCGCCTGCGCGCGCAGGCCGAGGTGAAGAGCTGGACCGAGACACAGGCCATCCCGACGGTGGAAATCGTCTCGCCGCAAGCCACCGCGCAAATGCAGGAACTGGTGCTGCCCGGAACCTTGAGTGCGTACATTGACGCGCCGATCTATGCCCGCGTCGATGGCTACCTTAAGCGCTGGTACGTGGACATCGGTGGACCGGTCCACGCCGGACAGCCCCTGGCAGATATCGAGACGCCGGAGCTGGATCAGCAGATCCGCCAGGTGGAAGCAGATCTGGCCACCGCCAAGGCCCATGATGACCTGGACAGAATTACGGCCGAGCGCTGGAAAAAAATGCTGGCCGCGCAATCTGTTTCCCAACAGGAAGCGGATGAGAAGGCCGCGGCCTATTCCGTCAGCCAGTCGAGCGTGAATGCGGCGCAGGCCAATCTGGAGCGGCTCAAGGCACTGGCGGCCTTCAAGCACGTGGTCGCGCCGTTCGATGGCATCGTGACGGCGCGCAACACCGATGTCGGCGATCTGATCAACGCGGGTGCCGGCGGGAAGGGCAGCGAGCTGTTCCGCGTTGCGGATGAGCACGAGGCCCGGGTCTATGTCGACGTTCCGCAAACCGATGCCGGAAAGATCAAGGTGGGACTCCTGGCGCAGCTTGAACTGCCTGAGAACCCGGGCGTCAAGGTGCCGGCGAAAGTAGCCGACATTTCCGAAGCGGTCAGCGTCGCCTCGCGAACCATGCAAATTGAGCTGCTGGCGGACAATCCGGACCACCTGCTGCTCCCGGGCGATTACGTGGAGGTGCATTTCCAGATTCCGGCGCCGCCGCATGTGCTGGAACTTCCAACCACCGCATTGATCTTCCGCAAGGAGGGCCTGCAGGTGGCCACCGTCGACGGTGCGAATCACATCGTGCTCAAGCCAATACAGATCGCACAGGAGCGCGGCGCCGTCGTCAACGTGAGTCTTGGCGTGACAGCGCAGGATCGGGTGGTCGACAGTCCACCTGATTCCATCATTAATGGCGAGCTGGTGCGCATCGCCGCCGCGCCGCAGGCAACGACCGCGAGGACGGTCGCAAGGCCATGAGGCCCTGGCACAGGATTGCGGCGCTGATGTGCCTGCCGCTCGCGGCCTGCACCCTCATGCCGCGATATGTGCCGCCGGCCAATCCCGCTCCAGCCCACTACCAGCAATTTGATGCTTCCGGGAACTGCGGACCGGCGGGGACACCGCAGGCCGGATCCGCAACCCCGACCGACACGCCCGCGGCTTGCATGTGGGGCCCCGCGCATCCTGCCGATCAGCTGCCGCGCAGCGACTGGTGGCACGACTTTGCGGATCCCACCCTGGATGCGCTGGAGGCGAAAATCGACGCCGCGAATCCGGATCTCGCGGCCGCACTCGATCGTTACCAGCAGGCGCGCGCATTGGAGGGCGAGGCGCGCAGTGCGCTGTTCCCCACCCTGTCCACGCAGGCCTACACGAATACCGACCGGCAATCGGACAACCGCCCGCTGCGCTCCGCGTCGCAGCCGGATTCCTATCATGATGATCTGATCGGCGGCACGTTGAACTATGAGCTCGACCTGTGGGGCCGCGTGCGCAGCGCCGTGGCCGCCGGCACCGCGCAGACCCAGGCACTCGCGGCGGATACCGAATCGGTGCGTCTCGCACTGCATGCGCGACTGGCGCTCGACTACATCGCGCTGCGCGGCGAGGACGCCCAGCGCAGCTTGCTCGAGGAAGCTGTCGCTGACTATGGGCGGGCGGTGGCGATGACCAACACCCGCTTTCAGGGCGGAATTTCCTCAGAGCTCGACCTGGCGCAGGCACAGACCCAGCTTGAGAGTGCCCGAGCCGCACTGACGGATGTGATCGATCGTCGCGCCCTGCTGGAACATGCGATTGCTGCACTGACCGGTAGCGTGGCGTCGAGTTTCTCCATCGCCCGGGGCAACCTCACACTCCAGTTCCCCAATGTTCCGGTCGCATTGCCGGCAACGCTGCTCGAGCGCCGGCCGGACGTGGCGTCGGCCGAGCGCACCATGGCAGCTTTCAATGCGCAGATTGGCATCGCGCGGGCGGCATTCTTCCCGCGCATCTCGCTCGCCGCGCTCGCGGGGCTGCAAAGCACCCAGAGCGCTGGACTGCTGGGCGCACCCAACCGCTTCTGGGCCATTGGGCCCCAGGCCGCGCTGACGCTGTTTGATGGCGGCTACCGGCGCGCTGTGGTGGCGGATGCGCGCGCGCGGTTCGATGAGGCGACCAACCGCTATCGCTCCTCCGTCCTTGCCGCTTTCCAGCAGGTGGAGGATGCGCTGGCGGAGAATCGCCTGCTGCAACAGGAGCACGACCAGCAGCAGGCAGCGCGGGTCGCGGCCGAGCGGGCGCTCGCCCTGTCGCTGAATCGATACGAGAACGGTGCGGTCAATTACCTGCAGGTCGTGGCCGCGCAGATCGCAGCCCTGCAGGCACAACGCGCCACGCTTGACCTGCAGTCGCGCGAACTGCAGGCGAGTGTGAATCTCGTACGCGCGCTCGGTGGTGGCTGGCAGGCGGACTGGACGACCACGGCGCGCGCAAGGAGGTAGGTCATGGCACTGAAGGATCTGTTGGTCCACGTGGATCAGACCGACGGCGCGCTGGTGCGGCTGCGACTGGCGGCAGACCTGGCCCGCCGCCATGGCAGTCGACTCACTGCCTTGTATGTCCGGGACCTCGACCCTGACCAGGTGCACTCGCAAAGCACCGGCGAGATCGGCCTGGTTTCCGCTGCTGACATGAACCGCGACAACCGTCGCAACGTGCAGGCCGCCGATGACACCGCCCAGCGGCTGACCCGTGAACTTGAGGCGATCAGGCTCAATTCCGTTCCGCAGGTCGAGTTGCGCAGCGTCGAAGGCAGCGCAGCGAGCGTTGTGCCCCAACATGCGCGTTTCGCGGACCTGTGTATCCTGAGCCAGCAGACCCGCGGCGATGCCACTGCGGCCGGCTATACGTTCTCCGAGGAGGTGTTGTTCAGCGCGGGCCGGCCGGTGGTCTTCGTGCCGGCCCACGGATCCTTCGACACGCTCGGACGCCACATTCTGGTCGCCTGGAACTCCAGCCGCGCCTGCGCGCGCGCCCTGAACGATGCACTGCCCCTGATCGAGCGCGCCGAGCGCGTCACGGTACTGGCCATCAACCCAACCCAGTACATGGACCGCTACCGGGCCCTGGCGCCGGAGCAGATCGTCTTGCACATCCGGCACCATAGCGCGACGGTCGAGGGGATCCGGCTGCAGGGCGTTCCACGCGATGCCATTGCCGACGCCGTGCAGGCCGAGGCCCGCCGACTCGGCGCCGACCTGATCGTCGCGGGTGCTTTCGGACACCCCAAGCTTTGGGAGCAGGTGGTGGGCGGCGTCACGCGTGATCTGCTGACGCAGATGACACTGCCAATTCTCATGTCGTATTGAGGCACGCAGCCCGCTGCCGGCTCGAAGCTAAAAAACAACAAGATCGGAATTGCAGAGTTCCCACCGCCCGGTACGACTCGTTGTGGAGGGGGCCGGCAATGCATTCGGCGCGCGGAACCCGGTAAATCCCTGCGGCGCAGCATCGCTGAAACAGAACTGTCACATGTGTGAAATCTGTATGTCATGCGCATGAATCACAGTTGCGGCGCTGAAACTAACCGGTCAGGAAGGATACCGACTCATGACACTGCCCAGCTCCCAGGCCCCTCATTCCAATTCCGGCGCTGCGCGCTCGCAGCGGCGGTTGTCCCCCGTCGCAGCCGCCATCGCCCTGATACTCGGCGCAGGATCCGCACCGCTGGTAATGGCACAGAGCGCGCCCGATACCTCCGCGGCGCCGGCGGCCAGCACCAACCCGACGCTGCAGGCGGGCCCCGTCAACCTGCTGTTCGGGGGCTTCTCCGAACTGGCGACCATTTATCGCAACCGGGACGAAAGCGCCGATGTGGGCTCGAGTTTCAGTGGCGTGCCGCTGGGCAATACGGAACAGAGCAACGTCTCCGAATTCCGTGAAACCGCCCGTCAGAGCCGTCTGTCGATCCTCGCCCAGACCCAGGATATGGGTGGCTACAAGGCCGAAACCTACATGGAAATGGACTTCCTGGGCGCCGCGCCCACTGCGAACTCCAATGAGAGCAACAGCTACCAGCCGCGCGTCCGCAACTTCTACGGCAAGTTCACCAGTGATGCAGGCTGGTACCTGCTGGCGGGTCAGAGCTGGAGCCTGGTGACATTGAACAAGAAAGGCATGGATCCGCGCGATGAGAACGTGCCGCTCACCATAGACGCGCAGTACGTCGCGGGATTCAATTGGACCCGTAACCCGCAGGTCCGCCTCGTCGACAAGGTCGCCGACGGCCTGTGGCTGGGACTGTCGCTGGAGAGCCCTCAGGACACGGGCATCATCAGCACCAACAATCTCGCCGCCAACGGTATCAAGGGCACGCTCCCGGCGGCGCCCACCACCGGCTTCGCGGGCACGAGTCAGCTGGGCAATGGCGGCGGCACCTGCACGGCCTCCACCACCACCACCACCACGACTACCACGACCACCGGTACTGCGACTTCCACTTCCACCTCCACCAGTACCTGCAGCGTCTCCGGGACCAGCTTCTCGACGGACATTGCCCCGGATATCGTGGCGAAAATCGCGGCCGATCCGGGCTATGGCCACTACGAGCTGTATGGGCTGGGCCGTTTCTTTCGCTCGGCAATCGCGGCCACCACGCAGACCACCATGGGCGGTGGCGTCGGTGTTGGCGCCATCCTACCCCTGGTTCCCAGCCTGCTGAGCTTGCAGATCAGTGGCCTCGCCGGCAAGGGCATTGGCCGCTACGGCTCGGGCTCGCTGAACGATGTGGTGGTGAAGCCCGATGGCTCGCTCGCGCCGATTCAGGCCTACCAGGTTCTGGCCGGACTGGTCTACACGCCCAGCCCCGCCCTGCAAGCCTACCTGTATGCAGGTCGCGAGCAGCAGAGCAAGACGCTGTACCAGTACTCGACTGCGACCGTCGGACCGTACTGGTATGGCCTGGGTATCCCGAATCTGAACAACAGCGGCTGCTATGCCTTGAATGGCACCTGCGCCGGCCAGAACCAGAAGGTCGACGAAGTCACGGGCGGCTTCTGGTGGAAGTTCTACCGCGGCGCCTTGGGCAATGTGCAGTTCGGGCTGCAGGCCGGATACATCCAGCGCACGCTGTTCGAGGCAACCGGAGGCGCTCCGGCTGCGGGAATGTTCGAAGGGATGGCGTCCTTCCGCATCTACCCCTACCAGAAGTAATCCCCCGCCGCGATCCTACGCACCGTCCTGAGCGGTACAGGGCCGTTCGGCCCGGCCCCTAGCTTTGACATAAAACATTACAAACTATATATGTAAGCTCGCTGTATACATTGGAATACAAGGGAGCTTGCATCGATGAGTGCTGACAATCGGGTCGGGAATGGCCGCTTTCGTTCGGTGTTGCTGGCCGGAACGGGCTTGGGCATTCTGCAGGCCCACTCCGCCTACGCGGACGATCAGAAGACAGACGCTTCCGCCAACCGCGGCGACGTGGAGGAGGTCTACGTGCTGGGTGAGAGGGACGCTTACAAGCTCGACACCTCCAGCCTCTCGAAGCTGACCACGCCCATTGCCGACACCCCCCAATCGATCGCCACCGTCACCGAACAGGTCATGCAGGACCGCGCCGTGACGGATCTCAATGAGGCCCTGCGCAATGTGCCGGGAATCACCATCGGCGCCGGTGAATTCCGCTCGCTGGGCAATTCGCCGACCATCCGCGGCTTCTCGGCACGCACGGATATGTTCCTGGATGGCATCCGTGACTACGGTGACTACTATCGCGACCCGTTCAATCTGGAGGCCATTGAGGTGCTCGAGGGTTCCTCGGGAATCCTCTTCGGACGCGGCTCGACCGGCGGCGTGATCGAGCAGGCCAGCAAACTGCCGAAGCTCGAGGAGGCGATCTCCGGAGTGCTCACCGGGGGCACCGACGATACGCGCCGCGCAACCCTCGACGTGAATGAGCCCATATCCCCGGGCTCGGGCACGGCCGTCAGGGTCAATGCGATGGGGATCAAGGCGGATGTGACCGATCGGGACGTCATTCAGGACTCGCGCTGGGGATTCGCGCCCAGCATCAGCTTCGGTCTTGGGACCCCGACGCGCGTGACATTCGCCTACAATCATCAGTACAACGATGACATCCCGGATTACGGCCTACCGTATTTCGGCACCACGCCGGCCGCCGTGCCGGAGCAGAATTTCTACGGATTCCGCAGCGATTTCATGCGCACGCACACCGACATCGCGAGCTTCAAGGTGGATCATGACTTCTCGGATTCCTTCACGATCGAGAATCAGCTGCGCTATGCAAGTTACGGGCGCGAGTTTCGCTTCAGCGAGCCGTTGATTGCGACATCGATTCCACTGACCACACCCCTGTCGTCCGTGAATGTCACGCGCAACGTCAACTCGGGAAACAGCGTTGACACCATGCTCTGGGACCAGTTCTTCGCAACCGTGCGCTTCCAGAGCGGCGATATTCAAAATACGGCGGTCATCGGCATCGAAGGCGGTCACGAGAAAGCCGCGCCGACTTTCTACAATTTCAGCGGCGTGCCGACAACACCGCTTTTGGACCCAAACGAGAATCAGGCATTTACGGGCAATCAGTTTCCGCGCTACGAAACGCATCTGAGCGCCAACAGCGTCGCACCCTTCATCATGAACACGGCAACGCTCGATAACTGGCAGGCGATACTCGGTATCCGTTGGGATCGATTCGACGTCGATTACAACGATCTAAACTACTCAGCGACGGTGCCCGGTGCCATCGTGACGACCGATCACATACCGCACACGGACCGGGACTTCAGCTATCGCGCGGCCCTCGCATACAAGATCACGCCCCACGGCAATGCGTATTTCTCGTTCGGGACCTCCTTTGATCCATCCGCCGAGGACCTGTCGCTGATCAGCAGCTCGCGCTCCTTCTCCTTGAACAACGCGAATCTGGATCCCGAAAAGAACAAGACTTTTGAACTGGGCACCAAATGGGACCTGCTGCGGGAGAAACTGATCCTCAGCGGCGCGATCTTTCGGCTCGAGAAGGACAACGCCCGTGTTCCGGATCCCACCGATCCCGTACTGAACATCCTCGCCGGCAGCCAGCAGGTGGATGGCGGGGAGGTGCGCGCCGAAGGCAACCTGACCTCCAACTGGCAGATCCTCGGCGGCTACACGTACCTCGACAGCAAGGTGACCGAAACCGCGAAAGGCGCCGCGCCGGTTGGCGCGCCGCTGATGAATACCCCGAAACATGCCTTCACGACCTGGACCACGTATCGGCTCGGGGAGCGGCTGGAGTTCGGCGGCGGCGGCCGGTTCGTTTCATCGCAGTACACGCAGAATGTCCCCCCCATCAAGACCGTTCCGGGATTCTGGGATTTCGACGCCATGGCGAAGTACGCGATCACCCCGCGCATCGCCGCGCAGGTGAATGTAAACAACCTCTTCAACCGGTACTATTACGACCAGCTGCATTTCTTCCATGTCGTCCCGGGCGAGGGACGCACACTGCTCGTGAGCATATCGGCAACCTATTGACTTATGGTGATTACGATCCCGCGGCTGCTGAACGCATCCCAGGTCGCCGAATTTCAGGCGATTCTGGGATCTGCGCGGTGGATCGACGGCAAGGCCACTGCCGGCTACCTCTCGAGCCGGGCCAAGAGCAACACGCAGACGCCCGAGGATGAGCCGGTGGCGCACCGGCTCGGTGGCGTGATCCAGGCCGAACTTGATCGCAATCAGCTCTTCATCGCGGCCGCGTTGCCCCTGAAAGTGCTGCCGCCGCTGTTTAACCGCTACGGCGTTGGCCAGTCCTACGGGGCACATATCGACGGGGCCGTGCAGCCTCTGGCCGGCTCGCATCATCAGGTGCGAACCGATCTGTCGGCGACCGTCTTTCTCACCGACCCGGCGCAGTACGATGGGGGTGAACTGGTCATCGGCGCCGCGGGCGGGGAACGAGCGGTGAAGCTGCCTGCCGGGGACCTGGTGCTTTACAGCGGCGGCACCATACATCATGTCCGGCCCGTCACCCGCGGGGTGCGCCAGGCCGCCTTCTTCTGGGTGCAGAGCATGGTGCGGGATGACACCCGCCGCGAGCTCCTCTTCGACCTGGACAGCACGATACAACAGCTGGGGCATGCCGGTGCGGATCACACCGCGTGCGTGCGTCTGGCGGGCATCTATCACAATCTGCTGCGCCACTGGGCTGATACCTAGCGCAGATCCTCGAGTGCCTGGATGCAGAACCGTCTGACGCCTCTTTGTCTCATTGTTGCTGCACTCGCCTCCGGTCCAGCGCTGGCGCAAACCGCGCCCGATGGGGCCGGCGCCACGGCCGCTGCAGCCAATGCCGAGGTGGGCTGCCGGAGCGTCAAGGAGTTCGCCACTACCGCTTGCCCGCTGGCCTGGCACGGCATCACCATTTTCGGCAGGTACGACGCGGGCGTCGGCTGGGTCAGCCACGGCCTACCCGTAAGCCCCTACAACTATGAAGGCGAATCGCTGGTCAACCGCAACGGCAATCATTCCCGATGGCTCGTGGCGCCGAACAATCTGTCGCTGACGGGTGTGGGCATCAAGGGTAAGGAGGAGCTTCTGCAGGGCTGGTTCGCGCTGTTCAACGCTACGACAGCC
Source organism: Steroidobacteraceae bacterium (assembly GCA_036521075.1). GTDB lineage: Bacteria > Pseudomonadota > Gammaproteobacteria > Steroidobacterales > Steroidobacteraceae > DAIDKA01. The sequence continues at coordinate 34,989 of DATDIL010000021.1, read as the reverse complement.
ATCAATCCACAGTCAGGCCAGCTCGCCAATTCGTCAGCCACCAACATCGCCAACAATGGCCTTCCCAGAGGCAGCTATGCGGAAGCCACCGATGGCTCGCGCGCGGGTCAACTCTTCAATGACGAATTCTTCGGCGGAGTTTCGTCCGATGTTCTGGGCACGCTGACGTACGGTCGTCAACGTGCGCTCGGTACCGATGCGATGCTCGCGTACGATCCGGCCGGCGGCGCCAATGGCTTCTCCTACATCGGGTACAGCGGCACAATGGCCGGCGGCGGCGACACCGAGGACAGCCGCTGGGACAATGCCACGAAATATCGCCTCGCCCATGGTCCGGTGCATGTCGGGGCGATGTATAAGTTCGCAGGCGGCGCCGGCGGCTGCTATTCCGCCTCCGCAACCTGGAGCGCCGCGACCTGTACGGCGCAGGAAGCGCATAACACAGCCTATGGAATTGACTTCGGCGGCGAGTACGCCGACTTCTCCGCCGATATCGTCTACCAGCATTACAACCAGGCCATCAGCGTACTGAATCCCTTGTTGGGGCCCCAGAGTCCGACGCAGCCCTACGAGTCGACCGTCAACAGCATCAATACCAACCCGATAGCCGGCGCGAATCTGATCTCACCGGACAATACCCTGTATGGCATCGTGACCGACAACAGCGCGGTAATGGTGGCCCTCAGGTATGCCTGGGATCCATTGCGGTTCTTTGCCGGCTACGAACACATCCGGCAGACCAACCCGTCCAAGCCGTTGGGTGTAGGCGCCTCGGACCAGGGCGGCTATTTCCTGAGCGGCGTCGAAGACGACAGTCTGGATTCTCCGAAGCTCGTGCAGATCTGGTGGACGGGAGTGACATACGCCTTCGACAGCCACACCGGCATCACTGCGTCCTGGTATCACCAGCTGCAGAACGACTTCCGCATTCCATCGACCTGCTCGACCACCGCCGGGTTGCGCAGTTCCTGCGCGGGCACCCTCAATGAGCTCTCACTCTTTGTGGACCATCACTTCACCGAGCGCTTCGATGCTTATGCCGGCGTTGCGTATTCGGATGTGAGCGGCGGTCTGGCCATCGCCATTGCGCACGGCCCCGGCGTGCCCTACTTCCACACCAACAACACCGCTCCAACTATCGGGGGCCGTTTCACGTTCTGATCTTCTCAGAACGTGATCGTCCCCCGCGCATAGTAGAACCCGCCATCGATGCCAATGGGCGAGAACGAGGGGTACTGCTGTACGCCCAGGTTATCGCCGTACGCGGGGGTATCGTAATGTGCGAGCAGCTCGCCATTCAGCTTGTGCGGATACCGGTCAAATAAATTCAGCGCGCCGACATCTATGCGGACATGGCGGGCCAACTGGTATCCCAGGTCGAGGTCCGTCACCGGCGTCACCCCCATGGCGGACTTGAACCACTGCGGATCGTTGGTCGGATTATCGCCGTCGTCGTTCTCCCACTCGGAGACGGGGCCATAGACCTTCTCGATGAGGTCGACCGATGCCTTCGCGTAAGTCCACAGCGCGCCGAGATTGACGGTGTACTTGGGACTGGCCGTGCTCAGATCAGACAGCGCCTCGGCGTTGTACAACGACAGTCCGATGAGTTGCGGCGGCGTGCCCGGGATCTTGGTGATGACCGTCTGATTCAACTGCGCGCCGACGGACCAGTTGATATGGCCAAATGCGTAATCATCCGGGAAATTGAACACCAGGTCGGCGCCCTGCGTGCGGGTATCGATGCCGTTGGAAAAAATGGCAACTCCGGTGGTGCCGCTTGCCACCACATCCGGATCGAGACTGTTGCCATTGGCGGCGATTGCCGCATTCACGGCCGGCGCCGAAGGTTGCAGGACACCATTGATCGTGCCGTACAGGTCACCGGTTCCGACGATGCGGTTGGTGATGCTGATCTGATAGACGTCCAGCGTGGTGTTGAGGCCGGGCAGCGGCCGCCACACCAACCCAAGGCTCAGATTGACGGAATGCTCCGGCTGCAACCCATTGCCCAGTCCCAGAAGCTTGCCGCCCACTGAATCCGGGGGCAATTGTACCTGGGCGGTGGTGGTGGTGACGTTGGTCGCCGAGTAGTACTCCTCCGCCAGCGTGGGTGCACGAAAGCCGTTACTGAAAGTGCCGCGCACGGCAAACTGCTGCGTCAAATCGTACCGCGCCGTGAGCTTGCCCACGGTCGCACTGCCGAAATCACTGTAGTGCTCGTAGCGGCCGGCGGCATCGACGCGCAGGTTCGCGATCGGCTGGGTCGCCAGATCGATGTAAAGCGCTTCGTTCTTGCGATCGTGCACGCCGGCATCGGTCGGGGTGAAGCCGGGATAGGACTGTGCACCGCCGTCCTCATAGGATATCGGGATGCCGGCGCCGATCCCGTAGGTGTCGCGCCGGTATTCGACGCCGTAGGCCACGTTCAGCGGTCCCGCCAGGCCCACGTTGAAATCGCGGCTCACATCCAGCGTCGTGCTCCACTGCGTCGTCTGCAGGAAGCCATCGTAGTAGGTGAGCGGCGTGGGGACGCCGGTTGCGCCATAGAGGCCGTTATTGGCCGAATTGAGCGTGTAGATGGACGGCTTGTCGCCGCCGTAGGTGCTGCTCAAATCCCAGTTCCACTGGGCAACAACGCCCCTGAAGCCGCCGGTGACGGAGAAGTCGTTTTCGCGGGTTGATTCCTGGGGATCGAAGCCGAAGGGGAACGGATAGGTCGTGACGTTGGTCATCGGATTGGTATACGAGACCTTGCTGGGAACGCGGTAGTTCTGGTATGCCGCGGCATCCTTGTTGCCGTACGTGGCAAACGTGTAGAACTGCTGGCCATTGCCCAGATCAAAGCCACCGTTCATCGAGAAAAGCTTCAGATCGTACTCGGCATCGCCCTCCTGACCGTTCAGGTACGGATAACCCGGCGCGTTCACAACGTTTGAATCGGGCAATGTGCCGGAGTCGGCTGCATTAATTACGCGCGGATCGATCGCCCCGCGGTTGCTGTCTCCGTGATGGTGTAGTTCGGCCGTGAAATTCAGATAGCTGTTCTCGAAGGGGGCAAAGCCCACATTCCCCGACACATCACCGGTATTGCCACCACCGTCCATGTAGTTGCCATATGTGCCCGTCAGGCTGCCGCCCGAGGCGTTCTTCTTCAGAATGATGTTGATGACGCCCGCGATGGCATCGGTGCCGTACTGCGCCGCGGCGCCATCCGTGAGCACCTCGATGTGATCGATGGCATCGAGCGGGATGAAATTGAAATCCACGCCGGCACCACCCTGGTACGGATCGCCCAGATCGACCTCGAGATTTGCAGTGGTATGGCGCCGCTTGCCATCCACCAGCACCAGCACATCATTGGGGCTTAGGCCCCGCACTTTCGCCTGCAGGGTCTCCCCGGCCAGGTCATTGCCGAAGGCCTGCATCACAAACGAGGGCACGACCTGCGACAGAGCAGTCAGCAGATCGGGATTGCCGGCGACGATCCGCAGCGCATCGGCGCTGATGATCTGTACCGCGGCGGGGCTGTCCGCCGCCGTGAGACCGGACTGACGCGAACCGGTGACGATCACCTGATCCAGAACAGCCGTTGATCCAGCACCCGTCGAATCAACGCCTGGGGTCTGCGCCCCGGCGGCACCCGCAGCCAGCAGCAACACCAGCGAGCTGCACCGAATCAGTTGCCGCGAACCCACGACCACCCGTCGCCGTATTGGTTGTAAACGTCGCATACCAGCCCTCACCTGCGTTATATGTGGCGCAATATAACGCGCGGCGGGCGCGGCGGCTGCGGAATGATGCGATTGGGTTTCCTTGAAAGGTTGGCGACAGGATCTTAAGCGATCTGCCGGAGTTTCAGGGCGTGGCGGTCATTGCTGCTCGGCCTGACCTCTGACCATCACGTGGTCAGCGATGCCGACGATCTGCTGCGCGGCGTTGCGGGCATGATCGCCGATTCGCTCGAGCGCCTTCAGCACGAACGCCGCTTCCACCGTCACTTCCAGACTCGCGGGGTCCTCCATGGCACGCGTGAGCAGGCGGCGCAGTCCGGCGGCATATTCCCCGTCCAGGTCCTGATCCCGATCGATGACCTGCTCGGCGATTTCACTGTCCAGCTGATCCAGCGCCTCCAGCGACAACCGCAGCAGCGCGGTGGCAAGATTGGCAAGATGCCGCGCGTCCGATGAGGTGCGCCGGCCCGGGCGGCCGCTCTGGTGCAGAACCGTTCGGGCGATCTTGCATGCTTCGGCACCGGCCCGATCAAGTTCCGCCGCAATTTTCGCCAACGCAATGATGGCGCGCAGGTCGCTGGCCACGGGATTACGCCGGGCGATCAGCGTCAACTGGTCATCGTAGATCCGCGAGCCGCTGGTGATGAGCACGCCTTCGCGATCAATGGCGAGTTGTGCATTGTGCACGTCCCATTCGGCATAGGCACGTGAGGCTGCCCGCACCTGGTCCAGCGCCAGGCCGCCCATTTCCAGCACGCGGATATGCAGCCCGGCGAGTTCACCATCAAACGACCTGCTGATATGGCCTTCGAGCATGCCTTCGGACCGTGGCTGCACGTGCGGCTGACGGATCAGCCAAAACGGCCGGTGATGTAGTCTTCCGTCAGGCGGTGCCGAGGGTTGGTGAAAATGCGGTCCGTCTCGCCGACTTCGACCAGCGAGCCCATGTGGAAGTATGCCGTGCGCTGCGAGACACGCGCGGCCTGCTGCATGGAGTGCGTGACAATGGCGATGGCGAAGGATTCCTTCAGCTCATCGATCAGGTCTTCGATGCGCGCCGTGGCGACCGGATCGAGCGCCGAGCACGGCTCGTCCATGAGGATGACATGCGGCATCACCGCAATCGTGCGCGCGATGCACAGGCGCTGCTGCTGGCCGCCGGACAGGCCGGTGCCGGACTGGGTGAGGCGATCCTTGACTTCGTTCCACAGCCCGGCGCGCTGCAAACTGGTGCACACCAGCTCATCCAGGTCGGCGCGACGTCGAACCAGGCCATGCAGACGCGGCCCGAAGGCCACGTTGTCATAGATGGACTTGGGAAACGGGTTAGGCTTCTGGAACACCATGCCGACGCGGGCGCGCAGCTGGACGACGTCGCGCGCAGGATCGTGGATGTCCTGGCCGTCAAGCAGGATCTGCCCGCTCACACGGGCACCGGCAATGGTGTCGTTCATGCGGTTGAGACAGCGCAGGAAGGTGGACTTACCGCAACCCGAGGGCCCGATCATCGCCAGCACCTGCTTCTTGCCGACATCCAGGCTCACGCCCTTGATGGCGTGCTTGGACCCGTAATAGACGTTGATATCGCGGCACGAAAACACCGGATCGGCAACCGTCACGGTACCGACCGTCTGGCCGATCACGGCGCCATCGAGCCGACTGGGGGCGCCGCCCCGAGCGGCGGGCCGCAGGTTCACACCGGCTTCGGGATGGTGTTCGCCATTGGCGGCGTATACCGCCGGTGAGAGGCTGGGGGGTGCGAGTGTCTGGTTCGATTCATGCATATATTGGCTCCGCTGCTCAACCGAATCGGCCGGTCACGTAATCATCGGTGCGACGATCCTTCGGGGCCGTGAAGATCTGCTCGGCCGGTCCCACCTCCACCAGATCGCCCAGGTACATGAAGGCGGTGGTGTTTGAAACTCGCGCGGCCTGCTGCAGATTGTGCGTGACGATGGCAATGCAATACTTCTCCCGCAAGGACTGCAGGGTTTCCTCGATCCGCAGCGTCGAAATGGGGTCCAGCGCGGCGGTCGGTTCATCGAACAGGATGACCTCAGGGTGCACCGCGATCGTGCGTGCGATGCACAGGCGCTGCTGCTGGCCACCGGACAAGCCACGGCCATCCTCCAGCAGCTTGTCCTTCACCTCATCCCACATGGCCGCATCGCGCAGCGCGGCCTCCACGCGGTCGGCCAGATCGCGCCGCGAAATACGCTGGGCCAGGCGAATCCCGAACGCAACGTTGTCAAAAATCGACATTGGAAACGGCGTGGGTTTCTGGAACACCATGCCGACGCGCAGACGCAGGTCCGCCACATCGACGCTGGGCTCGAGGATATTGGTGCCATCCAGCAGCACCTTGCCCTCGGCGCGATGCCCGGGATACAGCGCGTACATGCGATTCAGGACCCGCAGCAACGTGGATTTGCCGCAACCCGAGGGACCGATGAAGGCGGTAATGCTCCGATCGGCCAGATCCAGATTGATGCCCTTCAAGGCATGCGAGCTGCCGTAGTAGAAATGCAGATCACGCACGGTGACTTTGGGCGGCGCGGCGCTCTCAGGCACGCCGGCCGCAGTGCCGTTGGCCCGATTCGGCGCCGCAACTCCGCCAGCGGTGATCTGCCCGGTGCTCATGTGCGCCGCGCCGGCTGCAGGGCCGAAACCACGATGCGCGCAAAGATGCTGAGCGCGAGAATGGACAGCGTGATCAGCAGCGCCCCCGACCAGGCCAGCTGCTGCCACTGCGGATACGGACTCTGCGCGAACAGGTAGATGTCGACCGGCAGGTTCGCCATGGGCGCGTTCAGGTTCCTGCTCCAGAACTGACTGTTCAACGCGGTGAACAGCAGCGGCGCGGTCTCACCGCTGACGCGGGCAATGGCCAGCAACAGGCCCGTCAGAATGCCGCTGCGGGCGGCCGGATAGATGACACTGAGGGTCGTGCGCCACGGATAGGCACCGAGCGCGGTGGAGGCATCCTTCATGCCCTGCGGCACCAGGCGCAGCATGTCCTCGGTGGTGCGTACCGTCACCGGAATGGCGATGATCGCGAGCGCCGCGGCGCCGGCGAGGGCCGAGAAGTGCCCCATCGGCACCACGACGATCTGGTACACGAACAGGCCGACGATGATCGAGGGCGCGCTCAGCAGCACGTCATTCACGAAACGGATGACCGCCGACAAGCGCGAATTGCCGCCGTACTCGGCCAGGTAGGTGCCGGCCAGAACCCCCAGCGGAGCACCCACCGCAATACCGATGACGGTCATGACGGCGCTGCCGAAAATGGCGTTCAGCAACCCTCCGGCCGAGCCTGGTGGTGGCGTCATCTGCGTGAACAGGCGCAATGACATGCCCGCGAGGCCGTTCTTCAGCAGCGTCCACAGAATCGCCGCCAGGAAAAACAGGCCCAGGACGGTCGCACCGACCGATAGCGTGAGGGCGACCACATTGGCGAATTTGCGCGTGCCGCTGCGTTTCATACGGATCCCAATGCCTTGCGATCCAGGCGCCGCAGCATCAGGCGCGCGGCACTGATGACCACGAAGGTGATCACGAACAGCAGAACACCCAGGGCGATCAGGGAGGAGTTGTACAGATCACCGGTCGCTTCGGTGAATTCATTGGCAATGGTCGCGGAGATGGTCGTCCCGGGTGCCAGCAGCGAACTGCCAACCCGATGGGCGTTGCCGATCACGAAGGTGACGGCCATGGTCTCGCCAAGCGCGCGGCCCAGGCCCAGCATGATGCCGCCAACGACACCCGTGCGTGAATACGGCAGCACCACATGCCAGATCACCTCCCAGGTCGTGGCGCCCAGGCCGTACGCGGACTCGCGCAGCACATCCGGAACGGTCTCGAATACATCGCGCATGACCGAGGCGATGAAGGGCAGCACCATGATCGCCAGCACCAGCGATGCGGTCAGGATGCCGATACCGAAAGGTGGTCCCTGGAACAAGGTACCGATGCCCGGCAGGGTGCCGACATGGTCGATGAGCCAGGGCTGCACATGGCGCTGCAGAACGGGCGCAAAGACGAACAGGCCCCAGATGCCGAAGATTATGCTCGGCACCGCCGCCAGGAGTTCCACCGCCACGCCGACGGGACGCCTGAGCCACGCCGGACACAGTTCGGTGAGGAAAATCGAGATGCCGAAGCTCAGCGGGATGGCCACCAACATGGCGATGGCCGATGTGACCAGCGTGCCATAGATGGCCGCCACGGCACCGAATTTCTCGGTCACCGGATTCCAGACCTGGCGGGTCAGAAACTCAAGCTTGAAGTGCGCGAATGCCGGCCATGCGCCCTTGAGGAGCGCAATTGCAACACCGCCCAGCAATACCAGCACGAGCAGGGCGGCGGCGAGGGTCGCCCCCCTGAAGAGGCGCTCTCCGAAACGCTGGCGAGCCGCATGACGCGGCTCAATCACGAACGCAGTTGCCTGGTCCATTATTCCTTACCGAAACACAAACGGCTCGGGTCGCGGCCTCGCCGATGCGCAAACCGCCCGGCGCGCCACCGGGCGGTCCTGACGCGAAACCTTACTTCCAGATCGGTGCGCCGTTGGCCGTAATCGCGGTCCTCCAGGTGTGCTGCACCTGCGTGATCAGCGTGGCTGGCAACGGTACGTAATCCAGGTCGGCAGCCATCTGCGTTCCGTTCTTGTACGCCCAGTTAAAGAATTTCAGCGCTTCGCCGGTGGCGACCGCGTCGGGCGGATTATGGTACAGGAGGATAAAGCTCGCGCCGGTGATTGGCCAGCTGTTGGCCCCGGCCTGGTCCGTCAGGATCAGGTAGTAGCTGTCCGCGTGGGTCCAGTCCGCGTTGGCGGCAGCCGCCTGGAATGAGGCGGCGCTCGGGGCGATGGCATGGTGCGCCTGATTGATCAGCAGCACATTGGCCATCTTGTTCTGCTTCGCATAAGCGAACTCGACGTAGCCAATGGCGCCATCGGTCTGCGTGGTCTGATTGGCCAGACCCTCATTACCCTTCGCGCCAATGCCCACCGGCCACTGTACCGAGGTCGCTGCGCCGATATTGTCCTTGAACTTCGGACTCGCCTTGGACAGATAGTCTGTGAACAAGAAGTTCGTGCCCGACCCGTCCGCGCGATATACCGGCGCAATCGCCGTCGCCGGAAGCGCCAGCTTCGGGTTCAGCTTCCTGATTGCGGGGTCGTTCCAAGTCTTGATGTCACCCAGGTAAATCGCGGCGAGCGTGGCACCATCGAGAATCAGCTGACCCGGACCGATACCCTTCACATTGACCACTGGCACGACGCCACCAATGATCATCGGAAACTGCACCAGCCCGGCGGCCTTCAGTTCGGTGGGCTTCAGCGGCATGTCCGAGGCGCCGAACGTAACCGTCTTGGCCTCGATCTGTTTGATGCCGCCCCCGGAACCGATGGACTGATAGTTAAGACCGATACCCGTGCTGGTCTTGTACGCATCGGCCCACTTCGAATAGATCGGATAGGGGAAGGTCGCACCGGCGCCCGAAATATCGGCGGCGTGTACCAGTCCCGTGAGCGCAACGGCGGCCGCAGCCACCAAAACGCGTTGTACACTTACAAGGCTCATTACCTGCTCCTGAGGACTACGTGAAAATTCGCAAAATCGACCGTTTCAAGCCACGCGCGCGTCCAGCCCAGGCATTACATGACAGTATTGTGACGAACACGTGACACCGGCTTCGGTCGCGCTTCTCTTTTGGGGTCGACCGACGCTTACCCGGGGCTTACGCTCACAAGGCATTGTGCGTCCGCTGCGATGTCATCCTCATGACAACCCCTCGAAATCCTGACGATTTATCTCTGCCAAACACATGTCGCGAACACTTGAACTGACCGTGGAATTGATGGGCCGGGCCTCGGTCACGCCGGCTGACGAGGGCTGCCAGAACCTCATGATTGGCCGCCTCGAGGCCGCCGGGTTCCAGGTCGAGAAGCTCAATTACGGCAATGTCGAGAATTTCTGGGCACGCCGTGGCGCGGCCGCACCGGTGCTGTGCTTTGCGGGGCACACCGATGTCGTGCCGACCGGGCCGCTCGAAGAGTGGCGTACCAGGCCCTTTGAGCCCACCGTACGCGATGGGGTGTTGTACGGACGGGGCGCGGCGGACATGAAGAGCGGTCTGGCTGCCATGGTGACCGCGGCCGAGGAGTTCGTGACGGCGCATCCCGAACATCGCGGGACCATTGCCTTCCTGATCACGAGCGACGAGGAGGGGCCCAGCGTGGATGGCACCAAGCGTGTCGTGGAAACCCTGCTCGGGCGCGGTGATCGCATCGACTGGTGCATCGTCGGTGAGCCTTCCAGCGAATCGGCTCTTGGGGACACCATCAAGATCGGGCGCCGCGGTTCACTGTCCGGGCGGCTCACCGTTCACGGTACCCAGGGCCATATCGCCTATCCGCACCTGGCGGTGAACCCGATCCATACCCTGGCGCCGGCGCTGGCCGAACTGACCAGCCGTGAATGGGACCGGGGGAACGAGCACTTCCAGCCCACCACTTTCCAGGTGTCGAATCTGAATGCGGGCACGGGCGCGCCGAATGTGATTCCCGGAGAACTGAAGGCACGCTTCAACCTGCGCTACTCTCCGGTGCAGACCATCGAGCGGCTCAAGCAGACGGTCGAAGACATTCTGCGCAGATACGCGGTGAATTTCACGCTCGAATGGTATGTATCCGGAGAACCGTTCTACACCCCGCAGGGCGCACTGTCGGACGCCGTGTGCAAGGCTGTGGCCACAGTGGCCGGCAAGCCGCCGAAGCTCTCCACTGGCGGGGGAACCTCCGATGGGCGGTTCATCGCAGCCCTCGGCGCGCAGATCGTGGAGCTGGGTGTGATCAACGCCAGCATCCACAAAGTCAACGAGCAGGTACGTGCCGTTGATATCGACGACCTGCACCGCATGTACGTGGGCGTGCTGGAGCGGCTGCTGGGCTAAGCGGCGCGCCTCAGCGTCTGCGCAGGGTGGGCGGCCGGCGCGGCAGATTGGCAATGATGCCCGCGCCGCCCAGTATCAAGGCGCAGAACAGCACCCATCCGGGCATGCTCACACCCCAAAATGTCCAGTTCACGATGGCGCACTCGCCCCCCGCATGCAGCACCTTCACGACGACCTGCCATGGATTGAACATCTGCAGCAGGATATTGAACGGCGCGCCGCAGGCCGGAATGCTGCCCGGCGGCTGACTTTGTATATACACATGCCGCCCCGCGATACCGATCGTGAGCAGGGCCACCACGCCGATCAGCACCGCATAGGTCCAGGCGCCAGCCGCACGCTTCGGGTTGTGGATCGCGGCGACCAGGAATACCAGCGCCAGCACGAACACCGTGATGCGCTGGAAAATACACAGCGGGCATGGCTCCAGGTTCAAGAACTCCTGGGTGTAGAAGGCGAAGGCCAGCATGCCGAGGCACGCGCCCGCACCCGCAAAATTGATCAGCCGGCGGTTCAGCATGTCAGCTGGCGACCTGACCGCCCTGCCCGTCCTGACCCTCTTGCAGGGCCTTCTCACCCCGCAGTTCGCGCTCCACATCGGCCAGATCGGTATGGCGCACATCGCGGCCGTGCACCATGTAGATCACGTACTCGCCGATGTTCTTGGCATGATCGCCGATGCGCTCCAGCGAGCGCACGACCCACATCACATCCAGATGCCGACGGATCGTGCGCGGATCCTCCAGCATGAAGGTGATGGTCTGGCGCTGAATGGACTCGTACTCCTCGTCCACGGCGATGTCCTGCCGCGCCACCTGCAGGCCGGCTTCCGCGTCCATGCGTGCGAATGAGTCCAGCGCACTGTGCACCATGTCCTGCACCAGGCGGCCGAGATGCTTGATCTCCCGGTACTTGTCCGCCGGGCGTTCCATGGTGGCCAGGCGCGAGGCGATATAACCGATCTTCTCACCCTCATCACCAATGCGTTCCAGGTCGGTGATGGTCTTGATAATGGCCACAATCACGCGCAGGTCGCCGGCCGCCGGGGAGCGGGTCGCGAGGATGCGGCTGCACTCCTCGTCGATGGAGATCTCCATGTTGTTGACCTTGAAGTCATCCATGGCGACCGCCTCCCCCAGTGAGCTGTCGCCTTCGACCAGCGCCGAGATCGCCTTCTGCAATTGCTGTTCGACAAAGCCGCCCATGGCCAGTACGCGATTGCGGACGCGCTCCAGGTCTTCATTGAAGCGGCGGGAAATGTGATGCGAAAGATCGGCGGTTTCCATCGGCTTGAAGATCCTCGATGAGCGCTGAATCGAATACGGTGCGGGCCCGAAGCGGATCATAGCCCAATGCGCGCCCTCAGGCGGCGTCGGCGAGCAGCGGGCGCACACCGATGCCGGCGAGCGTACCGTGCGGCCAGCGCAACAGCTGCATCTCCCCGGCGCGCGTCTCCACCAGGGCCGAGCACGATTCGACCCAGTCGCCGGTGTTCGCATAGAAGGTGCCGTCGATCCGGCACAGATTGGCACGGTGAATATGGCCGCAGATCACGCCATCGTAGCCTTGCTCGCGGGCCTGCGAGGCCGCCACGTTTTCAAACTTTGCGATGAAACGGGCGCTGGTACCGATGGCCGCTTTGAGCTTCTCCGTCTGCGGGCAGTAGGGCAGACCAAAAAGACGCCGCAGATCATTCACCCGGTGGTTGTACAGCAAGGTGGCCTCGTAGAGCCGGTCACCCACCCAGTACAGCCATGCCGGGCACGCCACTGCGGCATCAAACTGGTCACCGTGCAGCACCAGGTAGCGCTCCCCGCGGCAGGTGCGGTACACCCACTCACGATGCACCTCGATCTGGCCCTGGAGCATCTCCACGAACACCGACAGTGCGGCATCATGATTGCCTGGCAGGTAGACCAGTCGAACCCCGGCGCGGCGGCGCGCCAGCAGCAAGCGCAGCACCTGGGTGTGCTCGTCGGTCCAGAAGAAGCGCTTGGCGAGACTCAGGGCATCGACAATATCGCCACCCAGAACAATGGTTTCAGCGTCGATCGCACGCAGGAAAGCGAGCAGTTCGCGGGTCCGCGCGCGTTTGAACCCCAAGTGGATATCCGAGAGGAACAGGGTTCGCACCCGCAGCCGGCGCTCCTTTCCTTTGCTGCTCATAAGGCTCCGGACCTGACCTAAGGGTAAGTGTCAGCCTCGGAGTTCGCCGTTTCCGTTATGTGACAGCGGCGCAAAGGTTTTCTGAAGGAGCGGCAGCCGTCTTTCAGGCGGTCGCGGAGCGTCCGGATTCGCGGCCCGCCGCCGCGGTGAACAGGCGCTGCGGCGGAAAATGGCAGGTAAAGGTGCTGCCGCGACCCTGGATGCTCGCAATTTCCAGCGTCGCGTCATGTCGCTGCAATACGTGCTTGACGATCGCGAGCCCGAGGCCCGACCCCCCCGATTTACGCGCACGACCCGCATCGACCCGATAGAACCGCTCGGTCAATCGTGGAATGTGGTCCGCGTGAATGCCGATGCCGGTGTCAGTTACGCAGAAGTGACCGCCTTCCTCATCGACGCGCCAGCCAATCTCAATCGAACCTGTGGTTGGCGTGTACTTGGCGGCGTTGTCGACCAGGTTGGAAAATGCCGAATGGATTTCGGACTCGTTGCCCGTGAGCATGGAATCCGACTCGACACACAAGCGCACCTCACCCGGGTGTTCGGATCGCGCCAGCACGTCTTTGCGCAACATGGCCATCAGTGCCGTCACGTCCACCGCGGTGGTGTCGGTCGCATCCTGCGCCACTTCCAGCCGCGACAGCTCCAACAGTTCAGTGATGATGGTCGTCATCCGCTCGGCCTGACGACGCATCTCGCCAACAGGTGCCTGCAGGTCCGCATCCAGCATCGGATCCTGGCTCAAGGTCTCAAGATATCCGGAGATCACCGTCAACGGGGAGCGCAGCTCGTGCGAGGCATTGGCCACGAAGTCCTTGCGCATGGCCTCCAGGCGCATCTGCCGGGAGACATCGCGCACCAGCAGCAGCAGCTGGCCTTCCCCGTATGGCACGACCTGCAGCGACAGGTACAGGTGATCGCCCTTGCCGCCGCGCAGGACCACGGGGTTGCTGAATTGGCCGGAGTTCAGGTAACGCAAGAATTCCGGCTGGCGTACCAGATTGTCAATGCGCAGTCCGAGGTCCGCCGGGCGACGCAGGAACAGCAACTGGGCGGCCATGCGGTTAAACCACACGATCTCGCGCAGATCATTGAGAATGACCACCCCATCGGGCAACGCGGCCGTGGAGCGCTGGATCTGCCGGAACAGCTGCACGAAACGTTGCTTGTGGAAACGCTTGCGCCGGTGCAGGCGCACGATCTGGGTGATGATCTCGCCCCACGGGCCGCCGATATCGGGTGGCTCGGCGAAGCCGCGATGGCGCACCCACCACTCCACGCGAAACAGCGTGATCAGCTGCCAGCACAGATAGGCACCGCTGGCGAGGCTCAGGCCGGCCCAGGGACTGCCCAGGGGCCAACCCAGCAGCAGACCCAGCGCGGCCGCCACGAGCAACCGCAGTACGATAAAAAGGCCGACTTGAAAGCCACTCGACATTCGAAGGCTACACCTGCAGGTCCGGTTCAGGCCGTGCGGGCCGAGAATCGGTATCCCGAGCCCCTGACGGTCTGGATGAAGCGATCGTACCCGAATTCCTCGAGCGCCTTGCGCAGGCGCCGAATGTGTACGTCGATCGTGCGCTCCTCGACATAGACATTTCCGCCCCAGATGCGATCCAGGAGCTGATCGCGCGTGTAGACCCGCTCCGGGTGAGTCATGAAGAACTCGAGCATCCGGTACTCGGTCGGTCCGAGCGGCACCGTCAGCTCCCCGACCAGGACCCGGTGACTGGCCGGATCCAGCTCCAGACCTTCGAAATCGATACGCTCCCCTTCACCGGCCGGCCCGACACGGCGCAGTACCGCGTTGATGCGGGCCAAGAGTTCGCGGGGCGAAAACGGCTTGGTCACGTAGTCATCGGCACCGCCCTCGAGGCCTGCCACCTTGTCGCCCTCCTCGGAACGTGCGGTCAGCATGATGATCGGTACTTCGCGGGTTTCCCGGTCACGCTTGAGCGCACGCGTCAATTCCAGCCCACTCATGTCCGGCAACATCCAGTCCACCAACACCAGATCGGGGCGGCGGTCCGCCAACAGCGCGCGGGCCGCGCGGCAATCCTCGGCCTCGCGCACCTCGAAACCCGCGCGTTTCAGGCCAAAGGCGATCATCTCGCGAATCGGCCGTTCATCCTCGACGATTAGTACTTGTTTGGCTGGCATAGGCTCGGGGTATTTCCTGATGCGAGTATTACGGGGTCAGATCATTGCAGAATCATGACGTTATCCATTCTGTGTCACTTCCGTGACGGTTTCGCGACATCATTCCGCAAATACACCGGCTGTGCTCGATCTGGCGTTACCCCTTGTCCAGCCAGCCATTGGGGCCCCGCCAGCCTGGCAATCTCACGTGCCCGGGGGAGCAACTCGGCTTGCCCCGCTGTCAGCACGATGCCCAGACGCTGCCGCAGCTGCGGCCACAGCGCAAAGCCGCGACCCGCCGCGTGCACGGGGCCCGGTAGCTGGGCCGGTAGCTGAACCATTTCGGGCGGTCCGACCTGTTCAGGTCCTGAGGCCTGGGCCAGGCCCGAAAATCCACGGGTCGCGCAGGCCCAGTACACCTCCTGCATTCGCGCGTCATTGCACACCAGAACACTCGCGGCAGTGGGGGCCAGGTCCAACGCCTGCTGTGCGACCGCCAGCAGATCCGAGACGGGTAGCACCTGCAGGTCCGCCGCGTAGGCCAGTCCCTGGGTCACGCTGGCCGCCAGGCGCACGCCGGTGAACCCGCCGGGTCCGCGACCGAAAGCGATGCAATCCAGTTGGCTCAAGCTCAGCGCGGCATCGCCCAGCACGGCCTGCACCAGGGACAGAATGTGCGCCGAATGACCCGCACCGGGCGGTAACTCGCGCACCAGCAGCTGGTCACTGTGCGCCGTGTCCTGCAGCAGCAACGCGACGGAACACACCTCGGTGGCCGTATCCAGTGCGAGGATTCTCAAGACAGCGCCTCGGCCGGGCGCCGGGGTGCATGACGGGCCAGGAACTGCGACACCTCCTCCAGCGAGGCGGCGCGCCGCATCGGCGGCAGGGCGGCCAGCAGCTTGCGGCCATAGGGTCGGGTCGTGAGCCGGCGATCACCGATCATCACCACGCCGAAATCGACCTCGCTGCGGATGAGCCGCCCGACTCCCTGACGCAAGCTCAGCGCGGCTTCGTGCAGCTGGTAGTCCTTGAACGGGTTGCCGCCCTGACGCTGAATATGTGCCACGCGTGCCTTGACGATCGGATCCTCGGGCGAGGCGAAGGGCAGTTTTTCGATGATGACCAGTCGCAATGCCGTGCCTTTCACGTCCACGCCTTCCCAGAAACTCGCGGTGCCCAGCAGCACCGCATCACCATCCTCGCGAAAGCCGCGCAACAGCTGTTCGCGGGGCGCCTCCCCCTGCACAAACAACCGGTAGCGCCTGGCCCCGGCGCTCCACAGGGCGCGCAGGCGCAGCGCCGCTTCGGACAAGGCGCGGTGACTGGTGAAAAGGATGAATGCCCCACCTCGTGCCGCATCGATGAGCGGCACGCTCGCCTCCAGCAGGGCACTCACAAAATCCGCGGCGGCCGGTTCGGGCAGGCCTTCCGGGAGCCACAGCAGGCTTTGGCGTTCGAAGTCGAACGGACTGGGAATGCGGACCGTCTCGGCCTCTTCAAGCCCCAGGCGCGTCGTGAAATGGCTGAAATCCTCCCCCACCGATAGCGTCGCCGAGGTGAAGATCCAGGCACTGCGTCGTGCCTGCATCTGGCCCTGAAAACGGCTGGCGATTTCAAAAGGCAACAAATGCAGGACAAAGCCGCGCGAGCCCAGCTCCGCGGAGCGCGCGCCGTCGATTTCCGACACGGCCGCGATGCGTGTCAGTTGCGCGGCCATCTCCGACACCCGCCCGATCAGACCCTTGACCGTGCTGTCCTCCGGCAAGACCTCAAGTTCAGCGGCCAATGCCGACATTGCATGCGCCAGCTCAGAGGTTCGCTGCGTGAGGTCCGGTGGGCACTCCTCCCACGCGTGCCGACCGGCGCGCGCCGGCAGCGCGGCGGTCAACCCGGCGACACTCTCATCGACGGCGCTCAGCGCAAACTTCACAGCGCTGTCCGGCTGCGTCGTCTCCGTACGCACGGCGTTGAGAACCTGGGCCAGACCACGTGCGCTGCAGTTCGCGCCGAAGAACTGCATGGCCAGATCCGGCAGTTGATGCGCTTCATCGATCACCACGGCATCCGCGGTGCCGAGCACATCCCCGAAGCCATCCTCCTTCAGCGTCAGATCGGCCAGCAGCAGATGATGATTGACGATCACCACCTGTGCCTGCTGCGCTTCACGCCGCGCCCGCACCAGGTGGCAGCGTCCGAACTCCGGACACCGTGATCCCAAGCAGTTGTCGCGCGTGGAGGTAATCTGCGGCCACAACGGATGTGAGTCCGCAAAGTCCGGCACTTCGGACAGATCCCCGGTGGCAGTGCCGGCGGCCCAGCCGACTATCCGGTCCGCGCTGCGCGGCTGTTGCAGCTGCACCTGTTGCAGTCGGTGCAGGCACAGGTAGTTTCCCCGACCTTTCAATACTGCAACATGCACCGGCTGTCCCAAGGCCCCGCTGAGCAGGGGCAAATCCTTCTCGTACAACTGGTCCTGCAAGGTTCGCGTGCCGGTCGAGACCAGCACGCGCAGCCCCGACAGCAATACCGGAACGAGATAGCCAAAGGTCTTACCGGTCCCGGTCCCCGCCTCGATCACCAGCGGGCGACGCTCCTCGAGGGCGTCGGCAACGCGCTGCGCCATATGTAACTGCTGGCGCCGCGGCACAAACCCTTTTAATGCCCTGGCAAGGCTGCCTCCGGCATCGAAAATATCTTCTAAATCAGCTTCTTGCACTAATTTTTCCGGGACATGCTACAGAACAGGTAGGTAGATGCTGCACTTGCACGGCAAAAGCTGCATCATTGTGGCAACGGAAGGCCGTGGACCTCGGCCGGCGCTCTATATAATTGAAAGGGTAATGTATTCCGCCCGTCGCCGGCCAATTCCCCCAGCCGTGGAAATCTTCGAAAATCAACACAACCGTGCGACGCGGTGACTTGAACAAGTGACTTCATAAGGACTGAAACGCATGGCCACTGCCCCGCACGCGATCCTCCCGCTGTCGAAACTTTGCCCGCAAGTCACGGACTGGGTGGAGTCGGTTCGCAACCTGACCCAGCCGGCTTCGGTGTATTGGTGCGAAGGTTCCGACACGGAGATCGAGCGGCTGACCGAGCAACTGCGCGTCGGCGGGGAGCTGTCGAAACTGAACGAGAAGGAATTTCCGGGCTGTCACCTGGCCCGTTCAAATCCCTCCGATGTGGCCCGCGTCGAACACCTGACCTTCGTATGCACCCGCAACAAGGAAGATGCCGGCCCAAACAACAACTGGATGGCGCCCGCCGAAGCGCACGCGAAAATGAGCAGCCTGTTCGCCGGCTGCATGAAGGGTCGGACGCTGTACGTCGTGCCCTACTGCATGGGTCCACTCGATTCCCCGCTGGCACGCTGCGGAGTGGAAATCACGGACAGCGCGTATGTCGTGCTGAACATGCACATCATGACTCGCATGGGGCGCCCGGCGCTCGAGCTGATCTCCCGCACCGGCAAGTTCGTCAAGGGCCTGCACTCCACCGGCGAACTGGATCCGAACCGGCGCTTCATCGTGCACTTCCCCGAGGAGCTGCTCATCGAGAGTTTTGGCTCCGGCTATGGTGGCAATGCCCTGCTGGGCAAGAAATGTCATGCACTGCGCATCGCCAGCTACCAGGCCCGGACCGAAGGCTGGCTGGCCGAACACATGCTCATCGTCGGGCTGCAAAGCCCGCAGGGCGAGACGCACTACATTGCGGCCGCATTCCCCTCGGCTTGCGGCAAGACGAACCTGGCAATGCTCATTCCGCCGCAATCCATGCCTGGCTGGAAGGTGTTCACGGTGGGTGACGACATCGCCTGGCTGCACCCGGGTGCTGATGGCCGGCTGTGGGCCATCAATCCGGAGGCGGGCTACTTTGGGGTCGCGCCTGGCACCAATCCGGAAACCAATCGCAACGCCTATGACATGATCCGCCACGACACTCTGTTCACCAACGTGGCGTTGACGGCGGACAACCAGCCCTGGTGGGAGGGCCTCAAGCACGGCGCTGCGGTCACCGACTGGCAGGGACGACCCTATGACAAGGAGAAGGCCAAAGGACCGGCCGCGCATCCCAACGCGCGCTTCACCGTCGCCGCCCGCAACAACCCGGGTTACTCCCCGCACGCCGAAGACGCAAAGGGCGTGCCCATCACCGCCATCGTGTTCGGTGGCCGTCGGCGCACTCTGGCCCCGCTAGTCTTCCAGGCCCGCGACTGGGCACATGGCGTGCTCATCGGCGCATCAGTCGCCTCGGAGACGACGGCGGCGGCCACCGGCCAGGTCGGGGTCGTGCGCCGCGATCCGATGGCGATGCAGCCGTTCTGCGGCTACAACTACGCAGACTACTGGCAGCATTGGCTCAACGTCGGTGCGAAGTTGAAGAACCCGCCGAAGATCTTTCACGTGAACTGGTTCCGTCGCGACGAACAAGGCAAGTTCCTGTGGCCCGGCTATGGCGACAACCTGCGTGTGCTGGCCTGGATGCTCGAGCGCGTGGCCGGAACGACCGGCGCGACCGAAACGGCCATCGGCGCGCTGCCGCGCCCGCAGGACCTGAATGTGAAGGGATTGGATATCACCCCGGCAGCGCTCGATGAACTGCTGCGCGTGGACCCGGCACAGTGGCGCAAGGAGGTCGGTGAGTTGCGCAAGTATCTGGGACAGTACGGCTCACGCCTGCCGCCGGCTCTGACACAGAACCTCGACACGGTCGAAAAAGCGCTGGGCTAATCCTCCTCGCAGACGAAGCGAATCGTCTGCGGGGAATCCTGCTCGGGCAGTTTGCCCAGGCCGATCATCCCCTTGCCTTTGATCTGCACGCTGTCCCGGCGCACGAAGGCCTCATCACCCTCCACGGACTGTACGAACGTGCCATTCGTACTCTGATCGACCAGCACGAATTTGTGGCGATTGATCTCGATCCGCGCGTGCAGCCTCGAGATCAGATTTCCCTTGACGATGAGGTCATTGTCCTCGGCCCGACCGATCGCGATCCCCGGGTGACGCTCATCGAGGACGATTTCGCGGTCCTGGAATTGCAGGCGCAGGCGCAGGTGCGGGAGTTTCAAATTGCTCATGCCGATGGCCGGTACCATGCTGGTGACATCCTCCGTTTGCCAGAGCACCTCGTACAGCACGACCTCGTTCCCGTGGCCCTTGAGCGTCGCAACATCAACCTGGCGAACCGCCGCCCGCCATTGCGGCGCGAGGCGCTCGACCACTTGCGCGGTTGTCATGATCTGCATGGCCTTGGCCTGGCTGGTCATGCGATTGGCCGTGTGCACGGTGGCGCCGAACACATCGCGGTTCTCCAGCACTACCGGTCCAAAATGGCAGCCGATGCGCAAGGCGACCGGCTGACCTTCGACCTTGAGCTGCGAATGGCGTGAAATCTGCTGCTGCATCTGGGCGGCCGCGTTCAGCGCCTGGTCGGCGTCGGCGAAGGTCGACATGACCTCATCGCCCATCGTCTTGATGACGGTGCCCTGGTTCTGCTCCGTCGCGGTGCGCATGACATCGATGCAGATGGCAACCATGTCCCGGGCCCGCAGATCACCCATCAGCTCATACAGCCGGGTGGAACCCACGACGTCCGCGAACAGGATGGCCAGCTCGATATCTTTTCCCATGCACCTACTTAGACGCGGAGCCGTGCCACAGCTGACATAATGCCGAAGCACCGATGTCCGGGATTATACGCAACTGAGGTGTTATGGCTACTTTGCCGGGGCGACGCGGCACAGTAGGTCAGCGCTGGCCTGCGGTTCGCGGGCCCCTTCACTGAGCCGGCGCCGAAATTCCCGACCGCCCGGCTCACCGGCGTACAGCCCGAGCAGGTGGCGGGTAATGCTGGGCAGGCGCTCGCCCCGTGCAAGTTCACGGGCGGCGTAGTCCGCCATCCTGGCGAGCAGCGCCGCTCGATCCGGCGCCCCACCCGCATGGTGAGCGTCAAGCGCCGCGCGCAGCTCAACCAGCAGCCACGGTCGATGATAGGCCTCGCGACCCAGCATTACGCCGTCGCACCAGGACAGCGCCTCCACCACCGAGCCGACATGCCGCAGGCCGCCGTTCAGGATCACCGGCAATTGCGGAAATCGTTCCTTCACGCTCCTCACGATGTCATGCCGAAGTGGAGGCACCTCGCGATTCTCCTTCGGGGACAGCCCGCCCAATACGGCCTTGCGCGCATGGACGATCACGGCCGCGGCGCCTGCGCCACTGACCGCACCCACAAAATCCATCAACGCCTGGGCATCCATTGCGGTGAATTGCGCCATCGTCGCGCGCGCTGGTGCATCGTGACCCACCACCACGCCGATGCGCATCTTTACGGTCACCGGAATACTCACCGCGGCACGTATCGCGGCCACGCAATCGGCGACACGCGCCGGTTCGAGCATCAGGCAGGCACCAAAGGTTCCACTGTGTACTCGATCACTCGGGCAGCCACAGTTCAGGTTGATTTCGTCGTAGCCGAACTGCGCACCGAGGCGCGCGGCGCATGCCAGATCGGCCGGATCGCTGCCCCCCAGCTGCAGTGCCACCGGGTGTTCCGCCACATCGTAGGCCAGCAATCGGTCGCGATTACCGCGCAGAATGGCGGCCGCCGTGATCATTTCAGTGTAGAGCAGAAAGTCAGGCGAGAATCCGCGCAGGAAGTAGCGGCAGTGGCGATCCGTCCAATCCATCATCGGAGCGACTGACACCCTTCGATCGAGCTTTCTTTCGGAAAAATCGGCAGAAACACCTGGTTTTATAGGCGTTTCCGACTCAGGCGTTTCTGCGGGATTTATGGGCATTCCGGGTAGTTTAGCGTTTGCAAAGGGGTCATATAGGGGTCAAGAATAGCTTGACCCCTCCGAGTTTAGGACATGGCACAGATACGAGCACGGCGACAGGCCGACGGTTCCACGCGCTGCACCGCGATCATTCGCATCCGTAACGGGCGAGCGTTGCTCCAGCAGGAGTACCGGACTTTTGCGCAGCGTTCCGCTGCCGCAAGCTGGACCAAGCACCGTGAGGTGCAGCGGGAAAACCAGGCCGTGCCAGGCCGCAGGCAGCACGAGCCCGTTACGCTGGCGGCGCTCATCCGCTGGTACATCGAGACCTTCGAGACGATTTCCAAATGGCAGCGAAGCAAGCAAAGTCATCTCGAGTTCCTCGAGCGCCACACTATCGGCAAGGTAAACGCCCTGGAACTCACCGCGGCGGCGTTGATCAGCCACGTGCGCCGCCGTCGCGCGGACGGCGCGGGCCCCGCGACGGTCATGAATGATCTGATCTGGATTGGCGTCGTGCTGCGGGCCGCGAGCAACGTCAAGGAGCTCCCGGTGCGCCCTGAGGTGGCGCAGGAGGCGCGCGAAGCGTGCGCAACGCTGCGTCTCATCGGCAAGGCGCGCAAGCGCGCGCGGCGACCGACACCTCAGGAACTCGCGCGGCTGCGCGACTACTTCGCCAGGCGTGACAGACGCGCGGATATTCCCATGTTGGCGATCATGGACTTCGCCATCGCCTCGGCGCGGCGACAAGCGGAGATCTTACTGCGCAGTCCCTTCGCGTCTGACCCGATCAGGACATGGACATGCCTGTGATCTGCTTGGTCCGTCACGGCCAGACAGAATGGAACGCCAACCATCGCATTCAAGGTTGTCGCGCCGATACCCCACTGACGAGGATCGGCCGAGAGCAAGCTCGATACGTGGGCGAGATTCTCAAACAGCTACTGCAGAGCTCCAAGACGCCGCGTCTGGTGTCGAGCCCTCTGGGCCGCGCGATGGCGACGTCCGCCATCATTCTGGAGACCCTCGGCCCGCCGCCGACGGCCTACGAGATGGACGATCGGCTCCGGGAGATTGATTATGGCGCTTGGACCGGCCTGACCCAAGCTGAGGTTCGTCATAAATTCCGGACACAGTGGGAAGTCCGTGCCAGCGATCCGTGGAACGTTCCGCCGTCCAACGGCGAGAGCTACGCCGAAGTCGGTGTTCGGGCCATCAAGTGGCTGCGATCCCAAGAGCACGACGTGATCGCCGTAGCACACGGCGTTTTCGGCCGCGTACTTCGTCGCCAAGGGTCAAAACTCGCCCGATCCGCCGGAACTCGGTATCTTAGACCGAAATAAATCCTGCGAGCTTCAGGGCCTGACATCGAACGTTGCCGTGGCACGACAGCCCAGCCTGCGATTGCGTGCCTCGATGAGGCAATCCGCAAAATCCGCCGCCGAATCCTTCCAGGAATAGACCGCGGTCTCCACAGACGGCTCGTCCTCGAAGGTCAGATCGGCCGTGTCCAACAGCGCAGAGAAGGCCGTAACTATGTCTGCCTTCGCCATTTCGTATCGGCTTCGCAGCACCCATTCGGTCTCCAGCAATACCAGCAGACTAACCAAGACCGGCTCGCCCTTGGCGACTTCGCGATCAATCATCCGCCGCGCCTTCGCATACTGTGGTTGATCGTCGCGGGTCAGAAACCGGACTAGGACATTGGTATCAACGCCGAGCATCAGCGGGACAAGAGCTCGATGGGTACAGGTTTCCTGCCCTTCTTGTACAACAGCCCTGCGAGTTCAGACACATGCTTGTTTTTTACTCGCATGACAACAACGCCGTCCGGCATCAAGGTGAAGCTCATCCTGTCTCCCGTCTTCATGCCCAAACTGTCCCGAATGGGTTTGGGAATGGTCGTCTGACCCTTGCTTGTTAGTGTGGCTTCAGTAGTCATTGCTGGCTCCGTAATCCTTACCGCGTGTATTATAGTAAGGAATCTGCTCCTGGGCAAGCATGTGGCGGTCCGTTTCGTTCGGCCAAATCACTGCTCCCTATGTATCTTTCATTGCCACGAAGCGGTCGCTACAAATACGCCGAGGCGGCGCATGGTGGCACTGCTCGGCAATTAAGCGAAATGCCAGGATCCTCGGTGCTATCGCCCCTGCGAGCGCTCAGCTCTCAATGCCTGTCGCACGCGCGAGGGGCGGCTACGACAGTCCAAGACCCCCAGACTTGCGCATGGACACCGGCGTGCGACGCGAGCGAATCGATGTCCAAGAAAAGCGAGTCTAGGAAGTACTCGCCGACCTCATCGCCGTGTTGCGTGTAGAAGGCCCTGCCCTGATCAAGGTCCCCAAATGCGGATCTCAGTATCCGCAGCTGCATCGATCTATCTGCGGAGATCGCGCTTTGCAGTCGCCCAGTCCATCGACGCCTCTCCGCCCGCATCGTAGCGTTGCTGAGTTTCTTTCAGCTCCTGCTCATGCCAGGCGGGTGACCCGTAGCGGTCGCCCTCGCGCGTAATGGCGTCCCACAACTCCTCCAAGGCGCGGAGCTTTTCTTCCCAGGACATCTGGTCAATGGCGGTCGTATTCATCCTGTGCAAAGCCCACTCGCCGCCAGTCGCGCGGGCAAAGGTCGGAGGGGCCGTATAGCGACCCGTGCACGTCCAGGAGTCATATAGGGCTCAAGCCAATTCCATCGCTTCCAAGTTCATGATTTCATTGGCCCGGTGAAACTAGTCCGTCCAATCCATCATGGGCGCAACGGAAATTCGGCGATCTATTTGCTTCATTTTTATGGGACGTGCCCGAGAAGTCGAGGCGACACCCGCTAGTTCTCTGCCCTTCTGTAAACGAGAATCCGTCCGTCAGGTACGAGTTGATTAAGAAAATCGAAGTCCGCGATGTTGCCGGTGACCACCGGCAAACCGAGCTTGCGCCCCTGCAAATAAACCAGCGCGTCGTTGAGCGATCTCTGTTCGGCGCCGACAGCACGAGATCCCAGGCGAAACAGAAGTCCAGCCAGAATCCCCGCCGTCCCCCACGTCGCCGCGTCGGGCGCGACGAGTCGATGTGCTGGGATAGCGCGAATCGATTGCCCGATCACCTTGAGCGCAGCATCGGTTCTCGGATCGCTCGGACTCAGGCGCCCAAATGCGTGGGCAAGCTCAGCTAGGCAGACTGAGGAATGATTGCACGTACGGAAACTGATAAACGCATCAAGCGCGGCGGGCGATCGGCCCTGGAGCGTGTCGATGTAGACCGTCGTGTCAAGCAGGACGGGCGATCCGATCGCCGCAGCGCGATCCACCCACGGCAACTCGTCATCCGGGCGTCGCATGAGCGGCCGCTTCTTGCCCCGTGGTCGGAGCGTTCGCAGCGCAGCGTCGAGATCAAAACTCAATATCGAGCTCTCGCGGAACAGCGCCCTTGTCGCGCACGAGCTTCGCGCCGAAATCGTCCTCAAGCGCCAACTTTGCCAGCGCAATCTCGATGACGTCCGTGTCGGAGATGACACCCGCACTGCTTTTTGCTGCCGCGACGAGCTCCGCCGACACGCGTCCCGCCACCCGAGCACTCTTGGCGCCACCGAGCAATCCGGCGGCGCGCGCGGACTCGAGTGTTGCCCGATTCCGCGTGGCTGCCAATTCCTTCCTACCTCGCACCGACGCCATTGAGGTTTTCATTGCCCATTCCCACCATTCTTGTTGTACAAATTACTGTTTTTGTTGTACAGGGTCAAGGAACGCTGCGGCTTGCGGCGTTACAACGGCCGATTCGAGGTGACGTAAAGGAGACAATCCTTTCCCGTAGCCCGTAAGCTGCTGATCTACAAGGCAGACTTGGTTTTGTCGATCCAATCCATCATGGGAGCGACTGACACTCTCCGATCCACTTTCCCCCATGAAAAATGAGCCATGGCCTGCCTGTTCAGCCAATACGCCGCTGCGATCGGCGCTACCGCTTTACTTTGGCGTTTCGCCCTTGCAGGACCAGTTCCGCCCGTCCTTCAGGTCACCCGACCCCTTGTATTGCGCCGATTGAGGATACGGACACAGTGGTCGGGTCAATCCGTTCGCACCATGGCCTTCGAGCTGCTTCGGTGCGGCGCCCTGCTCGACCCACTGCTCGATGGCGAGCGTCGAATCGAAGCCATTGAGGCCCGGACCGCCCCGACAATGGCCCATGCCCGGCACCATGAACAGCCGAACCCAGTCACCCTGCTGCGACCCCATCGTCTTGAGTACGGACTCGTAGTAGCGGATCGTGTTCTGAGGCGAGATGGCCGGATCGGCCCAGCCGTGGTACATCAGCAGCTTGCCGCCGCGAGCCTTGAACTTTGAAAGATCCGGGTTCACAGCATCAACAAATCCCAGTTTCTGATCGAGCAGCGGCACATCGCGGTCGACGTCAAACGTCTTCCAGTCCAGCCCCTCATCGTCGCGTGCGATGCGCACGAGATCGAAAAGACCATCCGGCCCGTTTGGATTGGTAGACGAGGGAACCATGGGTCGGCTGAGTGGCGCCCCCGAAAAGATCAGCTCGCCTTTCGAGTTCTTTACGCCGGTGTAGAACGTGGTGACGGTCTTGAGCTCCGGCTCGGTCAGGCAGACGCCGCCCGATTGCCCCGCAGTACAGCGCAGGGCTGCGAAATTGACTTCGCATTCACGCGGATCGTTCAAGAAACCTTCGTGCCGGACGTCACAGGCCTTCGTCACCAGATCGTTGACGAGCGCGACTTGCTCCTTGGACAGCGCTTCTTCGGGGTGCTTGATCAGCTCGACGCTCGAAGCGATTCCCGCGGCCCACATGCGGATGTGGCGGTTGGCGAGCGCGCCCGCGACGATACCGTCGTAGTCTTCGGGATAGCGCTGCGCCTCCATGACCGCCATGCGCCCGCCGGTCGAGCAGCTCGAAAAATAGGAATGCTGAGGATCCTTGTCGTAAAACGCCTTGGCGAGCTGCTTGGCTTTCAGCGTCATCTCGTGCGTCGACCGATAGGCGAAGTCGACCATTTTTTCCGGGTGACCGATGCCCCACTTGCCCCCGGTCTCCTGGTGACCCGTGTCCGTGCCCGCGGTTGCGTACCCGCGGTTCAGAGCCTGTGGCATTTCTGAGCGCAGGCCCTGAATGGATCCTGCAAAACCGCCATTACCCGCGCCGAGAAACTTGCCATTCCATTTGTCGGCGGGAGGCAGCCACATCTCCATCTTGATCAGCGAATCCGAAGTGGGCTTGAGGTCCAACTGCACGCGGCAGTGCGCGGGGAGCAATGGCGGCGGCGGACCGCCCGGTGTGACGGGCGCCTGACCCGGACCTTCGGGCACCAGCCGAGCGTCCGTGACGACGGCATGCTCGAGGGGCACGCTGCCAAGTTGATCGCACGTTGTTGCCGCGATTGCCTCAGATATGAATGCGGAAAGGCCGAAAGCGCCGATGAGGATGAGTGAGTTGCGCATCTGAACCCCCTAGCCGCTCTTGTGTGCGGCTTCTGGCTTGAACAATAGCAGGCTGCGACCCTGAACGCTCTCTGCTGCGCGCCCCAGCTCAGCACGGGCGCATAGTTCTTCTCGCGCCATTGAAGTTTTCATTGCCCATTCCCACCATTCTTGTTGTACAGGGTCAAAGAACGCTGCGGCTTGCGGCGTTACAACGGCCAATTCGAGGTGACGTAAAGCAGACAAGCCTTTCCCGGAGCCCCTAAGCTGCTGATCTACGAGGCAGACGTGGCTTTGTCGATCCAATCCATCATGGGGGTGACAGAGATCCGCCGATCAAGTCTTTCTCGGTAAAAATTGGCAGAAACGCCTGCTTTTACAGGCATTTTATAGTCTGGCGTTTTTGCGGGATGTATGGGCATTCACAGATACGGGCACGCCGGCAGGCCGACGGTTCTACCCGATACACCGCGATCATTCGCATCCGTCGGGGGACAACGCTGGTCCAGCAGGAGGGTCATCGCGTGAGAATCGAACGGCCGAATGATGACGACCAACGACGCCGATTGAATCAGACAGCCGCCGGTTGGCTATCCTGCCCCGATTGACCGTCCCTCAGGCTGCAGCGCAACCCAATCAACGGGTAGGCAAGACAATTGCGCTCATACACTGCGGGTCGCCACCGCAGGGGGCACCGCCGCCGCGAACAGCGCAGGGCCCAGCACGGCCAGCTGGCCCATCAGCCACAGTGTCACGGCACCGACCGGCAGATAAATCCAGGGCAGGCGCCCCAGCTCGTAATGACGCACCAGGTACAGATTGATGGCGAACGCGGCCAGCATCCCCAGCAGCACACCGAATCCGATGATCAACATGTTCTCGGCGAGGAAGTAACCCAGGATATCCCGTCGGCGGGCGCCCAGTGCACGGCGTATACCCACTTGCCGCGTGCGCTGCTGTACCCAGTAACCCATCAGCCCCATGATGCCTATCGCCGTGACTACCGCCACGACCAAGCACACCGTGCCAAGCAACCAGACGGCTGCGCGCCAGCTGCTGAACACGCTATCGCGCAGCGACTCGAACGTGTTGGCGCTAATGGAGATCCCCGGCATGAGAGCGCTGCCAAACGCCTTGGCCAATGCATCGGGAACAGCCTTAAGAACACGAGACCGCTGCGCGGCTTGCGCGCGAATCACATAGCCGAGAATGGGCGTACCGACGATATGCACCGGGAGCAGTATCGCGTACTCCGCGCGGCCATTTGTAGCGTTGTCCAGCTGATACCGCAGTAGGTGACGCACTATGCCGACCACGTGATAGCTGCGCCCATCTTTTGAGTCCGGGTTGCGCAGAGATTGTCCCAACGCATGGCCGGAGGTGAACAGCTTGGCAGCCAATGCCTGCGTAATGATGATGGATTGCAAGGTGTGCCCGTTGCTGTTGCGAACATCAAAATCGCGATAATCGCTCGGTTGAAAATCACGACCTTCTGCCAGTTGCAGGCCAAGCGCATCGAGCATGTTCTGGCCCATGAATACATCCACCGAAACCTTGGGTCCATCGGCCGCCTGGAGTTGCGCGGACCCTCGCATTGAGCTGCTCAGCGGAATGCCCATCGCCGGAGCCACCTTCTCGACTCCCGGAATGTTACGCAGCGCCTGCGTGCCGGCCTCGATATCGGCGCCCGTCCACAAACGCCCGCTGGCCACGATCTCATCGACCTCGATGATCTGGCCCGCTGCAATGCCACTGGGAACCAGCATTGGCGTGAGCCGCTCGCTGAGCAGGAAAAAGGCATTGCACAGGATCGCGCAGGCAATGGCTACCTGCACGATCACCAGTAACGGCATCAACGGGTTGCGGCGAAGACTGGAAGCGATCTGACTCGCCGACATGGAAAACATTCCTATGCGCCCTTTAGCTGTAGAGCCGGCTGCACGATGCAGGCGCGCCAAGCGGGCAGCAGGCCGACCAGCACACCCACCGCCAATGCCAGCACAAACATGCTTGCGAACATCACCGAATCCAAATGCGCCAGATCGGTGTAGCCGAGCTTCTGCTGTCGCACCACCCATAGACCAAACATGGTCAGTGGTAGTGCCAAGGCGCCGCCCAGCACGCCGGCGAGTCCGGCTTCCAAAACGCACTGCGCAAAGATTGCCCGGCGCGGCGCACCGAGTGCCCGACGCACGCCGATCTCAGGGGATCGACGCAGAAAGCGCGCTGCCAGCAAGCCCGCCACATTGACCATGCACAACAGCAGGAAACTTCCGGCCAGCCATACGTTCAAACGGACGTTGTCTGGCACCACATAGTTGCTCGCCAGCCAGGCAGGCATTCCGTAAAGCCGAGCCGCCGCCACGCGCTCGAAAACTCCGGCCGCCTTCTGATACCGAGCATAGTCGAGCAAGAACTGGCGGTAGTCCGTAACTTGGGCCGGCGTATCCAGCTGCGTCCACAGCGACAGCCAGCGGCAATGCTGCACATCTACCTTGCCAAACGAAGCATTGGCATCACGGTCACAGTCACCGGGCGTGAATGGGCCAAGGCCAGCGTCCAGCAAGGCCGTCACCGGCAGAAACAAGCCTTCGGCATTGTCACCGAAGCTCCACATGTCCAGACCATAGAAGTGCGGCTGAGGCGCCCATCGGGCACTGATTCCGATGATGCGAAAGAGCTTGCTGCCGATGCGTACGCTGCGGCCCACGCCATCATCCGTGCCAAACAATTTCTGGCTGAGCTCTGCGCTGATCACGACCACCGGGGTGTGTGCGGCATCCTCCTGAGCGCTCCAGTAGCGGCCGTGCCGCAGCGGAATCCCGAACATCGGGAACAGCTCACTACTTGCCGCCAAGCCAACCTGACTGCCCTGGCTTTTGTTATCCAGGGTTTGGACGTTTTGCAAAAATGTGGTGACCATCGCCTGGCGCTGAGCACGATGCGCCACCACGAGTGCCAGCGCATCAGCGAGTTTCATCAGGTGTGGCACGGTGGTGCCACCTAGATGGTCCGACTCGCCTACATTTGGCATCTGACGCGAATCCACCCAGCCCAAATAGAGATGCTGGCTGATTCCCGGCAATGGATCGGCAGACAGCACGTGCAGTAACGTAAGCGTGCTCATCGCCGAGGCAAGACCCAGCGCCATCGTCAGCACTACCAATACAGTGGTGCGCGGATGGCGCCTTAATCCGCGCAGCGCCAGCTCAAGGTTGTATCCGAGCATGCCGATTCCTCGTGCGGCTCCCACTGTTGCACCGATCGCGCCGCTGCCCACAGCGCAGGTTGCGTTGATGAAATCGTAAGACCCGCCGGTTCCCCCATTTGAGACGCTGGAACTTACCGTCCCTGGCCAGCCCGACAGATGGCCCCAAATCCCCTACGCTCCACCGACCATCCTCTTTTCGCCCGCTGGCCGAGCTGCCTGGCTATCATTCCGGCGCTTGTAATCTCGATCTCGAATGTGAAAGGTGCCGACAACCCATACTGCGATTCCACGTAACGCTTGAAAGCCGCCGCCACACGCCGTCTTTGAGAATGGGTCACGGCCGCAAACGCCGCCACGAAGAAGCCGACCGAACCAAACGTTTTAGCAGCGAAAGGACCTTCAATCCCACCGAAAAAGAAGACGGTCAGGAGTGCAGATGCCAAAATGCTTTGCTGCCATCGCCAGTCGAGTCTCGGTTCACGGCGGCGCGCTGCCCGGCGCATGACATTGACCATATCGGCCACTGTTACGTCGTATCGAATGATCATACATCCTCAGGACGCGAACGACTGTCACGAGCGCTTCTGCGTAGATAGTCTGATCCTTTACCCATACGAGACCTTCGCAAGCGCCAGCTTTTGGGCATCAGCAATACTGAAGTGTCATCAGGGAGTAATTTCGTGCACTACTTGGCGCGCGATTTGGGCCCGCTGGCCCTTCGAAGTCGATGCGGTTGCATACAGGGACTTCAGGAAGGCCCGATCCCAGTCACTCATGCCGTCCGGCCCGGCCTGCGGTGTACCATCAAAGAGCTTGAGTATGGTCGGAGCGTCACCCAGGTGGGCGCCCACCTTGATCTGCGAAAGGCCGGCCAGGGCGACATAGTCGGCGAACTGGCCGAGCGAGACGCCTCGCAGCCGCGCCTGGTCTACCACCACCGTGACCTGCCTCATGCCCCAGATCACGTTGAATCTGGCATAGGCAGTCTCCGGCGCGTACGTCGGTGGACCTTCTATGTCTGTCGGATCCGTATTGCCCAGGAACCCACCGTCGGGAGTCGACATGTACGTCCTGTACCAGACCCTCACCGGCCGAGGTGTCCTGATGAACTCGTCAATGACGGACGGATGTGCTCCGTTGAAGGTGACTAGGCGGGTGTGCATGGACCTCCCTGAAAAGAACCGTTTCACATCACGGGTCACGAAAACGAGAAGGTTGGGACGACACGGTTCCATAGCCAGTGGCACGCCGGCCGCGTGGGCAATTTCGGAAATTCGCTTGCGTGTGAACTCCTCTTCCTCCGGCAAAATGCCCGCAACAATCGGACACACGGGCAAACGCCATCGCGCCAGCCCCTCATCGAAGTTTTGCTGCTGCGCAATCTGGTAAACGAATTTGGAAACCTTTTTCTCAAGTTCCGCACGGTGAGCGGTTACTGTGACTTCCTCCAATGTTTCCGACGACGCCCCGGCTGGACGATTAGTTGACTTGGGTGCTGAGGATCCATTATCGGCAGCCCAAGCCAGTTGGGCTGCTAGAGCGGTCAGTATGGTGACGACTGCAAAGATTCGTGACTTCGTTGGCACCGGCGCAGTTCCTCGGTCTTTCCGTCGGCACACCAAAAGTGCCACAGGCCTACAGCGACAGCAACACCCTCTAGGGTGAAGCTGCCGTTTCCCGAGTGTCCGCTCGCGGGCGTCGCGTTTGGCCGATCGACTGTCCGGTTGGGGCCGGTACCTGCCCATTACGTCTGGCGATGGCGGCCATTCTACCCCGCCAGGCGCTCCGGTCGTGGCCCGCACCCAAGCGTCTGACGGCGGCTCCGAAAGCGACGCCGTGAGGTCTATACGGCTCCCGAGCTACCCCTTCGGGCGTTTCGTCAGTGGCAATCAGTCGTGCTATCACAAGCGTGAATGACTGCCCGTTCCCATCCAGTTATTCAGTACTGAAGCGCAGCATCGGGTGTCATAGTTGGTCGACAGGGTGTATTTTACAGAAAAATAAATCGTACCCATCGGGTAGCCGCGTACGTCAAACGTCCAGCCCGCCAGGTGCGCCAACCAGCGGAGATTCCGGGGGCGTAATTATGAAGTCAGGAATGCTTAGAAAACAAAGCAGTGAGAGGCGACCCTGGTTCTGGATTCTAATGAGTTGCGTCATTGTGTCGCCTGATATGGCGTTATCTCAGAGCCGGTCTGCCGACACGAACGTAAAGGAAGAGGTTCCCGAGACCGGTACAAGGGTCCCCAAGACGATTGCCAGTTCGCAGAGGTTCCCACTCAACAAAAAGTGGTCGGAGCTGTCTGAGGAGGACCGCGCCGCATTTCGATCGCAGTACGAGGATATGCCGGATACCGATGAGCCTCCCTACCCAGTTGACGGGATGGCGTCCATTTTCAGGCAACTATCAATCGAAGCTGGGCGCGCCGGTGTCTACGGTGAATTTATAATCGATGTGACGGTAAACCCGGAAGGGAAAGGCACGAAGGTCACATTGGTCAAGTATTCTTCTGTGGCAGCCGCAAGAGTCGTGGCTTATGTCTTGGTGCACGCCAAGTACAAGCCAGCTGTATGTCACGGCAAACCCTGCACCATGGATTTTCCGTTCTCCGTCAAGCTTGTGATGGGCTGAATGCTTCACGGCCAATCCCCATGCTAAATCCCGTGCTGTGGGTAATGGATCACGGTAAGGGTTCTCGACACGAAGTGTCATTGTCGCCTTACTATTTCCGAGTGCCCTAGCGATCCTGGTGGGCAGGCACTCCACCGCATCACTGTGGGCAGTTTAACCGATCCTTAAGTTTGGCAGCGAATGCGAGCTTTGGGACAGCCGACCTCAAGGCAGCAATGCCTGTATTTGACCCGTTGCCGCCAGACGCCGGGGACAGCATCAGCAGTCGTAGAAGCCCGATCCTCGCGGCGAACGGTCCCAGTGCCTGCCCGGAACCTGCAATTCGCTGGAACAGCTGCTAATTAGACTCCACCTACCCTATGCTTTGCTATCAATCCCCCCGCCGCACCACCGATAACTTTTAGAAAGTGGGAGACGAGATAGGCTGCGGGCAAGGTCTTTCCCAAAGTCAAAGAGATATAAAGAAGCGCAGCAACGATCCCCACCAAAGTCCCGTGAAGGACAAATAGACTACCCGCCTTCCGGGCAACCCAGAAACCGAGAAGCAGAGTCATGCACAGGCATGCCACCGGAACCACATACAGCAACTCAGCGCTACCGTTCGGCAGAAGGTAGAACACGACGGCGATGATAAAAAGCCCCGCTTCTGCAGCCAGTCCGCCGAGTACAATCCGCAACCACCGGATCGGCGCGCGCGACGCCGCTCGGACGGCGTCCTCGCGACCACCGTCCCTAGTTTCCACGCGCAATCGTTTCCGCAAAGTACCAGCGATGGCCTTCCGGGTCTTCGACGCCGTAGCGTCGGTCCCCATAAGGCTGATCAGCTGGCTCTTCCAAGACTACGGCCCCCGCTTGCACGGCGCGCTGAAAGTGTTTGTCCAGATTGACCACGCGGATATAGAGATTCTGGGTCGCCTGGCCGAGCCGCTTCGGATTTCGGTACTGAGGCCCCGGATGCCCCATCAATATTACGGCCTCTCCAAACTGCATCTCAGCGTGCGTGGCGTTCCCGATGGGCAATGGGTGCCGGAGGCGAAAATCAAAGGCTTTAGCCAGCCAATCCACCGCGCCGCCCAAATCTTCGTACAGAAGATATGGCGTAATGAGTTGCATAGACAAAGACATTGGTTGCGACCCTCACATCCGAGTTCCGCGATTATTGACTGACACCCTTCACCACTGATTGTAAAAATTTTACCCAGCGGTCAATCTGGAATCCGCACGTGGTTGGGACTGGCAGTTCGATTCCGAACGTACTCAGTGGGACTCATGCCAGCGAATGCGCGAAAGTCGTGATTGAAATGCGCTTGATCGAAATACCCGCACTTCAGAGCCGTATCCGCCCAGTCGATACACGGCGATGACCCAATTGAGCCGATGACTCTCCGAAAACGCACGATGCGACAAAACGCCTTCGGCGTAACTCCCACATGATCGCGGAATGTCGCAATGAATCGACGCGGATTGAGTCCCGTGTGTTCGACGACTGCTCCCACGCTGGAAACCTTATCAGACTCGTGAAACGCATGAATCGCGTACGCAACCGCCGGACTGCGGACTTCGCAGCGGTTGAGCCGTGCAAGTAACGCATGTTCCAGCAGTTGGAATCTACTCGCGGCATTGGGTGCCGCATTGATTCGTTCATGCAGCTCGTGAGATTGACGCCCCCAGAGGACATCAAGAGATACGCTCTGGTCCCGTAACTCGCCGGCAGGTACCCCAAAGAATGGATATCCGCCTCCGGGCTTGAAAGTCACTCCCATAAGGCTCAGGCGGCTAGAGGTATCCAGAATAAACGATTCCGTACGCGCACCCGAAACCACAGCACCAATATGGGCGCAATCCTCGATGCTCAAAACTAAATTCGTGCAACCTGTCGGTAGAACACGCTCAGCGGTATGGGGTTGCGTATAGCCTGCCGAATGCCACAGAAAATCA
>DATDIL010000020.1:0-6658 GCA_036521075.1 Steroidobacteraceae bacterium | reverse complement strand
CATGGCATACACTTCGCTGCCTTTCTTGAAACGCGTCACCGCGGCGCCGCATTGCTCGACGATGCCGGCGATGTCGCGGCCCAGCACCAGCGGCAGCTGCTCCTGCTTCACTGCCGCGTATTTGCCCGAACGCGTCTTGTAATCGACCGGATTCACGCTGGCCGCGCTGACTTTCACCAGCACCTCGTCGGCCTTCGGCACCGGCATCGGCAGATCTTCGATCTTGAGTACGTCCGCGGACCCGAACGAATGAATGACTATGGCTTTCATGTTTGCTCCATCAGCGAAGGTCGGGGGCTGATGGATGCACGTGGTGTGCCAGCCGTCCCTCGAAACACTGCGGCGCCGACACATCGCCATGGCATGGCCACCGTAGCGGCATCGATGGCCAGTGCGAGCCGCGCGATGGGATGGGCAGTGCCAACATTCTCAATGCCGCAGTGCGCGCTGCTGTAAATATTATCGCGCATCAGGCAATCGCTACACCGGCACAGTACGGCGCCTGCGGGCCGCCGCGATGGTGGATCGGATCTGCAGTGCTCCGCCGATCATTGCATTGACGAACGGATCTGCAAATAGCAGCACGGAAAGCGCCACGGCCGAGCGTGACGATACGCC
Source organism: Steroidobacteraceae bacterium (assembly GCA_036521075.1). Taxonomy (GTDB): domain Bacteria; phylum Pseudomonadota; class Gammaproteobacteria; order Steroidobacterales; family Steroidobacteraceae; genus DAIDKA01. Next base: position 6,040 of record DATDIL010000020.1, on the reverse strand, counting down.
GAGCAGCGCCAGAGATTTGATCAGCGTGAGGTCGCGCACGCCCAGGCCGGCCACGGAGATGGGAAGCAGCACCACGGCATACACCGCTGCCGTCACCCAGATGGCCGTGATCAGCGACAACTCGATTCCGAGCGATCGTGCCAACACGCAGGTGGCGGCACCGGAAAGGGCCACTTGCGCCGCAGCAGGAATCGCGGCGCGCCATGCCATGCGCGGTCCGAGGCGCATGAAGTCATGCCACATCGCTCGTAGTGCGCCGGCCGGCCTGATGTGTGCGCGAGCTCCGCCGCGCTGCATCCAGCGCTGATGCACCAGCCACCAGCAGGTCGTCGCCGCAGCCACGGCGAGTACGCCCGCGGCGGCCAGTCCCAGCGGATAGCGCACGCTGATGAGCGCAATGTTGCGGTCGAGCAGCAAACAGGCCGTGCCGATGATGATGAACACCGCAGCTTCCACGGCGCGGCTCGCGAGCAACGAGCCAATGCTGCCGCTGAGGGACGCACCGAAGCTGCTGTACCGGTATACGCTGACCACGCCGCCCAGTACCGGCCCCGGCGACAGCAGCGCGTAGAAATTGCTGATGAACAGTGTTTCGATGTTCTGCCAGCGCGACACCACAAGGCCCAGGGCGCGGCACACGACCTGCGATCGTTCGGCCGCGGCCAGACGTGCGAGCAGAGCGAGAGCCATGCCGGCAAGCACGATGGGCCAGCTCGCCTGACGCAGAGCCGCGACAATCGCGTGCAGCGGCGTTGCGTGCAGCACCCACGCTATGGCTGCGGCGCTGCACAGGGCACGTACCGCCGTCCACGGTACTCGTGAGGCGACCGCAGTTCGCGCGCCGTTAAGCGCGAGCCATCGCATTCATGTAGGTTTGGCTGATGAAGTCGACGAACGAGCGCCACCCGAAGTGGAGCTCCGCATATTGACGCGATTCATTGGCAACCGCGGCGGCCTCACCGGGAGAGGCGCACGCCCTTTCGATGGCGGCCGCGAGGGACTCGGCGGTCGGATCGCACAGGAATGCCCGCTTGCCATTGAGCATACCCCGGTGTCCGCGCTGCCGCGTCGCAATGATGGGCTTTCCGGATGCCATGTAGTCGTAGAGCTTCAGCGGGATGTTGTCGGCACCGACGCGGGGCAGCACCAAATAGTCGGCTAGATTGGTATAGACGGGAATGCGCTCGTGCGGCTGCCGCGGCACGATACGAATATAAGGCGCCTCGTCCGTCGGCGTTTGCCTTGCCCAGCCCGCGATCTCCTGCTCGGTGGCGCCGACGCACACCAGCACCAGCTCGTGGCGGCTCTTGCGGACGCGCGCAAAAGCGCTGAGCAGCAGATCGATGCCCTGGTAGCTGGCGAAGCTGCCGGAATAGAGAACAATCCGCTGGTCGCGGCGGACCTTCAATTCATTGCGCAGCGCCTCCACTTCCGCGGCGGACACCGACGCCGACTGCGCCGGGAACTGCCATTCGCTGACCGACGCCTGCGCGGCCTGCCGGTGTACATAGGAGGCGAGGCCCGCGCTGCAGACGATGTGCCGCGCGCTGTTGAGAATGTGGCGCTCGATCGCCGCCAGAACGCGCTGAGCGAGGTGGCCTTTGAAGCCCCGCTTGCGCCGCAGCTGTTCGGGAATCACGGACGCCATGTCGTACAGGAACGGCTGACCGACGGGCGGGCAGATCGCGGACGCCATGTATGCGGCTTCTTCGACCGCGTGCACCATATCGTAACGGCGCGCGGAGATGAGCCGACGGAAGGCGCGCCACAGGCTCGCATCCAGCACGAGCTTGCGCCAGGACAGCCCGATCGGCACGCGCTTGATGCCGAGGACGTTGCCGCAGCGATGCACGGTCACATTCTCGATGCGCACGTCCTCGCCGACGGGAAAGGCCAGCACATCCACCTCGGCGCCGATCTCGCTGAGCGCCTTGGCGACGTTGCGGACGGCTATCGGTGTGCCGCGGTCTTCGTAGAACGGCTGCGGCGTCACGATCAGAACGCGTACCGGTTCGGATTCGGATCTGGCTAGCACCTAGGTACCCACCACGGGCCAGAAGAGGCTCCTCATGCGCATTCGCGGCTCCTGTGCGGTCATCTCCGCCCGAAGCTAGCCTGCACCGGTAGAGGCGCCTGTCGGATGATGTCGACGGCACAGGTCAGCACCATCTGTCGGCTGTTGCGCGCCGAGCGGCGCCGTACAGGACCCATCTCGATGTTTTTCTTAGGTTTGCCGCAATCAGTTCCTGCAACAGCTGGCGGAGGCTGACGTAGAATGAGCGCGGCAGGCCGGTGGTCCCAATGCCCCCGTAGCTCAGTGGATAGAGCGACCGCCTCCTAAGCGGTAGGTCGTCGGTTCAACTCCGGCCGGGGGCGCCAGTCGAGGGCTGCTGGACGATTTTGACGCAGTCAGTCATCGTCCTCGTGACGCCGCGGATACCCGCTCCATACCCATTGAAGTGCCGCACCCAAGGTCTGCAATAGGGTCGGGCGATCCACGTGGCCTGCATTGCGGGAAAAGATGAATTGATACGCATAGCCCTTGGCAGCGAGAGCCTTGGCCATGTTCTCGCTGGCCAGCACCCAGTCGTGCATCCCATCGTCCAGGTTATTGGGGTACCAGAGATCGCGGTCGCCGACTTCGAACCACACGCGCAGAGGTTTCGGCGCGCTGTTCGCAATCAATGGTGATCCAAGAGTCAAGGTACTCGGCGTCGGCGCGTCGCCGCCGTGGGCGTTCAGAGGCGGTCCGTCCTTCGGACCGGCCCAAGGGCTGTGGTACTCCCAGGCTCCACCGCGCAACGCGCTGCTGTGCGGCCACTGCTGATTGACCATTGTCGGCGAGTAAGCCAATACGCGGTGATAGAGTTCCGGGTGAAACCAGGCCATGGTAAACGCGGCTGCGCCGCTGGAGCTGGCGCCCATCGTCGCCCGGGCATCAGGATCGTGCGTGAGCCTCACACCCGTCTTGCGCTCGACCAGTGGCAGCACTTCCCGTTCAATGAACTCTGCATAGGCGCCGGAGACGGAGTCGTACTCGCGTCCTCGCTCACTTCCCTGCGCGTCCTGTCCGCCCGCCTGAATTGTTATGGCGATCATGGGCGGAAGTTTTTGCTCATGAATCAGGTTGTCGAGCACGGTAAAGATGATGGCATCGTAATGTCCTCCATCGCCAACGACCATGAACGGAGACCGTCCGCCTGGCGTCAATTGCCTCGGTACGTAGACCGATATCGACCGAGTCCAGGTACCGGGATGGCTCGTGGATACGACGAGGTTGGATGGGTCGTTGCGATACGTGGAGTCCAATGGGATGGAAGTATCCCGTACGACTCCCGGGTTGTAGGTGACGCTGTCTTCCGAATTCATGGTGAATGTAAATATCCGTCCCCTCGGAACGTTCTGAACGACCGTCTCGGCGCCCGGCGCATGGCTGGGGCCGATGATGAAGTTGCCTTGTGTGCTGCTTGAGGGAAGAGCCCCATCCGGGAGTTCGGTTGCGCTGGGGTACTTCGGATCGTGCGGATCACGGGTTGGCGGCGATGTCTTGAAGTCCAGGCCGCTGAGATCGATGAAGAATGCCGCCGCCGGATTCGCGGTGTTTGCCTCCGCCGGCAGGCCGGGCGTTTGAGCTGCAGCGACGCCAATAATCGTCAAGCTCGATAGCACGCAACCGGTCCAACCGGTCAATACTCTGCCGGTCGAAGTCATGCAGGCAGGTTTATCGAGCCACTAGTTGCCCGATGGATCATCGGTGTCATCGCCTGGTTGTGGTGGTGTGGCCATTGCCAGACGGGTGAGTTCGGCATCCGTCGGCCGCCGCTGTGCGAGAAGCCATTTTGCTCGCTGCAGCAGACCGATCGGTACGAGAACCTCTGCTCCCTGTTCAAGACCGGGTATCGCCGCCAAGTTCCGCACCAGCGCCGGCACCGCTTCTGCCCGCAGGGAGTTCGCCAGGACGCCCGCAGCAACGTGGTCAGCGCAGACCTGCAAAACGACCAGTTCTTCCTCACTCATGATGCTGCTCCGCGAGTCATGCGCGCTTGCGCAGCCACACGTGGGCCGCACGCTCGCCCGCGGCATACCGAGTGCATTCATAGCCCAAGGCAGGCATGTCGATTCCGTCCAAGAGAGGCTCTCCCGCGCCCAGCAGCACGGGCCGGACGGCGAGATGCAGCTCATCGATCAGACCGGCGCGCAGGTACTGACGAATGGTGGCCACACCGCCGCCGAGGCGCACGTCGCCCCCGCCCGCCGCGGCGCTCGCCTGCTGCCAGGCCGCGTGGATACCCTCGGTCACGAAGCGGAATTCCGTCCCGCCCGCCATCCGCAGCGGCGCACGCGCGTGATGCGTGAGCACCAGCACCGGCGTGTGATAGGGCGGCTCATCGCCCCACCATCCCTTCCAGCGCTCGTCGGGCCACGGCCCGCGAACCGGCCCGAACATGTTGCGCCCGAGTATCCACGCACCGATGCCGGCAAAGCCTTCCTCGGCGATGCCGTTGTCGACTCCCATCTCCCCATCGCCGGTGCCGTGCATCGTGCGCCACACGCGGGTATGGAAGAACCACTCCATGAGCTCGGGGCCTCTGACTCCGAGCGGATTGCGCAGATCCTGCTTCGCTCCGGCACCGTAGCCATCGACGGAAATCGCGAAGTTTTGAACTCGAAGTCTCGTCATACCAGTTTCCGCACCGCGCTCCGCTCCGGGTCCCCGCTCAATGGCCGGCCATCGCCCGGCCGTAGGCAGGGCGCGCGGCGCAGCGCTGGCTCCAGGCGCCGAGATTGGCATAGGCCGACAGGTCGATATTCATGTAGCGCAGCCAGTCCACGAGGGAGTTCAGATGGGCATCCACCAGTGAGTATCCGCCCACCAGAAATTGCTTGCCTGCGAGCGCCTCATCGAGGATACGCAGACAGCCCTGGAGGTCGGCGCGTGCCGCTTCGGCAGCCTTGGCGTTGTGCTGCTCGGCGGGAACCCAATCGGCGGTATTGCGCATCAACCGGGCGGCGGCGTCACCGAACGTGACATTCGCCCAGGTGATCCACTTCATGGCCTCGCCGCGCTTGGCGCCCGGCGCGGGATAGAGGCCCTTGTCGACCCCGAATACCTCGCCGAGGTACATCGTGATCGCCGCCGATTCCCAGATCGGCGTGCCGTCGTGGACTACCACCGGGACCTTGCCGTTCGGGTTCAGGCGCAGGAATTCCGGCTTGTGCGTTTCGCCCTTGCGAATATCAACGTTGATCTTTTCGCACGGTGCACCGAGCTCCTCCAGAACGATGTTGGTGAGGACGGCCGTGCTCATCGGCGAGTAGTAGAAGGTGAGGCTCATGGGACTGCTCCGGTATGGTCGGGGGAAGGCGCAGCATAACGCCCGCCCGGCTGCAGAATCCAGCGCGGCACACGCGGCGCGCCGCCATTTCCCGGAGCGCGGCGGCTCATTCAGCGCTAGCATGCCGGCTTCGAAATCCGATCGGGTGCAAATGAAGAAGCTCAAACACGAGGCGGAACTGTTCAAGGCGGCGCTGCACGCCGGCATCGAATACGCGGAGGGCCGCAAGGCGGTCGAGTTCGAGGCCACCGACTCGGCGAGCGCGAAGGCGCTGTACGTCTATCGCCTGCTCGTGCACGACAAACTCATCGCGCCCATGCCCGAGGAGCAGGTCAGCGAGCGAACCGTCCGTCATCGGCTCGCGACCTGGTACGCCCATCAATTGCCCGAAGGACATCCATTGTTGCAGTGACTGATCGTCACGGAGCCGGCGCCGCAGGCAGGCCGGCGTGCGGGCGCGCCGTGCGTGGAGCATAATGGCCCAAGATCTCGCAGCGACGCACTGCGAATGACAATGACACGGGGGGTGCATGAACTTCGATAGACGCTACGTGCTCTGGGCATTGAGCTACGCGGTAGTCGGTATCGGCCTCGGAATATTCATGGCCGCCTCGCACAACCACGGCGAGTTCGTGGCGCACGCGCATATTCTGCTCATCGGCTTCGTGCTCTCGCTCATCTACGGCATCATTCACAAGCTGTGG
>DATDIL010000019.1:0-6996 GCA_036521075.1 Steroidobacteraceae bacterium | reverse complement strand
TGTGATTCAACCGGAATGTTGATCACGACATCGGGTGGTGGAATCTCGACCGGCGGGCGCTCCATCTTCGGCGGCGGCGGCGGCGGCGGGGTGTCGCGCTGCTTCACATCCTGGGCAATCGTGGTTTCCAGTGGCGGTTCCACCGAACGGATGATGCGCGTCGCCAGACCTGATTCGAACAGATAGATCAGCCCAATGTGGATGATGATGATCGCGACTAGAAACAGAGCGCGCTGGGAAAAGAACGTGGTGTCGTGTCTTGCGTAGGCAGCCATACTCGTTATCGTAATGTCGTTACCGATCCAACTGACGGGCAGATTGTCGAGCCTCGAAACGTAAACACGTTTGGCGTTGCACGCAAGCCCGTCCCGGACCAAATTTTCGAACCGTCAGTGCTTGCACCGCCGGCCGGTTGTGTTCTGGTGCCCCATTCGCCTGGTTGATCAGGTATCGGGCACTGGTCCGAAACGCATTCCCCCGGGTTTTTTCGTGAAAACTTATCAACGACCGGTCGCTGATAACTCAACTGTAACTGTCGCCACGCACACTGACAACTAGATCTACACAATGTGCTCGGTCCTTAATGTTCGCCAGGGGCCGCCCCGGTCACGGCACCGTCCGAAGCGCTGCCGACCAGACGCGCATATTTCATGAGTACCCCCGCCGTCGCATAAGGTTTTGGCGCGTGCCACTGCGCTCGTCGGCGACGCAGCTGGGTCGCCGACAACTGTGCGTTGATGGCTTGTTTCACAGCGTCAATCGTCACGATATCCCCGGTGCGCAGCAGACCGATGGGGCCGCCGACGGCGGCCTCCGGAGCGATATGTCCAACGACAAATCCATGGCTGCCACCCGAAAAGCGCCCATCGGTGATGAGGGCCACGCGGCCGCCGAGCCCGCGGCCCATGAGTGCACCGGTGGGACTGAGCATCTCGCGCATGCCCGGTCCGCCTTTTGGGCCCTCGTAGCGGATAACGACCACGTCCCCCTCGCGCACGGTGCCATCGAGAATTGCGGCCGTTGCCCGCTCCTCGCCGTCAAAAACGCGGGCGCGCCCTTGGAATGTCAGGCCTTCCTTCCCGGTGATTTTGGCCACGGCGCCCTCGGGGGCGACGTTGCCCTTCAAGACAACCAGATGGCTGTCCTTCTTGATGGGATCGGATAAGGGCCGAACTACGTCTTGACCTTTAGGATAAGGACCTGTGGCGGCAAGGTTCTGCGCCAGCGTCTGGCCGGTTACGGTGAGGCACTCGCCGTGGAGCAGCTCCGCATCCAGCAGCATTTTCATCAACGGCTGGATGCCGCCAATCGCGATCAACTCCGACATGAGGTAGCGGCCGCTCGGTCGTACATCGGCCAGTACCGGCACGCGGCGGCCAATGCGGCTGAAATCCTCCAGCCGCAACTTGACGCGTGCCTCGTGGGCGATCGCCAGCAGGTGCAGAACCGCGTTCGTTGAGCCGCCCAGGGCGATGCTCACGGTGATCGCATTCTCGAACGCCTTGCGGGTGAGGATGTCGCGCGGCCGAAGGCCGGACTCGATGAGCCGCACCACCGCCACGCCGGCGCGTTCACAGTCCAGGCGCTTGGCATCACTCACCGCCTCCTGCGCCGAGCTGCCGGGCAGCGACAGCCCCAGAGCTTCGATGGCCGAGGCCATGGTGTTGGCCGTGTACATGCCGCCGCAGCTGCCCGGGCCGGGGATGGCCGTGCGCTCGATCTCCAGCAGTTGGGCATCGCTCATCGTGCCGGCAGCGTGGGCGCCCACGGCCTCGAACACCGAGATGATGTCGCGTCGCTGCACGCCAGGCCTGATGGTGCCCCCGTAGACAAATGCTGCCGGCCGGTTCATGCGCGCCATCGCCATGGCACAGCCGGGCATGTTCTTGTCGCACCCGCCCACCGCGACAAATCCATCAAAGCCTTCCGCGCCCACTACCGTCTCGATGGAATCGGCGATGACTTCGCGCGACACCAGCGAATAGCGCATGCCGGGTGAACCCATCGAAATGCCGTCCGACACGGTGATGGTATTGAACACCACGCTCTTGCCGCCCGCCGCGTCGACCCCCGCGGCGGCAGCCCGGGCCAGCTCGGCAATGTGCATATTGCAAGGCGTCAGGTTGGCCCAGGTGGAGGCAATTCCGACCTGCGGCTTCCTGAAGTCCGCATCCCCGAAGCCCACGGCGCGCAGCATGGCGCGGGATGGGGCCTGCTTGGGTCCGTCGACCACCAGTCGCGAATAGCGACGTGGATCGTGGGGAGCGCGTTTCTTTGTTCTGGATTTCGTGGCCATGGTCTCCTTATCCGAATCGCTGGCGAATCAGGCGGTAGAGCGCCCGCACACACTGTGCCTCGGCGCCCACGGGTCGGCCGGGCCGCTCCTTGGGATTCCAGGCATACAGATCCAGGTGCAGCCAGGCGCGGGAAGTTGTTACAAATCGCTTCAGGAACAGCGCCGCAATGATCGATCCGGCGAATGGGCCGGCCGAGACATTGCCAAGGTCGGCGATGCGACTGCTGAACTCGTCATCGTAACCTGCCCACAGCGGCATGGGCCACAGCGGGTCATGGGTGGCCTCTCCGGCGGCGCGTGCGCTGGCCAGAAGCGCCTCGTCCGGGCTGAACGCGGCCGGCAGCTCCGGACCGAGCGCGGTGCGTGCCGCTCCCGTCAAAGTCGCCAGATCAATCAGCAGATCCGGTGCCTCCGCGTCGGCCTCGGCCAGCGCATCGGCCAGGATCAACCGGCCTTCGGCGTCGGTATTGCCGATCTCGATGGTCAGCCCCTTGCGCGAGCGCAGGATGTCGCCGGGCCGATAGGACAATGCATCGACGCTATTTTCGACACAGGGCAGCAGGACTCGCAGCTGGATGGGCGCGTTCAGGCTCATGAGCAGGCAGGCCAGCGCCAACGCGCAGGCCGCCCCACCCATGTCCTTTTTCATCAGCAGCATCGCGGGGCCCGGTTTGAGATCCAGGCCCCCGCTGTCGAAGCACACCCCCTTGCCGACGAGCGTCACCCGCGGGGCATCGGAGGCCCCCCAGCGCAAATCCACCAGACACGGCTCACGGGCACTTCCCGCACCCACCGCCCGGATCAGCGGGAAACCCGCGTCGAGTTCCGCGCCCACCAGCACCCGGCAGCGGGCGCCAAACCGTGCCGCCAAGTCAAATCCGGCCTGTGCCAGTTCGGCAGGACCGAGGTCATTGGCGGGCGTATTGATCAGATCGCGCGCCAGCGTCGCGGCCCCGGCGGCGGCATGCACGTACGGGACGTCGGCCCCGGGCGGTGCGACCAGCGTGGCGCGCGGTGCGTTGCCCGCGCTGCGGTAACGGGTGATCCGATAGCTGCCGATCAGCCACCCCAGCGCGAACTGGGTTGCAGCGGGCGCCGCCAGCGCGCTCGCCACTTGATAATGGTCCCCGGGAAGCCGATCGCTCAGGCCGGCGGCATGCCACAGCGTCAGATCATCGACCTCGCGCAAGGGGCCCAGTCCCACCACGGCGCCGCCCACCTGCCCCACTTCGCCGGGCAGCACCAGCACGCGCTGCCGCTCGGCCTGGAAATTGTTGGCATGCAGCCAATTCACCACGGCGGCGGGCTGCTGCGCCAGCCATGGGGCCAGGGTCGCCTCACTGAGCAGCCACAGGGGTCGCGCCGCGGGACTCGCCTCGATCAACAACTCTGGACTCATCACAACTCCGAAACACCGATTCGATTGACAATTTTGCACGAATTTGCTGACATCCAAGGTCAACGTTGCAGTGCCCGCATTCGCCGATGACCACCGGGTCACTCGCGAGCGCTTACGCCACTTAGGAAAAGCGCATCACGAACACCAGGACCCTGCACCGGCCCCTAACCAGGGCGGGTGCGGGGTTTTTTATGCGCCCGGCATTTTAAGCCGCTTGGCGCGTGTCCAGCACCTCAGGGAGCGAAAGTGATGAAGTTGTATTCGCAGAAGGATGTGAACAAGAAGGCCTTGCGCGGTGCGCGTATCGCCGTGCTCGGCTATGGCAGCCAGGGCCGTGCCCACGCACTGAATCTCAAGGACAGCGGCTTCGATGTCGTTGCCGGCGTGCGCAAGGGGGGTCCGAGCTGGAAGAAGGCCAAGAAGGACGGGCTGGAAGTCGCAGAGCCGGTGAAGGCTGTCAGCGATGCCGACCTCATCGCAATGCTGGTGCCGGACCTGACCCAGGAAGCGCTGTACGGGGAAGTGATCGGGTCCGTCAAAAAGGGGGCCACGCTGTTGTTCGCCCATGGCTTCAATGTTCATTTCAAGCTCATCAAGCCGCGCCGCGACCTGGATGTGGTGCTCATCGCTCCGAAGGGACCGGGTGACCTGGTGCGTCGCCAATACCAGCAGGGCCGCGGCGTGCCGTGTCTGATCGCGGTCGCGCAGGATGCCACGGGTAATGCCCACGCACGCGCCCTCGCCTATGCCCACGGTATCGGGGGCACACGCGGTGGGGTGCTCGACACGACGTTCGCGGAGGAGACCGAGACGGATCTGTTCGGCGAACAGGCCGTGCTGTGCGGCGGCGCCACGGAGCTGGTGGTCAAGGGATTCGAGACACTGGTGGAGGCCGGCTATCAGCCCGAGGTTGCCTACTACGAGTGTCTGCATGAGCTGAAGCTCATCGTCGATCTGCTGCACGAGGGTGGCATCACCAAGATGCACCAGTTCATCTCCGACACGGCCAAGTACGGGGACCTCACGCGCGGCCCACGCGTGGTGAATGAGAAGACCAAGAACGAGATGCGCAAGATCCTCAAGGAAATCCAGACCGGCAAGTTTGCCCGTCAGTGGATCGATGAAAACAAGTCCGGCCAGAAGGAGTATCGCCGGATGCTCAAGCAGGACATGGACCGGCAGATCGAGCGGGTGGGCGCGACCCTGCGCGCCAAGATGCCCTGGCTGAACGACCGGCGGGCATAGACAAACATGCCCAAGACCATGTTCCAGAAGGTTTGGGAGCAGCACGAGGTGGCTCCGGAGAGCGCCGACACCCCGGCGGTGCTGTTCATCGACCTGCATCTCATTCACGAAGTCACCACGCCGCAGGCGTTCGATGTGTTACGCCGGCAAGGCCTGTCCGTGCGCCGCAAGGATCTGACATTGGCGACCATGGATCACTCCACGCCGACGCGCACGGAAGAGGTGTTCGGCGGAGTGCCGGTGGTGCAGTCGCCCGCGGCCCGGCAGGTGGAGCAGCTGCAGCGCAACTGTGTCGCGGCCGGCATCGAACTGCTGGACATGCGCAGCGAGCTGCGCGGCATCGTGCACATCATCGGACCGGAACTGGGCCTCACGCGTCCCGGCCGTACCATCGTGTGCGGAGACAGCCACACCAGCACGCATGGTGCCTTTGGCGCGCTGGCCTTTGGCATCGGCACCACCGAGGTGGGCCATGTCTTCGCGACACAATGCATCCTGCAGCGCAAGCCGAAGACTTTCGCCATCAACGTGATCCAGAAACTGCCCGTGGGTGTCACGGCCAAGGACCTGGTGCTCGCGATCATCGGCCGAATCGGCGTCGAGGGCGGCACGGGGCATGTGCTCGAATATCGTGGCGAGGGGATTCGCGCCCTGGACATGGAGGAGCGCATGACCGTGTGCAACATGTCCATCGAGGCGGGTGCGCGCGCCGGCATGATCGCCCCGGATGAGACGACCTTCGGCTACCTCTCGGACCGGCCGCGCTCCCCGCACGGGGCGGCGTGGGAACGTGCCGTGGAACGCTGGCGTGCACTGCCGACGGAGGCGGGTGCGAGCTTCGATCGCGAACACACCGTGGATGCCGCCGCCGTTGCGCCGATGATCAGCTATGGCACGCATCCGGGCATGGTCATTCCCATCAACGGATCCGTACCGACCCGCACCGGCGACCCGGTTTTCGACAAGGCCCTCGCCTACATGGGCTTGCAGGCCGGCCAGGCCATCCGTGACCAGCCCATCAATGTGGTGTTCATTGGCAGCTGCACCAATGGCCGCCTCGGCGACCTGCGCAGCGCCGCGCAGCTGCTGCGCGGTCGCAAAATCGCAAGCTCCGTCCGCATGCTCGTCGTGCCGGGCTCCCAGCAGGTCAAGGCCGCGGCCGAGGCCGAAGGACTGCACAAGATCTTCATCGACGCGGGCGCGCAGTGGCGCGAGTCGGGTTGCTCCATGTGCATCGGCATGAACGGTGACACGGTCGCGCGCGGTGAGTATTCGGTGAGCACGAGCAATCGCAATTTCGAGGGCCGCCAGGGTGCCGGTGCGCGCACCCTGCTCGCGAGCCCGCTGACCGCGGCAGCCAGTGCCATTCGTGGTCGGGTCACCGATCCACGTGAGTTGCTGTGATGGAGAAGATCACCACGATCCACTCGCGCACGGTGGTACTGCCGGCCAGCAACATCGACACCGACCAGATCATTCCGGCACGCTTTCTCACCACCACGACGCGCAGCGGGCTTGGCAAGCAGCTGTTTGCCGACTGGCGCTACGCGCCCGATGGCACCGCGAAGCAGGACTTCGTGCTCAACCAGCCGGCAGCCAGTGGCTGCCAGATACTGGTCGCGGGCCGCAACTTCGGATGCGGCTCCTCGCGTGAACACGCGCCGTGGGCGCTCCTGGATTACGGCATTCGCGCCGTCATCAGCACCGAGATCGCCGACATCTTCCGCAACAACTCGCTGAAGAACGGCTTGCTGCCCATCGTGGTGGACGAGACCACGAGCAGCTGGCTTATCGAGCACCCCGGCACCGAGGTGGAGATCGACCTGGCGAATGCCACCCTGCGTCTGCCGAGCGGCTCGCCGGTCAGTTTTCCCATCGACCCCTTTGCCCGCTTCTGCCTGGTGAACGGCGTGGATGAGCTGGGCTTCCTGCTGCAGCAGCAGGAGCGCATCGCCGCCTACGAAGCGCGAAGCGCGAGGACAACCGAGTCATGAAGGCATCGATAACGGTACTGGGTGGCGATGGCATCGGCCCGGAGGTTGCCGCGGAAGGGGTG
>DATDIL010000018.1:0-43071 GCA_036521075.1 Steroidobacteraceae bacterium | reverse complement strand
CCGCGCCGCACGATGCGAAACACGCGGCTGCGGGGCAGCCCGCCCAGCAACTTGGTCAGGAAATTGTCCAGCCGGACACCCGCCTGGTCCGCCGTGACCTCCACGTGCCGCACCCCCTCGCGGACCTGCCCTTCTGGCTGCTCAGACAACTTCCACCTCTAACGTAAGGTATTGTTTTTACAATGGTCTCGGGGCTATACTGCCGAAGCTGTCCCAAAATCACGGACAGTCACAGGCGCGCGGCATGGCTGTGCGCATGTTACCGGCCTCTTCGGGCGGCGTGGCGCACATGTACCGAAAGTCATGCGTTTCACCGTTTCCTGCGGGGGGTCTTTAGTTGGTCCTCGAAATCGAGGCCATCGCGTTGGCCGACAAGATTGCTGCACCCGATTAAAGTCTCACAAACAATGACTCCGGGCGCGCCGTCGGTAGAGCTACAAAAGGTTTTAGGCAACCACCCTTCCGTGGGCGGGTCCTCATGAAGAGCGAGACTCGATCACCTCTATCCTTTTATGTCACGCCGCACACTGGCGTGCGGTCTCCCGCCGTTTGCTTGTCGGCCCCACTTTGCTGGGTTAAGGCCGAACATGAAGAGAATGCTAGTCAACGCCACTCAACAAGAAGAGCTACGGGTCGCTCTGGTTGATGGTCAGAAACTTTATGACCTGAGTATTGAGCTGCAGTCCAAGGAACAGAAAAAAGCCAACATCTATAAGGGTCGGATCTCGCGGGTCGAGCCCTCGCTCGAAGCCTGCTTTGTCGACTACGGCGCGCAGCGCCATGGCTTCCTGCCCCTGAAGGAAGTCTCCCGCGACAACTTCCGTGGCAACCCCCAGGGCGGCCGGATGAACATCCGCGAGCTGCTCACGGAGGGCCAGGAGGTCATGGTGCAGGTGGAGAAGGAGGAGCGCGGCACCAAGGGTGCGGCCCTCACGACCTTCATCAGCCTCGCCGGTCGCTTTCTCGTCCTGATGCCGAACAATCCGCGCGCGGGCGGCGTCTCACGCCGCATCGAAGGCGAGGATCGCGATCAGATGCGCGAGGCCATGAGCCAGCTGCAGATTCCCGATGGCATGGGCGCCATCATCCGCACCGCCGGTGTCGGCCGCAACGTCGAAGAGCTGCAATGGGACCTGGACAACCTGCGCACGCAGTGGGACCAGATCGCCGCCGCGGAAAAGGAGCGCCCTGCGCCCTTCCTGGTATACCGCGAGAGCGATGCCGTCACGCGCGCCATGCGCGACTACCTCTCCGATGATGTCGGGGAGGTCCTGGTTGATGACGACGCCGCCTTCGCCAAGGCCCAGGAATACATGCAGCGCTTCATGCCGGCCGATGTTCAGCGGCGCCTGAAGCACTATACCGATGACATCGCCCTGTTCACGCGGTTCCAGATCGAAAGCCAGATCGAGTCGGCCTATGCCCACAAGGTGTCCCTGCCCGCGGGCGGCAGCATCGTGGTCGACTACACCGAGGCACTCGTCTCGATCGACATCAACTCGGCTCGTGCCACCCGCGGCTCGGACATCGAAGCGACCGCACTGAACACCAACCTGGAAGCCGCCGACGAGATCGCCCGCCAGTTGCGAATCCGCGACATCGGCGGCCTGATCGTCATCGACTTCATCGACATGGAGTCGACGAAAAACCAGCGCGATGTCGAGGACCGGCTGCGTGATGCCATGAAGATGGACCGTGCGCGCATCCAGATCGGCCGCCTGTCCCGGTTCGGCCTGCTGGAAATGTCCCGCCAGCGCCTGCGACCCTCGCTGGGCGAGTCCAGCCACATCGTGTGCCCGCGCTGCGTGGGTATCGGCAGTATCCGCAGCATCGAATCCATGGCGCTGTCCATTCTGCGTCTGATCGGTGAAGAGTTGCGCAAGGACCGTACGGTGCGGGTCGTGGCGCAGGTCCCCGTGGATGTGGCGACCTACCTGATCAACGAGAAACGCGAGTGGATGCGGGCGCTCGAGGACAAGAGCGATGTCGATCTGGTCATCGTCCCGAATCTGCATATGCAGACCCCCGAGTACTCCATCAGGCGCGTACGCGACGATGAAATGGAGCTTCCCGAGAACAAGCAGCTCAGCTACCTGATGCCGGTCGCCGCCGAAGTGGCCGATCCGGCGTTGAGTGAAAAGAAGCCGCAGAGCGAGGCCGCGGCCGTGGCCACGCTGTTGCCAACCACCGCCGCGCCCATCTCCGCCCCTGCGCCTGCACCCGTGGCGGCACCCGCACCGGTGGTAATGGCGGCGACGGCCGAGCCGCGAGCCGGCCTGTTCAAGCGCATGCTGCGTAGTGTGTTCGGCGATGCCCCGGCGCCGGCCGCGCCGGCCGCGCCCGCGCAGACACCGGCGACGCCGCGGTCCGAAGCGCGCGGCGGCGAACGCCACGGCGGCGATCGGGACGGCCGGCGCCATGGACGCGACCGGGATCGCAACCGCGGTGGACGGGACGGCCGCGGACGTGATCGGCATCGTGGCGCCGACCGTGAACGCAGCGCCGCAGGTGATGACCGCGGCGGCGAGCGCAATGCCGATCGTGGCGCTGATCGTGCCGGTGGTGGCGAGCGTCAACCGCGCGGCGAGCGCAATGACCGCAATCGCGACAACCAGGGCAATCGCCAGGGAGGGCGTGATGCGGCCCGTGACCAGGGCAACCGCGACGGACGCGATCGACCCCGCGAACGCGAGGCCGAACGTGAACCGGTGAGCCCGGTGCAGTCAGGCGACCCGGCTGCTGCAGGCGGCAACGCCAGCCAGGCTGCGGCAGCGGGAGAGGAAACACGTTCCGGAGAACGCAGCGGTCGCGGCCGCCGGGGTCGCCGCCGCGGTCGTCGCGGTGGTGGCGGATCACGTGATGGCGTCGGTCAGACTGGCGGCCAATCGGAAGGCAATGGGGCGGCCGCCAACGGCAGCTTCGAAGGTCATGATCAGCATCAGCCGCCGGCCGAGCACGGCTTCAGTGAGCCAGCGCCGGCGCGCTCAGAGGCGTCGCAGGAGCGTGCGGCACCGTCATCGGCCTATGAGTCGACAGCCCCTGCATCGATGCCGTCCTACGACAACACCCCTCCCAGCGGCTCGAACCACGAGCCGGCGCCAGCGCCCGCGGCTGCACCGTCCGGTGAAGCGGCGCGACCGTACGTGTCGTGGTCATCCGCTCCGGCTCCGGGTTCGAATCCGAGTCCAGGTCCCGGCCCGGATCCGGGTCCGCAGGGACACGACGAGAGCTGATCGGTCCTTAAGGTTGCGGCGCCTGCCCTTGCAGGCGCCGCAGCAAGCCGCGCGATCCGAGATGCTCGCGCAATACCTGCCGGACCCGTGCCCGCAGGCCGGATTCGCTAAACGTGTCGATCAGCTCGTGCCCGGCCGCGCGGATATTCTGAATGTCGAATAAACACCGCGCCAAGGGGGCGGCAGCGCCCGGGGACACCCGCCCGATTGCAAGCTCAAGCAGCGCCATGAGTTCGTGCAGCACCCGCACCCTGCCGTACAAAGTGAACATCTGCGCGGCGAGCTCGGGCGATGTCCGCCAGGACCTGCCGCCGAAAAGCTGTTGCGTCACCCACTGTCCCGCCCCATGGCAATCAAAGGCGGCACACGCCGGGAAGCCTCGCACCCGCAGCTGCGCGTGTATGACGCAGCAATTATCCGCAGCCAGATTTCGGCAGGCCGTATGGGCCGGCTTGTCGAAGCCGAACCCCTGGTCGGCGTCGAAGGCCGGCGCAACGCAACACAGGCCGCAACATTTCGCGCAGTCCGCGTGCAGCTGTGAATCAACAGTCATGGTGATCTCCTCGTATTGGCGATAAGGCCAAAACGACGAGGCCTCCGGTCGCGAGCGACGGGAGGCCTTCTGCGGAGATACCAAATGTGCAGGCCAGCCTAAGCGCTGGATACGATGAACGTCAACCTTGCAGCCGCCACTCGAGCCTGGTCATTATCGCGATGAATAGGAGCAGCGGAATTTATATGTGCACCGTCGCAGTCCTCGGCCTCGGAAAAATGGGCAGCGCCATGGCCGCACGGCTGCTGGCCTCGGGCCATTCCTTGCATCTCTACAACCGCACCTCCGCCCGAGCTGCGTCACTGGTGCGCAAAGGTGCCCAGCTCTTCGCGACCCCGGCGCAGGCCTGCACGGGAGTCGATGCCATCATCTGCATGGTGGCCGACGATCCTGCCTCCCAGGCAATCTGGTCCGGTGCGCAGGGAGTTCTGGCGGGCACCCCGAAGCCGAATGCCTTCGCCGTCGAGTGTTCGACCCTCTCGCACGCCTGGGTGCTGGAGCTGGCGACCAAGGCAAGGGCAGGCGGACTGCGCTACATCGATGCTCCCGTGACCGGTCTGCCAGACCAGGCGGCGGCCGGCGAACTGACCCTGCTGGTGGGAGCCGCTACGGCAGACCTCGCGGCGGCGCGCGAAGTGCTTGATGCACTCTCGCAACGCATCATTCATTTTGGAGCAATTGGCACGGGCACAGCGTACAAACTGATCATCAATATGCTGGGCGCCGTCCAGATCGCATCCGTCGCAGAATCCATGGCGATCGCCGAACGCGCAGGCCTCGATCTGCGCACCGTCGCACAGGCCATCGCGACGGGTCAGGCAGCCAGCCCGCAGGTGGTACGCAGCAGCCAACGCATCGCCGCGGGTGATTACCGGCGGGAAGTCGTTTTCACCCCGCATTTGCGACTCAAGGACGTCAGGTACGCGCTACAACTAACGCAAAGCATGGGAATCGGCGCTCCATTCGGGTCCCGCGCCGAAGCCGCATTTCGGCAATTGTGTCAGCTGGGCTTTCAGGAAACGCATGAGAGCTCGATCATGGAGGTGGCGCGTCTTCAGATGCCAGCTGAACCGGACGATCAGCTCCTCGCCATGCCCAACGGGTGATCCGGACGCGAAATGGACCCATCAGTGGCTTTCCCCTGCCTGCACCCACTTGCCCGTCACCGGATTGGGATAGTGAAACGGCAGTTCCGCGAACGCCGGAAACGGCATGTAACTGACCGATGGCGGCTTATCCGGCGGCAATGTCCTGCTGGGACCCGGCGCCGGCAGTGCGCCATGCGCCCAGCCCTTTTCATAGTCCGCCAGGAAGGTCAGGTACAGATGATCTGACTGGATGCGCCAGACGCCATTCTCCTTGACGTACTGGTTCTCGCGCGTGCCACCGCCAATGTAGGCCTCCACGCCATACTTACCCAGGATGGAAAGTTCGCGCACCCGGGCGCGTGCCGTCTGGCCATCCTCGGCAACATGGATGACCGGTTGATAAAAGGCATGGTCACTGACTTCACCGTGGTGCAGCCCCTGGGGGCCGAATGCATCCTCGAGGCTGGCGCGAATGCGCGCCTTGCCGACATACACGCCGCGCTGCGCCAACTCGATGCTGCCCCGCTGCGCGAACAGCGCCGTGGCGGAATCCCACTGCCACTTGTCCAGATAGAACCCGTAGGCATTCTGCAGGTTCTCGATCTCCGCAGCATCCTGCAGCCGCATCAATCGCCTGGACAGTGTCGCCAGATCGGCGCCCAGGTCGGTCGCACCCGCCGTCGCGAGGTCCGCGGTTCGCCTGAGCGGGTATACCGGTTTGCCGGTCACGGGGTTCTCATAGTGAGTCGGTGCGACCAATGTGCCCGGGTACATGTCATAGACCGTCGTCGGCGGCAAATCCGGCGGCAGAGCCTTTTCCGGACGGGTGTTGGGGAGCGCGAATTTCTCCCAGCCCTGCTCCAGGGTCGAGTACATCTCAAAGTACGCATGCAGCTTGGAGATCTTCCAGACCCCATTCTCCTTGCGATACTCGTTCTCGTAGATGCAGTCGCCGATCACGCTGGTGCCGTTCAGATCCCCACCAAACACCAGCGCGCGCCAGCGACCCTTCGCCACGGTGCCCTGCGGCGACACATCGACAATGGGTTGGATCTGGGTGTGATCGTACAGCTTTCCATTTTGCGGCTTGCCCAACCACTGCAGGTACTGCAGCACGCGTGCCCGGCCCACAAACACACCCCGGCCGCCGATCTCCAAAGTGCCATCTTCGGTGTACAGATCCGCGATCTGCTTCCACAAGTTCTTGTCGACGTAGTAGCCGTAGGTGCGCTGCAGGATTTCGATCTGGTGCAGATCCTCCAGGCGGTCGACCTGCCATTTCAGCTGCGCGATGCGGCGGGCTGCCTCAGCCGCCGACAGTTTCACCATCGGGGCCGGCGCCGGATGCAGCGCACGGATCGCATCCGGTCCCGCATAGTGATAAGGGAACAAGGACACGGCTGGCCACGGGTCGTATACAAAGGAACTCGGTCGATCCGCATCGGGCAGCTTGCGGTCCGCCACATTGCTGCGGGTCATCTTCGTCTTCCATCCGCCCTGCTCGGGCACCGTGAAGGTCTCGACCCAATGCAGCTTGCTGATCTTCCAGATTCCATGCTCCTTGCGGTATTCACACTCATAGGGCCCGGTCTGCCAGCGCGCGTATTCGTGGAACTGTCCCAACAGCACAATGGCGCGCCAGCGACCCTTCGCTGACTGCCCATCCGGGGCGATGTTGATGACCGGCTGCAGCTGGATATGTTCGCGCAGCTGCTGCGGGCGCAGCCCGGACTTGCCGTAGCCGATCGCATAGAGCAGCGCCCGTGCATGCGCCTTGCCCACGAAAACGCCGGCAGGGCCGTATTCCAGCGTGGCGTCATCAGTCAGCAGATCGACGATGTTGTCCCAGTCGGAGTGATCCAGGTAATAGCCGTAGGCGCGTTGCAGGCGCTTGACGGCTTCGACGTCGGCGAGCTGCGTGGCCTGTCGCTCCAGCTCGGCAATGTTCGCCGTCGACGGATTCGCAGCTGCCGGGCCGTGCATGGATTGAGCGCGTGCCGTGCCCCCCAGCACCGTCGCGATCCCCACAAGTGCCGCTGCCAACGTATGATGACCCATGACATCCCCCTCGCAACCAATGCCCGTCAATTCGCGACGGACGCGTCAAACAGCGCCTTGATCCGCTCCAGGTCAGCCGCTGTATTCACATCCACGCCGGGCCGCACGGCCGCAATCGCGACCCGGATCTGCATGCCGTACGCGAGCGCGCGCAGTTGTTCAAGCTTCTCGCGCAACTCCAGTGGCGCCGGCGGCAACTGCGATATGCGCAACAGCGAGCGTACGTGGTAGGCATACAGCCCGATATGGCGCAGGGCCTGCTGATAGCTGTCGGGCCCGGGAAGTGCGCCGCTGGCGCCGTCGCGGTCCCAGGGTATCGGCGCGCGGGAAAACAGCAGCGCGCGGCCGTCCTGCGCCAGCACCACCTTGACGGCGTTCGGATCGAGGAACTCGGCCGCCGACATCACCGGCGCGGCCAGCGTGGCGATATCCGCATCCGTATGGTCCTGCAGCAGCCGCGCGACTTGTGCAATCAGCGTCGGCGGCATGAGCGGTTCGTCGCCCTGCAGATTGACGATGATGTCGTCGGGGGCCCACCGCAGCTTGGCCGCGGCTTCTGCGATCCGATCGGTTCCCGACAGATGGGAGCGCGATGTCATGACACATTCCGCACCCGCCTGCCGCGCGGCCGCCTCGATGCGTACGTCATCGGTTGCGACAACGACCTGCTCGGCGCCGCAGGACCGCGCCCGTTCGCACACCCAGTGCAGCATGGGCTTACCGCCGATCGGCACCAGCACCTTGCCCGGCAGGCGAGCAGAGTCAAACCGCGCGGGAATGACGACGCGAAACACGTGCCTAGCGATCCAGCAGTGGATCGTCGACGGCCAGCTGCCGGGCCTCTTCCTCAAGCATGACCGGAATGCCATCGCGAATGGGATAACTGAGCCGGTCCATGCGGCACACGAGCACCTGCTCGCTGCGGCGGTACTGCAGCGGGCCCTTGCACACCGGGCAGGCCATGATGTCCAGAAGCTTCGTATCCATGGGTCACACTTTATCCGGTTCCGGTCGCAGCGGCACGCACGCAGCGGGCATTGACCTCGACCAGAAGGGTCTGCGCGTCTTGCGCGGAAAACTGCGCCGTGACCGGGACGAACCCCAAGCGATCGTTCGCAAAGGCCGCACAGCGCACGGCGTCCTTCTCGGTCATCAGGATGGGCCATTTCCCCGGCAAATCCAGGTCCCGCGCCGTGAAGACGTGATGATCCGCGAAGGCATGGGGCGTCACGTCCAGTCCGTAGGATCTGAGCAGATCGAAGAATCGTTGCGGATTGCCGATGCCGGCCACCGCGTGCACCCGAACACCGTGCAGATCCTCGAGCCGCTGCCCCCACAGCGCCTCGCCCGGGCGATGATCCCCCGTACCACGTACCGGCTCCAGGGCCGAGGGCACCATGCGCATGAACAGGGGGCGGGGCGCCCCCAGCGCCCGTAGCGTTTCGAGCAGGCCGGGTTTCGGATCGCCGTTGATCACGACGGCATCCACCGTTTCCACACGCGTCGCGGATTCGCGCAGCGGACCGGCCGGCAGCAACCGACCATTGCCAAGGCCGCGCGCGCCGTCTATGACCACCAGCTCAAAGTCCCGCGCCAGGTGCCGATGCTGCAACCCGTCGTCGCAAACGATGATGTCAGCGCCGAGGCCGACGAGGCGCTGCGCGGCGGCGACGCGATCCGCAGCCACGATGACCGGAACCCCGGTGCGCCGCCACAGCAGCACCGGTTCATCGCCGAAGGTGCGCCAGCCACCCGTTGCGTCGACCTGTTGGCCACCGGGGCCCGCCGAGCCGTAGCCGCGCGAGGCAATGCCTACTTTCCTGCCCAGCGCCCCCAGCTGCCATGCGAGCCATGCGACCACCGGCGTCTTGCCGGTGCCCCCCACTGACAGGTTGCCGACGACAACCACCGGGCAGGCCACGCGCGTCGCGACGCGCCGACCGGAGGCGAAGGCGCGCCGTCTGGCGGCGGCGACACGGCCGTAGGCCCACGACAGTGGTGTCAGCAGGCTCTGGCCAAACGCACCCTCGTACCAGATCCTGTTCAGATGATCCTGCATCGGCATGCGCCGCCGCCTCAGCTTTTGAACTGCAACGCGTGCAACTGCGCATACACCCCGCCATGCGCGAGCAGCTCGGCATGCGTGCCGGTCTCGACGATGCGGCCACCCTCGAGCACGATGATGCGGTCGGCCTGCTCGACCGTGGACAGGCGATGGGCGATCACGAATGTGGTTCGATTGCGCACCAGCTGCGCCAGAGCGGCCTGGATGTGGCGCTCCGCCTCGCTGTCCAGCGCCGAAGTAGCCTCATCGAGAATCAGGATGGGCGCATCCTTCAAGAGCGCGCGCGCAATGGCGATGCGCTGACGCTGTCCACCCGACAGCAGTACGCCGCGGTCCCCCACCATTGTGTCCAGGCCCTGCGGCAGGGCGCGGGCGAACTCCAGGACATGCGCCGCTTCGGCGGCCCGTTCGATCGCCTGCGGATCCGCGGCCCGGCCGAACGCGATGTTGTTGCGAATGGTGTCATCGAACAGCACGATTTCCTGGCTGACCGCTGCGATCTGCTCGCGCAGGCTGTACAAGGTGTAGTCGCGCACGTCGCGGTCGTCAATTCGCACCGTTCCTTCCAGCACGTCGTGGAAGCGCGGCAGCAGGCTGACCAGCGTCGATTTGCCGCTGCCGGAGCGCCCGACGATCGCGACCTGCTGTCCGGCCGGCACCCGCAGTGTCAGACCATCCAGCGCGCGACTCTGGGCGCGCTCATAGGAAAACGACACGTTGTCGAATTGCACCTCACCGCGTACCCGCCCAACATCGATCCCGCCGGTTTGCGGTTCAGCCGGCTCATCCAGCAGCTCAAAGAGGTTCTGCGCAGCGGTGATGCCCTGCTGCGTTTGACCGATGACGCCTATGAACTGCTGCACCGGCTGCGAAACCTGCGCCAGGGCAACTATGAAGGCAAACAGTTCGCCCATCGTCATGCGACCGTGCACGACGGAGGAAATCGCGAGCGCCAGAACAAACGCCATGCCTATGGAATTGATCGTCTGGATGATGGGATTGGACAGTCCCTTGGTGAGGATCAGGCGCATGTACGAGCGTCGATTGCGCTCATTGACGGCGCCGAACTGGCGTCCGAGATGTGCTTCGGCGTTGTAGATCTTGATCAGGCGCGGCGCCTCAAAGCTCTCCTTCGCAACGCGGGTAACATCGCCCATGGAGTCCTGGATACGGCGCGCATAGCGGCGAAAGTAGTGATTGATGCGCGAGACCAGCCAGCCCATCACCGGCGCCATCACCAGGGCCATGATGGTCAACCTGAAGTTCAGAATCATCGCGTAACCGAGCACCAGGCAGATCTGCAGCGCGGCGCGCACCATCATGACGAGCGAGTCCGACGTGGTCGTGCCGACCAGTTCGATGTTGAACGTCAGACGCGACAGCAGGTTGCCGCTGGAGTTGCGGTCGAAGTAGGCGATCGGCAGGCGCTGGATGGCGTCGAACACCTGCTGGCGCATATTGGTGACCACCCGGCGCGAGACATAGCCGGTGAAGTAGGTCTGGGTGAAATCCCCCATGCTGCGCAGGAACAACAGGCCAACCAGCGCCACGGGCAGCCAGATGATGGTGCGTGGATCACTGTGGGTCAGCGTCCCGTCCGTAAAGTGCCTGGCATAGGGCGCGAAGGCGGCCATGGCGGAGGCGTACGCGAGTCCACCGGTCATGCCAAGCGCAAATGCGCCCCGATAGGGTTTGACGTAGCCGAGCAGCCGCAGATAGACGGTCAGCGGGCGGGTCTGCTCCGGCCCGGTGACCTGCGTCATTTCGTATCCGCTGCAGGCGCGACTTCCTGGCGCACCGTTGCGATATTCAGTTCCACGAATCCCAGTCGGCCCAGCACATCCATGGCGGTGATGACGGACTGGTGGGTGGTGCGCGCATCCGCACGCAACGTGACCCGCATCGTGCGATCGCTGCCGGCTTCCTTCAGCAGTGCCGCGCGCAGCGTGTCCGGGCTGGAGTTGATGAGTTCGTGACCGTTGACCAGGTAGCTGCCCTGCTGCGTGACGGACACCACCAGCGGTTCAGTGGGCGGCTTACCGGTGGGTACATCCCGGGCCTGCGGCAAGTGCACGTGGATGCGCCCCTCGTCCACGAGGGAGCTGGAGAGCATGAAAAACACCACCATCATCAGCACCACGTCGATCAGCGAGACCAGATTGATCTCGGGGTCCTCGACCCGACGTGGACGCAGATTCACCGGCCACCCGTACCGCTGGCCACGACCGGTCGGGCCGGGGGCGCCGTATCCTGGCCGGCCCGATCCTGCGCAGGCCGCTCATGAACCGGCCGCTCGTGGCCGCCGCGCTCGCGTCCGGCGCCCTCCACCACATCGGCCAGCCGGATGGCGGCCTTCTCCATTTCGACCACGAAGCTCTCGACGCGCCCTCGCAGATAGCGGTAGGCGATGAGGGCCGGTATGGCGACGCACAGGCCCGCCGCAGTGGCGATCAGGGCCTCGGCGATGCCTCCGGAGAGCATGCGCGGATCTCCCGCAGCGCCGGCCTGTAGGGCGTTAAAAGACTTGATGATGCCCGTCACGGTGCCCAGCAGCCCCAGCAGGGGTGAAGTACTGGCAATGGTGCCGAGCGTGTTCAGGAAACGCTCCAGATCGTGCACGACGTGCCGCCCGGCGTCCTCCAGGCGCTCCATCATGATTTCCCGGCTGCGGTGGCGACTGGCGAGGCCCGCGGCCAGCACACGCCCCAGGGGCGAGTTCTGCTCCAGCGCGGCGATCACCTTGTCATTGACCTGATCGGCCTCCACAAGCTGGCGTACGCGGCGGATGAGGTCCCGCGGCAGCACGCGCTGTTCCTGCAGCGTCCACAGACGCTCGAGAATGATGCCCGCCGCCACTACCGAGCACAGGACGATCGGCCACATGAACGGACCACCGGCCCGTACGATTTCCCACATCCGATTGCATCCCTCGCCCGACAGAGTATTTCGGCGTCACATCATACCGGAGCGCCCCCCGGGCTCAAGGCGGCTCTGCTAGAGTCGCGACCCGATGCCCCGCCAGTGGATCAAGAAGTTCATGCCGGCCCCGCACACGCTCCTGGAGCGTTGGCCGCTGCGGGTGTTCGGGCCGCGCATCTCGGATCCGAAGCTGTGGACCCTGCACCGACGCGGCGTCACCGCCGGATTCGGCGCGGGACTGGCGATCTGCTTCATGCCACTGCCGGTGCATCTGCCGCTGGCGACCCTCGTGGCCGTCACCTGGCGAATCAATTTTCCGACCATCATCGCCACGACGCTGCTGGTCAACCCACTGACCATGGTGCCCATCTACTACTGCGCCTACCGGGTCGGGGCCGCAATGAGCGGATCGCCGGTGCACCGATTCGGTTTTCGTCTCAGCTGGGACTGGTTGCAGCACGGTTTAGGGCCGATGTGGAAGCCATTCCTGATTGGCTGCCTCGTGTGCGCGGTGGCGTGCGGCATCTGCGGGTGGCTGGGTCTGGAATTCATCTGGCGCCGACAGGTGCTGCACCGGCGCCGCACGCGTCGCGGCCTGCGCACTCCCGCACTCTAAGTCGCCTGGCGCAGCACCCCGCCATCGATGGCCAGAATCCGATCCATGCGCGCCGCCAGGCGCGGATCATGGGTCACGACCACCAGGCTCGTCTGCCGCTCGCGGTTCAGTTCGAGCATCAGGGCGAACACCTGCTCGGCATTGACGCCGTCCAGATTGCCCGTGGGCTCATCAGCCAGCACCACGGCCGGCTGCGTGACCAGCGCACGCGCCACGGCGGCACGCTGACGCTCACCACCGGAGAGCTGGTGCGGCCGATGTGTCAGGCGCTGACCCAGCCCCACCCGCTCCAGCAGCTCGCGCGCCCGGCGACGCGCCTCGGTGATGGCGGTCCGCCGTACCAGCAGCGGCATGGCCACATTCTCCAGTGCTGAGAACTCCGGCAGCAGATGGTGAAACTGGTACACGAAGCCGAGCGAGTGGTTGCGCAGCACGCCCCTTTCCTTCTCGCCCATCTGATGGATGTCGCGCCCCGCCACCAGCACCCGCCCCGAACTGGGCTTGTCGAGCCCGCCCAGGATCTGCAGCAACGTCGTCTTGCCGGAACCTGAGGCACCGACAATGGCCACGCGTTCGCCCGGGGCGATATGCAAGTCAGCACCGGCCAGCACATTCAGTATTTCGGGGCCCTGCCGGAAACTCTTGCAGACATCAATGGCCTGCAGTGCCGCTTCACTCATGTCGCAATGCCTCCGCAGGTGCGGTACGGGAGGCTCGCCAGGCCGGGTAGAGCGTGGCCAGCACACACAAGGCAAGTGCCACCGCACACACCCGCATCACATCGACTGGCTCAACGTACGCAGGCAGATCACTCATGTTGTACACACTGGCATCCAGGAAATGCGTGCCGAGCAGATGTTCCAGGTCATGAACCCAGTTCTCCAGATTATGGGCCACCAGGATGCCGAGCGCCGCGCCCAGCACCGTTCCGGTCAGACCGATCAGGACGCCTTGAATCGCGAACGTGGTCAGCATGTTCACGGGGCCCGCGCCCAGGGTGCGCAGAATGGCGATGTCCGAGCGCTTCTCCTTGACGATCATGACCAGCGTCGCAATGATATTGAACGCCGCGACGCCCACGATCATCAGCAGGATCACGAACAGTATCGACTTCATGACGGTGATGGAGCGAAAGAAATTCTCGTGGCTGCGGGTCCAGTCGGTGATTTCGACCCCGCCGCCCAGACTCAGGGCCACCTTTCTTACGACGGTGGGCGCGGTCCACGGATCACGGATCGCCAGGCGCAGGCCCGTGACGTTGTCCCCCATGCGGTAGAGGCGCGCGGCATCGTGAATTTCGATGAGTGCCAGGCCGCGATCGTATTCATACATCCCCGAACTGAAAATGCCGGTGATCAGGAAGCGTCGCATGCGCGGCTGCAGGCCACTGGGCGTGGCCGTGGCTTCCGGGGCCATCAGCACCACTGAATCGCCCACCTTCACATCGAGCGCGGCGGCGAGAGCCGATCCGAGCACGATGTGATAGCTGCCCGGCAGCAACTGGTCGATGTTGCCCTGGGTGAAATGCTGCGCGAGGCCGGTGGCCGTGCGCTCGAGGTCCGGCACGACGCCACGGATGCGCGCCCCGACCACATGCTTGCCATGGGGATTCGCCAGCATGGCCTGCGCGTCGATGAATGGCACCGCCGCCAGCACCTCGCGGTCCTGCATGGCCTTCGCGCGCGCCGCGGGCCAGTCCGCAAACGTGCCCTGTTCGCCGGTAATCGTCGCGTGCGCAGTTACGCTCAGGATCCGGGTGCGCAGTTCGCGCTCAAATCCATTCATGACCGACAGCACCACGATGAGCACGGCGACACCGAGCATCAGGCCCAGCACGGACATCACCGCGACGAAGGAGATGAATCCCTGCCGGCGTGCGCCACTCAAATAGCGCGTCCCGATCAGCCATTCGTAGCTACTCATAGCGCAGCGCCTCCGCCGGCGGCACGCGCGCGGCCCGCAGCGCCGGATACAGCGTCGCCAGCAAAGTCAGCACCAGCGCCGCAACCGCGATCCACACCACGTTACGGGCCCGCAGATCGGTGGGAATGGTCGTGACGGCATAGACATCGGGGTCAAAAAGGTGAAATCCGAGCGTGTGCTCCAGGAACGGCTCGACAGTGTTCATGTTGAGTGTGAGCAGCACGCCCAGCACTACGCCCATCGCAACGCCCGCCCAACCGATGACCAGCCCCTGGGTCATGAACACCCCCATCACGGTGCGGGGGGAAGCGCCGAGCGTGCGCAGGATGGCGATATCGTTGCGCTTGTCCGTAACCGTCATCACCAGCATTGCCACGATGTTGAAGGCCGCGACCGCCACGATCAGCAGCAGGATCAGCGACATCATGGTTTTCTCGATGCGAATGGCACGGAAGTAACTGGCGTTGTCCACCGTCCAGTCGATGATCTGCAGGTTCGCGGGCAGCAACCGCCGCAGCGCCCGGCTCATCGCCGGCGCCTGCATCGCGTTCGTGTAGCGCAAGTGCAGCCCCATATCGCTGGGCGCGGCGCCCATCGCGCGCACATCGGCGATGTTCGCGAGCAACAGCCCCCCATCCTGTTCCTGCACCCCGGCATCGAAGTCACCCGCCACCCGCACTTCGCGCAGTTTTGGCGACGGGGTACCATCCGCGTCGATCATCGGCACCAGCAGTGTCAGAGCGTCACCGCGCGCAATTCCGAGTTGGCGGGCAATGACCTCCCCGATCAGGACGTGATCCTCCCCGGGGGTCAGGTCCGTCAGGCTGCCTTCGCGCAGTACCTTGGCGATATCGCTGACCGAGCTTTCACTGGCAGGGTCGATGCCCCGCAGGGTCACCGCCAGCATGTCCGGCTGGTGCACGGCCAGGGCCTGGACTTCAATGTAAGGGGCCACCCCGACGACTCCGGGCTGGGGGCGCAGGCGCGCCGCAATCGCATTCCACCCCGCCTCGTCCGCCGGTCCGCTCGCCCCCGCTGCGGGGACCACGCGGGCATGGGCGCTGAGCTGCAGCAGCTGATCGCGAAGTTCACCCTCAAAACCGTTCATGACGGAGAGGATGACGATCAGCGCGGCCACCCCGAGGCCGACACCGAGCAATGACACCCAGGTGATGAATGAGACGAAGAATTTGTGTGTACGCGCGCGCACATAGCGCAGCCCGACGTACGGCGCAAAGGGGTGAAACACGCGCCGCATTTAACCACAGAGGCGCCCCTTGCCGGTGCAGCACGGACCTGCGTCACAAATCCGCTCCGGCCCCGGTGGTATGATCGCGGGGGTCAGCTATGGAGCCGCCATGAAAATCCATGCCCTGGTTTGTCTGCTATGCCTCACCGGCGCAGCCGGCCTTGTCCATCCCCGAGTGGCGCACGCCGCACTCGTGGTCGAGGACGGTAAGGTCGCGGTGGCCCCGACCAATACCCCGCAACCCGCGCGCGGCGCATTGATGAAGACCGTCGAGATGCAGTTCGGTCCCCCCGCCAACCGCCACCCCACGGTGGGCAAGCCCCCCATCACCCGCTGGGACTACCCGGGCTTTTCGGTGTTTTTCGAGGGCGATCGCGTCATCGATACGGTTGTGACCGGCAGCTGATCGAGGCCGCCTGGCCCCTAGTCGGGCCTTGTATACCCGCCCGCGCCCGGTAAGCTGCCGCGTTTCCGCGCTGCGCCATGGCCTTCGATGACACCTCTGCTTAAGCTTCTGCGACCCAACAGCGCCCGGCGCCACGTGCGCTGGCATCAGCTGCACGGCAGCGCGACCGGCCTGGCCCTGGCGGAATGCATGCGCAACGACTCGCGCCTGTATGTCGTCGTGACCGCCGGTGCGCGGGAGATGGAGCGCCTGGCGGCAGAGATCGCCTTCTTCCAGGGCGCCAAGCCGGCGACCCAGGCGCTGATGCCCCTGCCGGATTGGGAAATCCTTCCCTACGACCTGTTCTCCCCCCACCCCGATATCACCTCGCGGCGGCTGCAGACCTTGTTCGAGCTGCCCGATGCGCGCGGCGGCTGCCTGATCCTGGCGGCCGACACCCTACTGCAGCGTCTGCCGCCGGTCGCCTATGTGCGCGGCCGCGCCTTTGACCTGTCCGTGGGTCAGACCCTGGACGTCGAACCCTTTCGGCAGCGCTTGGCCGACGCCGGCTACGCCAATGTGGGACAGGTGACAGCCCCGGGCGAGTTCGCGGTGCGCGGCTCGCTGCTGGACGTGTTTCCGATGGGCACCGAATCGCCGCTGCGCGTCGACCTGTTTGGCACCCAGATCGAGGCCATTCGCAGCTTCGATCCGGAGACGCAGCGCTCCCTGGAGTCCGTGCAGAGCGTGCGGCTGCTGCCGGCCCGGGAGGTGCCCCTGGATCCGGACAGCATCAAGGGATTCCGGCGACGCTACCGGACACGTTTCGAAGGTGACCCGACGCTCTCGAGCGTCTATCGCGGCGTGAGCGAGGGGCTTGCTCCGCCGGGCGTCGAGTTCTACCTGCCCTTGTTCTTCGAGGGCACCGCTTCGCTCTTCGATTACCTGCCGCGCGATGCGGTGATCGTGCATGACAGCGGCGCGGTGCCGGCCCTGCAACAGCTGTGGAGCGATATCGAGCATCGCTACGAGGAGCGCCGCCATGACATCGAACGTCCGATCCTCGCGCCACACGAGCTGTTTCTGACGGCGCAGGAACTGGCGCAGGCCGCCGAGCCGCTCACCAGCATCACCCTCGAGGGCTTCACGGCAGACCTGGACCTGCATCCGGATGACAGCGTGATCAACTTTCCGACCGAAAATCCGCCCGACCTGCGCATCGATCCACGCGCCGCGGAGCCGCTCGCGCCACTCGCCAGTTTCCTCGACAGCTTCGCCGGCCGCGTCCTGATTGCCGCCGATTCCCCGGGCCGGCGCGAAGTGCTGCAGGACCTGCTGCGGCCGCACACCATCAGCGTGACGGCCGTTGCCGATTGGGCGAGCTTCGCCGGCGGGGAGGCGCGACTGGCACTGACCGTGGCACCGGAGGTCGGCGGCCTGAAGTTGCTTAACCCCCGCATCGCGCTGCTGTCCGAGTCGCAGCTGTTCGGCGCGCGGGCCAGCCAGGAGCGGCGGCGGCGCCGATCGGCCGCGGATCCGCAGGCCATCCTGCGGGATCTCACCGACCTGAATCCCGGCTCGCCCGTCGTGCACGAGGAATATGGTGTCGGCCGCTTCGTCGGCCTCATGGCCATGGAAATCGCCGGCAATCCCGGCGAGTTCCTGGTCCTGGAATATCAGGGCGGGGACCGGATCTACGTGCCGGTACAGGCCCTGCACCTGATCAGCCGCTACACGGGCAGCGCCCCCGAAACCGCACCCCTGCACAAACTCGGCACTGATCAGTGGGCGAAGGCCAGGAAGCGCGCCGCCGAGCAGGTGTGCGATATCGCCGCCGAACTGCTCGATCTGTATGCGCGCCGCCGCGCCCAGCGCGCGGCAAGCCTGCCGCTGCACGAAATCGAATATCAGGCCTTCGCCAACGCATTTCCATTCGAGGAGACCGAGGACCAGACCGACGCCATCCGCAAGGTGCTGGAGGATCTGGCCAAAACGCAGGCGATGGATCGCATCGTCTGTGGGGATGTGGGCTTCGGCAAGACCGAGGTTGCGATGCGGGCCGCATTCGCCGCGGTGCAGGCCGGCCGCCAGGTCGTCGTGCTGGTGCCCACCACGCTGCTCGCCCAGCAGCACCTGGGCAATTTTCGCGACCGCTTCGCCGACTGGCCGGTGCGCATCGAGGCGCTGTCGCGCTTTCGCACCGCCAAGGAAAGCGACGCGGTCATCGAAGGCATCGAACAGGGCAAGGTCGATATCGTCATCGCGACGCATCGCCTGTTGCATGCGAACGTGCGCTTCCGCGAGTTGGGACTCATCATTATCGATGAGGAGCACCGCTTCGGCGTCCGTGACAAGGAGAAGCTCAAGGCATTGCGCGCCGAGGTGCACGTTCTGACCCTCACGGCGACGCCGATTCCGCGCACGCTGAACATGGCATTGGGTGGCCTGCGCGACCTGTCGCTGATCACGACGCCGCCCGCCGGGCGCCTGGCCATCAAGACCTTCGTCACCGAGTGGCAGGATGCGACCATCCGCGAGGCGGTGATGCGCGAGCTGCGGCGCGGTGGTCAGGTGTACTTCGTCCACAATGAAATCCGCGACATCGAGAAGATCGCGCTGCGCTTACGCGCGCTGGTGCCCACAGCCGATGTGCGCATCGCGCACGGACAGATGCGCGAGCGCGAACTTGAACAGTTGATGGTGGACTTCTACCACCGACGCTTCAACGTCCTGCTGTGCACGACCATCATTGAAAGTGGCATCGATGTGCCGACGGCCAATACCATCATGATCGACCGGGCGGACCGCTTCGGCCTGGCGCAGCTGCACCAACTGCGCGGACGTGTCGGTCGCTCGCATCACCGCGCCTACGCGTACCTGATCGTCCCGCCGCGCAGGCAGCTCACGGCCGATGCCGGCAAGCGCCTCGATGCCATCGAGTCGCTGGAGAATCTCGGCGCCGGTTTCGTCCTGGCCACACACGATCTGGAAATCCGCGGCGCCGGCGAGTTGCTCGGCGAATCGCAGAGCGGTGAACTCAGCGAAGTCGGGCTGGCCATGTTCCTCGATATGCTCGAGCGCGCGGTCGAGGCCCTCAAGGACGGGCGCGAACCACAGCTGGATAAGCCGTTGGCGGCGCGCACCGAGGTCGAACTGCACGTGCCCGCCTTCCTGCCCGATGACTATGTCGCTGACGTCCACGTTCGCCTCGGCCTGTACAAGCGTATCGCCGCGGCCGATGCCGCCAGGCTCGATGAACTCACCGCCGAACTCGTGGACCGCTTCGGGGAACTGCCCGCGGCGGCCGCCAACCTGCTCAAAGTGGCAAGGGTGAAACTGCGCGCCCGCGAACTTGGCGTGCGGCGCCTGGATCTGGGGGCGGGCGGCGGCCACGTGCTGTTCGAGGAGAAAAATGCGCTGGACCCCGCGGTCGTCATCCGCCTGATTCAGAAATTTCCCAAGGAACTGCGCCTGGAGGGCTCGTTGAAACTGCGGGTTACCTCACAGCTAGCCGAGGTTGCAAGGCGTTTCGACTATGCCCTGGATCTGCTGCAGCGCTTCAGGGGCCGAAGCGCGTGATACGATTCGGCCATGAGACTGCGCGACTTCCGCCTGGCCGCATGCCTGTTCTCGTGCCAGCTATGGGGAGTGAGCCTGGCGCAGCAAGCCGCACCCCCCGCCGGGGTGACGCCCCCAGCCGAGCCGCATCCGGCGCCCGCCACGGCGCCTGCCGGACCGACGGTCTATAACGTCGAAGTCATCGTCTTTCGCACCAACTCCACCCTCGGCTCGCCCGAGGACTGGAGTAGCGAGGCCGCGCGGGCTCCGGCCGTTCCCGCCGCTGCCGAGGGGGAATCGGGCGCGCCGGTGAGTGAAGTGGCGGCCCCGGCTCCCGGCACCCGATTTATCCGGGCACTCACGCCGGCCGAATTCCAGCTCGCAGATCTCGAGACGCGGATCAAATCCAGTGGCGCCTATGTTCCGGTGGCACATCTGGGCTGGGCACAGACCGCCAGTCCTTGGGGCTCGCACGAGAGCATGAGCCTGCAGCAGCTTGGATTCGATAATCCACTGCTGGCCGGCACCGTGACCTTGGAGCGCGGCCAGTTTCTGCACTTGGGATTTGCGCTGAACCTGACGATCGCAACGCCCCCGGCCGGCCTGGGGGCCGCGCCGAACACCACGTTCGTGCTGAACGACAATCACCGGGTGAAGTTCTACGAGCGCAACTACTATGATTCGCCGGCCTTCGGTGTGATCGCGCTGGTGGTGCCGGCCCAGGGGGCGCGCCGCGCCGGACGCTAGCGGCGAGTTCAGCTCGCCGCGCCGGCGGCCTTGCTCGCCGCACCGGTAGCATGGGATTGCTCAAAGTCCGCGGCCTCGGTCGCACAGGCCGTGTTCTTGCCCTTGCCTTTGGCACGCTGCATGGCGGTGGTGCAGGCGTTGATGAACGCCGGCAACGCCAGCTCGCGTGGCGGCACGAGCGTGCACGCACCGGCGCTCAGCGTGACGTACCGGCCGCTCGCGGTGGCCCGGGGATGATGGATCAGCAGGTCGCGCACCCGCTGCAACACCACGCGTGCATAGTCGGCCGCCGTGACGGAGGTATTGGCCTGGGTGAGCACCGCGAAGGTGCCCCCGTTCCAGCGGCCGATCAGGTCGCCACTGCGCCGATATGAACCGGTGATTATCCGCGCGACCCGGCGAATGCAGGCATCGCCACTGGCTTTGTCGAAAATGTCGTTGTAGGTGCCCAGGTCATCGATATCGAGGAAGGTCAAACCGATTTCGTGGCCCTCGCGCTGCGCGACGTACCAGTCCCGCTGCAACAGCTCTTCAAAATACGCCCGCGAATGCAGGCCCGTCAGCCGGTCCTCGCGCATCCATGCGGGCAGGCCGGCCAGCGGCAGCTTCTCCGCAGAACGCAACCGCTCGCGCGTATCACGGTGATAACCGATCCACTGCACCAGCTGACCGGCCGCGTCGCGCACTGGCTGGATCAGTATTTCGTTCCAGTACTGCGCGCCATCGGGCCGATAATTGCGCATCAGGACGCGGCACGGCTCCCCGCGCGACAGCGCTTCGCGCATGCGCTGGCGGCCCTCCTGGTCCAGATCGCTTCCCTGCAGCAGCCGCAGATTGCGCCCCATCAGGGCCGCCAACGGATAGCCCGACAACTGCAGGAACGCCACGTTGGCATACACCACGGGGCAATCCGCGGCGATCGCATCGCACACCACGATTCCCTCCGGCGACTGATCGACGATATCGCGCCAGCCGCTTTCAGTGAGCGTGCTCATGAGCCTTCCGCCGTGAGTGACAGGACCGGGGGTGCCGCCAGGCGCGTGAGCAGCTGCTGGGCGCGGCCCCAGGCCTGCGAGTCGCGCAGCTGCTCCGGCGAGAGCCGCTCGCCGCCGCGCATGCGCACCAGTCGCAGCTGCGAGGCCGGATCAGGGCTTGCCGCAAGGCCCGCCAATGCCCGTGAACGCGATGCCGGGTCATTGCATACCAGCAACATGTCGCAACCGGCTGCCAGCGCGCACTGGCAGCGCTCCACGATGCTGCTGCCGACGGCCACCGCGTGCATGCTGAGGTCATCGGTAAAAATTGCGCCCGGGAAGTTCAGGTCCGTCCGCAACACGCCGCGGATCCAGCGCGCCGACAGACTCGCCGGCGCGGCATCCTCGGCGGGCAGCAGGA
This sequence comes from Steroidobacteraceae bacterium, assembly GCA_036521075.1. Taxonomy (GTDB): domain Bacteria; phylum Pseudomonadota; class Gammaproteobacteria; order Steroidobacterales; family Steroidobacteraceae; genus DAIDKA01. Next base: position 21,282 of record DATDIL010000018.1, on the reverse strand, counting down.
TGTGCGCGACCATGACGCCTGGCAGCCCATTGCTGATGAGCAGGCGATAGGGGGCGAGATCCTGATCGAGATCAGCCAACTCGCGCCGATCGACCGGCAGTGCGACATGTGAATCGGCCACTACCGCACCATGACCCGGGAAATGTTTGGCCGTCGCAGCCATACCGGCCTCGCGCATACCCATCATGTACGCGACCGCCAACTGCGCGGTCGCCTCGGCCGTCGGATGCAGTGCCCGATCACCGATGGCTTCATTCAGACCATAGTCCAGGTCCACGGTGGGCGCGAAGGACAGATCGACGCCATGCGCGCGCAGCTCGGCCGCCATCAGCCAACCCATGCTGCGCGCCGCGCTCAGACCCGCGGCGCGGTCGGTGTCGAACAGCTGGCCGATGCGCCGGGCCGGCGGCAGACGTGAAAAGCCAGTGCGGAAGCGCTGCACGCGACCGCCCTCGTGGTCGACCGCGATGAGCAGTGGCGGAGTGCGTACGGCATGAATGTCATGCGTCAGCTGCAGCAGCTGCTCGGGACTTTCGTAATTGCGTGTGAACAGGATGACGCCGCCGACGAGCGGATGCGCGAGCATGTCGCGCTCCTCCGGCAGGACGGCATGTCCCACCAGGTCGATCATCAGCGGGCCGAGCGTCATCTCGTCACTCCCTCGACTTACCCTTTGGGCGGTGTCAACACCGCCAGCGACTCCACATGAGTGGTGTGTGGAAACATGTCCAGCACCCCCGTGGCGCGCAGCACGAACCCAAATTCGTGAACCAGCACAGCGATGTCCCGTGCGAGGCTCCCCGGATGACATGAAATGTAAGCGACTTTGCCCGGTGCGAGCTGTGCGATGGTTGGCATTACCTCCAAAGCCCCGGCCCGTGGCGGATCCAGCACCACGTGACTGAAACCCTGGGCCAGGTACGGTGCGTTCATCGGCAATGGTTGAGTCAGGTCCGCGGCCACAAATTGCGCGTTGGTCAGCCCGTTCTTCAATGCATTATGTCGTGCGCGCGACACGAGTGCGGCGTCGCCCTCGATCCCCACCACCACACCGGCACGGCGCGCGAGCGGGAGGGTGAAATTGCCCAGTCCACAGTACAGGTCAAGCACCCGGGACTGGGGGTCCAGCTCCAGCAGCGCGATCACCCGCGAGACCATCGCCTGATTGATCGTGGCATTGATCTGCACGAAGTCCGTTGGCGCGAAGTCATAGACCACGCCGAATTCGGGCAGCGAATATTTGAGGGGTTCACCCTGCGCGTCCCCCTCCAGAGGCGCGACGCAGTGCGGGCCACCGCTCTGCAGGTAGATCCGCAATGCATGCCGGCCGGCAAACTCCTGCAGCGCAGCAATATCGCCCGCGGGCAGCGGGCAAAGCACCCGGAACACCAGCGCCGTCATGTTTTCGGCGACGGCGACTTCGATCTGCGGAATCTGCTCGCGGCTGGCGAGGCCGGTCAACATCACCGACAGGGGTCCGATGAGCAGCCCAAGCGGAGCGCTCAAGACCTCGCAGTGATCGAGGGCCGCGATGAGCGGTGCGAGCCGCTCGCGAAAGCCCACGACGACGCGACCCTTCTTCGCCACATACCGCACGCCCAGCCGTGCGCGGCGCCGATAGCCCCACTGCGGACCCCGCAACGGCGGCAGCCACGATTGCGCAGTCACCTTGGCGACCCGTTCGAGGGCGTCGCGCAGTTCACGTTCCTTGGCTTCAATCTGTCGATCGGCCGACAGATGCTGCAGTGCGCAGCCACCACACACACCAAAGTGGCTACAGCGCGGTGTGACCCGATCCGCCGAGGGCTCGAGGACCTCCAGCAGCTGCCCCTCATCATGATTGCGATGGCGGCGCATGCGCCGGAATCGGATCAGTTCCCCAGGCAGCGCGCCGCCCACGAAGGCGGCCTTGCCGTCACGCACGATGCCTGCGCCGTCATGGGTGAGCGCTGCCACCGTGCCCTGCTCCGGCTCGGCGAGGAGCCGCGCCCGCCGACTCATGCCAGTGCCTCCCAGGCACGCAGAAACTCGACAAAGTGCGGTTCCGTTGCGGCGGCCAGCAACGTCTTCACCCGGGCAACCTCCTGGTCGTACAGTTGCGGGGTAAACCGACCGCGCATCAGTTCGAAGCGCAGATAGATCAGATAGGTATTGAGCACGTCGGTCTCGCAGTACTGGCGAATGCGGACGATTTCCCCGGCCTGCCACGCATCCCAGACCTGGGCACCCGAAAAGCCGAGCTTGCCGGGCAGTCCCAACAGCGCGGCCACCTCGACCAACGGCGCTCGCGCCCGGCCCTGGAAGCCCGCCAGGATGTCCATCAGATCCATATGCCGCCAATGAAAACGCGACAGGTAGTTGTTATAGCGAAAGGCCGTGTCCGACTCGCCCGTTTCCCAGTAACGCTCGGCGCGAATGCCGGCGCGCAGTGCGCGGTATTGCAGCACCGGCAGATCAAAGCCGCCGCCGTTCCAGGACACCAGATCGGGGGTATAGCGTTCCAGTCCGTCATAGAAGCGACCGATCAGCTCGGCTTCCGAGGAGTCAGGGTCGCCCAGACTCCACACCTTGAGCCCTTCGCGGCTGCGCAGCGCGCACGAAATCGCCACGACGCGGTGCTGGGGATGGCCGAGGAATTCGCTGCCTTGCGCCTGGCGTCGCAGCGTGAACATCGCCCGTGCGACCTGCGCATCGGACAGTCCTTCCAGACCATGCAGGCGCCGGCCCAGATCGGTGTCGGGAATGGTTTCGATGTCGAAGACCAGGACGTTCACACGCGTGCCGCCATCATCAACGCCTTCATGTCCCGCACGGCGGCGTGCAGGCCGCTGAAGATCGCGCGCGCGATGATCGCATGGCCAATGTTCAACTCCACGATTTCGCGGATCGCGGCCACGGGCCGCACGTTGTGATAGTGCAGGCCATGGCCGGCGTGCACTGACAGGCCCAGGCGCGTGCCCAACTGCGCACTCCCCAGCAGTCGCGACAGTTCAGCAGCCTGGCCCGCGCCCGAAGTATCGGCGTAGGCGCCGGTATGCAATTCAATGGCCGGCGCACCGACGCGTGCCGCCGCTTCGACCTGCCGCGGATCCGGGTCGATGAACAGCGCGAGGCGCACGCCCGCTGCGGCCAGGCGCTGGGCCGCCTCCTGCAGGCGCGGCACTTGCGAAGCCACGTCCAAGCCCCCTTCCGTGGTGACTTCCGTGCGCTTCTCCGGAACCAGGCAGCAATCGGAGGGGAGCAGTTCGCAGGCGATACCCAGCAATTCATCGGTGAGGGCCATTTCCAGGTTCATGCGCGTTTGGAGCAGGGGCCGCATGCTGCGTACGTCGCGATCCTGGATATGGCGTCGATCTTCGCGCAGATGCACGGTGATGCTGTCGGCGCCGGCTTGCTCGGCCAGCAGCGCCGCATGCACCGGGTCAGGATAGTGGGCGCGGCGCGCCTGCCTGAGCGTGGCGACGTGATCGATGTTGATCCCTAAGCGAATGGGCGAATGATTCATTTGTGCACCTTTGCCGCAGCCGGCACCAGCGCCGTTCCCACGCACGCCCGCGCAACGGCACGCGTCGCAATCGGCCGACCCTCCAGGCAATGCTCGAGCGCCGCCGACAATACCCTGCGGGCATCCGCCAGTTCCCGGCCCGCGCGCAGCAGGCCCGCGCACAGGTGCAACAGCGAACTGCCCTGCAGCGCCCCGGGATGGTCGGCGGTGCTCACGAACAGGCCATCGGCGGGACGGAAATGATAGTACCCCTGCGCCACGACCAGCCCACCGGCTACCGTGTGGGTCAGGTCAAGCCCATAGCCCAACTCCTCCAGCAGCCGCAGTTCAAAGCTGCGCAATGCCGGCTCCTGGGCTCCCCCGGCCGTCAGGGCGAGCAGCGCGGTCTGATAAGCATCAAAAAGATCGGCATTCGGGTCGTGCCGTGTCGTCAGCTTCAACAGCAGCTCATTGAGATAGAAACCCGACAGCAGCGCTGCCGGCGGCAGTCCGGCGGTGAGGCTGCCCGGATGAGCGTGCGCCTCATCCGCCGCACTCTCGGCGCCGATAAGCTGTGCGGCGTCCCCGCGGGCGCTGAACGAGATCAGCAGAGGCCGGAAGGGCTGCAGCAGTGATGCGAGACGCGCCTTCGGGCCGCGGACGCCCCGGGCGAACACCGACAGCCGGCCCTGCTCGCGGGTGAAGACCTCCAGGATGCGGCTGGTGTCCCGAAAGGGGTGCGTGTGCAGGACATATGCCTGCGCCAGCAGTATCCGGCGCGCGGTGCCGCTCATTCCAGGCCCAGCTCCGACAGCGCCCGGGCGCTATCCGCCCAGCTCTCACGGACCTTCACCCACAGCGTCAGATGTAACCGCTCGCCCAGGACGTGATTGAGTTCCAGGCGCGCCTTGCGACCCACGCGCTTCAGGCGCTCGCCGCCGGCGCCGATCACGATCGGTTTCTGGCCGGCCCGGTCCACCCAGATTGCCGCAGAGACATTCAGCTGGCCCTCATCGTGGCCCATGGCCTCCACCTCCACCGCGATGCCGTAAGGAAGTTCCTGATCCAGCTCCAGTGTCAGCTTCTCGCGGATCATTTCGCTGATGCGGAAAGCCAGGTCCCGATCCGTGACCTGCCCCGTGGGAAACAGCGGGGGGGAGAGCGGCAGCAGTTTCGTGATCGCACCGATCAGCGGCACAAGATTGACATGCTTGGTGGCGCTGATGGGTATGATTTCGGCAAATGCGTGGCGGTGCGCCAGCTCCGCCAGAAACGGCAGCAGGCGCTCGCGTGGATGCACCTTGTCGACCTTGTTGACGGCCGCGAGCACCGGGCGGCCGGCGCGGACGAGGTGTTCCAGCACCAGGTCATCCTCGCGCGTCCATTGCAGCGCCTCAAGCACGAATACACACGCATCGGCGTCGGCCAGCACCGTGGCTGCCGTCCGGTTCATTGCCCGGTTGAGGGCGCGCTTCGCACCTTGATGGATTCCCGGTGTGTCGACGAAGGCAATCTGGGCTGCCGCGTCCTCGTGCAGGCCCAGCACCCGATGCCGGGTCGTCTGGGGCCGCGGGGTGACGATGCTCAGCTTCTGGCCGATCAGGGCGTTCAACAACGTCGACTTGCCGACGTTCGGACGTCCGACCAGAGCAGCGAAGCCACATCTAAAATCATCACCCGACGTCATGGTGCAGCCTTGATTTCACCCAGTACCACCGCGGCAGCCTCCTGTTCGGCGCGCCGCCGGCTCAAGCCCTGCCCCGTTGCCGTAAGACCCAGTGTGCGCACCTCGCAGCGCACCCAGAAGGTCTGGGCATGGATCTCACCCTCGGTACGGACCACCTCGTAGGCCGGCAGCGGCAGCCCCCGCGATTGCAGCAGCTCCTGCAGGCGCGTTTTCGAGTCCTTGAGTGCATCGGCATCGGGCATATGCGCCATGCGTTCGGCGAACAGCCCGAAAATCACACGCTGCGCCTCCGCGAGACCTGCCTCCAGAAACACCGCTCCGAACAGCGCCTCGAGGGCATCGGCCAGAATGGATTCGCGCCGGAAACCGCCGCTCTTGAGCTCACCGGACCCCAGTCGCAGGACCTCCCCCAAGCCGATCCGTGCAGCTGTTTCGGCCAGCGGCGGGCCGCTGACGAGCCAGGCCCGCAGGCGGCTCAGATCCCCCTCATTCGCCTGCGGATTACGGCGGAACAAATGCTCGGCGATGCTCAGATTCAGCACCGCATCGCCCAGGAACTCCAGCCTTTCATTGTGGAGCCGCGCGGCGCTGCGATGAGTCAAAGCCGCGCTGAACAACGCCACATCGCGAATTTCGTAGCCCAACCGCTCCCGCGCCCAACGCACCGGCCAGTCAATCTCCTGGGACATCAGCCTATCTTGCTGACCTTATCGAAGTCGACCACCATCGAGATGTTGCCGAACAGGGGCGCGGAGTCCTCAAATTTGGCCTCGATGGTCCAGCCGGTGCCGTCGCGCGTCACGGTCAGATCCTTGACGTCGGGAAAAGTGATGCTTTCGATGTCGAAATGCTTGGACAGCGTCGCACGGATGAGCAATGGCGTGAGTGTCGCCATGTCATCGGTCTTCATTTCGGTAGCCGTCTGCTCCACCGAATGCGCCACGCGCATGTAGTTCAGGTAGATCGGCACGAGCCGGATTCCCACATAGCCGAGAATGGCCACGGGAATGAGCAGAATCAGCCAACCGATGAATGTGACGCCGCGTTGTCGCCTGATCATGAGACCCTCCCGCTAGCAAAGTTTGCGCAGATTATTCGATGCGAGAGCCTATTCGGCTCCAGACCGGTCCGCCCTTGCGGTGCCAGTCCCAATTGAACCAGATCCGAGTCGCTTTGCCGACCAGATTCGCCTCCGGCACGTATCCCCAGATACGGCCGTCCGCGCTGTTGTCGCGGTTGTCCCCGAGCATCAGGTAGCTGGCGGGCGGGACGATCAGCGGCACGGGCGTGTCGCCACGATCGGGCTGGCCCGGGATCTGCTGCGCCACACACACGTAGCTGACGGGCGGATTACGGTTGCAGGTGGGCAATGGCTCAGCTGCGATCTCACCCGGAGTCGGGCAGAACATGATCTGGTGGCGGTGCTTGCCCAGCTGTTCGGCCGCCAGGTGCATCCCCTCGTAACAGCCGTCGTCGTACTGACCCAGATCCGTCGTCGCCAGCGGCTGGCCATTGACGAAGACCTTGTCGTCCTTTACCTGCACGTGATCACCGGGCAGTCCCACGAGCCGCTTGATGTAGTTGATGCGCGGATCGGGCGGGTAGCGGAACACCACCACGTCGCCGCGCTGCGGCTCGCCGATGGCCACGAACTTGCGGTTGATCACGGGCAGCCGCAGGCCGTATGCGAATTTATTGACGATGATGAAGTCGCCATCGACCAGGGTCGGCATCATCGAATCGGAGGGGATGCGGAAGGGCTCGAAAATAAATGCGCGCAACACCAGCACGGCAAGTGCCACCGGAAAGAAACTGCGCGCATAGTCCACGGTACCCGGCTCGGGAATATCAGCCAGCTGCTTGCCCGTCGTCTGCGCGGCATTCTCACGGAAGCGGCGAAACAGCGCCACATCCACCAGCCAGACAAAACCCGTCACCACTGCAATCACCAGCAGCACGGCGCTGAAATCCAGATCCTCGGCACTAAGCAACGCGAAGACCCCACAGATGATCAGTACCGGCAGCGCGTAGTAGACCGCGGCGATGAAGGGCGGATCACGGGCAATCTGTGGCGCTACCGCCAGCTGGCGCCGGGGCCGCAAAAACCAGTCATCCACCACCGCGATCAATGTCGCCGGAAGGGAAATCCAGGCCAGAAAATCGATTATTTGCATCAACATGTGTTCTAGGTTCCTATTCTTTGCGCCCGATCTGCAAAACCGCCAGGAAGGCTTCCTGCGGGATCTCCACAGAGCCGACCTGCTTCATGCGCTTCTTGCCCGCTTTCTGCTTTTCCAACAGTTTGCGCTTGCGGCTCAAGTCACCGCCATAACACTTGGCGAGCACGTTCTTGCGCAACGCCTTGACGGTGGCGCGGGCAATGATCGCACCACCGATCGCAGCCTGGACGGCGACTTCGAACATCTGCCGGGGAATCAGCTCCTGCATCTTGTCCACAAGTTCGCGACCACGCTGGTAGGCGTGGTCGCGATGAACAATGATCGACAGGGCATCCACCCGGTCCGCATTGATGAGGATATCCAACTTCACCAACGGCGCACTCGCGAAATGACTGAATTCATAGTCGAAGGAAGCATAACCGCGACTGACCGACTTCAGGCGGTCGAAGAAGTCGAGCACCACTTCGGCCATCGGCAGCGCGTACTGCAGGGACACCTGTGTGCCCAGATACAGCATCTTTTTCTGCGCACCGCGCTTGTCCGTGCACAACTTGAGCACCGCCCCGACATAGTCCGGGGGTACCAGGATGTTCGCGAGAATAATGGGCTCGCGCAAATCCTCGATGTCGTTGGCGGGCGGCAGTTTCGCGGGATTGTCGACGTACACCAGGGTACCATCGGTGCGCGCCACCTCGTAGACGACCGTCGGCGCACTGGTGATGAGTTCCAGCGCGTACTCGCGCTCCAGGCGCTCCTGCACGATATCCATGTGCAGCAGCCCCAGGAAGCCGATGCGAAAGCCAAAGCCCAGCGCACCGGACACCTCCGGCTCGTAATGCAGCGCGGAGTCGTTCAATTTCAGCTTCGCGAGCGCATCGCGGAACGACTCATAGTCCTCGGAGTTCACCGGAAACAGGCCGGCGAACACGCGCGGCTTGATCTGTCGGAATCCGGGCAGTGGCTCGGTGGCCTGGCGGTGCTCCAGGGTGATCGTGTCGCCGACCGGGGCGCCATCGATCTCCTTGATGCCCGCGATGACGAATCCGACCTGCCCGGCGGCCAGCTGCGGCTGCGGCACCGACTTGGGCATGAAGCGACCGAGCTTATCCGCCGTGTGGCTGCGCCCGGTCGACATCACGCGAAACTTGTCGCCGACCTTCAGCGTGCCGTTGACCACGCGCACCAGTGAGACGACCCCGACATAATTATCGAACCACGAGTCCACGATCAGCGCCTGCAGCGCAGCCCCGGGGTCGCCCTTCGGCGCCGGGATCCGCCGGATCAGGGCCTCGAGCAGCTCGGGGACGCCCTCGCCGGTTTTGGCGCTCACGCGCACGGCATCATCGGCCGTGATGCCGATGATCTCCTCGATCTCCTTGACCACCCGGTCAGGATCCGCCGAAGGCAGATCGATCTTGTTGATGACCGGCAGGACTTCCAGGCCCTGCTCGATGGCCGTGTAGCAGTTGGCGACGCTTTGGGCCTCCACGCCCTGGGAGGCATCCACGACCAGCAGCGCGCCATCGCAGGCGGCCAGGGAGCGGGAAACCTCGTATGAGAAGTCCACATGCCCGGGGGTGTCGATGAGATTGAGCTCGTAGCGCTCCCCATCCTTGGCGTCATACAGAAGGGTGACGCTCTGGGCCTTGATGGTGATGCCACGCTCGCGCTCCAGATCCATGGAGTCGAGAACCTGTTCCTGCATCTCGCGGGCGTCCAGGCCGCCGCACAGTTGGATCAGCCGGTCCGCCAACGTGGATTTGCCGTGATCGACGTGCGCGATAATTGAAAAGTTACGTATAAACCGCATGAAAAATGACTATCCGCCGCGCGGAGAGTCTTGCGGCCGGGGCGCATTATATAGAGGGTCGACCCGCCGTGTCGGCTAAGCCTGGCGCGGGCGCAGAATCCTCAGCAATTCAGCGATCTGCAGCCGTTGGCGGCACACCACGGTGCCATCCAGTAACAATACGGGCACGTTCAATCCATGGCGGCGCTTCAGCTCCGGATCCTGGTCCACGTCGACCACTTCGATGGGCGGGAGCACCTCGCGCCTGCCCAAGGCTGTCAGCTGCGCGATCATCTGCTCGCACAGCTCACAGTCCTCGCGATGCACTACCGTGAGGCGCTGGGTCATCTCCCGAGGCCGGCTCCGAGTTTTGCCGCGTCGGTCGGCGCCGGTTGCAACCCCAGCGCCTGACCGGCCGACTGGTGCAGCAGCGCTTCGATAATGAAGCGGACGGTCGCCGGCGGCACTTCGCCCAGGGCTACGAACTTGTGCCCGGACTGAACCGAGGTAAAGGCGGAGGAGGATCCAACCTGCGCCATGCCGGGGCGCACCTGATTAGGTGAGCTGCGAATGGTTTGCGTTTGGATGAACACCGATACGGTCGCGATCCCGTCACTGAATACCAGGTGAGTCACCGGCTCCGTAACCCCGGGCATCATCTGGGCGGTCTGGGCCACCAGATGGAACCCGGGTGGCAGTTGGGTGTTGGTCCACACGCCCGGTCCTTCCGCCGTCACCGCCGGCGCGCCATCATCGCGCAGCCAGTTGAACCCCGTGGTCACCACCTGAGGTTTCAATTCGTCGTCTGCTATGTGATGGCGCATCGCAAGACTCGAGAACACCACCTGTTCAATCACATTACCCGAGGTATCGAGCAATTCGGTCTTCAGGGGCATGCCCGTGGAGCGCTGGATCCACAACCGGTAACCGTAGCGATAGCCGTCACGCGGCGTGACACTGATCACCTGTGCCTTCTGGCCCATCTGCCGGATCGTACCCAGACTGTCCAGCTGGTAGAAATCGGCCGTCGCGTCGCTGAACTTCGGCAGTTCGGCCGACATCAGGCTCTGCGGCGCCTTCTCCACCAGCACCGTGCGCTGATCCGGCAGATAGCAGGTCAGTTCGGAGCCATTGCTCACGATTTGCCGACCGGAGCCATCGAGGGATTCGAGCCGCTCGGTCACCGCCCCATCGAGCACGCGATGGACGATCCGCAAGGTTTCGACCCGACCGCTCTGCCAGTGTGAGAACACGCCTTCGTAGTTGCGCGTCGTGAGCGCGGCGTTCATGCGATTCAACCAGACCTGCGGCGTATCCGCGGCTACCGCCGTGGCGGCCGTCACGGTCATGACCAGCCATAGTAGGGGTTCGCGCGCCGCTCGCACCGGGCTCATTTGCCTGTCACGACCGTCGCGTCAATGGGTTGGGCGGTGACCTGCGGCGCTGCGGAATCCTCGCCGACCAGCGCCGAGAGCGCGTTGCGGCGCATCAAAGGCCCCGAATATGCACTGTGGGCAACGATATAGTTGGCAAGTTCGGTGGGCGGCACCAGTGCCAAACCCTGGGATACCGCCGCCGGAACCACATAGCTGTCCGGCTCACGGGACGCGCGCGGGCGGGTCGGTGCGGCGGCCACCTGCCCGGGGCTGGCCGCGGTGGCCGTGGCTGGCGCAGTCGGGCCCACGTTACTCTGGGCGACCAGGTTCGGGACCGGCCCGGGCCGCGACTGCGCGACGAGCACGGGTCCTTGCGCACGTATCCACAGTATCGCCACCGCCGCGACGGCGGCGGCCGTGGCGAGTCCCGCCAGCGAGGTGACCCAGGATATTGCGGGCCCGTGACGCTCGATCGCCGGTGCCGTGCGCGCCGCGGCCTCCTGCGTGAGCGCGGCGCTGACCTTGCTGGCCAGGGGGGCGCCGAGTCGAACTCCGTGTTCGCCGCGGATGCACGCGCCGATCGCCGCATAGCGACCCCATCGGCCACGCAGCTGCTCGTCCCGCGCCAGACGACGCGCCAGCAGCTCGCACTCCGTTGCCGGCAGTTCGTCATCGAACATCGCCGAAAGTTGGCTGTCGAGCTCTTCGTTACTCATCCGATCTCCTCGGCGCGACCCAGTCCGCCCTCAAAGACTTCGCGCAGGCGGCTATCAATGGCCTCGCGCGCCCGGAATATTCGCGATCGGACCGTACCGACGGGACAGTCCATGGTCGCAGCAATCTCTTCGTAGGAGAGGCCTTCGAGTTCGCGCAGCACAATCGCCGTGCGCAGGTCATCCGGCAAATTCGCGATGGCGGCATTGACGGTGGTGCGGATTTCATCCGTCAGCACCAGCGCCTCGGGAGTCTCGGAATCTTTGAGTCTGCCTTGCATCTCGTATGACTCTTCGTTGTTGGTCATGTCCAGGTCGAAATCGACCGGATTGCGGTCACGCGCAACCACGGCGTTCTTGGCGGTGTTGATGGCGATGCGATACAGCCAGGTATAGAAGGCGCTATCGCCCCGGAACTGCGGCAGCGCGCGGTACGCCTTGATGAAGGCGTCCTGTGCGATGTCTTCGGCTTCTGCAGGATTGCGCACATAACGCATGACCAGCTTGACCACTTTGTGCTGGTACTTGAGAACCAGTACGTCAAAAGCACCTCTGTCCCCGTGTTGCACACGTTGGACCAGACTCAAGTCGCTTGCGTCGGCAGTCATTCCCTACACTTTACTCTCGCCTTACGGGACAGATTGCCTCGCCGTGCCAGGATAGACCCGCAAGGCTGCCGAAAGTTCACGGACGACCGCCGCCAGATCCGTGTCGGCCGCAGTCCTGTAACCCAGCAGCAAATCGGCAATTTCCGGGTCGGGCAGGGCCAGCAGGACTTCGAAGGCGGCCTGCTGGCCTGCCGGCGCGGTGCCGTACCGCTCGCGGACATAATGTGTCAGCAGCAGATCGAGTTCCTTCATACCGCGACGACAGTGCCAAAGCAGCCGGCGCCGGTGGACATCCGGCACTGCAACATTCGGGACCGCGGCGCTCAGTGCTGTCGCTCCAGCATTTTCTTCTTGATCTCGGCGATGGCGCGCGCCGGATTGAGGTCCTTCGGGCACACATCCGTACAATTCATAATGGTGTGGCAGCGATACAGCTTGAAGGGATCATTGAGCTGATCGAGGCGCTCACCCGTGGCCTCGTCGCGGCTGTCGACGATCCAGCGGTAGGCGGCCAGCAACGCGGCCGGCCCCAGGTAGCGGTCACTGTTCCACCAGTAGCTGGGACAAGCGGTCGAACAGCAGGCACATAGAATGCATGCGGCCGGCCGATCGATGCGGACCTGGTCCTCCTTGGACTGCAGCCGCTCGCTATCCGGCGACGCTGGCGTCCGCGTTTTCAGCCACGGCTCAACCGAGGCGTATTGCGCGTAGAAATCCGTCAGGTCCGGGACCAGGTCCTTCACCACCGGCAGGTGCGGCAGCGGGTAGATCTTGACCTGCGAGCCCAGGTCCGCGAGGGCCGTGGTGCAGGCGAGCCGGTTCAATCCATTGATGTTCATGGCGCACGAGCCGCAGATCCCTTCGCGGCAGGAACGGCGGAAGGTGACGGAGGAATCGAGTTTGGCCTTGATGTGGATGAGCGCATCCAGGACCATCGGCCCGCAGGCCTTGCTGTCCACCTCGAAGGTATCAAGGCGGGGGTTCTCGCCCGAATCCGGGTCGAAGCGGTAGAGGCGAAAAGTGCGGATCGCAGCGCCGCCGGTGGCGGCCTTGTGGACTCGCCCATGCGGATTGACCTTCGAACCCGGAGGCTTCGAACCCGGAGGCGGTGTGAACTCAACCATTGATCCTAAAACCTCATTAGTACGTGCGGGTCTTGGGCGGAATCGACTCGACTTCATTCGTCATGGTCCGCAGGTGTACCGGCCGGTAATCAAATTTCACTTTACCCCCCGCGTCGACCCATACCAGCGAGTGCTTCATCCAGTTGACGTCATCACGATCAGGAAAATCCTCACGAGCATGCGCGCCGCGGCTCTCGGTACGGTTCACCGCGGAAGTGATGGTGGCCGTCGCCTGTAGCAGCAGGTTGTCCAGTTCGAGGGTCTCCACCAGGTCGGTATTCCACACCAGCGACCGATCGGTGATCTTCACGGCCGCCATGGACGCAACGGTGCCTTTGAGCTTTTCGACGCCTGCCGACAGCGTCTCACCGGAGCGGAACACCGCCGCGTCGGTTTGCATGATGCGCTGCATTTCCAGGCGGATCTCGGCGGTGGGCCGTGAGCCATTCGCCTGACGCATTCGATCAAGGCGCTCCACGGCAGGCGTGGCGGCATCCGCCGGCAGAGGCCGGTGGCGGGCGTCGGGCGTGAGCACGTCGGCACAGCGGCGCGCCGCCTCGCGGCCGAATACCACCAGATCCAACAGCGAATTTGATCCCAGCCGGTTTGCACCGTGCACCGAGACACAGGCCGCCTCGCCCACCGCCATCAGTCCCGGGACCACCGCCTCGACATCACCATCGCGCGGGCACAGCGCCTCTCCGTGGTAGTTGCAGGGAATGCCGCCCATGTTGTAGTGGACCGTCGGCAGCACCGGAATGGGCGCCTGGGTGACATCCACATCCGCGAAAATGCGCGCGGTCTCGGCGATGCCCGGTAAACGCTCGTGAATGACGTCCGGCCCCAGATGCTCCAGATGCAGATGGATGTGATCCTTGTGCTCACCCACGCCGCGCCCCTCGCGAATCTCGATGGTCATGGCGCGGCTGACCACATCGCGTGAGGCCAGATCCTTCGCGTTGGGCGCGTAGCGCTCCATGAAGCGCTCACCCGTGGAATTCGTCAGGTACCCGCCCTCACCGCGTGCGCCCTCGGTGATCAGGCAACCGGCGGTGTAGATGCCGGTGGGATGAAACTGCACGAACTCCATGTCCGACAACGGCAGTCCGGCGCGCAGCACCATGGCATTGCCATCACCCGTACAGGAGTGCGCCGACGTGCAGGAGAAGTAAGCGCGCCCATAGCCGCCCGTGGCCAGGATGGTGCGATGGGCGCGGAAGCGGTGCAGCTGCCCTTCCGCCATGTCCAGCGCCACGACCCCGCGGCACTCGCCACTCTCCATCATCAGATCGATGGCGAAGTACTCGACGAAAAAAGTCGCGCTATGGCGGATCGATTGCTGGTACAGCGTGTGCAACATCGCATGGCCGGTGCGATCCGCCGCCGCGCAGGTGCGCTGGGCCGTGCCCTTGCCGTAATGCGTGGTCATGCCACCGAAGGGACGCTGATAAATGCGGCCCTGCTCGGTGCGCGAGAACGGCATGCCGTAATGCTCCAGTTCGATGACGGCGGCAGGGGCCTCCTTGCACATCAGCTCGATGGCGTCCTGGTCGCCCAGCCAGTCCGAACCCTTGACCGTGTCATACATGTGCCAGCGCCAGTCATCCGGACCCATGTTCCCGAGTGCCGCGCTGATGCCACCCTGCGCCGCCACCGTATGGCTGCGGGTCGGAAACAGCTTGCTGATGCACGCCGTGGACAGACCGGCCTCGGCAAGGCCGAGGGTGGCGCGCAGGCCGGCGCCCCCGGCTCCCACGACGACGACATCGTAGGTATGGTCTATGAACTCGTAGGCACTCAAAGCGGGCTCCCGAAGGCGATGCGCAGCACGGCGAAGACGCCCAGCGCGGCGAGGACGACGTGGACGAAGCCCGACAGCACCAGGCTTACGGTCTTCAAACCGTGGTCATGGACATAGTCCTCGAGGATCACCTGGATGCCGAGGCTGGAGTGCCAACTGGCGCTGAGCACGAACAGTGTCAGCAGGCTGGCGGTCCAGGTGCCCGCAATCCAGGACACCAGGGTCGCGAAATCCAGCGATGGCAGGCTCAGCAGCGATACCAGCAACCACACCCCCAGCGGCACCAGTGCCACCGCGGTGAGCCGCTGCACCCACCAGTGATGCACGCCATCACCGGCCGAACCTAAGCCCCGCGCCTTGCCGAGTGGCGTCTGCAGACTCATCAGACCCCCTCGCGGGCGCGGAAGGCCCACCACAACGCGCCCAGCGTCAGTACCAGGGCGGCGGCGATGATCAGCCACGCGCTGCGCTGGGACTGCGCCTTTTCCAGGCCGTGCCCGGTGTCCCAGACGAGGTGGCGTATCCCCGCGACCAGGTGGTATGCGAAGGCGGCAATCAGCGCCGCATAGAACAGCTTGGCCACCTCCGACTCCAGCACCTGTTCGGCGCGGGTGTAGGCGCGGGCGCCGCGCGCCAGGGCAGTGAGCCAGTAGATGAACGCCAGCAGTCCCACGCTCAACACGCCACCGGTGATGCGGTTGGCGAATGAGGTGATGAGGCTGTACCGGGTAATCCGGTAGATGCCCATGTGGGGGGACAGGGGGCGGGCGCGCATGAATTCTCCCATCAGTCAGAAATCAATGCAGCGACCCTTGCGCTCCCAGTCACCGAAGCGGGTCGGTTCGGGGCCGGTGGGCCCACCGATTTCGCGTGGACGCGGCGGCGGCGCAGCGGCCACGGCGGTGGCAACCGGTTCAGATGCCTGTGGGGCTTCAACGGCTTCGGCGGGGAATTCTTGGGTAGCCTGCATGGACGTGCGGAAGTCTGCCAGAATTCGCCCCAACAGGCCACGCAGGCGTAGCAGATTCGCCTGCGAAAGCTTAGGAAAAACATCATCATGCAGAAAGGTTGGCGAGTCGTGTCAGAACTGGGCCTGGGCGTGCTGCGTGCCCGCGGCGCGGACACCCTCTCGTTCCTGCAGGGCCAGCTGTCCAATGACGTGACGCGCCTGGAAAGCGGGCGCTTGCAGCTATCCGGTTACCACACGCCCCAAGGCCGGGCGATTGCCCTGCTGCGCCTGACCCCGCTGGCCACCGATGACGTGCTCGCCGTGCTGCCGCGGGAACTCGTTGTCCCGGTCCTCGCGCGGCTCAAACGCTATGTATTGCGCGCCAAGGTGCAGCTCACCGACGACTCGGCGCAGTGGGACATCCACGGTTACCAGGGCCCGGCCCCCGCGGTCCCGGCCGGTGCGATCTGCCTGCCCTATGGCGCCACCCGCCAGCTGCTGCTGATCCCCCGCTCATCCGCGCCACATGTGGACGCCGCGCCGGGGGGAACCGCCGCCGACTGGGTCGCCTGCGACATCGCCGCGGGGCTGCCGCAGGTGTACCAGCCGACCAGCGAGGCCTTCGTGGCGCAGATGCTCAATCTCGATCTCACCGACGGCATCGCCCTGGACAAGGGCTGCTACACGGGCCAGGAGATCATTGCCCGGGCGCATTATCGCGGCCAGGTCAAACGCCGGATGCAGCGGTTCGTTTCCTGCCTGCCCTGCGCGCTGCAGCCGGGAGACAACGGCGTGCTGGCCGATGGCCGAGGCTTCAAGGTCGTGGCAGCCGTCACGCTCGACGATGGGCGCTGCGAGTTCCTGGCCGTGGGCAATCCGCCAGGCGTCGGCGCCGCTCCGGACCAGCACGACGAAACGGGGGCTGCGGCCGCGGCGCACACCCAAACTGCGCTCGCCGCGCAGCAACTGGCATTGCCCTACAAAATGCCCGCGGGGCGCGCCGGCCCGGGGCTCTGAGCGCGCGCCGACACCGTCGCCAACCGTGCCGCAGGCCAGTGATATACGATTGATCATGGCTCCTCTTTCTCGCCTTGGTAAGCAGATCGCCGAAGTCACAGCCGCCCTGCAACGGATTGGCGCTCAGTACGCCTTGATCGGTGGGCTTGCCCTGGCTTCGCATCATGTCGTTCGCGCGACCCAGGATGTTGATCTGCTGACAGATGATGAGAAGGCCGATGCCATCGAGGCAGAACTCCTCAGACTGGGTTACCACTGCCTGCATCGCAGTGTTGATGCGGGCAATTATTCGCGTGGCGATGAACGCGTGGACCTGCTGTACGCGCATCGGCCGATTGCGCGCCGCCTACTGGCAGGCGCCAAGGATCTGGAGACCTCGCTTGGCAATTTGCGTGTGATCAGCATGGAGGGATTGATCGGGTTCAAGCTCCAGGGCCTGGTGAACGATCCGCGCCGCACGCAGGATCTGGAGGACATCCGGGCACTGCTGAAAGCGAATCGGGCTTCTGTGGACGTGGCGGAGGTGCGCGGGTATTTTTCATTGTTCAATCGCGATTCGCTGCTCGATGAACTTCTTGAACAGATCCGTTGAAGCTGCGCAGCCCATCGCGGCCGAGGGCGGCATCCAGATGGCCGCCGGGTCCTCTATGGACCCCTATCAGGCCTTGGATGATCTGATGGCAGCCGTCGAAGCGCTTTGTCCGACCTGGCCGCAGCGGGAAACGTTCGTAAGCACGGATCGAATGCTTCTCTAACTCTACTCCGCCGCAGCACCCCAGGGATTGATCAATTCAACGTCGACGCCTCTGAAGTCCTTGATATTCCGCGTCGCAAGCATGAAATTTTTCGTCATTGCAATTGCCGCTATCGCACAGTCGGCGAAATCGATGCGGTTGCCGGCCGCCTGAGCATTCGCCGCAATACGGCCGAACGCCGTCGCGGCTGGCTCATCAAACGGCAGTATGCGATTTTCAAACAGCGCTAATACATTCGCAGACATAAGTGCCTGCAACTGCGTACGTCGCCGGCCCGCAGGCAGCGCCTCGACGCCCGACCAAAGCTCAGCCACATTAATCGTGGTCAGATAGAGCGTCTCGGGTGCCTGACGGTCCAACCAGGCCAACACTTCAGGATTGGGCTTTGACCTCAAGGGTTCGGATACCACGTTGGTATCCAGGATGATCATTCAAAATCCGCCGGCCTGATCGCACTGTGATGTCGCGTGACATCCAGCTTCACGCTGCCCAACTTCCGACCAATCTGTGCCAGGCTCGATCCGATGCCCACTGGAGATCGCACTGCCTTGGCAAGGATTTCGCGGATCTCGGCCTCGGTACTGCGCCCCTCTTTGGCGGCCCGCACTTTGAGCGCCCGTAAGGTCTCGTCCGGAAGATTTCTCACCGTTATGGCAGCCATTGCAATCACTCCACCCGTATGAGATCAATGATATCACCGATACAAAATGATATCAAAATACAGGTCCTCCTTTACAGGTCGATCAATTCAATCCGCCGCGCATCGATGGTGCGGCCCAGGAAACGGCTGCCGACGCGCGCGAAGCGTTCGGGCCCATCCGTGGCCATGAACTGCACAGACTGTGATCCTGCAGTGCGGGCGATACCGGCCGCTTGCAGCTGTTCGCCCACTACGGTGGCCGTGGTCAGCGCGGAATCGACGATGCTGATCTTCGGACCCACCACTTCGCGGATGGTCGGCGCGAGCACGGGAAAATGCGTGCACCCCAGCACGAGCGTATCCGGAGGCTCCTGCGCGAACAGTGCTCCCAGGTAGTACGTGACGACACCCTGAGCCACCGGACCGTCCACCAGGCCCTCTTCGGCCAGCGCGACCAATAACTGGGCCGGAACCTGCCGCACGCTGGCATCCGGGCGGCGTGCGAGGATGGCCCGTTCGTAGGCACCCCCGCGCACCGTGGCTTCGGTGGCGATGACAGCGATGTGGCCCGAGGTCGTGGCTGCGCAAGCCGACTGCGCGCCCGGCTCGATCACGCCGACGACCGGCAGGCTGCCGACGCGCGCGTGCACGGCATCCAGTCCCACCGACGCTGCCGTGTTGCAGGCCACGACCAGGCATTTGACACCATGTCGCACCAGCGCCTCGGCGGCCTGCACGGCGTAGCGGGCGACAGTGTGCGCACTCTTCGTGCCATAAGGCAGACGTGCCGTATCCCCCAAGTACATGAAACGCTCGTGCGGCAGCGCCTTCATCAATGCCGCCAGTACGGTCAAGCCCCCGATACCCGAATCGAACACACCGATGGGCGCCTGCGCATCGCCCATCACGCTAGGCTTCGGGTCGCAGCTGCGGGAAGGCGATCACATCCCGGATCGAGGGCGAATCGGTGAAGAACATCACCAGACGGTCGATGCCGACGCCGAGGCCGGCAGTCGGGGGCATGCCATACTCCAGGGCGCGCACATAGTCGGCGTCGTAGAACATCGCCTCCTCATCGCCCTTGTCCTTGCGCGCAACCTGTGCCGCGAAGCGCGCGGCCTGATCCTCCGGGTCATTGAGTTCGGAGAAGCCATTGGCGAGCTCGCGGCCCGCGAGAAAGAATTCAAAGCGATCGGTGACGAAGGGATCCTGGTCATTGGCGCGCGACAGCGGCGACACCTCCACGGGGTACGCGTACACAAAAGTCGGATCCATCAGCGTCTGCTCGACGGTCTTCTCGAAAATCTCGATCTGCAGCTTGCCGGGGCCGTCACGATCGCTGAACGGAATGGTCAGCCGGTCACAGGCGCGACGCAGACTCGCCAGATCACGCAGCTGCGATGGATCCAATTCCGGATTGCGCTCGATGATCGACTGCTCCACCGTGACACGGCGGAACGGATTCGCGAGATCGTAGCGGCGGCCCTGGTAATCGATGACACAACTGCCCCTGATCGCCTGTGCCATGCCGCGCAGCGCCTTCTCGGCCCAATCCATCAGATCGCGATACTCGCCATACGCCAGATACAATTCCAGCATCGTGAATTCCGGGTTGTGGCGCGTCGACAGACCTTCATTGCGGAACACGCGGTTCAGCTCGTAGACACGCTCGAAACCACCGACGACGAGGCGTTTCAGGTACAGCTCCGGGGCGATGCGCAGGTACATGTCAATGTCCAACGCGTTGTAGTGCGTGCTGAACGGCCGGGCCGCGGCACCTCCGGGAATGGGCTGCATCATCGGCGTCTCCACTTCCAGGAAGTCGAGCGCATCCAGAAAGTCACGCAGGTAGCGCACGATGCGCGCACGGACGCGCAACACCTCGCGGCTGGCCTCGGTCATGATCAGATCGACGTAGCGCTGGCGGTAGCGGGTATCCACGTCGGCAATGCCATGCCATTTGTCCGGCAACGGGCGCAGCGACTTGACCAGGGTGCGCAAGGCCGTCACCCGTACCGTCAGCTCGCCGGTCTTGGTACGGAACAGCTGTCCCGCGGCGCCCAGGATGTCACCGACATCGGCGCTCTTGAACTCCTCGTAGGCGGCGCCCAGGCCTTCAGCCTGCAAGAACAGCTGGATCTGCCCGGTGCGATCGGCGAGCTTGGCAAAACTGGCCTTGCCCATGACGCGCTTGAACATCATGCGGCCGCCGACTTTCACCGCGGTCGGATTGGCCACCAGCCAGTCATCGTCGCGCGCGTCGAAGGCGGCGTGCAGATCCCCCGCCAGCGCGTCACGCCGGAAGTCATTGGGGAAGGCCACGCCGGCGGCACGCAGCTTCGCAAGCTTGGCGCGCCGCTCGGCGATCAGCGAGTTCTCATCGTCCATCAGTTCACACCGGCCTTCAGGGCCGCCTCCAAAAACTGGTCCAGGTCGCCATCGAGCACGGCGGCGGTATTGCCGACCTCCACCCCGGTACGCAAATCCTTGATGCGCGACTGATCGAGCACGTAGGAGCGGATCTGATGTCCCCAGCTGACATCGGACTTGGAGTCCTCGAGCACCTGGGCCGCCGCATTGCGCTTGTTGACCTCCAGCTCGTACAGTTTCGCCTTCAGCATTTTCATGGCCGTCGAACGGTTCTTGTGTTGGCTGCGCTCGTTCTGGCAGGCCGCGACGATACCACTGGGTATATGCGTGATGCGCACGGCCGATTCGGTCTTGTTCACGTGCTGGCCGCCGGCGCCGCTGGAGCGGTATACATCGGTCCGCAAATCCGCCGGGTTGATTTCAATCTCGATGTCTTCGTCGATTTCCGGTGAGATGAAAACGGACGCAAAGGAGGTGTGCCGGCGATTGCCCGAATCAAACGGTGACTTGCGCACCAAGCGGTGCACGCCCGTCTCGGTGCGCAGCCAGCCGTAGGCGTACTCGCCCGTGACCTGCACAGTGGCGCTCTTCATTCCCGCGACTTCGCCGGGATTGGAGTCGATGACTTCGCAGGCAAATCCACGCGCGGCGGCCCAGCGCAGATACATGCGCAGCAGCATCTGCGCCCAGTCCTGGGCCTCCGTGCCGCCCGCGCCGGCCTGGATATCCAAGAACGCCGAGTGTGAGTCCATCTTGCCGTTGAACATGCGCTTGAACTCCAGCTGGCGC
>DATDIL010000017.1:0-3483 GCA_036521075.1 Steroidobacteraceae bacterium | reverse complement strand
ACACCGTAGGGCTTGGGGCCCTGGCCGAACGGCCGTTCGAGGTTATGAGGCTGGCAGATGGCGGGCATGGGTTGCGGTCGCAGGCCTTGAGTGCGGATCGAAGGCCACAATTGTAGCGGCAACGGCACGCAAAGCACGAGGACCCGGCCATGAAGATTGCAGAGACCCACTTCGTGCACGGACATCGCCTGCAGCCGCCGTTTCCCGAGGGTTTGGAGCGCGCCCTGTTCGCGCTGGGCTGTTTCTGGGGAGCGGAGAAGACTTTCTGGCAGCTTCCCGGTGTCTATTCGACCGCCGTCGGCTATGCAGGCGGCCATGCGCCGGACCCCACTTATCAGCAGGTGTGCACCGGCCTGACCGGGCACGCCGAGACGGTGCTGGTGCTATTCGACCCCAAGACCATCGCGTACGAGGAGTTGCTGCGCGTGTTCTGGGAATCACACGATCCCACCCAGGGCATGCGCCAAGGCAACGACATCGGGACTCAATATCGCTCGGCGATATTCACCTTCGACGAGCAGCAACGCCAGAGTGCCGAGCGCTCCAAGCGAGTCTTTCAGCAGGCTCTCACCGCGGCGCATCGCGGCACCATCGCCACCGAGATTCGCGAGGCGCCGCAGTTCTATTACGCCGAGGACTATCACCAGCAGTACCTGGCGAAGAATCCCGGCGGCTATTGCCCCGATCACTCGTGCGGGGTCAGCTTCAAATCCGCGGAAGTTAAGGTGGGGGAGAAGGCGTAATCGCCGCTGAGGTCTACCGGAATCCTACCGAGAGTTCGGCCCTGCGAAGGCCCTCGGGGAAGCTTCACTGATCAATTCAAGAGAGCTTTCCGAGCCGTACGGCGAGGTCACGCGGTGTCGCACGCAAGGTCTTGAACCGTTGTGTAGCGAGATGCGAAGCCCACTCCTGCTCGATCAAGGAATCTGTACATTAACGTAGAGGATGTTTACATAAGAAACCTTGCCATGAATGAAGCCCATACGCTAGCGGCGCGGGAGGTCCTCCGCGTCGGACAGATGGAGATTCGATACGTGCAAGAGGCCGCCAATGGCTGCGACATGGGCTGCTTCGAGTTGCGGGTACCGCCAGGTTCCAATGTGCCCCCACCGCACAGCCATTCGCTCAATGAAGAATTGGTCTACGTCCTTGAAGGTACCCTGCGCTACACCGTGGGCAGCGAGACGCGCGACCTCGAGCCCGGCGATGCGATGGCGACGCCACGCGGCGTCGTGCACGGCTTCAGCAACCCGCACGCGGTTATGGCCCGGGCGCTTGTGATCAACACGCCCGACATTGGGCCACAGTACTTCCGTGAAGTGGGATCGATCGTCAATGCTGCTGGATCGCCAGACCGCGCCAGGCTGATGGCAGCAATGAAAAAATTTGGCCTGGTACCAGCGGCTCCGCCTGAGGCGCCACGGCAGTGAAATCCGCTGGCCCATGAATCTCCATTTGCGTTAGCTACATGCCGGAGGCATGGATCACGGGTGTGGGGGAAAGCGCAGGCGGTAGAATGGAACCACGGGGGTGTCATGGGAGGGGCAAATGACGCATCCAACGCGCGACCGGGGGCCATCATCGCCTCGGTGCGCACCTGGCCGCAACTGGCGGGCGCGGCGACGGGCTCGAAACGCTAGGCGACGACAATGCCATTTCGATCGCTGTGCTGCCCTTCGTCAATATGTCTGCAGATCCGGATCAGGAGTACTTCTCCGACGGTCTGTCTGAAGAGCTGATCAACCAGCTCGTCAAGTTCAATAGCCTGCACGTCACAGGGCGGACGTCGAGTTTTGCCTTCAAAGGCAGGACCGATGATCTACGCCTGATCGGCAGCAAAGCTGGGTGTCAATCACTTGCTCGAGGGCAGCGTACGCAAGGCGGGCAATCGCCTCAGGATCACGGCGCAGCTCATCAAGTGCCGCGATGGTTTTCACTTGTGGTCCGAGAGGTACGACCGCCAGCTCGACGATGTGTTCGCGATCCAGGATGAGGTGTCGACCGCCGTTGCGACGGCGCTGGGCATCACACTCGGCCTCCACGCGCCTGCTCCCGCCGCCACCACCAACTTGGAAGCCTACGACAAGTACTTGCGCGCCGCGATGGCGCGGAATGCCTTAGCGCCGGGAGAACTTCGACGTGCGGCAGCGCTGCTTCGCGACGCACTCGCTCTCGATCCCGATTTCGCAGCGGCCCGCGCCGCGCTGATCGTGACTTATTGGCTCCTGCTGACATTCGCGCCTGAGACGACTGCACAGACTGTCGACGAGTTGGCTGAGGCGGTGCGGGAGACGCTCTCCCGCGTGCCTGATCATTGGGCGGGCCATTTTGCCAGCGGCGCACTCTCATCGCGTCGCCACGAATGGCTCGGGTCAGAAACAGCCATGGCCAAGGCATACGCAGTCGCATCGCCCTCGGAAACACTTCCGGGCGCAATGTATGCGTTGCTGCTTGGTACGCTAGGACGCAACAGTGAGGCCGTGCGGGTGCTCGAGGGGGTGCGGGCCGTTGATCCCCTTGAGCCCATCGTCAGCACACAACTGCAGCAGCAGCTGGATATCGTCGGGCGGCCGGATGCGGCCCAAGCGGAGTACGAACGCACCAAGGACCTGCCGGGAGGCCGCGAGGTTGCGGAGCACCAGGCGACAATCCGACTTTGGCCGTCGGGCGATCTGGTTGCAATCAGAGCGCAGGCGCAGCGCCTCTTTACCAGGCAGGTCGTCCCGATGCAGGTGCTGCGAGAGGTTTACGAGGTCTTCGATCAACCGTCGACCGCTCTCGGCCTTCTTCGGGACGCGTTCAATGACCCCGCCTACCAGGACCCAACGCGCCTGTCTCTTCTTGGATTGTACGCCGCGCATTTCAAGGACGCTGAGCTTGCGCTGGCTGCCATGCGGCGGGCATCCATTGATAAACAGGGGACTACTCACCAAATGCTCTGGTTTCCGGTGCTTGGCGAGGCGCGCAGAACCGCCGGCTTCAAGCGGCTGATATGCGACCTGGGCCTCTATGACTACTGGCGCATCAGCGGTCGCTGGGGTGATTGCGTAAGGCCCGCGGGCATCGACGATTTTGAAGTGATGAGGTAGCGGAGCCTGGCACTACGAGGCTCCCCCTGCGCCCACTGTCACGATCAGCAGAAGGTGGGGAGAAGGCGTAATCGGCAGCGGCTAGCTCCGGGATCTGCCGGCCACCACATGCAATGGCCGCTGAAAAAAGAGAGTCAGCATCGCGGCAACGATCGCAGATAGGCATCGTCCGGCGAAAACCGCGAGCGCTGGACCGGCAGTGCTGAATCCTATACCGGCGCCGATCGATCCCCTGTCGACTCCTTCGGCCCAATGCAGATTGAGATTCCAAGTCGCCCCGAGAATCGCGGTGAGACCGACGCCCACCAACACCCATGTGAGTTTGAGTCTACGCGTCGCGGCATACCAGGCAAATACCGCGCAACAGACGATCGGTGCCACGTACTGCACGAGA
>DATDIL010000016.1:0-39997 GCA_036521075.1 Steroidobacteraceae bacterium | reverse complement strand
TTCACCTTGCCGGCACCCGTGAGTGCCCTGGCCTACACCAACAAGGAGCTGATGTATGGATTGTTGTTCGATGTCGCCGCCTCGACCCTGCGCACGATCGCCGCCGATCCGAAGCATCTCGGAGCGCGCATCGGTGCGACCCTGGTGCTTCACACCTGGGGCTCGGCCCTCACTCACCATCCGCATGTGCATGGCATCGTTCCCGGCGGTGGCCTCGCCCTCGATGCCGCTCGCTGGGTCCCCTGCAAGCCGGGCTTCTTCCTGCCGGTCAGGGTGCTCTCGAGGCTGTTCCGCCGGCGCTTCCTTGAGGAACTGGCCGCTTAGCACACCTTGCCGAGCCGACATCGCCGCCCGCTGCGCCATCGCCGGTCAATCCACCGCCACACTCACCGCCGCACGCCACATCGCAGTTGTTCAAATCCCCATAGACCCTCCCCGTCGCTGACCTCCTCAGCCAGATCCCGCGGTTTCCTCCCTGGAGGATTATCCAACGCCTGCCGCCAGCCTCATCTGGCCCGGATACCTTGCGCACGGGGCAGGCGTCGGATGAATCCTTAACCAGAGCTGTCCTTCACCAACGACCGGTCTTGAGGACCTCGATTGCCAAGCATTTCGAGTAGATTGAACACTTCTGGCAAGTCGGTTCACATCGCTCGCCGCCGGCCCCATGACCCTTGCTCCGAGGAACCCTTGATTGTTTGGGGTGAAATCGGCGTCCAAATTTGGCCACCCCATACCCTGTGAATGATCAACGACAAACCAGTTTGCCGTCGTTCAGATCGCACCCGTCTGGCGGGCCAAACTTTTGCCAGTAGTCGATCAACTTCAGGCGCATCACCAGGGCCTGGAACCGTGGATCCCGGCGAAACAGCCGCATTTCCGGTGACCACAGGGAATACCACGTCTCGATGATCCCGGATTCTTCGCTTTGATCAAGCCAACGGTTCGCAAGTTCGTAAGCCTGATCGAGTGCGTCCAATGCGGTAAACATGTACACGAAGAACAGCTTGGTAAAACCATCGATATTTGCGGCAACGACTTTGTGCACAAAGCGTTGTAGGGCCTGGCGCGCTGCCGGTTTTTCTGTAGGATCGGCGAGCGCGGCGTAGAAAGCTTTGATGATCCCAACGCCGTCAGCATGGCTGAGCGCCGCCGGCAGTGTCTTCACCGCACGATCACTCACCGCTTCGTATCGGCCGCTGCGGGCGGCGGCCCGCGTATCGGGAAGCAGCAAGTCCCAGGCGGGCGGGCCACCCCCACCCAACTGGCGGCCCAGTTCACCGAATCGCCTTGCGTCCGCGTCGTACCCGGCTAGCGCGCCTGCGAGCGAGAGCTGGTGGATAACAAAGACCTGGGCCGGTGCAATGCGATAAGACTCGCTGATCTCTGACACGGCCTGTTGCAATCGTCCAGCTGGCATCAAAACCATCGCGGCATACAAGGTACGCAGCCAAGGATCGGAGCGAGCGGCGGTGAGCCCACTGCGAAAGATCCGATCCGCTTTGACCCAATCCCCACGAAGCTGCTCGATCGCCCCGAGCGCCGCAAACGCCTCCGCGAGGCTGGGGTTCAGGGCAAGAGCCCGGGCGGCATCGCATTCTGCGCCATCGAGAGCATCCGCCGCCGCCAAGCCGTACCGCAATAGCGTGACCAGTACGAATGCCCGGTACGCCAGGGCATGGGCGAAATTCGGATCGCGCCTGACCGCCTGATCGACCAGTTCGAAGGCCGCTCGTTGCGTCGCTGCGGTCCCGCGGGCCACCGCCCGCGCCTGCAGGTAGAGCTGGTAGGCCTGCAGATCCGCAGTGGGCGCCGAGCGTCCGGGAAGTGCCGGCAGGTTGGCGCTCAGATGGCTGCCCAATGCCTGCACGATCTGAGCGGCGAGATCATCCTGCAGCTTGAACAGATCCGCGAACTTGCGGTCGTAGGTTTGCGACCAGATCTGGAAACCACTGCTCGCATCCACCAGTCGCGCGCTGATCCGAATGCGCTCGCCGGCGCTGCGCACACTTCCCTCCAGCACGGTCGCCACACCCAGATCGCGCCCGATACTGCGGACGTCGGCGTCGCGGCCCTTGTAGGCGAATGACGAGGTGCGCGCAGGAACCTTCAGTCCGTGCACGCCGGACAGCACATTGATGATCTCTTCGGCCATGCCATCCCCCAGGTACTCGTTCCCCGGCGCGCCGGTCAGATTGGCGAAGGGCATGATGGCAATGGAAGTGGCGGCCGACGGCGCAGACAGCTCAAGTTCCAGCGGCTTGACCGTTGCTAGGAGGCGATAGCCGTGCCCACGCCGGACGGCGATGTAACGCGGCTTGCCCGCGCTATCTCCCAATCCCTGGCGCAGGAGCTTGATCCGCTGGGTGACGGTCTCAGGGCTCACGACCACTCGGGGCCAGACGTCCTCCATCAGGGCATCAATGGATATCGGGTTCGGCGCCGCGCGCACCAGAGCGACCAGTAAATCAAACGACAGCCCGGTGATCCCGAGGTCGGCGCCATCGCGAATGACATGACGCAGTCGGGTATCGATCAGCAGATCCTCGACTCGGTAGCCGTTTGACGCCGCCATCGCTGCCACTATCGAATCAGCGTCCATGCCAGGTCTTCATAAATCATTATTTTTCTTCAGTCGAGTTTCACACTTGATGTCGGCTCTGAGGCCACGATTGGCGTATTGAAGGTCCAGTGGAGCTTAGGTAAGTGGGCAATCCTCAGAGGCTACACGGATCCGGGTCGACGGCGCTGCCTCCAGCGTTGTGGCGGGGTCAAAGGCGGCTCCTCGCGGGAGTTGCGGCCCTACTCATGGTAGCGCCATGTGCAGCGCACCATTCCTTCTCGATGTTCGATCAGACCCAGTCTGTGACCTTGCACGGCACCGTGAAGACCCTGCAGTGGACCAATCCTCACTGTTACCTCCAAGTGCTCGTCCCCTCGCCAAGCGCTGCAGCGGAATGGAGCGTTGAGATGAACTCGCCGCTAACCATGTACCGATACGGGTGGAGACCCGGATCGTTCAAACCCGGGGACAAGGTGACGGTCGTGATCAATCCGCTGCGAGATGGTGCGAACGGCGGCCGCCTCATCGAGGCGACGGATGCGAATGGCCGAACCTTCGAGAACCTCAAGACGCCGGCCGGCGGCAAGCCGCAACCATGAGGCGCCGGATAGCGATCGCCATTGCGGGACTCGCGGCGGCGCTGCACCTGTCCGCTGCCGATGCGCAACAGGCGCAGGACCGTGCGGGGGTGACCGGGTTTTGGGAAACCGAGACCTCGGTAGCACTCATCACCGGTGAGATCGATAAAGCGGCGGCCCGTCTGCCCTCGCCGCCGCCTGGCGCGCCAAGTGGTGGTCCGTCGCCCCTTGAGCGCGAGCTGCCGAGGCACGTGAAGCTGTGGGGCAGGCCACCCTACAATGCCCAATGGGAAGACACGTTGCGCAATGCCATGCGGCGTCCGACGCCCACAGTTCCCACGCCAATCACGAAGACCTGCTCACCGGAAGGATTTCCAGCCGCGATGGAGAGTCCGTTTCCGGAGGGCCTGTTCCAGGTCGTGGTCACCGGGGCGGAGACTCTGCTGCTGTTTGCTCATGGAGAAGTGCGTCAGATCTTCACCGATGGTCGGATGCATCCCGGCAGCGCCGACTTGTGGCCGACACCATTGGGAGACTCCATCGGATACTGGTCCGGCGCCACCCTGAACATCGATACGATCGCACGCAAGGCTGGCCCGGTCGCATCGCTGCCGATTCCGGGTATCGCCGATCTGAGCGAGCAGGCGCACTTCACGGAGCGACTGCGATTGATCGACGCCGATACGCTGCAGAATGACCTGACAATCGACGACCCGCAGCGCTTCTCGCATCCGTGGCAGATAAGCATCCGCTACAAGCGCGTCACGGACGTGGACCGACTGATCCCCGTGGAATGCACCGAGAATGATCGCGACGAGATCGTGAATGGCAAGCTGACGATTGTGATGCCATGAAGAACGACGCAGGCCCGAACTGGCCTACACATCGATCATTTCGATCTGGCGCGCCTTGATCTTGCGCCCGATAAAACGGCTACCCACGCGCGCGAACCGTTCCGGTCCGTCGCTAGTCGGTGCCAGCGCCGGAAAATGCGCGCGCCCGGAACGTCCCGCCCCTGACCGGCGGCTGAGGGGATCTTTGCTACAGCTGTTTGGTCAGCGTTCTTCGTTATCGCAAGAATGGCGATGTCCCGCATCGGCTGGAGTTTGGAGCGGGTGATGGGAATCGAACCCACGTTAGCAGCTTGGGAAGCTGCAGTTCTACCATTGAACTACACCCGCGCGGGGGAGTGATTCTACGGGTCGGGCGGCGCCTCCCGCAATGCTGGGCAGCCTATAATGCCGGCCCATGAAGCCCGAGCTAAACCTGTTGCTGGAAATTCGCGCAACCCTCGACGCGCCCATCGTGGTGGGCGAGGTGCCGGAGGGCACACGCCGGGTGGTGCCGATTTCCGGTGGGACTTTTGAAGGCCCGCGGCTGCGCGGCACGCTGGTGCCCGGCGGTGCCGACTGGCAGTACCTGCGCCGGGATGGGGTGATGATTGTCGAAGCGCAGTACCTGCTGCGCACCGATGATGGCGTCATCATCCAGGTCAACAACCGTGGCATGCGCCACGGACCGGATGATGTGATGCGCCGTCTCGGCGCGGGGGAATCGGTCGACCCGGCCGAATACTACTTCCGCGCCACGCCGCAGCTGTCAGCCCCGGTCGGGCGCTACGACTGGCTGAACCGACGCATATTTCTGTGCAGCGGCGCCCGATACCCGAACGCCGTGATGCTGTGGTTCTTCGAAGTCAGCTAGCGGTGAGCGCTACCTGGCCAGCTGGAACAGCGTCGAGGGCACCCAACCCTCGTTGCCCAGCTCATCGGTCACCTTCCACCAGATTCCGTCCTTGTCACCGCTGGGATACAGCGTCATGCCCGGCTCCAGGTCGCGCACCACTTTGGCCTTGAGATTCGAGGCCTCGTACATTCTGCCGGGCTTCGACATGGTCACGGACTGCGAGACATTGTCGGCCTTGGCATTGAGGCCCAGGCCCCGCACCTGCGTGACCAACTTCGTGAATGCATCGAGGTAGGCCATCGTAATGACCTGGCCGATCTCCGTGTTCGCGTAGCTGCTGGCCCCCGCGGCCGCAAACGCGCCAAAGAATGAGCCGCCGCCCGCGCCCCAGCCCAGATCGGTCTTCTTCGAATGACCCTGCTCCAAGGCGACCTGTTCCGTCGAACGGACATCGGTCAGCGTCAGCACCACATCGGCCGTCTTGCTCTTGAGGCTGATGCCACCGACGACCGCGCCGGCCATGCCATGCAGAAAACCACCCAGCGCACCGCCGATGTTCGTACCGCCCGAATTGCCGTTCTTCGTGACCAGGTCCGGAACAAGTACGTAGTCGGCGGCCTTCATCTGACCCTTGCCAATGTTCGAACCACCTCGCGTCTCGCCACTGGCCGACAAGGCGCGCTCGGCCTTCGCCGCGGCAAGACCCTTGCCCCGATCCAGGAGCGTGAAGCAGTTGGACTGGGACACGAATACCTTGATGAGCGCCTCGGGTGAATCAAGCTGATACGCGGTCCACCAGTTGTTCTCCGGTTCCGTGACCGCCAATGTGCCGATCTTCTTCTCGCAGGTCGGAATCTGCGGCGGCGGCGCATCGGCCGCCTGCGCAACGGCCACCAGCGCCGAACCGCACATCATGAGTGATGCAAGACTGCCAACGGTAAATCGCTGATTACGCATAGAGGCTCCCCCACAATATTTTGTTTTCCGCCACCATCGCCGCGGCGTGCCCGTACTCCCAAGAGGCGGGTCATTATCGGGAATTGTAGCGAAAACAAGCTTGGCCGGTTGACCAATCAAGGGGAAAACGAACCGGGCAACGAATCAGGGAGGGTGATCGGCGATCACCCCCCTCATGCAAAGCGGGCGGCCTACCGGACCGTATACCCGCGTGCGTCCAAACAGGCCGACATGGCCCGGGCGTAGGCCGAGCGCTTGCTGACCGCGGCACCCGAGGAGGCCTGGCTGGTGGGATCAAACCCGGTCTGTCCCTTCGCCCAGTCATGGCACTGGAACTTGTCCGTTGCCTGCTGCTGCTCGCTCTGGCCGTTACGCGGGTAGATGATGAGATCCGCCGCAGCGCCGGGTGCGCCTGCCGCCGCGGCATCCGGCGGGGTGTTATCCGAATTGCTGGCCTGCGGCCCCGCGGCCGCAGCCGCGTTGACATCATCCGAGTAATCACCACTGGCGGAGGACGGCGGCGGATCTACCGCTACATAGCCGTTATCGGCTGCATCGTAGTTGTA
Organism: Steroidobacteraceae bacterium; assembly: GCA_036521075.1. Taxonomy (GTDB): domain Bacteria; phylum Pseudomonadota; class Gammaproteobacteria; order Steroidobacterales; family Steroidobacteraceae; genus DAIDKA01. Next base: position 33,647 of record DATDIL010000016.1, on the reverse strand, counting down.
GTACACATTGTTCACGTAGTAGTACGGCAAACCGTCCCACCAGTAGGTCGCATACAGCGCCGGCAGGAATCCCAGAAACAGCGGGTAAGACCAGCCGTAATAGGCCGCCGGCCAGTACGCGCCGTGCCAGTAGCCGCCACCCCAGCCTCCGCGGTATCCGAGGCCCACGCCACCGCGAAAGCCGTAGCCGCGCGCGCGCCCAATGCCCACGCCGGCGCGGAACTGGGCATGCCCACCGGGGGCAAAATGCGGCGCGTAATGCTGTGCGCCAGCGAAACCGCGGCTGCCTGCGCCAAAATGCGGCGCGCTGAAATGACCGCCGCCCCCCGAAATGTGGCCACCGCCGCCTGACATGTGGCCACCGCCCCCACCATGGGGCTCTGCGGACACCGAAGCGGCGCCGACCATCAGCGCGGCTGCGATTCCGACCGCCGTGAAAAGCTTACCGGCCTTGGTTCGAGCATTGGCACTTACCTTGGCGTTCATGATTTGCTCCGTCGCGGACCGAATGTGGTTCCGCATCATCGTTTCCCACTCAGGGCTTTATGGTACCGCCCCATGAGCTATTCAACGCAAGGGCGCAGTCGGCGATGACATTGTAGGCCCGATGGAGATCCTTGAAGAATCAAGGGTTTCCATTATGGTTAACCAAGCTTAACATGACCTGTTCAGCTCCCGCCCAAGTCAGCCCGCATGCTGACCGGGAATGTTGCGCCGCACTCATGCTTTGGCGCGCTCCTCGTGGCCGATCAGTTTGACCCAGATACGGTCGAACTGCTCCGGCAGCGGGCCCTCCAGGGCCATTGAGGCGCGAACCGTGTCATCCGAAATCAGGCCGTGCTCGTGCAGTACGGCCAGCGCCGCCAGTTTGCGCCCGAAGGCCAGCGACCGTCCCAGCGGCGACCACGGCACAGCCGGATCGCTACGACGCGGTCGTTGCTCCTCCAGCGCCGTCAGCACGCGCTCGGACAACTCCCAACTCGCCGCCACGCGTTTCGCGACGCCGGCACATTGCGAATCGATCAGCGAAATGATCACCGCCGGATGCGGCGATCTCCCCTCGAGCATGAGATGGCAACGGTCAACCACGAGGCGGTAGACCACGAGGGTGCCCAAACCCATTGTGAGCGCCAGCAGCTGGGCGGCGAACGGATCACCATTTTCGACCTGCGAGGCATGGCTCTCGGCCGCACTGGCCGAGCGGAACGTGTGCTCCCACACGATTTCCGGAAAGCGCGGGTAGTCGGTGGCCGCCAGTTTGAACACCGGCTGCACCAGCACCGTCGCGATCAGCGAGTGCAGACCGTCGGTGCCCAGCATCGCCACGGCCCGATCCAGGCTTTCAACCGGATCCTCGCTCACGCGGTACACGGGGCTATTGGCCACCTTGAGCAGGTTGCCGGCCAGCGCCGGATCGCGCGCGAAAATATTGGCCAACTGGTGCTGGGTGCTTTTCTTGTCGTGCACCGCCCGCAGCAGCTGCGGCAGCATCATCGGGCGACGCATCACATACTTCGGATCGGTGGCCAGCCTCTCGAATACCTCGTCGGCATTCTCCGCGACGATGCGCAACTCCTGTTGCGGTGGCTTCTGATGCGCGAGTGCGCCTAAGGCCAGCTCGTACATGTTGTGGAACGTCTGCTCGCTGCTCAGAACCTGTGTCTCGAGCGGTCCCGTGGGCCGTGCGACGGTCACTGGCGGCGGCGCAGTCGGCGTGACCGCCGGCGCAACCCGCTCCGCGGTCCGGATCGACAGTGGCGCGACGACCGCGGGGGCGCTCGCGGCCCGGGACAGTCCCCGGATCAGCAGCCACACGCATACGGCACCGGCGATGGCCGCCATGACGAGGAGCAATCCGATGACCAGGCTCTGAGCCACCATTCCCTTGCCATGCCGTTCGCTCGAACGGCCCCGCGATAACAGCTTTGATTCTGCCATATAAGAACGGGCCGGGTAGACTGTGTGAACCAAGGTTTCTCAGTTGAAGTCGAAGGTATGCCGCAGCAGTTACTCGCCCCCGGGGATATCGTCGATGTGGTCGCACCCGGGTTTCGGTGCACCCCCGAACAGCTCGAAAACGGCCTGCAGTTCCTGAAACGCCAGGGACTCATACCGCGCGTGCCGCCGGATCTGTTCGGCGAGGACCTGCTGTGCGCGAACACCGATGCGCACCGCTTCGCACAGCTGCGCAAGGCGCTTTACGCGCGTGACTCGCGGGCCGTGTGGGGCGTGCGTGGCGGTTACGGCGCGCTGCGCATCATTGAGCGGCTCCAAGCGCTCAAGCCGCCCGTTCATCCGAAGCTCGTGATCGGCTACAGCGATGTCACGACCCTGCATCAGCTCCTGAATCTGTTCTGGGGATGGCCCTCGCTGCACGGCCCGTTCCTGGACCGGCTCGGCGGCAGCAATGTTCGCGATGAGGACCGTCGCGAACTCGACGCGGTGCTGTTCAACGGCGCGCGCCACACGCTCTTTGCGAACCTCGTGCCGCTCAATGCCGCGGCCCGACGTCGGCAGCTCATTGTCAGCAGGTTGACCGGCGGCAACCTCACCGTCCTGCAAAGTACCCTGGGTACTGCGCTGCAACGCCGTCCTCATGGGATTCTGTTCCTCGAAGACGTCGCAGAACGCGGCTATCGCATCGACCGGATGCTCGAGCAGCTGCGCCAGGCCGGCGTGCTGCGCTATCTGAAGGCCATCGTGCTCGGCAACTTCTTGGGCGGCGCTGAAACCGACGGCAGCAACCTCGGACCTGCGGTCCTCGCGCGCTTTGCACAGACTTTGGCGATTCCCGTGCTGGCCGGAATCGAAGCCGGCCACGGTCACGGCCAGCGCCCCGTGTTCCTGCACACGCGCGCCGAACTGCGCTGCGGAGCGGACGCCCAGCTTAGCGTGCGCAGCGCCGTCTTCGCGCCGCGATGACTCCGCAGACCCATCCGCGCGGCGTGCGCTCGTTCGTGCTGCGTGCCGGTCGCATGACCGATGGCCAGCAGCGCGCGCTCGAGCGGCTGTGGCCGCAGTTCGGGCTCGAATACGCCGCGAGGCTGTGCGACCTGGCGGGGCTGTTTGGCCGCGTCGCGCCGTGCGTGGTCGAGATCGGCTTTGGCAACGGCGCCAATCTCATCCACATGGCAAGCGAGCACCCCGAGATCGACTTTCTCGGAATCGAAGTGCATCGCCCGGGTGTCGGGCGGGTGCTGCTGGATGTCGAGCGGCTCGGACTACGCAATGTGCGGGTCAGCAACCACGATGCTGTCGAAGTCGTAGGCCAGCAGTTACCCGAAGCGTGCCTCGACGAGGTGCTCGTGCTGTTCCCCGACCCGTGGCACAAGAAACGTCACCACAAGCGCCGATTGCTCAATGCCTCGTTCGTGGCGCTGCTGGCATCGCGCCTGAAGCCCGGTGGGCTGCTGCACGCCGCGACGGACTGGGAGCCGTACGCCAGCGCGATGCTCGAGGTATTGGGCGGCTGCGCGCTGCTGCAGAACACCGCCAGCTGCGGCGGCTATGTGCCGCGCCCCGAATCGCGCCAGCCCACGCGCTTCGAGCGCCGCGGTGAGCGCCTCGGGCACGGGGTACGGGACCTGGCGTTCCGGCGACGCGCCACAGATCCGCCTCATTGAAAGCTTGCGCGAATCCCGTCGAGCACGAACTGCACGGCCAGCGCCCCGAGGATCACGCCGAAGAGTCGGTTGGCCACGTTCGTGCCGGTGACACCCATGCGGCGCATCAGCGGCACGGCCAGCAGCATCACGATCAGGGTGAGCAGCAGCACCACCGCCACGCACGCGGCCATCGCCGCAAACTGCAGCGGATGGGCCGTGATCGGCAGTGGTCCGAACCACAACAGGATCGTGACCAGCGCGCCGGGGCCCGAGATCAGGGGAAATGCCAGCGGAAAGACCGAGACGTCCGCGCGCAGCTGGCTTTCGGCCTTCTCATCACTCGAAGTGCGCGTACCCGATTCGCGGGCAAACACCATTTCCAGGGCGATCAGGAACAGCAACAGACCGCCGAAAATACGGAAGGCCTGGATGCTGATACCCATGGCCGCCAGGAACGGCGTGCCGATCAACGAAAACGCCAACAGGATGATCGCCGCGATGGATACCGACTTATAAGCCATCTTGCGCTGGAATTCCGGGGTGGCGCCGGAGGTGAGGCTGACGAATACCGGCGCGATCGACAGCGGCTCGACCACCACGAAGAACACAATGAAGAACTTGATGACTTGGTCGATCATGGGTGCGGACATAACGGCCGATCATCCTGCAGCGCGAGCTTGTCCGAGGCGACGCGTTATTCTTGAAAGCCCTGAGAATCAGGCGCAACATGAATCCGCGTTTTGATGCGCGAGCATATCTGAATCTTCGAAGGGAGGTTTACGATGGCGATTCCGAATCCGGGCGTCGGGGCCTGGTATCGATTGAACGGCGGTGAACCATTCGAGATCGTTGCCCTGGACGATGATGACGGCACCATCGAGGTGCAATATGCCGATGGCACCCTCGAAGAACTGGACCGCGAGGACTGGGCGGCCTGGTGCGATGAACATTTGCTCGAGGCGGCCGATCCCGGCGAGGACTGGAGCGACTCGGCCGATGTCGAGGCCGACGAAGGCCATTCGCGTTTCGGTCGCCCCGGCGGCAAGGGCGACTTAAGGGCCGGATCGCTCGATGACATCGATCTGTTTGACGTCGGCTGATTCAAGGCAGTGCATGGCGGTGCGCCGGGCGTGACAGCAGGTAAATGAGCAGCAGCGCGGGAATACTCAGACTCGCCGTGTACATGAAGAAATGCGGGTAGCCGATGGCATCGACGACGAACCCCGAAGTGCCCTCCAGCAGCTTGCCCGGCAGCGCGTACATCGATGAGAACAAGGCGTACTGTGTTGCCGTATAACGCGCGCTGGTCAGCGCGGAGAGGAAGGCGATCAGGGCCGTGCCATGCAGCGCCTGGGCCATGGCATCCAGTCCATTCGCAAACCCCAAACCCAGAATCGTAGGCCCGTGCGTGGTCGCGAGCCACGCAAACGCCAGATTCGACGCCATCACCATGAGGCTGCCCAGCACCAGGGCCCGCACGATGCCAAAGCGGGCAATCACCACACCCGACAGCACGACCCCGATCATCGACAGCGCGATGCCGACGAATTTCACCACCGTCGCGATCTGACCCAGGCTGTAACCATGATCGATGTAGAAGGGGTTGGCCATGACACCCATGGTGAAGTCGGTCAGGCGGTAGCTGCCGATCAGCAACAGCAACAGCGCCGCGATGCGCACCGAAAAGCGACCCAGGAAATCCGTCAGCGGGCACACCACGGCGCCGACAAACCCCGCGCCGAGCGTGCGTGCGAGCGGTGGCCAGTGCGTGCGGCTCGCCAGCCAGTCGCGCACACGCTGTTCCTGGTGTTCCCCGGCGGCCGCAACCCTGGCTTTCGGCTCGCGCACCAGCAAAGTGGTGATCACGCCCACCACTCCGAGCGCGGCCATGGTTGCGTAGCTGGCATGCCATCCGGCGTACTGGGCAATTTGCAGCGCCCCAAAGGTGCTGCTGATGATCGCCACCCGGTAGCCCAGCTGGTAGACGGCCGCCATCGCGCCCTGCTCCCGGTCCGGCGCGGACTCGATACGCCAGGCATCCAGCGCGATGTCTTGGGTCGCCGAACAGAACGCCAGGAACAGCGCCCCCAATGCCACCTGCGTGAGGTTCGCGGCCGGGTGCGCCGTCGAGAGATTCACCAGCGCCGCGACCACGCCGATCTGCGCCACGAACATCCAACTGCGCCTGCGCCCGAGCAGCCGCCCCAACCCCGGCAGCGGCACCCGGTCGACAATGGGCGCCCACAGGAATTTCAGCGTCCCAATCAGCCCGATCCACGCCAGCATGCCGATGGTGCCGCGGACAATATGCTCCTGGCGCAGCCACGCCGAGAGCGTGTTATACACCAGGTAGTATGGCAGGCCGGCACCAAACCCGAGGAACAGCATGGACACGATGCGCGGCTGAAAGTAGACCTGCGCGGCCTGCGACCATCGGGGGGTGGGATTCGATGTAATAATCTACCGCTCCATTGAAGCCATCAGCACGCGGCCGGCGCGCAACTGCGATCATGCACAACTATCAACTTGAATTCATCGATCTCGCGCTGGCGCGTGAGGCGCTGCGCTTCGGCCGCTTCACGCTCAAGTCGGGTCGTGAGAGCCCGTACTTCTTCAATGCCGGGTTGTTCAGCGATGGCGCCGCCGCCGCTGCCCTGGGCCGCTGCTACGCCGCCGCGTTGGCGAATTCCGGACTTGAATACGACATGCTGTTCGGTCCGGCGTACAAGGGGATCCCGCTGGCCACTGCCACCGTCATCGCGCTGGCGGACCACCACGGCCGTAGCGTGCCGTATGCGTTCAACCGCAAGGAGGCCAAGGACCACGGCGAGGGCGGCAGTATCGTCGGCAGCGCGCTCAAGGGCCGGGTCGTGATCGTTGATGATGTGATTTCGGATGGCGCCGCCAAACGTGAGGCAATTGACCTGATCCACAAGGCCGGAGCAACGCCCGCGGCCATACTGCTGGCGTTGGACCGACAGGAACGGGGCCAGGCAGACCGTTCCGCAGTGCAGGAAATCTACGCGGCGCACGGGGTGCGCTGTGTGAGCATCCTCACACTTGGCCAGCTTCTGTCCGCTCTGGAGCACCCTCCCGATGGTCGGGCGCGCGTTTCTGCGCAACAGCTCACGGCACTGCAGGCCTATCGCGCACAGTTTGGTGTCTCGTGACACTTGCGGCGCCGGTTGCGACAGGGACATGATGCGCGCCAAGACGATGCTCCGAACAGCTGACGCCATGCCCACAATTGCCCATGCCGCCAAACTCGCCTTTGCCCTGACGTGTGTGTGCGCCTGGGGCGCCACCTGCTGGGCCGATGCTCCGGCCGTGTACAAATGGGTGGACGATCAGGGGGTCGTGCATTACGGGGACAGCATCCCGCCGCAGTACGCGCAGAAGGAGAGCACCCTGCTGAACAAGCAGGGCGTGCCGATCGGCCACCGGGAGGGCAGCAAGAGTGCCGCCGAACTGGCCGCCGCAGCCGATGCCGAACAGCAGGCAGCCCGGCAGAAGCAGCGCGACAGCTTCCTGCTGGCCACCTACACCTCCGTGAAGGACATCGAACAGCTGCGTGATGAGCGCTTGCTGCAGATCCAGAGCCAGCGGGTCGCCGCCGAGCAATATGTAGCTTCATTGGGCGAGCGCTTGAACGCGCTGCAGAGCCGCGCGCAGAGCTTCAAACCCTACAGCACCCGCGCCGATGCCCATCGCATGCCCGACGATCTGGCCGAGCAGATGGTGCACACGCTCAATGACATCCGGGCGCAAAGGACTGCGTTGAATACCAGCCTGGATGAAGAAGCCAAGACCCAGGCACAGTTTCAGTCGGATATCGACCGCTACAAGGAACTGCGCGCCGCGCAGGCGGCCGTGGTGCGCTGATCAGCCCGCGCTCGCGCATCAGCCGCGACCGGAATGCCCGAAGCCGCTCGCGCCGCGGGTGCTGGTCGCGAAATCGTTGACCACCTCGAGCTGCACTTGCACCACCGGAACCACGACCAGCTGCGCAATGCGCTCGCCGGGCTCGATGACGAAGGCGCTGTGCCCGCGGTTCCACATCGATACCATCAGCTGCCCCTGGTAATCCGAGTCGATCAGGCCGACGAGGTTGCCCAGCACGATCCCGTGCTTGTGGCCCAGTCCCGAGCGCGGCAGGATCACCGCGGCCAGCCCCGGGTCATCGATGTGGATGGCAAGTCCGGTCGCGAGTAATTGGGTCTGACCCGGCGTGAGAGTCACCGGCGCATCGATACAGGCGCGCAGGTCCATGCCCGCCGACCCGTCGGTGGCATACGCCGGCAGCGGCAGCTGCGTGCCGACACGTGCATCGAGAATGCGCACCTTCAGGCGGTGCCGGCGGCTCAACGTGTCCATGCAATCAAGCCTTCGTGGCGCTTGCCGACAGGGGCGCGGCGTGGCTGGCCTCGGTGCGGCGCTCGGCAAACACGCAAGCGATGAGTTCGACAAGTTCGCGCGCCAGTTGGGTCTTGGCGTTACGCGGCAGCAGCTTGCGGCCATTGCGCCACAACACGATGAGTTCGTTGTCGGCGCAGTCGAATGCCTTGTCATGACCGACTTCATTCGCCGCGATCATGTCGAGGTTCTTGCGCAGCATCTTCGTGCGCGCGTTCTGCTCCACCGTATCGGTCTCGGCCGCGAAGCCCACGACGAAAGCCGGCCGCTGCGGACCCGCGGCCAGCGTAGCGATGATGTCCGTGGTGCGCGCCATCTGCAGCGCCAGGCTTTCTTCGGTCTTCTTGATTTTCTGGGCCGCGGCCTGGGCCGGGCGATAGTCGGCCACGGCGGCCGTCGAGATGAAGATATCGTCAGGCCGTACCTCCGCCTGCACCGCCGCGAGCATGTCCGCGGCGCTCTCCACATCGATGCGCCGGACGCCCGCCGGAGTCGCCAGGGCCACCGGGCCACAGATCATCACGACTTCGGCGCCCGCCTCGCGCGCCGCCTGCGCGACCGCGAACCCCATCTTGCCGGAACTGCGATTGCTGATGAAGCGCACCGGATCGATGGGTTCACGGGTCGGACCCGCGGTGAGCAGCACCCGCCGCCCGCTCAACACGCCGCTGGGCACCAGAGTCGAGTCGGCAAGCGCCGCGAGCTCCGTGGGTTCGAGCATGCGTCCCGCCCCCACTTCCCCGCAGGCTTGGTCGCCCGTGCCGGGACCGAAAACATGGACCCCGCGTTCCTTGAGCACGGCTACGTTGGCCTGGGTCGCCGGGTTCGCCCACATTTGCTGGTTCATCGCCGGCGCCAGGGCAATCGGCGCGGCGCTCGCCAGGCAGGTCGTCGCCAGCAGGTCATCGGCACGCCCGCCCGCCAGTCGCGCCAGAAAATCGGCGGTCGCCGGGGCGATCAGTACCAGATCGGCCCAGCGGGCCAGTTCGATGTGACCCATGGACGCTTCCGCGGTCGGATCCCACAGGTCCGTGCGCACGGCCCGCCCCGAGAGCGCCTGGAAGGTCATCGGCGTCACGAACTCGCGCGCGCCATCCGTCATGACCACCTGGACTTCGGCGCCGCGCTCGCGCAGGCGGCGGACGAGGTCCGCACTCTTATAGGCCGCAATGCCGCCAGTGACGCCGAGCAGGATGTGTTTGCCGTGCATGAACCCTCGTGAAGGCCATTATCAGGTCCACCCCGACAGCGCGCAAATGACGATATCGACTGACCTTATTAGAGGACAGTCCGGCCCGATTAGGCGCTGGCACGAGGCAGGCACGAGCCTGAGACTGCCCGCATGTCGATCCTGAACTGGCCGGCCTGCGAACGGCCGCGCGAAAAGCTCATGGAGCAGGGCGCCCAGACCCTGTCCAATGCCGAACTGCTGGCGGTGTTTTTTGGTACCGGCAATCGCGGCGGCAATGCCGTGGATCTGGCGCATCAGCTGCTCGCGCGGTTCGGGTCACTGCGCGAATTGCTGTGCGCCAACCGCGAACAGGCGCTGGCCGGACCTGGACTGGGGCCCGCCCGGTACTGCATGCTGCAGGCGGCCCTCGAGCTGGCGCGCAGGCACTATCGTGACACTCTCAAGGTCGGTCCGGCGCTGGACTCCCCGGATGCCGCGCGGTCCTTCCTGCTGGCGCAGCTGCGGGATCGGCCCTACGAGGTATTCTGCTGCCTGCATCTGGATACCCGTCACCGGCTGATCAGTTTCGAGGAACTGTTCCGCGGCACCATCGATGGCGCCAGCGTGCATCCCCGGGAAGTCGTCAAGTGCGCCCTCGCTCGCAATGCCGCCGCCGTGATCCTTGCCCATAACCACCCATCCGGCGTGGCGGAGCCCAGCCACGCCGATGAAATCATCACACAACGGCTGCGCGATGCACTGGCTCTGGTGGACGTTCGGGTCCTGGATCACGTGATCGTCGGCGACGGACGCTGCATGTCTTTCGCAGAGTCGGGACTTCTGTGAAATGGCGGCGCAGTTGTCCGACTTCTTAGTCTGGACGCCCGACATAGAGATGCCGTTGTGTCTCCGCTAAGGCGAAGCTGCTAATTGTTGTAAACAATCTGCCAGCTCGCATCAGCCTCCGCGCCTGCCGGATTCATTCCTCGGAACCGATCCGGCACGAGGCAATGAGGCGTGGCGAGCCCGGCTCGGGGTCGTGCTGCAGTCATGGCGCGACCACAGGTTTTGGCGCGTGCGCGAACTACTCGCCTATCTGGCGAGGTTCTACGCTCAGTTTGCGACCGCTGAGATCGCACGGCCGTGGGATGTGGACGAACTCCTCGGGGTTGTCGGCTTGTCACAGAGCGCCAATGCCAAAATCTGGACGCTATCGGGCGGCCAGCGGCGGCGCCTCGATGTCGCGATCGGGATCGTTGGGCGCCCCGAGATCGTCTTTCTGGATGAGCCCACGGCTGGCTTCGATCCCCACGCACGCCGCGACTTCCACGATCTGGTGCATCGACTGTCCGACTTCGAGAACACGACGATCCTGATGACGACTCACGACCTGGACGAGGCCGAGAAGATCGCAGACCGGATACTCGTGCTCGACGCAGGGCGAATCGTTGCCGACGGCAGCGCCGACCAGCTGGCCCGTGACCTCACGACGCCCGCCGAAGTGCGCTGGACCTCCGGTGGGCAGCGTCACGTGCACGCTGTACGCGAAGGTGACCCCAGCACCTTCGTCCGAGGCCTGCTGGTCCAGAGCCCGGACGTCACCGAGCTTGAGGTGCAGAAATGACCGCCACGACCCTCCTCGACCCCCATTGGGCCGCCGTCCGCGCAGGCCTCTTCAGCGGCTGGATCGAAACCCGTCAAGCGCTCACCGAGCCTGCCAGCGTCATCAGTCTGCTGTTCATTCGCGCGATATATGCCGTCGCGCTGGTGTGGATGCGGGGAAAAACCGTGCCCGGCACTCACTTTGCTCTTGGCGCCATGGTGCTACCGAGCCTGCTGGGCATGTCAATCGCCTTCGGCGGTCTCGCCGGCCCGGCCACGGCCATCGCCTACTGTCATGAGGACGGTACGCTGTTGCGCGCCAAAGCCACCCCGAACGGGATGCTCGGTTTCTTGATCGGCAAGATCGTGAAGTTCTCCTTAACGACGCTCGCCGGGCTGGTTCTCTTGGTGATACCGGGCAGCATTGTTGCGAGTGACTTGGTATTCGACACCCGGACATGGCTGATGCTCGCATGGATCTTCGTCGGCGGAATGATGTCCACCGTCCCGATCGGCCTTGCACTCGGCTCTCTCATGAAGTCAACCATGCAGTCCACGCCGGTGCTGCTGGCGGTCGCGCTGCTCATTGCGCCATCGGGCATCTTCTACCCGATCACTGCTCTGCCGACATGGATGCAGTGGGTGGGACAGGCCTTTCCAATGTACTGGGCAGCCCTCGGCGCACGATCCGCGATGCTCCCAGCGCAGATGGCCGCGGCGGAGATCGGCGCCTCGTGGCGTTCGGTTGAGACGTTCGCTGTGCTGGGTGTGTGGGCAGTGATCGGCATCCTGCTTGCCCCAATTCTCCTGCGCCGCATGGCCAGGCGCCAGTCCGGATCCGCGTTGGCCAAGGTGCGGGAACGCATGATTTACAAGGGCTACTGACGAGTGGCGGACTCCAGCGACGTCGTCCACAACCGTGTGGCGATGCTGCGCGCGGAACGCCGCATCTCGCGGCGCGAGCTGGCCGAAGCTCTCGGCGTGCACTACCAGACGATCGGCTATCTCGAACGCGGCGAATACAGCCCCTCCCTGCATTTGGCACCTAGCATCGCGGCTTACTTCGACGTTCCGGTCGAAGTCGTGTTCTCCCTGAATCCGTTCAAGCGACTAGGGGAGTAAATCTCGAGCGTCCGCTCGGGGCCGAACTCGGCCGGCTCCGTCGGTGGCGACGGACCGGTACCTGGCGCGAAAATATGCGGAGTTCTGCCGCGCCAAAGCGCAGTAGATCAGATCGCGGAGGAGCCGCGCCGCCGCAAGCGTGTGAACTCGGAAAACTCAAAGGAACGCACCGCCAGGATGGCGCTGCACCCGCTGCGCCTTTCCAGCGGAAGTCGCGCATCATGATGCGCGAGTTGCTCGAACTGCGCTGCAAGTCGCTCCAGGGATGCCTTGAATCGTGCAGCGGATTCGCTTGAGAGGGTTCCTCCGACGAAGCGGAACGCATCTGCCGGTGCGTCAAATCCGGACCGGAAGAACTCCGGTACGAAGCGACTCACGAAGAATTCGTGTACCGGGCCATCCTTGCGCCAGGAAAAGTTCCGGGCGGTGAGTTTGCGCATCCGATGCGGTGGCCGATATTCGATGATTCCCAGCCGATCAAGCCTCAACAGGATCTCGATGAGTTGGTTTTCATTCATCTCGAACGCCGACACGATCTGTGCAAATTTCCAGTCACCCAGGATCAGATAGGTCACTACGAGCGCCCTGGGGTCCCCGGCAAGGGCGATCTCCTGCGCTTGCGTGAGCTGCGTAACGAGTTCGCGGTCGTCGGGCGCCTCGACGAGATCGCTGAGGCCCACGCCAAGCGCCGTACAAATGGCATCCAGGCGCGCCAACGAAAATGTGCCGCGGCTCAAATCGCGCTTGATCGTTGCTTCACTGACCTTGATCGCCCGCGCCAAGTCCCGATAGGGAATCTTGCGGGCTCGCAGAACCGCCTTGATGCTCGCCAGGATTGCCAGTCTTGCGGACATCATCGCCTCCGGAAATGCACAAAGTATAAATATCTTATACCCCATGTATCACCTTGTCTAACCGTGGAACCGCCTCGTTGTGCACGGGAGCACCGCCTCGCAGAGTGAGTCCATCGAGATACTCGCGGAGCGCCCCAATGCACGTGGAATCTGCAACCCTATCGCTCTACTTGCCGATGGCGCTGCTGGCTTGCTCAACGAGCGTGTTTCTGGTCCTGGAGCGCCTTCGTCCCGGTCGCGAAATGCCGCGCAGCAGGGGATGGTACGCACGTGCGCTCCTCATGAATCTGGGGCAGCTGCTCGTCACGGTCGCGACCGCGAAACTGTGGCTGCATATCTTTGGCAGCGCGCACCTGCTGGGCATGCCGCACGGAACCGCGCCGATACTTCAGGGGTGCAGCGCGTGGTTTGTCGGAACGTTTGTTTTCTATTGGTGGCACAGGCTGCGTCATGCCAATGGGTGGTGGCTCGTCTTTCACCAGATTCACCACTCTCCTGCTCGAATTGAGCTTGCAACATCGTTCTACAAGCATCCCGTCGAGATCCTGGCGGACTCGGCTCTGAGCGCCGTCATTCTTTATCCGTTGCTGGGTTGCAGCTTGGCGGGCGCTATTTGGTACAACTTCCTTGCGGCGACGGGGGAGTATTTTTACCATGCAAACGTGCGCACGCCCCGATGGCTCAGATTCTTCATCCAGACCCCGGAACTGCACTCCGTACACCACGAGTATGGCGTGCATGCGCACAATTTTGCCGACATCCCACTGTGGGACCGCCTGTTCGGAACCTATCGGGACCAGGCGGAATTCGTCACGCGTTGCGGCTTCCCGGATGGGGCCGAGGAGCGACTGATCTCGATGCTCCTGTTCATCGATGTGTACGCCGCCGGGCGATCGCATTCGCCGGCGGCCGCAGATCTCGCAACTGGCGTCGACAACTTTTCTCATCGTGGTCAGCGACGGCCATGCGGTTAATTGGATCGCGGGCTGGTCAGGCTCGTCCGCGTACCTCGGGCTTGTAGTTCATCACGACGTTCCCGGACCTGAAAGTCCTTGTTGAGGCCAATAACGCGCCATCAGTTCGTAGGTTCTGCGCCCCATGATGAACACGTCCGACGCCTTGAGCATCTCCACCGAGTACCCATTGAACTCTTCGTCCACGAGATGCCAGTCGATTGCGTGATTCGGTCCCTCGATGTAGCCGTCGACGGACACCGGCATTTGGAAGATGCCTTCCTTCATGCGTTGAGTGTGGTCGTCGCGTGAGATTCATGGCGGAAAACCTGCGCGTAAAACTGCGGCGCTTCACGCCGGTCGAACATGCCGTAGTCGCGAACCACGCGAACCACACGATGCCGGATTGGCTTCGCGCCCGCCAACGGCGCTGGTTTCCAGGCGCGGGCGCGATCGGCCGTCGTCCAACCCGCCGTCAGCGCCAGTTTTCCCTGTGAATTGATACTTTCCCAGACGTCGAAATTCACCAGCCCCTCGGATCTGGTATCCAAACCCAAGTGAGCGGGAAGCCGCTGCGGTTGCATGCCGAAACTTGATCCGTCCGCGGGTGTCAGTTCGGTAAAGGTGATGTATTTGCCCTCGCCCACCTGGGTTTCGTCAAACCTCATCTCGCGGATGGGCGCCTGCGGTGGCGGCGCGGTATCGCTGATTACCTCGCCGACGCGCAGATGGTAGTCGCGGAAGATTTCGAAGCGCCCTTTCTCCTGGACATGGTGATGGTCGCCCTGTGTGCGCCATCGAACAACGGACTTTTCGTCGCGCCAGGTGGAATGGGACAGCAGCCACCCCTGCCGCAGCTTGCTTTCAAATCGCTCGTTGTCAATGAAGCCGTCGATTGATTCCAAAATCGGCTTCAGATGCTTGGCATTCTCCAGGTATTCGTCCTGCTTGTCCGGCCTGCGGTTCACTTCAAATATGACGGAGAACATTACGGACTCCTTTGCTCTTAAGGAAGCTGTGCGACATCGTCGCCCTGCAGAAATGCGATGCTTTCGCGCCATAGGGCGCAGCGCGTCTTCTCCAGATGCATCAGGTGGGTTGCGTGGCTGATCTTTATGTCCCGCTTGTTCGGCGCACGCTCGAAGGCCTCGAACAACCATTGCGCATCCTCATCGGGCACGAGCCCGTCCCAGGCCCCGCGGATAATGGCGATTGGGGCCGCAACGGCGCGCGGCTCAAAACCAAGCTCACCGTGCCAGGCCGCGATGATCTCGCTGAACGGTCCCAGCGGCGTCTTCACCGCCGGCGGGTGCCGCGTACGGCTATCCGGATCACTATCCAGGTAAACCTGCGCCCACTCTTCGAATTCGGCGCGTGACAGAACGGGCGGTTCATGGGCGGGGACGTCCTCGATGAACCGCGCCCATTGATCTTCGATACTCACCAACCGCCATGCTGGGAAGAGCGGTGGTTTCTCATAGCGGCGCGGTGCGCGGCGGCAAATCGGCGCGAACAGAACCCAGCGATCGACTTTGCTCGGATGCGCCGCGGCGAACAGACCCGCTGGCATCGCACCCCAGGAATGCGAAATGAGGGATACCGAATCCAGCCCCTGATGCTCGAGCACAAATTCCACGACCTTCTCAAGTTGACGGGCTGCATCCGCGGCCGTGCAAAGCGGCGCGTGCGCGTTGGCTGGATCGGACATCTGCGGGTAGCGCTGTGAATGTCCGAAGCCGGTGAAGTCGAAGCCCCAGACGTCAAAGCCCGCGGTACACAGTGCGTCACGCCAGGACCGTCCGCCAAAACGGTGCGCGATGGAGAGCGCGGAGGGAAACGTCGCGCCATGAACGTAGATCACGGCGCGTCTGGCACCCTTTTTATCCTGTTCGGATGGCAGGTAGCGTAGAAACAGCGCCAGCTTTGGGTCGGGGCCGGGTATGGCAAAGTGCTCCTCGCGCGGGTCGAGTTTCTGGGCTTTGCCGTTGACCAAATTCAATAACGCGCTCCAGGTTGCGCCCGCTGTGAGCCACGGTGTCATTAGAGAATGGCGTGCCCCTCACTTCAATCGGCGCGGACCTACAGGGTGGGGCTGCGCCGAAGGCGCCCCCGCTCCTTGCGGGAAGCCTTTGCGGCTGGTATAAAGCTCGGCCCCAGCGGACTGTACGGATATTCCGGCAGTTCGTAACTGATTGATCGCAAAGGTTAAGTTTATGTCGCGCGTCTGCGAAGTCACCGGCAAGGGCCCCGCTTCGGGCAATCGCGTCTCACACGCGAACAACCGGACCCGTCGCCGCTTCCTGCCGAACCTGCACAGCCAGCGCTTCTGGCTCGAGTCGGAAAAGCGCTGGGTGTCGCTGCGCGTGTCCACGCATGGATTGCGCACCATCGAGAAAAAGGGCATCGACGTGATCGTTGCCCAGCTGCGCGAGCAGGGCCAGAAGATCTAGTCTTCTCCTGAAGCACCTTCGGAGCGAGTCATGCGCGAGAAAATCAAACTGTTGTCGTCGGCCGGATCCGGTCACTTCTACGTCACGACCAAGAACAAGCGTCTGCATCCGGACAAGCTTGAAGTGAAGAAGTTCGACCCCGTCGTGCGCAAGCACGTGCCTTATAAAGAGACCAAGATCAAGTAAGAGTTGCTGCAGCTCCTTGAGATCGTGAAAGGCCCGGCATCGACCGGGCCTTTTGCTTTCCGGGAGGTGTTGGATAGCCCTCCGGCCTTTCTCATGATCCGATCATCCGCAGCGCGATCGGCTTCCATGCAGGCGTGACATACAGCCACACCGCGAGGCACTGCCACGCCAGGATCCAGATGGAGCCTTTCACATAGACAGGATACAGGCGCCCCCGCGCCAGCCAGTCGTAGACGCCGATCGCAATCAGTAGCAGGTCATTGCCGTAATCGTCGGCAAAGGCGGACCAGAAGTTCACGCCAAACCGGGTCTCGATGCTCACACCCGTGATGCGGCCGAAGCCGGCATCGGCGATGGCGATCGTTGCCAGCAGCAGCAACCGCTTGTGAGAAGCCGGGTTGGTGTTGAGCAGCAGTCCAGTCAGCACCAGCCCGGCAAAAATAATAAGGTCGGTCACCTGAGTGCTCAGGAAGGCCGGATAACTGTCGGGTGTGCCCAGCTGCCACCGCTGCGTGACGAGTGCGGTGAGCGGTCCCAGCACGAGCATCGTGCCGGCCAGCATTGCGCCCGCGATGCCGAGCTTCATGTGCAGCCTGCGCCGTCCGGCGCCGATGAGCAGCACCTGAACCGTCAGGAGGATGAGCCAGCCCAAGAACGCGGCGGCGTGAAAATGCACTACGTATGGATACGGCCGGGCGTTGCTTCGCAGGTGCTGCACCATCTCCGGCGCGAACCCACCGATGATCGCCGCCCAGATCAGCGCGATGAGCACCAGAATGAATGTGTGTTCCCGGTCCTGACGCTGACCCACCAGGACATCCGCGCTTGCGTTCATGAATGTCATCCTCCATGTAGATTCACTGATCGCCTCGGACCCGTTATACGATAGCTAAAGCACTGCGGCCCCGACCTGACGCAATCATTCCGATACCGCACTGCAATAGCCGGGAGTCCGTGAATGAAGATTGGCAGGCGCTCGTTCGTCCATTCCACGCTCATGACCGCCGGCGGCCTGCTGGTTCCGGCGCGCACCCTGTGGGCAACGGGGCGATCCCCGGGGGTCATTCCGGCGACCCTGCCGGCTATTGGCGGTTCGGGGAAACCGGTTTCACTGACTGCCTCGGACCTGAAGGATCTGCGCGCCAGCCTCAAGGGCAAGCTGGTCCTGCCCCAGGATGAGGGGTACGACGCGGCGCGCAAATACTGGGATTCGGCCTTTGACCGTCGTCCCGCGCTCATCGTGCTGGCCGCCGACGCGGATGATGTCATCAGGGCCGTCCAGTTTGCCCACTCGCATGGCCTGCTGACCGCCGTCAAGGCCGGTGGTCACTGCCAGGTCGAAAGGGCAACCGCATGCGATGGCGGATTGATGCTCAACCTGTCCCTGATGCGGGACGTGCAGATCGACGTGCCGGGACGGCGCATCAAGGCGCAGGGCGGCGTGCTGCTGGGCGAGGTTGACCGCAAGACCCAGGCCGTGGGGCTCGCGACGACGCTCGGCACCGCCACCGATACGGGCATTGCCGGGCTGACCCTCGGCGGTGGCATCGGCCGGTTGATGCGCACCTTCGGTCTGGCCATCGACAACGTGGTGTCGGCGCAGATCGTGACGGCGGATGGCCAGCTGCGGCACTTAAGCGAGAAGGACAATCCCGACCTCTTCTGGGCCATCCGGGGCGGCGGCGGGAACTTCGGCGTGGTGACAGCCTTCGAGTATCGTCTGCATCCCCTCGCGCATGCCGTGCTCGCGGCCAATGGATCCTATCCGTACGAGCGGGCGCAGGACGTGTTGCGGGCGGTTACGGACCTTGCCGTGGGCATGCCCGATGCAATGACGCTGGGCGTCGAACTCTCCAACGACGAACGCGGACGCCAGGTCACCTGGTCCGGGTTTCATTCAGGCGATCCCGTGGAGGGTGAGCGGTTGCTCGAACCCTTGAAGAAGCTCGGCAGGACACTGCGCGAGCGGATGACCGCGCAGAGCTACCTTGCGGCGCAAGGCGTTCCGGCCAATGCGCCGCTGGCGGTTCCGCAGGGCCCCGCCAGTTACGAGCGGCATGGTTACGTGCACGGCCTGCCGTCGGAGGCCCTGTTCGGCGAGCTGGTCCGGCGCTTTGCCGCAATTCCGTCCACCATGCAGTGCTTCGCGAGCCTCGGGCAGTTCGGTGGCGCGGTCGAGCGTATCCGTCCGGATGCGACGGCCTACTGGAACCGCACCGCCGCGTACGGTTTGCTCCTCGGCGACTCCTGGCAAGGCCGCGCGCAGCCCGAGGCCGTCCAAAAGGCATACCGCGAAGTGTGGAATGGGCTGGAGCCCTTCACCAAAGGCTACTACATCAACGGCGACTCGGAGGTGATCGACCGGCGCGTACGCGCCACCTTCGGCGAGAACTATCCGCGCCTGGTGCACGTGAAGACCCGGTACGACCCGAGCAACCTCTTCAGTCTCAACACGAACATCAAGCCCGAGCGAACCTGACTGTCAGGCCGGCCTCTCGCCGCGCACCGTCGTGCGGTACAACTCGCGGCGATATCCCTGGTAGTCATTGTAGGCCTGGTGCACGCACAGCCGGTTGTCCCACAGCGCCAGCATATTGGTCTCCCAGCGCAGACGGCAGGCAAACACCGGCTGTATGAGATGGTCCGTCAGATATTTGAGGATGGGCGCTGACTCCTCGGCATGCATGCCCTCGATGCCGATCCCATAGGACGGATCAACGTACAGCGCCTTCTCACCGGTGACCGGATGCGTGCGCACCAGGGGGTGGAAATTACCGTTGATCTTGCGCTGCAGGCTCTCGGACAGCTTCTCGGCACCGCGCGTCGCGGCGAGCTGGCCGATCGGACTGTCGCTGACCTGCACCGCTTCCTGTGCCGAACGCAGTACATCGCGCAGCGAGAAGTGCACCTTCAGGTCCGCGATCAGGTGCCGGTACGTATCGCTCAGATTGACGTAGGCAAGCGCCGAGTTGGCCCAGGTCGTATCGCCACCGAAGGGCGGAATCTGTACCGAACGCAGCGACGTGATGGCCGGTGGTTCCGGCAGGAACGGTGAGTCCGTATGCCAGCCCTCGCCGAACACCATCTTTGACGGATCGTCGGCCTCCTTGATCAATGGATGCACATTGCGGTGGCCCGGCACACCCTGGGTGTAAGCGTCCTCGGCGACCGGTCCGAAGCGCAGGCTGAAGGCCTCGTGCGACTCATGCGTGAGCCGCTGGCCGCGAAAGTAAATCATCTTGTGACGGAACAACGCGTGGCGGACTTCCTCGAATTGCGCGTCCGTGACCTGCGCGGCCTGAAGGTTGCATATTTCGGCGCCCATGGCGGCACCCAGGGGCCGCACTTCGATATGCTTGTACTCGGCCGCGTGGTTATCGAATTTTCCGGTCGGATGGAGTCGCATGCGGGCGCCTTGGGTTTGCGATTGCACTGCAATGGCGCAAGAGTAACACTTCACCTTCCGCTGCCAGAAGCGCGCGCCGGCCGGCTTAAGCTGCCGCCTGGTCCGTGAGGCATAAGCGGCTACTTGGCGGTGATATGACTGCACTCTACCGTGTAAAGTATAGTGAGCCATCTGGCTGTCCATTTCATCAGGCCTGCGCCATCATTGAACCTGGCGCCGCGCACGGGAAACCCCATGACTTCCGAGATTCCGACCTCACGAGCCCTCAAGACCCTGTTTTTGCAGGCTCCTTCATTTGAAGGCTTTGACGGCGGCGCTGGCTCGCGCTATCAGGCCAAGCGCGAAATCAAATCCTTCTGGTTCCCCACATGGCTGGCGCAGCCTGCCGCACTGGTCCCCGAATCACGCGTGCTGGACGCTCCCGCGGACGAGCTGACGGTTGCACAGACCCGCCGGATCGCGCGGGACTTCGACCTGGTCATCATGCACACCAGCACCCCCTCGTTCCCCACCGACGCGCGCTTCGCGGAATTGCTCAAGGAAGACAATCCGCACATTCGCATCGGCCTGGTGGGCGCCAAGCCGATGGTCGATCCTGAAGGTTCTTTGAAGGCGACCGCGGCCATCGACTTCGTGTGCCGCGAAGAGTTCGACTACACCTGCCAGGAAGTTGCCACCGGCGCGCCCGTCGAGAACATCCGCGGCCTGTCGTATCGGGATACGACCGGTCGCATCGTGCACAATCTGCCGCGCGCGACCATCGAGAACATGGACGATCTGCCGTTTGTCGCCCCGGTGTACAAGCGAGATCTGTCCATTCGCAATTATTTCATCGGCTACCTGAAACATCCGTACGTGAGCTTCTACACCGGCCGCGGCTGCCGCTCAAAGTGCACGTTCTGCCTGTGGCCGCAGACCGTGGGTGGGCACCGCTATCGGGTGCGCTCCGCCGAGAACGTCATCGCCGAGGTGCGCTGGATCAAGGAGAACATGCCCGAAGTGAAGGAAATCATGTTCGATGATGACACCTTCACGGACAGCTCCGCCTTGGGCCGCGTCGAGGCGATCGCGCGGGGCATGGGGGAGCTGGGCATCACCTGGAGCTGCAATGCCAAGGCCAACGTTCCCTACAAGACCTTGAAGGTGATGAAGGAGAACGGACTGCGCCTGCTGCTGGTCGGCTACGAATCCGGCGATGACCAGATCCTGCTGAACATCAAAAAGGGGCTGCGCACCGATATCGCGCGCCGCTTCACCGAAGACTGCCGCAAGCTCGGCATCCTCATCCATGGCACCTTCATTCTCGGCTTGCCGGGTGAAACCACCGAAACCATCGAGAAGACCATCAACTTCGCCAAAGAGATCAATCCGCATACCATCCAGGTCTCACTGGCCGCGCCCTATCCGGGAACGACCCTGTACCGCCAGGCCGTGGAGAATGGCTGGCTGCAGGAGAATGATGCCGTGAACCTCGTCAATGACCACGGCGTGCAGTTGGCGGCAATCAGCTATCCGCATCTGTCGAAGGAACAGATCTTCCACAGCATGGAAGTGTTCTACAAGCGCTTCTACTTCCGTCCCGGAAAGATCTGGGAGATCGTTCGGGAGATGCTTGGCAGCTGGGAGATGATGAAGCGCCGCCTGCGTGAGGGGGTGGAATTCTTCCGCTTCCTGCGCGCGCATCAGGCGTGAGATTCGCACCGGCGTAACTGACGACTCGAGGCAACCATGCATGCGGCCCCGTTGATCGCCGCGTTAATCGGATACGCCAGCTTAGGGATAGCGGCCGGGTATTCGGTCGTGGCGTTCACCGCCGTCCTGGCCTGGCGCCGCTATGTCGCCCGGTCGCGTTTCACTTTGACGGCGCAGCCACCCGTGACGGTGCTGAAACCCCTGTGCGGCGAGGAGCCGGGACTTTACGAGCACCTGCGGTCGTTCTGCCTGCAGGACTACGCGCAGTACCAGATCGTCTTCGGCACCCTCGATGCGGCAGACCCGGCCCTGGGCACCGTCGCGCGCCTCACCGCGGAGTTTCCCGATCTTGCCATCGATGTCGTGGTCAATCCGCAGCGGCACGGCCACAACAACAAGAGCAGCAATCTCATCAATATGCTGGCCATGGCCCGGCATCCGATACTGCTGATCGCGGACAGCGACATTTCCGTGAACCGCGACTACCTCGCGGCGGTTACCGCGCCGCTGGGCGATCCGGCGGTTGGCCTCGTGACCTGCCTGTCCCATGACGCACCCACGCCCCGAGTCTGGTCGCGCCTGGGCGCGATGTACGTCAATGAGTGGTATTTTCCCTCGGTGATGCTGGCGTGGCTGTTCGGCCACCAAGGCTACGCGAGTGGCCAGACCCTGTGCCTGCGGCGTAGCACACTGGATGCCATCGGCGGCCTGCGTGGGCTCGTGGACCATCTTGCCGATGACTATCAGCTCGGCCATATGATTCGTGCACAGGGCCTGCGCATCATGCTCTCGCCGTATGAGATTCGGGCCGAACACCACGAGCCCGATCTTGGCGCCCTGAGGCGCCACGAAATACGCTGGATGCGCACGCTGCACATCGTGCGACCGCTGAGTTTCCGCATGATCTTTCTCACCTTCAGCCTGATTTTGGCGATCATTGGTTTGCTGTTGACGAGCGCCGCGCCCTGGCATCCGCTCCCCTGGGTATTGTTTGGCGTGACGGCACTGGCGAGGATTGGCGTGCATTTCGTGCGCCGTCTGCGCCGCGGCCGACCGCTGCTCGAAGATGTGTTGCTGATACCCGTACGCGACCTGCTGACGTGCTGGATCTGGTGCCAGAGTTTCTTCTCGCGGCGGATCAGCTGGCGTGGACACGAGTTCGACGTGGACTCCACAGGCGTGATGCGCCGCGTTGCGTAATTCGAGCAACGCTTGAAAGCGGCGGCCTATATAGCAGGGCTGCTGGGCCTTGCGCTGCTGACGCTCCTGGTCGTGCACGCCAATGTGCCCGCGATCCTTCGCACCTGGAGGATGGCCGGTGCCCCGCTGCTGTGGCTCGTTCCCTATCGGCTGATTTTCTTCGTGCTGTACGCGATTGGCTGGCGCGCGATGCTGGCTCCGTTTGATCCCGAGGGGCGGGCCCGATTCGGCTATGTCCTATGGGTCACCGCGGTACGTGAAGGGGTGGATCGACTGCTGCCCGTGGCCAGTCTCGGCGGCAGCTTGGTGGGCGTGCGCCTGATCAGATGGCGTGGCCTGGGGACGGTCCCCGTGAGCGCCACCATCATTGTCGAAATCCTCCTGACGCTGATGGCGGTTTACCTCCTCGGGGCCCTGGCGACAATGATCCTGCTGGCCCTGGGCACCGGTGCCAGTCACTGGCACGTGGTCGCAGTGCTGGCGCTGAGTCTGCCGATCCCGGTGGGCTCGCTGTTGTTGCTGCGCTATGGCTCCGTGTTCCAGCGGATGCAGCACCTGCTGAGTCCGCTCGTGGGCCTGACCGGGGCACAGGCAGCCACGTCGCTGGATGCAGATCTGCGCGCTTGCCTGGGACGCACACGGACGCTGCTGCTGGCCGGCGCACTGCAGCTCGTGGCGCTCATCTCCGCTGCGCTTGAGATCTGGTGGGCGTTGCGCCTGTTCGATCATCCCATCAGCGGCCCTGCCGCGGTGATGCTCGAGGGGCTTGCCCAGGCGGTGCGGCACCTGGCCTTCATCGTACCCGCGGGCTTGGGCGTACAGGAGGCCGCGCTGGTGCTGTTCGGCCATGCCCTGGGGATCAGCACCGAACTGGCGCTGGCGGTCTCAGCGGTCAAGCGCATGCGTGAAGTGCTGTGCGGCCTGCCGCCGCTGCTGTCGTGGCAATGGGTCGAGGCGCGGCGGCTGCGCGCCGCGGGCGCCCGCTAGAGCGCCCGCGGCCATTACGAGGCGGTCAGCTCAAAACCCGGTGGGGCCGGTCGCTGCCTCCCCGCTGAACAGAAATGGCAACACATGGATCTGCTCCTTGCGCACCGCCTGCAGTTCCTGCGGATCCCATCCCAGGGCCTTGATGATGGTCGGCGCCACCTGCTGATTGGTGGTCGCCGCCGCGATCGTGGCCGGCTCCAGGTTCGGCAACGACACCAGCAGGGCGGTGTGCATGTCATCCTCATTGAAGCCGCCGTGCTCGGACAGCTTGGTGCCACCGGTGAAGATGACACCCGTGTTCACCTTCAGGACGATGTCGGGCGTGCGCGGGTCGAGGCGCGGATCATCGAACTTGTTGCGCAGTGCGGCGCCGGCGATGATCTCCTGGATGCCGAGCGCCTGCTGGTTGGCCGGCAGGCTCAACTGTGCCACCACCGATGACGCGAGCGACGGGCTGGTGAGCCAGATCAGCGAGCCGTCGTCGGAGATGTCGAACGCCTCAGCCGAACCGATGGTCGCGGCGGGCTGCCCACCACCGATGGCCTGGCGCTTGCTCCCATCGATGGGCGACTGACCATGTTTGGCGCTGATGATGATCAGCGTCGAGTCATACAGCCGCTGTGCCTTCAGCTCGTTGACAATCGTCCCCAGTGACTGATCCACGAAGTCAAGTTCGCCCGCCAGTCCCGCGTTTGGCGTGCCGCTCACGTCCGCATACCCACCCTTGTCGCCCGTGACCGGATCGACCGCGAGCTTTTCCCCGACGCTGACCGCCTGGAAGTTCGTGCCGAACACGGTGGGTACTGCGGCGTGCCGGCTGCGATCGTGGTTGAAGCCATCGATCTGGTTAATGACGGCCTGCACGTGCAGCAGATCGTAACAGCGGATGTCGGCGAAGCTGTTGGTCCAGCCATCATCCGGCGTTGCGTCCACGAACGGCACGGTCGCGCAATTCGCAAACTGCGGCAGGGGCACCGGAATCGAGTTGATTTCCGGGCCATAGAAATCATCGACTCCGTTGCCGCTGGGACCATTGGTCCATTCGTAAGAGGGATGCTTGTCGGTCCAGGCGGTGGTACCGCCATGCGCCTTGACCACTTCGAAAATGGTGTTCACGCGCAGGTATTGATGCGGCATCACTGTCTGGCAGCCGTTTTGCGGATCGCGGACCAGGAACTTGGCGTTGATGCCGCCGCCGGCATCCAGACGCGTCAGATCGATGTCGATCGCCTCGTCCCAGGCCACGTTCGTGCCCACCTTGCCCGGACAGACACCCCCCGGATTACCCAACCCGTCGGTCAGCCGCGGCGGCGACAGCGCCCGATTGTAGGTGTCGTCGTACCAGAATCCGGCGGTGACCGGCGAACCGCCGGTGAGCAGGGACGTCAGGCCCGGAAAGGAATCCGACGGCGTCGTGGTCGCATTGTTCGTATACGTCATGCCGTGCTGGCTCAGCGCAGCGAGCGTGGAGCCGGGGTGCGCGGCCACATAGTTCGACAGGTCCAACGCATGCATGCCGTCCACGCTGATCAGCAGTACGTGCTTGACCTGATGCCCGGTTTCTGAAATCTCATTATCAGCGTGCGCGGCGCAGATGCTTCCCAGCATGAGCACGCCCAGACCGAGAGTCGAAAGTCGTCGTTTCATGATTGCTCTCCTTTTCGCTGCGGGTGGAAAATGTTTGCTTACTTTTCCGTGCAAAGTAGCCCGGCTATGTGACAGTGCGAAGAACACGGGTACTCTTGAGGGCCATGCCCGAGCTTCCCGAAGTCGAAACCACCCGCCGCGGCCTGGAACCGCACCTGACCGGCCAGACGATCCTGCGCCTGAAGATCCACGACCACCGTCTGCGCTGGCCCGTGGACGCGGGCCTGCCGCGGACCCTGGCCGGCCAGCGCGTCGAGTCCGTCGAGCGGCGGGCCAAGTATCTGCTGCTGCGCCTCACGCGAGGCACCGTGCTGTGGCACCTGGGCATGTCCGGCAGCCTGCGCATCGTGCCGAGCGATCTGCCGCTCGATCCGCACGACCACATCGATCTGGCCCTCACCTCGGGTCACACGGTCCGCTTCAATGACCCGCGCCGCTTCGGCTGCCTCATTTATGTGCAGGGCGATCCGCACGCGCATCCGCTGCTGGCGAAGCTGGCACCCGAACCCTTCGCGCCGGCGTTTGACGCGCACTACCTGTGGCGCATCTCGCGACAGCGCAAGGTGTCAGTGAAACAGCTGATCATGAATGGCCGGGTGGTCACGGGAGTCGGGAACATCTACGCCAGCGAAGTTCTGTTCCAGTCCGGCATCCGCCCGCGCCGTCACGGCGGCAGTCTCACTCGCGATGAAACCGGGCGCCTCGTCAAAGCCATCCGCAAGGTGTTGCGTCAAGCCATTCGCGTCGGCGGCACCACGCTGCGCGATTACGTCAATCCCGATGGCAACCCCGGCTACTTCCGCCAGAAGCTGTACGTTTACGAGCGCGGGGGGGAGCCCTGCCGCAACTGCGGCACCGTGATCCGCAGCTTCACCCAGGGACGGCGTTCGACGTACTACTGTCCCACCTGCCAGAGGTAAGCGCGTGTCTGCGGCCATTATCGAGCATCTAGGCGCGGTCGACCCGGTGATGAAGCAGCTCATCGCCGCCGCGGGTCCTTTCGCGATCCAGACCCGGGAGGCGCATTCGCCCTTCGAGACCCTGGCGCGCGCCATCGCGCATCAGCAGCTGAACGGCAAGGCGGCGCAGTCGATACTCAACCGCTTCATCAGTACCTGTGGGCAGGGTATTTTTCCCGATCCCGAGGCCCTGCTCGGGCTGGAGGATGCGGCGCTGCGCGCCTCCGGGTTCTCATTTTCGAAAATCGCCGCGTTGCGCGATCTGGCAACCAAGACCGTGAGCGGCATCGTCCCGGTGCGGGAACATCTGCATGCTCTGAGCGATTCTGAAATCATCGAGCGGCTCACCGCGGTGCGCGGGATCGGGCGCTGGACGGTGCAGATGCTGCTGATGTTCCAGATGCGGCGGCCCGATGTGCTGCCCGTGGATGACTTCGGGGTGCGCCAGGGCTTTCGCCTTGCGTACGGATTCAAGAAAATGCCCGCACCCAAAGTGCTGGCACTGTTTGGCACACGCTGGGCACCCCACCGCAGCGCCGCGGCCTGGTATCTGTGGCGCGCGGTGGACCTGCACCGCGCCGGACGCTTGCCGCCACCCGCGCAAGCCTTGAAGTTGCCGCGTCTGCCGCGCAAACGCCGCAGGCTCAAGCGCGTCGCAGTTTCTGCAGCTCGGCCAGCACGAGCGGGTGCACGAACTCGTGCACGTCGCCGCCCAGCACCGCGATCTCGCGCACCAAAGAAGAGGAAATGAACGTGAACTGTTCCTGCGGCGTCAGGAACACGGTCTCGATGTCGCGGCACAGGTGGCGGTTCATGTTCGCCAGCTGGAACTCGAATTCGAAATCGGACACGGCGCGCAGGCCGCGGATGATCACCGACAGCTTGTGCCGGCGCGCGAACTCCACGGTCAGTTCCGAGTAGCCGACCACTTCGACGTTCGGCATATCCGCGAGCACTTCGCGCGCCAGAGCCACGCGTTTGTCCTGGGTGAACAACGGCGCCTTGCCGGCGTTGGTGGCGATGGCCACCACCACCCGATCAAACAGGCCGCAGGCGCGCCGCACCAGGTCGGCATGCCCGTTCGTGATCGGATCAAAGGTTCCCGGGTACAGGGCGTGTCGATTGCTCAAGGCGTTCTCCGCAGCAGATGATACCCGACCTCGCCGGCGCGCCCGGCCTTGGCCACACTCCAACCCCCCGGCAGCGTTGGCAGGCTCGAACGCGCCGGGCACTCGGCATAAACGAGCGCCGCGGGCGCCAGCCACCGGCCCGTTTCCAGTCGCGCGGCAATCTGTCCGAGCAGCCCGGCCGCGAACGGGGGGTCCAGGAATACCACATCAAAGAGCTCGGCCGTGCCCGCCAGGAACCGGTTCGCGTCCGTGACATGGATCTGCGCCGCCGCGGCCGGCGCGCCGCCCCACAATGCCAGGGTCTGGCGCAGCTGCCGTGCCGGTGCCGTGGCTTGTTCCACGAACACCGCACGGGCCGCCCCGCGCGAGAGTGCTTCCAGGCCCAGCGCGCCGCTGCCCGCGAACAGATCCAGGCAGCGCGCCCCGGGGATGCTTGGCGCCAGCCAATTGAAGAGGGTTTCGCGCACCCGGTCCGGTGTCGGGCGGATGTCGCCTTCGGGGAAATGCCAGGTGCGGCCCCGCCACGTGCCACCGATGATTCGCAGCATGCGCGCTTTATTGCCACGCGCGAGATTCGGCGCCGAAGCACGCCTATCGGGCTTTCCGGAAGCTACCAAGTGCTACGCCCGCCTTTCAAGCTGCCCAAGCCGGATCATCATACAATAGCGCCATGCTGTTCAGAGGTGACAAAGCGGCCAACGAGGAACCCGGCGGGTTCTTCCAGCGCCTGCGCAAAAAACTCAACCGCGGCAGCTCGTGGCTGACCGATGGATTGGCGACGCTGTTTCGGGGCCGCAAGATCGATGCGGAAATCCTCGAGGAGCTGGAGACGCGGCTGCTCAGCGCCGACGTCGGCGTGGAGGCGACGCAGTACATTCTGGATGAACTGCGCCGGCGCGTGGCGCGCCAGGAACTCGCCGATGTCGAGGCCCTGATTGGCGCCTTGCGCCAGTGCGTGACGGAAATCCTGAGCCCGTGCGCGCGGCCCTTGGTGATCGGCGCCGCGCATCAACCCTATGTGATCCTGGTCGTGGGTGTGAACGGCTCCGGCAAGACCACCACGATCGGCAAGCTCGCCCAGCGCCTGGCCGACTCGGGTTACGCGGTGATGCTCGCGGCGGGTGATACCTTTCGCGCCGCGGCCATCGAGCAGCTGCAGATCTGGGGCGCACGTACCGGCGCCTCCGTCGTCGCCCAGCAGGCGGGCGCGGATCCCGCCGCCGTCGTGTTCGATGCCGCCCAATCCGCCCGCTCGCGCGGTGTGCAGGTGTTGATCGCCGATACTGCTGGCCGGCTGCAAAGCCAGAGCCATCTGATGGAGGAGCTGAAGAAGGTCCGGCGCGTGCTGCAGCGGGTCGATGCCACCGCGCCGCACGAGGTGCTGCTGGTGCTCGATGCGAATCAGGGACAAAACGCCTTGTCGCAGGCCGTGCAGTTTCAGCAGGCGATTGGCGTCACCGGCCTGGTACTGACTAAGCTTGATGGTACCGCCAAGGGCGGCATCGTGATTGCCATCGCCCTCAAGCTCAAACTGCCCATCCGCTTTATCGGCATCGGTGAGCAGGCCGCAGACTTTGGCGAATTCGACGCGGCGGCTTTTGCCGCCGCGCTGGTGGAAGGGGTCGGCACGACCCCCGACAACCCCGCCGTCGCCGGCGCATGATTCTCTTCGAGCGCGTCAGCAAGCGTTATCCGAACGGGCGTGAGGCCCTGCGTGCCGCGAGCTTCAGCATCGACCGCGGCGAGATGGTGTTCCTGACCGGACGTTCCGGCGCGGGCAAGAGCACGGTGCTCAAACTCATCGCCATGCTCGAGCGTCCGACCCGCGGCACCGTCGTGGTCAATGGCCAGAATCTCGGCACGCTCAAATCGCGGCATTTGCCAGCCTACCGGCGCACGCTCGGCGTGGTGTTCCAGGAACATCGGCTGCTCGATGATCGGCCGGTGTTCGACAACGTGGCGTTGCCGCTGGTGGTGGCCGGCGCCGGTGCGTCCGAAATGGGCAAGCGCGTGCGCGCGGCGCTCGACCAGGTCGGGCTTTTGGGCAAGGAGCGCATGCTGCCCAATGAGCTGTCGGTCGGTGAGCAGCAGCGGGTGGGCATTGCACGCGCGGTGGTGGCGAAGCCTGCGGTGCTGATCGCGGATGAACCCACGGGGAACCTGGACCCGGATCTGTCGGTTGAAGTGATGAAGCTCTTCAAGCGCTTCCAGGATGTGGGCGTCACCGTGATCATCGCGACGCATGATCTGCATGTCGTGCATGAGTTCGGACAACGCACCATCGTGCTGGACGATGGACTGATCCAGGGCAGTGCGGAGACCCCGCTGCCCAGCATGACCGCGACGCGCTGAATGCTCGCGTACTTGACGCATCACGCCCAGTCGCTGGTCGGCTCGATCGGGCGCCTCGCGCAAGCTCCGTTCGCCACGGCGCTCACGGTGCTCGTCATCGCTCTCGCGCTCGCCTTGCCGCTGGCGCTGGGGCTATTCGTCTCCAACGCCCTGAGCGCCACCGGCGGCTTCAGCGGTGCGGTCGATGTGTCGGTGTATTTCAAGCCCGAGGTGAGTCTCGCGCGGGTCGAGGAGCTGGCGCGCACGGCGCGCGCCCGCAGTGGAGTCGCCGCCGTGGAGGTGATCAGCGCCGCGGCCGCCCTGAAGGAATTCCAGCAGTATTCGGGATTTGGCACGGCGGTGCAGGCGCTGGGCGCCAATCCACTGCCGAATGTCCTGCACGTGCGCCCGACCGCCGCGGCCAGCACCCCGGCCGCCCTCGATGCGCTCAGACACGACCTGTCGAGCTGGCCCGAGGTCGAGCTGGTTCAGGCCGACGCGCAGTGGGTGCTGCGCTTCGACTCCATCCTGGAGCTGCTGCGACGCGTGCTGGGCATTGCCGCCCTGTTCCTCGGAGTCGGGGTGCTCGCCATCATCGGCAATACCATCCGCCTTGAAATCCAGGGTCGTCGTCCCGAGATCGAGGTGGTTCGACTGGTCGGGGGGTCTACCGGGTTCATCCGTCGTCCCTTCCTGTACGCCGGCATGCTGTATGGGTTTGGCGGAGCTGTACTGGCCTGGGGAATGGTCGAAACTGCCGTCCTGGTGCTGAGTAAACCGGTGGCGGGCCTGGCCCAGCTTTATGGCAGCAGCTACAGCTTGAGCGGTCCGGGACTGGCTCAGGTTGGAGCGGTGTTCGGCGCGGGGCTGGGGCTTGGCTGGCTCGGCGCCTGGCTGGCGGCGGCCCGACACCTGCGGGGCATCCGGCCCCGGGCATAGTTGCCTAAGTAATTGTTTTTGTTATTTATAACGGCCGGAACGAAGTTGAACTCCCGAAGGTCTTAGCACTCTAATATCGCGAGTGCTAAAATTCGCCTCAACAAAGTTTTGAACCGTAGGGAGCCTCAATGACTACCGCAACTGCACTGGTCGCTCCTCAGTCTGACCTCGCCCTGGCAGGTCCGCTCGGGAGCCTCGACGCGTACATCGACCGCGTCAGCCGTATACCCGTGCTATCGCGCGAGGAAGAGCACGATCTGGCCATCCGCTACCGCTCGGAGGACGACCTGGATGCGGCGCGCAAGCTCGTGCTCTCACACCTGCGCTTCGTGGTGCACATCGCCCGCGGCTACACCGGCTATGGTCTGCCCATGGGCGACCTTATCCAGGAAGGCAATGTCGGCCTGATGAAAGCCGTGAAGCGCTTCGACCCCGCGGTCAATGTGCGCCTGGTGTCATTCGCCGTGCACTGGGTGCGCGCCGAAATCCACGAATACGTACTGCGCAATTGGCGCCTGGTCAAGGTGGCCACCACCAAGGCCCAACGCAAGCTGTTCTTCAACCTGCGCCGCATGAAGAAGAATCTGTCGTGGCTGACCCATGAGGAGACCGTTGCGGTCGCCAAGGACCTGGGCGTCACCACGGCCGAAGTTACCGAAATGGAGCAGCGGCTCTCGGCGCGCGACATGTCGTTCGATCCGACGCCCGACGGTGATGATGAGGATGCGACCTACAGCCCCGCCTCCTACCTGCCCGCGCCGGCCGCCGATCCGGCCGAAGCCGTCGAAGCCGCGGAATGGGAGAGCGTGACCAACGCGAACCTGCAGTCGGCCTTGGGAAAGCTGGACGCGCGCAGCCGTGACATCCTGGTCAGCCGCTGGACGGGCGAGGGCAAGTCCACGCTGCACGAGCTGGCCGATCGCTACCAGGTCTCCGCGGAACGCATCCGCCAGATCGAAACCCAGGCGATGGGCAAGCTCAAGGGCTTGATGGCGCCCGCCGCCTGACCGTAACCTGCGCGCGACCCCTTCCCCTTCGCGGGGTCGCCCGCAGGTGAGTCATCTTGAAGAGTTTTGCAGTGGTGATGGGCGCGTTGTCCTGGGCGGCAGACGTTGCTCATCGATGCCGGCTGGGGCGACGCAGATGCCGCCGACACCTCCGTGGCTCGCGGTATGGTGGAAAAAGGGCGCGACGCGAAGCGGATTGCCGCCGCGGCGCGCGCAGCAGGGGTCGCCAGAATCGATTATCTGCTCATCACGCACTTTCACTCCGACCATGCCGGCGGTGTCCCAGCCCTGGCGAAGCTCCTTCCAATCAGTACGTTCATCGATCACGGCAGTTTCCTGCCGCAAGACCGGGATTTCCCGGGAACACTGGAAATGTTCGATGCCTACGCGAAGGTTCGAGCCGGTGATCGACACGTCCAACCCAAGCTCGGCGATCGGCTGCCGCTGCGGGGAATCGAGGCCATCGTGGTCAGCACCGACGGCGCGGTGATCGCTGCGCCACTTCGGGGAGCCGGCACGCGCAATGCCGAATGTCGGCCAGCAGCGCCCCAGGGCCTCGCACCCAATGAGAATTTTCGCTCCACCGGCGTGCTCCTGCGGTTCGGGAGATTCCGCTTTCTGGATGTAGGGGATCTTTCCGGCCAGCCCTTGTTTGACCTGGCAACCTTTGCCGCCTTCAGGCCGCGCGTGGCGGTTCTGAACAACGGCCGGAACAAAGGCGGCTTCAAGGTGATGTTCGCGAGCCTGCGCCAGAGCCACGACGTCGGAGACGTGTGGCAGTTGCACTGGTCTCGCACCGGGATCACGAAGAAATACCCGCCCAGCCCCCAGGCTAACCCTCCGGCGTCCCGGCCTCCCCCAGCGTGACCGGCTGCATGGCCGCGCTCATGACCGCGGCCGCCACCCGTTCATGGACGGACTTGTCCAGCGGATGGGGCACCAGGTCCTCCCCGGCCATTTGTGCGATCGCATCAGCCGCCGCCATCAGCATGGCATCCGTGAACTGCCGCGCGTGCGCCGCCAGCGCGCCGCGGAACAATCCGGGAAACGCCAGTACATTGTTGATGCCCTTGCCGTCGGCCGCAAAAGCCGCGCCACGCTCCATGGCCTCCAGGGGATCGATCTCACTTTCCGGATTCGACAGGGCCAGAATGATCTGACCGGGTCGCACGCTGGCCGCGGGTATCAGGTCCTTGACCCCGGTGGTCGCGATCACGATATCGCAGCGCGCCATGATTTGTTCCAGCGTGGCACCTTCCGCGCCCATCGACTCGATTCGCTCGATTGCCTTGGGGTTGCGGTCCGCGCCGAGCACCTTGCCCACGCCATAGGCGCGCAGCAGCCGCACGATCCCCGCGCCCGCGGCCCCCAAGCCGATCTGCCCCACGGTGCTCACCCGCAGGCTGCGCCCGAGCCGCCGCGTGGCGGTGATCAGCGCGGCGAGCGTCACGACGGCGGTGCCATGCTGGTCATCATGCAGCACGGGCTTGTCCAGCAGCGCGCGCAGGCGCTCTTCAATCTCGAAGCATTCCGGCGCTGCGAAATCCTCCAGCTGGATGGCGCCAAAGGACTGCTCGATGGCCATGACAGTGGCCACGACGCTGTCCGCGTCCCGGCTCTTCAGCAGGATCGGTACACCACTGATCTCCACCAGCTCCGCGAACAGCGCGGCCTTGCCCTCCATGACCGGCAGGCCCGCCGCCGCACCGATGTTGCCCAGTCCCAGGACGGCGGTGCCATTGGTGATGATGGCCACCGTATTGTCGATGGCGGTGTAGTCGTGGATCTTGCGCGGATCGGCCTTGATGGCCAGGCACACGCGCGCCACGCCCGGGGTGTACACATCCCGCAGTATCTGCGGGGTATTGATGGACACGCGCGAAACGGTGCGGATCTTGCCGCCGCGATGGCGATTGAATACCCGATCCGATTTGCCCACGAAGCGCGCAGTCGGTAGCTGGTCGATGCGCTCGTACAACGAGCGGTTCGGGTC
>DATDIL010000015.1:0-4382 GCA_036521075.1 Steroidobacteraceae bacterium | reverse complement strand
GGCCTTCTGGCTCTACAATGGCGGCCTTATCCTATGGATCCTACTCAACTTCTTCCCCATCGGCTGGGCGCAACTCGATGCCGTCTATGAGCACGGGCTCGCCTTTGCCCGCAGCGGCGCCTTCTACAAGACGACGCTAGTGTGGCAGTGGATGCGACTGCCGGGGGATGTGGTATTCGCGGCGGGCGCACTCATCATGGGCTGGGACTTCATCGTCAAGCTGCGCCCGCTCTATCCGCAGGCGATTGACAGGTTGGTCTTCCGCAGGCCGTTGCCCGCCAGCTCCCCGGCCTCGCACTGATATCCGATACCTCGGCCACGGAATTTGTGTACGGAACCGCACATATGGCGGACACGACACAGCCTAAACTGGGCAGGTGCTCCACGAGTTTCTCACCAGCAATCGCGCCGATCTGATAGAGCGCTGCCGCCTCAAGGTTGCTCGAAGGACCGCACCCCGAGTGACCGAAGCATTCCGCTGTTTCTCGATCAGCTGATCAAGACGCTCCTGGTCGAGCAGACCTCCGACCCCATGCGCAGCCGCATGGTTTCCGGTCCGGCCGGTGGCGGGCCGCCGGTATTGTCGGAGATGGGCGCCGCTGCGGCGTTGCACGGGCGCGAGCTCATGCAGCGGGGCTTTACGGTGGATCAGGTCGTTCACGACTACGGCGATCTGTGCCAGGCCATCACGGATCTGGCATTCGAACTCAAGGCGCCGATCGAAATCGACGAATTTCGAACGCTCAACCGCTGCCTCGACAACGGTATCGCCGATGCTGTGACGGAATATTCCTACCAACGCTTTTCTGTCGTGGCGAACAATGGCGTTCAGGCGCTGAGTGAAAGGCTAGGATTTCTGGCGCACGAGCTGCGAAACCTCATCCATACGGCCACGCTCGCCTTCGCTGCCATCAAAGCGGGTAGTGTCGGGGTGGGCGGACCAACCGGGGTGGCGCTGGAGCGTTCCCTGATCGGGCTGCGTACACTGGTCGATCGATCCGTTGCCGACGTGAGAGTCGCCGCCGGACTGCCGCCACGGCACGAGCTCTTCTGCCTTGCCGATTTCATGGATCAGATTGGGATCTCCGCAATGCTCGAGGCCCGTACCCGTGAATGTAAATTCACAGTATCCGTTGTCGACGCGCGTCTTGCGGTCGATGTCGACCGCGACATGCTTCTCTCGGCCGTCGGAAACCTGCTGCAGAACGCGTTCAAGTTCACGGAGCACGGCACTGAGGTCTCGGTGCACGTCTATGCAGTCGCAGATCGGATCCTGATTGATGTGGAGGATCATTGTGGTGGGCTGCCACCGGACAGCGCCGACCAAATATTCCTGCCCTTTGAGCAGGGCGGCAAAGATAGATCCGGGCTCGGGCTCGGGGCTGGCAATCTGCCGGCGTAGCGTCGAAGCAAACAATGGAATTGTCCGCGTCCGCGATGTACCCGGGTCAGGTTGTGTTTTCACCATCGACCTTCCGCGGCGCTCACTGGTGTAGTGCTGCGGTAGTCTTGCATTACGCCGCATCGCGGGGCGATACCTGCTGCCAGCGCCCGTCGGGCCAGTACCAGAAGCGCCTCTCCCAGCTCCGGGCCGTATTGTTGTAAGAGTCAACCTTCCATACCTCGTCGGTTGGGCAAGCTGGATGGCCTGCAAGCGCGGAAAGCACCTCAGCGATGCAGGCCGCGCTGTTGACTCTCCTTGCCCGCATTCGATCTGCCGCCACGATTCGGCATTGCGGAATTCGACATTGACCAGAGCCACGGCACAGCGTGCCAGGCGCTGTCGCGCGCTTGCGCCGAGCCCAAGGAGGGAGCGAGGACGACCTGCGGTCGGGACTCCGAGGCTGGGCGGCCGGCCGCAGCCACGAGCAGCTGGATGAGCCAAGAGCATCGCCCTTGAGCCTGTCCATCGCGAGTTGCTCGGTCCTGAAGCCGTCGAACGAGCGTGCGAGCTGATACGCGGTTGGGTGCGCAGCGAGAGCGTGCAAATCACAGAGAGCGCGACCCCGGAGCTTGACGCCATCGCGACCGAAATCGCCGATCTCGAGGCACTGATCCAAGCTCGCCCGGCGCGCGCCGGGACCCTGCGCCAGTCGTTGCAGAATTGCGCGCCCGGGAAGCGAACCTGAAGCGCGGTGCCCGCCGCCATGCGCGAGTCAAGCTGGCAGGGCAAATCCCGGCGGAGGAAGCCTATAGAGCAACCGTCGCCGAGATGGCCGCAACGCTGGAGAGCTCGAATGTGGAGGGCGCCCGTGCAGCGCTCTGCAGCGCTCCGCTCGCTCATCGGCACTATTTCGGTATCCGAGCACGCCGGGAAGCTCTACGGCCGGCTGGGAGTAGATCCCACGCCACTCTACCGCCGTAACCCGGCGATTTTTGGTTCTATGGTAGCGGGGGGCTGCTTCGAGCTTTATAGCGTCTATCCGATACGCGTCGTGGCAGTCCCGGCCAGCGTCGGTGCGGCAAAATAGGGCGCATTGCAATGCCTTGCACCAGAGCCACGACGTGTGCTTATCCGCGATCCGTCTCTTGCATCCAGGCTGGAATGTCGCGCGCACCATGCAGCACGCGCCAGACGTCGATACATTCGTTCGTTTCGACATAGAACACGACCTGTGGGAAGCGCCCGAGGGGCCATGTGCGCAAGCCTGGCAGCCTCAGTTCCGAGGCGTAGCGAGATGAACCGCTCGCTGGGTGGCGGCCAACGTGTCGATATGCGCGCTCAAGAGCGTCGACAAAGCTAAGGGCGACTTCTTCACCTGCCTCCTTAAGATAGCGCGCAACTGTCTCATCGACGTCGCGGTTGGCCAGCTCACGTGGGACAACCGGTTTGGTCATTAGCGCCGCGGGCCGGTCGTCCGATTACCACGCGCCCGGCTACGCAGCCTTTTGAAGTACGTCGCATCTGCCGGCGGTGCGGACGGTGAAGCTGCCCCTGCCAGCAGAAGCTCACGGAGGCGCAGCTGATCCTGGTCCTTACGGATCAGCTCGCGAACGTACTCACTACTAGTGCCGTAACCCCGCTTGACCTGCTCATCCACAAAGTCCTTGAGCTCTTCAGGGAGGGAAATGTTCATGGTGGTCATGGTCGCAATAGTAGCCTTCTTGGCAAAATTTGGCAATCACGCCGGCTGCACCGCGGCCTCGATGCGAGGCCCTCCGTCATTTCGCCGGGTTGTACTGCAAGCCGGGCTCATGCCATGCCATTGCCACTTTTCGGCCCTCGCTCTTCCATAATGCCAGTCCAGAGTATCGCCAGCGTTGGCCATCGTCATTTGAGGGGCTGAGGTAGAGGGAGTTTAGCTATGTCTCGCGTTGCTGAACGCGTCGCCTTCCAAGATTCGCATCAATCTGAACACCGCCTACGACAGCTGCCGTTACTGTGCTTGCTACTCCTCGTCGCTGTAACATCTGAAGCATTGGCAAGTGAATCTTCGAGGCAGGTCTCCTCCAAGGACATTACGCAGAGCGTAGCTTCCTCGCTGCCAAAATTGCAGGGACGGCGCGCTGATGTCATTGCCAACCTAGATCTGACTCGACCGTTCGAGACGCGAATGCAATGGACTTTTGTGGCGGCAATATTACCCGGGTCACATTTTGACGGAGCAGACGCACAACCCGTTGACGGCGGCGCACTGGCCCAGTGTTTTGTTGAGAACTTGGCGCCACACTGCACATATGCAACACCGAACAACGACTCGGAGTGGTTTTCGACGCCTATCGAGCTCTACTCGGCCATGGTGGTTTTTGCGGGCGCAAAGAGCACACGTCCGCTTCTGCTGATAAAGACTGGATCGGCGCATGGAGGCGACGGAGGCCACTCCATTTATACCGAGCTATTCATCTATGACAGGCAGTCAAATGAATTCCGATCTGTCTTTTCTAACGCCACCGGCAGCAATAATAACCAGGAAACCAGATTTATCGAGCAAGGGCCGCTACGCGGCGACGTCATTGTTGCCGATCCAACCTCGTCAGCGCCCTTCGGGTATTGGATTTCTGTCTACTCTAGGGATCGGAAAGATGGATATTCATGCAGCCCCCTGCGGTATAGGAGCGCTACTCACTATGGAGACAAAAATCACTTGCCGGTGATCGATTCCGAGATGCCGGGCATCTTGCGGCGCATGGGCTTATGGAGACCAGGTGATCCGCTGCCCGCTCCCCCTGGGTGTAGTCGCCCGGTTTTGCGTTACGGCGAGGAATGGTGCCAGTAGTCCTCGATTGTGGCCTGGCTTAAGCGGAAGCGGTCATCCGCCATTGTCCGCTCGGGGGTCGATAGGCGACGGTGGGCAGCATGCGACGATCGGGGCGTGGGCCGAAAAGGGGCGGCCCGACGCGGCAATCCGGTGCACGACGGTGCAAACCGTTGAAATTGGTAG
>DATDIL010000014.1:0-32601 GCA_036521075.1 Steroidobacteraceae bacterium | reverse complement strand
GATGCTGGTCGGTCTCGGGGCCGAACGCAGCTTTGGCCGCAAGGGCTGGCGCTGCGCCTGCGCCGCCGCGTTGACCGCCGTCGGGCGCACCCGCATCCGCAGCGTGGCGGTGGCCATCGAACGGCCGCCCGCCAAGGACCTCAACGATTACTACTTCGGCCGTTGCGTGGCCGAGATTGCCGGCTTGGTCCTGTATCGGACCAACGATCTGAAAACCGGCAAGAAGCCACCGGTGCCGATGATCAACAGCGTCGTGGCCGGGCCCGTGCGGGCCACGGGCATCGCGGAAGCCAAACGCGGCCTGGAGCACGGTCGCGCACTGGCCACTGCCACCGCATTGCAACGTGATTTGGGCAATCTGCCCGCGAATATCTGCACGCCGGGCTATTTGGCGCAGCGCGCGCAGGGCCTGGCCAAGCGCTACACCTCGGTAAAGGTCAAAGTGCTCGAGGAGGCCGCAATACGGCGCGAGAAGATGGGTTGCTTTCTGGCGGTCACCCAGGGCAGCGCCGAGCCGCCACGCTTCATCGTCATGGACTACCAGGGGCCGCGTGCCGCGCGCGCCGCGCCCATTGTCCTGGTGGGCAAGGGCATCACCTTTGACACCGGTGGCATCTCCTTGAAGGATCCGGGCGCGATGGACGAGATGAAGTTCGACATGATGGGTGCCGCCTCCGTCATTGCCGCCATTGCATTCCTCGCCGAGGCGAAATTGCCGCTGCGGGTCGTCGGACTGGTCGCCACCTGCGAGAACATGCCCGACGGCCTGGCCGTCAAACCGGGCGACATTGTCACGAGTGCCTCGGGCCAGACGGTCGAAATTCTCAACACGGATGCCGAGGGCCGGCTGATCCTGAGCGATGCGCTGCATTATGCGCGGCGCTTTGCTCCGTCGATTGTGGTGGACATGGCCACCCTCACCGGTGCCTGCGTGATCGCGCTGGGGGCCCACCACAGCGGTGTCATGGGCAACGACGACGCGCTCATCAGCGAGCTGGTTGCCGCCGGCGTGCGGGCCGATGACCGCGCCTGGCAGCTGCCATTGACCGATGAGTACGCGGAACAATTGAAAACGAATTTCGCCGACATGGCCAATATCGGTGGCCGCGAGGGCGGCGCGATCACCGCGGCGGCCTTCCTGTCCAAGTTCACTCACGGCATGAACTGGGCGCATATCGATATCGCAGGCACCGCCTACCAGGGCGGCGTGCACAAGGGCGCCACCGGCCGCCCGATGCCGCTGCTGACGGACTTTCTAGTCCAGCGCGCCGGCGGCTGAACGATCCTGGCCACGCAGCCGTCAGTCACGTTTTATGTGGTCGAGGATGCCTCGCCCACCGCGCAACTGAGGATCGCCTGTCGCATCACCGAGAAAGCCTGGAAGGCGGGCAGCACCGTGCTCATCCAGCACTGCGACCCGACTGAATTGGGCCGCCTGGATGCGATGCTGTGGACGGCAGGCAACGAGCACGGCTTCATCCCGCACGAGATTGCGAGCGAAGCGCCGCGACTGAGCGCGACGCCGGTGGTCCTCAACACGGGCACCGGACCCACCGCAGCGGTGGATGTCCTGATCAATCTGCGGCCACAGCTGCCCGAGCGGCCGGAACTGGCGGCCCGCATCATCGAAATCATCGACGCCGACCCGGCGCGCCGCGCTGCGGGCCGGGAGCGGTTCAAGGCCTACCGCGACCGCGGCTTCGTATTGGAAAAGCACGACTTACAATGATCGACTCCGTTTCACGGCTGCCGGAACTGATGGCTAAGGTCTACGCCCCGCAGGACATTGAGCGGCGCATCTATGAGCGCTGGGAGAGCAACGGGTGGTTCGCGCCGCGCGGGTCGGGTGAGCCGTATTGCATCGTCATCCCCCCGCCGAATGTCACGGGCACCTTGCACATGGGCCATGCCTTCCAGCACACCCTGATGGACGCCCTGACCCGCTACCAGCGCATGCGCGGCGCCGATGCGCTGTGGCAATCGGGCACTGATCATGCGGGCATCGCCACGCAAATGGTGGTGGAGCGGCGCCTGGAAGCGCAGGGCCAGCAGCGCAGCCAGCTGTCGCGCGATGAGTTCGTCGCGCGCGTATGGCAGTGGAAGGAGGAGTCCGGCGGCACCATCTGCGCACAGATGCGTCGCCTCGGGGATTCGGTGGACTGGACGCGCGATCGCTTCACCATGGATCCGGGCCTGTCGCGGTCCGTCGTCGAAGCCTTCGTGCGCCTGCACGCAGAAGGTCTGATCTACCGCGGCAAGCGCCTGGTGAACTGGGACCCGGTGCTGCTGACCGCGCTGTCGGATCTGGAGGTCCAGGGCGAAGAAGAGGACGGCCACCTGTGGCACTTGAGCTATCCGCTCGCAGATGGCAGCGGCCACATGATCGTGGCCACCACGCGCCCCGAGACCATGCTGGGCGACACCGCGGTCGCGGTGAACCCTGCGGATGAGCGCTACCAGCACCTCATCGGTCGCAATCTGCGTCTGCCG
The DNA here is from genome assembly GCA_036521075.1 of Steroidobacteraceae bacterium. Taxonomy (GTDB): domain Bacteria; phylum Pseudomonadota; class Gammaproteobacteria; order Steroidobacterales; family Steroidobacteraceae; genus DAIDKA01. The sequence goes on along the minus strand of DATDIL010000014.1, from coordinate 30,111 downwards.
CTGAGCGAGCGGCTGATCCCCATCATCGCGGACCAGTACGTCGACGCCGCGTTCGGTTCGGGGTGCGTGAAGATCACCCCGGCGCACGACTTCAATGACTACGAGATCGGCAAGCGCCACGATCTGCCCCAGATCAATATCTTCACGCCGCAGGCGCAGATCAACGAGAACGCCCCGGCGCGTTTCGTGGGCCTCGACCGCTACGCCGCGCGTAAACGCATCGTGGCGGAGCTCGAGCAGGCCGGGTTGCTCGCGCGTATCGACAAGCACCGGCACATCGTGCCGCGTGGCGATCGCTCCGGGGCGGTGCTGGAGCCATATCTCACCGATCAGTGGTATGTGAAGGTCGAACCACTGGCCAGCCACGCCGCGGCCGCGGTTCGTGACGGGCGCACCCGATTCGTGCCCGAGAACTGGTCGCGCACCTATTTTGAGTGGATGAAGAACATCCACGACTGGTGCATCAGCCGCCAGCTGTGGTGGGGGCACCGTATTCCCGCCTGGTACGACGGCTCCGGCAATGTGTACGTGGGCCACGATGAGGCACAGGTACGTGCGCGCCACGCGCTCGGGCCTGGCGTAGCCCTGACGCAGGACACCGATGTCCTGGACACCTGGTTCTCCGCGGCGCTGTGGCCTTTCTCAACCTTGGGCTGGCCAGCTGACACCCCGGAGCTGGCCAAGTTCTACCCGACCAACGTACTGGTGACCGGCTTCGACATCATTTTCTTCTGGGTGGCGCGGATGATGATGATGGGGCTGAAGTTCACCGGCGAAGTGCCATTTCGTGACGTCTACATCACGGGCCTGATCCTGGACGAATTCGGCGAGAAGATGTCCAAGTCCAAGGGCAACGTGATTGACCCGCTCGATATTGTCGATGGCATCGGGCTCGAGGCACTGCTGGCCAAGCGCACCTCCGGACTCATGCAGCCGCATCTGAAGCCGGCCATCGAGAAGCACACGCGCCGCCAGTTCCCGCAAGGCATTGCCGCGCACGGCACTGATGCGCTGCGCTTCACCCTGGCGGCACTCGCCACGCCCACTCGGGAAATCCGCTTCGATCTGGCGCGCGTGGAGGGCTATCGCAAGTTCTGCAACAAGCTGTGGAACGCGGCGCGCTTCGTGATGCTGATGGTTGAACCAACGGCAGCGGACGCCGCCGTGGCGCCGCAGCTCTCAACCGCGGATCGCTGGATCCGCGCGCGGTTCGGCCGCCTGTTGCACGAAGTGGCAAGTGCCTTCAAGGAGTACCGATTCGACTTCGTGGCCAGCGCCCTGTACCAGTTCACCTGGCATGAGTTCTGCGACGTGTACGTGGAGCTGACCAAGCCGGTGCTGCAGTCACCGGATGCCTCCGCGGGCGCACGCAGCGGCGCGCGCACGACGCTGCTGCAGATTCTCGAGGCGCTGCAGCGGGCCCTGCATCCGCTGATGCCCTTCATCACCGAGGAGATCTGGCGCAAGGTGGCCCCGCTCGCCGGACGCAGTGGTCCTTCGGTCATGATCGAAGCGTATCCGCAAGCCCGTGACTTTCCCGCCGATGAGGACGCCGAAAGGGACATTGCCTGGGTACAGCAGTTCGCGCTTGCGGTGCGTCAGATCCGCGCCGAGATGAACATTGCTCCCGCACGGCGCATCGCGGTGCTGCTGCGTGGTGCCGTGGAGGCGGATTGGCAGCGCGTGGCGCGCAACCGCGCATCCCTGGAACATCTGGCGGGTTTGGCGCGCATCGAACGGCTGCAGCCCGCACAGCAGGCCCCGCAGTCCGCCACCGCAATGCTGGGCGAGGTACACATTCTGGTACCCATGGCCGGCCTCATCGATGCCGCGGCCGAAATCGAACGCCTGACGCGGCGCCTGGCCAAGGCCACGCAGGAGCTGGCGAAGACGGGTGCGAAACTGGCCAGCGAGACCTTCGTGCGCAATGCCCCCGAGGCCGTCGTGAAGGCCGAGCGCGACCGGCAGCTCGAGCAGGAGCGCACCGTGTCCGACATCCAGGCGCAGCTGGAAATCATGCGCAAGCTGGGCCCGTGAGCGCCGGCGCGATGAGCGAGCAGAGTCAGGCACTGATGCGGGCGCTGGCTGCCGTCGAGCGCGTCATCCTGGGCAAATCCACCCCGGTGCGCCTATGCGTGGCCTGTCTGCTGGCTCGCGGTCACCTGTTGATCGAGGACGTGCCGGGCGTGGGCAAAACCACGCTCGCGCATGCGCTGGCGCATATCCTGGGGCTTAGCTGGCAGCGGGTGCAGTTCACCAGCGATCTGCTGCCGGCCGATATCATCGGTGTCCCGGTGTTTGATCGCGGTAGCCAGCAATTCCACTTCAAGCGCGGTCCGCTGTTTACGCAACTGCTGCTGGCCGATGAAGTCAATCGCGCCAGTCCCCGCACCCAGAGCGCCTTGCTGGAGGCGATGGAGGAGCGCCAGGTGAGCGTGGACCTGACGACCTATCGGCTCCCCGAGCCGTTCTTTGTCGTGGCCACGCAAAACCCCCACGAGCAGCGCGGCACGTTCGCCCTGCCCGAGTCGCAACTCGATCGGTTCCTGATGCGTGTGAGCCTGGGCTATCCGGATGCGGCATCGGAGCGACGGCTGCTGCAGGGCGATGAACCGCGTGAACAGCTCGCGCAGATGGCAGCCGCGCTGGACCCGGCGGCAATCCTGGGCATGCAGCACACCGTACGGCAGGTGCACCGCTCCGCACCCCTGCTCGACTATGTGCAACGCCTGGTCGAACACAGCCGCACGCGCAACGACCTGAAGCTGGGGCTGTCACCGCGCGCCGCGCTGGGTCTGTTGCGTGCCGCGCAGGCGCACGCCTTCATCGTCGGCCGCGACGCGGCGCTGCCGGAGGATATACAGGCGGTGCTGCCGGCGGTGGTGGCCCACCGCCTCGAGCGTCGCGAAGCCACACCCGGCACGAGCCTGAATCTGGCCCAGGATCTCATCCGCGCCGTGCCGGTTCCGATCTGACGCGCGGGAGGCATCCGCATGCGCGCCTTCATGCAACGCCGGATGGCGGCCTGGATCAGGCGCCGCCAGGGAACCGACCTGCTGCCCGTCACGCTGCAACGGCGTCGCCTTTACATCCTGCCCACCCGCGCCGGCCTGGCCTTCGGCGCATTGCTGCTGCTCATGCTCATCGCCGGGCTCAATTACGCGAACAGCCTGGCACTGCTGGTGACGTTTCTGCTGGCCGCCCTGGAGCTGGTCGCCATGCATACCTGTCATCGCAACCTGCTGGGCCTGACCGTCGCCGAGCTGTCAGCGCAGGACAGCTTCGCCGCACAACACGCCCAGCTGCGAGTGCGACTGGCCAACAGCAGCGCACAACCGCGATTCGGTCTCGAGGTTGATGGCGCAGGCATTGCCGCGGTGGCCTGCACCGCGCCCGCCAATGGCGAAGTCGTCGTAAGCCTGCGCCTCGCGACGCCGCGGCGTGGGCTGCTGTCCATCGGTCGGCTGCGCATCGCGAGCAGCTGGCCATTTGGATTGTTTCGCGCCTGGACCTGGCTGCACGTGGCGCAGGCCGTCACCGTTTATCCACGGCCCGCCGGCCAACGGCCCTTGCCGCTGGCTGCCGGGAGCGGCAGTGGCACGGCACCGCGCGAGTCCGCAGACATCGATGAGTGGGCGATGCTGCGTCCCTTTCGCGATGGTGACTCGCCACGCCAGGTGGCCTGGAAGGCCTATGCGCGCGGCGCGCCGCTGCTGGTCAAGGAATACACCGCAAGCGGCAGCGTCGAGAGGCTGTTCGATTTCACGACGCTCACGGACCTGGATACCGAGCAGCGCCTGTCACAGCTCGCGCGCTGGATCGTAGATTGCGCGGCCGATGGCGAAACCTTTGGGATGCGGCTGCCACAGCGGTTCATCGCATTGGATCAGGGAACGCTGCATCGCCAGCGTTGCCTGCGTGCCCTGGCCTTGTTTGGCAGCGCGGGACCGACCGATGCGTGATCAGCCCGCAAAGTCGCGTCGCGCCACACACTGGATGGTCGGGGCCTATGTCAGCGGCGTGCTGCTGCATCTGGGCCAGGTACCGTTATGGGTGATCGTACTCGCCTGCAGCGGTGCCGCCTGGGCGCTGGCCGCCGCGCATGGACGGGCGCGCCTGCCCGGACGGGTCTTCAAAGTGTCGCTCACCGTGGCGCTCACCGGCACCGTGCTGGCGATGTTTCATACCCTCAACGGGTTGAATGCGGGCTCCGCGCTGCTGGTGCTGATGGGTGCAATCAAGCTGCTGGAGGCGACCACGCGGCGCGACCGGCTGATCGTCGTCGGCGTGACATTCTATCTGTTGCTCGCGGCCTGCCTGTCCTCACAGGAGCTGGTGCGCGCGCCGCTGTATCTGCTGCAGGCCTGGGTATGCTGCACGGCGCTGCTGTACGCGGCCCACCCCGACGCGCCGCTGCCGTCGCGCCTGGCGGTCCGCCTCAGCGCGCGCAGCTTAGGTGTAGCACTGCCGCTCGCGCTGCTGCTGTTTGCCCTGTTTCCGCGACTGGCCGGCTCGTTCTGGTCCTTGGGCGGTTCCGGCCAGGCGCAGACCGGTCTGTCGGACACGATGAGTCCGGGCAGCATCTCGGAACTGAGCAACTCGGCTGATCCGGTCTTCCGGGTCTGGTTTGCCGGACCGCTGCCGCCGCCACAGCAGCGCTACTGGCGCGGGCCGGTCCTGCACGACTTCGATGGTTACACCTGGACGGGCGTGCACGGTCCCTGGTACCGGCGCGAGACACTGCAATACCTGGGAATGGCCTACCAATACCGCATCCGGCTCGAACCGGACTCCACGCCCTGGTGGCCCGCACTCGATACGGTGCAAAGCGCCACGGCGCCCGGCGCGAAGATCACGGCCGACCAACAATTGGTCGCACCCCGTCCGGTACACGATGCGGTCACCTACTCGGCGATCTCCTACACCGCAACCGTTTCGACGGACACGCTGTCGCCCTTTGCGCGCCAGTTCGATACCCATCTGGTAGGCGGACGCAATCCGCGCAGCCAGGCGCTGGCGCGCCGCATGCGTGCGGCCGCACCGGACGTCCCGGGTTACGTGAACAGCGTGATCGCGCTGTTTCGCGAGGGTCACTTTGAATACACCCTGACACCGCCACTGCTCGACCTGGATTCGGTCGATGACTTTCTGTTCAACACCCGGCGCGGATTCTGCGGTCACTTCGCCTCCGCGTTCGCGCTGCTGATGCGTGCCGGGGGCGTGCCCGCACGCGTGGTGACGGGATACCAGGGAGGGGAGTGGAACCCCATCGGGGGCTACCTGCTGATCAGGCGCTCGGATGCGCACGCCTGGGTCGAGGTGTGGGAGAACAACCGCGGCTGGGTGCGCGTGGATCCCACCGCCATCGTGGCGCCCGAGCGGCTGCGCCGCGGAATCCTGGATCTGTTGCCCAGCGCAGGATCCGTCCCCCAGCGCCTGCTGCATGAATTTTCATGGCTGCAGCAAACTCACCAGGCCTGGGATGCGCTCAATGCCTGGTGGAGCACCCGGGTCCTCGCGTACAACTACGGCTCCCAGCTGCGCCTGCTCGAGTCGCTCGGATTCGGCAGCCCCGGCTGGCAGCAGCTGGGCTGGCTGCTGGCCGGCGCATTGACGCTTTGGCTGCTCCTCGTCGGCTGGCAGTTCAGCCGGGTACGCCCGGCGCGCGGCCCGGACCGGCTGGCGCGCGCCTACCTGCGCCTGTGCGCGCGGCTGGCCCGTTACGAACCGCCACGGCAACCGCACCAGGGACCGCTGGCCTACGCCGCAACGCTTCGCGGCACTTCCGACCCGGCCGCGCAAGCCCGGGAACTGTTGCACCTGTATGCCCGATTGCGCTACGGCAGCAACCCCGCGAGTGCCGCGCAGCTGCGCGAGTTCGAACGGCGCGTCACTCGTTGGCACGCACCACCTCGGCGTGCTCGCGCGTCGCACGAAACGTGACGCCGGGCCAGCGCTCCAGTGTCAGGTGCAGGTTCACCCGCGAGGGCGCCAGATAAACCAACGCTGCGCCGTGATCCACGGCCAGATTGTCATAGTTGCGCTGCTGGAATTCGGCCAGCAGCTTCGCATCATTGCAGTACACCCAGCGCGCCGTGTGCACGCCGATCGTATCGAACACGCATTGCACGTTGTATTCATCCTGCAGACGAAATGCCACGACTTCAAACTGCAGCTGCCCGACGGCACCGAGGATCAGATCATTGTTGCGCAGCGGCTTGAACAGCTGCGTGGCGCCCTCCTCGCACAACTGCGCAAGGCCTTTCTGCAGCGCCTTCATTTTCAACGGATCCTTCAGCACCGCGCGTCGGAACAACTCCGGCGCGAAACTCGGAATACCCGTGAAGCCCAGCTGCTCACCCTCGGTGAAGGTATCGCCGATATTGATCGTGCCATGGTTGTGCAGGCCGATGATGTCGCCGGCGAAGGCCTCCTGCGCCTGGGCGCGATCCGCCGCCATGAACGTGAGCGCATCGGCAATCCTGACTTCTTTCTTCAGCCGTGAATGGAACAGACGCATGCCACGCTCGTAACGCCCGGAGCACAGGCGCATGAAGGCGATGCGGTCGCGGTGCGCCGGGTCCATGTTGGCCTGGATCTTGAATACAAAACCGGTGAGCCTGGGTTCCAGCACTTCAACCAGGCGCTCACGCGTCGCCCGCGGCAGTGGCCCGGGGGCATTTTCGGCAAATGCCGCCAACAGCTCCTCGACGCCGAAGTTATTGATCGCCGAACCGAAAAACACCGGCGTCTGCTTGCCGGCCTGGTACGCCTCCACGCTGAAGGCGTCGGTTGCGCCGCGCACCAGTTCGACCTCCGTCGCGAACGCATCCGCATCGGGACCGAGAAACCCGCGCGCCTCATCCGAACTCAATCCGTCGATGATCACATTCTCACCCACGCGGCCTTTCTCGGCCGGCTGGTAGGCGTAGATGCGATCCTGCGGCAGGTGATAGACGCCTTTGAGCCGCTGGCCCATGCCGATCGGCCAGGTGATCGGCGCGGTGCGGATCCGCAGCACCTGCTCGATTTCGTCCAGCAGCTCGATGGGCGATCGGCCTTCGCGATCCAGTTTATTGATGAAGGTGATGATCGGCGTGTCGCGCAGCCGGCACACTTCCATCAGCTTCACCGTCCGCTCTTCGACACCCTTGGCGCAATCGATGACCATGAGCGCCGAATCCACCGCAGTGAGGGTGCGGTAGGTATCCTCCGAAAAATCCTCGTGACCGGGGGTGTCCAGCAGATTGACGATGCAGTCGCGAAACGGAAACTGCATCACCGATGAAGTGACCGAAATACCGCGTTGCTGTTCCAGGCGCATCCAATCCGAGGTCGCATGGCGCGTCGCCTTGCGACCTTTCACGGTGCCGGCCATCTGGATCGCACCGCCGAACAGCAGCAATTTTTCGGTGAGCGTCGTCTTGCCGGCGTCGGGGTGGGAGATGATGGCGAAGGTTCTGCGGCGCTTGATCTCTTTCGCTAAATTTTCTTCCGTCACCAAACAAATCCTTAAGCGGATCGTCGATTATAGCCTACCGCTATCGCCCTTTGATCCTCGCCGCGCAAGGGTCGGCACTACAGGTATGGCGACAGTAGCCAAAACAGGCTGTTACGCGCGCGCTCCCAGTTGCCGACCGCGCGCAGCGTGGCATCCGTGAGTACTTTGGAGCGGTCACGCGCCGCGATGATGTACTCGGCCAGCTGCCGGCAGGTCGCCGGATCATAGACCTCCAGCGCAATCTCGAAATTCAGCCGCAGGCTGCGCGGATCCAGATTGGCTGATCCGATCTGGGCATAGCTGCCGTCCATCACCAGCAGCTTCGTATGCGCGAACGGCGCGGGCTGCAGCAGCACGTTGACACCGCGCTCGACCAGCGGCTGCAGCCAGCGCTGAGAGGCCCAGTCGACATAGCGCAGGTTGCTGCGCTCGGGCAGGACCAGGGTCACATCCACGCCGCGCAATGCCGCCGACTGCAGCGCCGAAGTCAGCTCCGCGGGTGGAATGAAATACGGCGTCATCAGCAGCAGCTGTTCACGGGCCAGCGAGACAGCACCGACGATCACGGACAACAGCTTGTCGCTGTCCTCGTCCGGACCTTCGGTGATCACGCGGCATACACCCTCACCGCAGCCGGGCGGGGCTTCCGGCACGGACAAGGTCTCGCGCGCGGCGAAAAGCCAGTCGATCCGGAACGATTCGCCCAGTTGCCGCACCACCGGTCCGCGCACCTTGAAATGCAGGTCCGCCATGCGCCGCGTGCCGGGCTTGCCCACTTCACGGCCACCGATGTTCATGCCGCCGAGAAAACCGATCTGGCCATCGACCAGCAGCAGCTTGCGATGATTGCGCAGGTTGAGCGACAGGCGCGGCGGCCACAGACGTGGTGGCAGAAAGCGCTGCGCCTTGACCCCGGCGCGCCGCAGCTCCGGCACCGCATGCGGCCAGCTGTACCATTCACCCACCCCGTCAATGAGCACACACACCTGAACTCCGCGCACGACCGCGGCGGCCAATGCCCGGATGAACTGCTGACCGACTGCGTCCGTCTCGAAGATATAGGTCGCCAGCCACACCGTGCGCTCGGCGGCCGCGATGGCGGCGAGCATGGGCGGAAATGCGTTCTCGCCATTCTCGAGTGATTCGACCACATTGCCGGGAATTCGCGCCCATTGCGTGACGGCATCACCAATGCGCATCAGATGGTCGGGCGGCACATCCTGCGTGGCGACACGCACCGGGATTCGCGGATTGCTCAGTTCGCCACGCAGCTGGCGCGCGCGGGTGCGCACTCGGTTGATGCCAAACAGTCCGTAACAGATCGCCCCTCCGAGGGGGAACAGCCAGCACAGCACGATCCAGCTAAAGGCACTGCGGGGGTCCGGCTTGGTCAGCAGTGCATGGATGGATGCAAATACCGCGCAGCACAGGCACAGCAGCAGAACGAACCAGCTGTCCAGCGCGTCGTACGCAGTGTGGAGGGTGACCGTCACCGCGCAGGGCGCGTGCGAACATTCAGATCGCCGAGTCGCAGGCGCAGCACGGCCGCATCCTCGCGCCCGCCCACAGCCTGGTAGTAGCCACGGCGGGTACTGATCTGCTCGAAGCCCAGCGATTGGTACAGGATCATGGCGATGGTGTTGGACGGTCGTACTTCCAGGAACGCCTCGCACATGCCGGCGCCCTCGGCCTTCTGCAGCAGGTAGCGGATCAGCCCGCGCCCCACACCGGCCCGACGAACCGTTTCGCGTACGCACAGATTGAGGATATGGGCCTCCCCGGCCCCCATGCTCATGACCGCATAACCCACGATCATCCGATTCTGCACCGCCACGCGGCACAGGTAACCCACCCTCAGGCAATCGTGGAAGATGCCTTCGGTCCACGGAAACTGGTAGGACGTCCGCTCGATGCCGATGACCTCGCCTACATCAGCCTCGCGCATGGGCCGCACGACGGGTTCACCGGCACGTGCGAATTGATCCGGGGCAGTGGCCATGGTTGACGGTCGCCTTATCCTTACGCGAGCCTTTCAAAAACACCGCGGGCGAATTTCAGGTCCTCCCAGGTCTTGCGCTTGTCTTCCGGTTTGCGCAACAGGTAGGCCGGATGATACGTGACGACCAGCGCAGTCTTAAGTGCGCCGAATTCGAACACCTGTCCGCGCATGCGTCCCAGGCTGGCTTGCGTCCCGAGCAGGTTCTGCATGGCGATCCGGCCCACCGCCAGAATCAGTCGCGGCCGGATCAGTTCGATCTGGCGTTCCAGGTACGGCAGGCAGGCGGCCACTTCCGCCGGCTGCGGGTCACGATTGCCCGGTGGCCGGCTCTTCAGGATATTGGCGATGTACACATTGTGCCCGCGCGCCAGGCCAATGGCCCGCAGCATGGCATCCAGGAGCTGCCCGGCACGGCCCACGAAGGGCTCGCCCTGGCGATCCTCCTCGGCGCCGGGCGCTTCGCCCACCACCAGCCACTGCGCGTGCCGGTCCCCCACCCCCAGCACCGCGCGAGTGCGCGTCCGGTGCAGCTCACAGCGCGTGCAGCGGGCGACTTCATCGCTCAGCTGCGCCCAGGCCAAGGCCGGCGCCGCGGGTGCGCCGGCCTTGGGGCGCGGCAGCCACTCCTCGATGCCCAGCGCCGCCAGGTAGTGCCGGCGGCGAGCTGCGTCGGGCTCAGCCAAGCGGCCCCTTCCCGCGAAACAGGCGCCGGATGCGCCGGCCCACCCACAGCAGGGGCGCGGATGCGGCGTAGACGCCAAAAATGGACAACAGCATCGTGGGTGGATCGATCGCCACCAGCACGAAGAACAGCGGCACCAGGATCATGTAGACGAAGCGGATGCGCCGATCGAGGTTGAATTGCTTGAAACTCGGGTAGCCGAAACTGCTCACCATCAATGCACCGGCGATGGCCGTGATACCGAACGCGGCCACCAGGCCCGGCAGGCCCGGCGCGCGCCATTCGCTTGAAAACCAGATGAACGCCGCGACGATGGCCGCCGCCGAAGGGCTGGGCAGGCCCTCGAAATAGCGCTTGTCGGCGGTGGCGGCCCGGGCGTTGAAGCGCGCCAGACGCAGCGCCGCGGCCACGCAGTAAAAAAAGGCCGCCAGCCAGCCGATCCGTCCCCACGCCCGACCGTACTCGGCAATGCGCACCACGCCCCACTGGTAGGAGATGATGGCCGGTGCCAGGCCAAAGGAGACCATGTCCGAGAGGCTGTCGTATTCCTTGCCGAAGGCACTTTCCGTGCGGGTCGCGCGCGCCGCGCGGCCATCGAGGCCGTCGAAGATCGCCGCGACAAATACCGCGATGCCGGCCGCGGCGAAGTGCTTGTCGATCGCTGCGACGATGCCATAGAAGCCGGAGAACAGGGCCCCGGTGGTCAGCAGATTCGGCAGCAGGTAGATGCTACGGCTGCGGGGACGTTCCACCGCTGTGACAGGGTGCTCAGTGGGCTCGATCATGATCGGGCGATGATACTGTAAGATCGCCACCTTCGAGTGCCAGCCCCGATAACGCCTCCGATGCAACTTTCCCGCCACTCTGCGATGCGAACGGTTGGACCGTCACTGGGCCCGTTACTGGCCCTGCTGCTATGCCTGGCGAACTGCCCGGCGGCCCATGCCGACCAGCAGCTCGATCCAGCCCTGCAGCAGGTCGTGGCCGGCGCCATCGAGCACGCCCAGTGCTTTCCCGACCGTTTCGACTCGGCGGTCTGGTACAAGCTCATGGAGCCGCGCCTGCGCTCCCGGGTCAAGGATAGCGCGGAGCGCCTGGACATCCTGACTGCGGTGTACTGCGAGACGCACCGCAGTGGCGCGACGCCCCTGCCACCGGGGCTGGTGATGGCCCTCATTGATGTCGAAAGTCGCTTTGATCGCTGGGCCGTCTCCACGGCCGGGGCCGTGGGCCTCATGCAGGTGATGCCCTTCTGGCCCGAACGATTGGGGATGCGGCGTTATGAGCTGGTGCACAACAGCCCGAACATCCACATGGGCTGTGCCATCCTGCGTTTCTATCTGCAGCAGGAACACAATAATTATGCGCGCGCGCTGGCCCGCTACAACGGCAGCGTGGGCCGCCGCAACTATTCGGATCTGGTGCTGGGGCGCTGGGCACATTGGACGGGTGCGGATGATCTGGGCGCCCCGCGCAAGACTCACTCGGACACAAATCCCTCGCGCGGCTGAGTCGCCGTCGCATCGCGCACCTGCACGGCCGTGACGCGCGAGGCAATCGATCCGATCCACAGCCACTGGATGAAGGCGGCCACCGCGGCGTCCTCACCCTGGGCCAGAACCTCGACCCGACCGTCGGGCAGATTGCGCACATAGCCGATGATTCCCATCTCACGCGCGCGAGTCACCGTGGTGCCCCGGTAGTACACGCCCTGTACCCGTCCACTGACCCAACAGATCTTGCTCGTCATGCCGTGATCAATCTTACCCTGTAGGATATTTCGCATGGCACGGATCCTGGTCCTGTTTTATTCGCGCACGGGCGCCACGCTGGGACTTGCCCGGCAAGTGTGCCGCGGCATCGAGAGCGTGGCCGGCGCGACGGCCGTGCTGCGCACCGTGCCGGCGGTGGTCACCGCCGCCGAGGGGCCGGCCCAACCGGTGCCGGCCAGCGGACCCGCCTATGCCACCCCCGAGGACCTTGCCAGTGCCGACGGCCTGGTGCTTGGCAGCCCGACGCGCTTCGGCAATATGGCTGCGCCGCTGAAACATTTTCTGGATGGGACGGGCGCGCTGTGGGCCAGCGGCGGATTGGCCGGCAGACCCGCGGCCGTCTTCACCTCCACACAGTCCCTGCATGGCGGCCAGGAAACCACCCTCCTGAGCATGATGCTGCCGCTGTTTCATCACGGCATGGTGCTGGTCGGATTGCCGTACACGGAACAGGCGTTGCATCAGACGCGCTCGGGTGGCACCCCGTACGGAGCCACCCACGTGAGCGGGCTGGCAAGCGGCAACCTGAGCAGCGATGAGGCGCACCTGGCCCGGGCGCTCGGGCAGCGCGTGGCGCAGATCGCGCTACGGCTGGGTGTGCGCGAGCAGGACTGAACGGATGAACGGCAGTGTCAGGCGCCGCTGGGCCACCAGCGCGGCGCTGTCCAGGGTATCGAGCAGTTGGTACAGCGTGCCCATATCGCGCGCATAGTGGCGCTGCAGCCAGCGCGCGACCTCATCGGGTAACTCGAAGCCGCGCACCTTCGCGCGCAGCTTCAGGGCCGCGCGCTGCGCGTGCTCATCCAGTGCCCGCACCGTGTGGATGGCCGCCGCAGTGAACCGTGAGCCCAGATCCGGCAGTTCCCAGGGTATCAGCGCCGGCGCCTCGGGCGCCGCCACGATGAACGAGCCGCCGCACTCCTCCAGCTCGCGATGCAGACCGAACAGCGCGCGCTCCCATTCCGGTTGCCCCGCCACCCACTGCACGTCATCCAGGCACACCAGATCCAGACGCGGCAGACCGTCGAGCGCACCCGGCCCCAGCGCGGCGAGCTGCCGTAAGGGAAAATACCCGCAGCGCCGGGCCGCGGGTGCCACGGCGCAGGTGGCCTGCAGCAGATGGGACTTGCCACTGGCATGCGCTCCGGCAAGCCACGTGGTGCCGCGGCTGGCACCGCTCGCGACGCTGTGCAGATGCGCCAGCAGCTGCTCGTTGCCCGGCGGCCAGAACGTATCGAACACCGCTCGGTCCACCAGGCGTAATCCCAGAGGCAGTTGATCCATCACGCTGCCGGCACCACTGCCGCGCGGCGCGAATACTCGACCACGTAACCCAAGCCCGACAGCACCGATGTAGCCAGGGTCACAATGGCCCCCAGCAGCAGCAGCTGCACGGGCGGAAATCCGATCGCCTTGTACGTCAGGATCCCCAGCAGATAGGCCAGCTGCACCAGCGTGTTGAGCTTGCTGGCGAGAGTCGGTCGACCTTGCAGGCTCCCGAGCCACGCCAGGTAGGTGAGCGCACCGAGCGCGATCATCACATCGCGCGCGACCACCACGGCCGTGAGCCAGCGCGGCACCAGGCCCGCCCAGGCGGTCACCACAAACACCGTGACCAGCAGGAACTTGTCGGCCACCGGGTCGAGCCACTTGCCCAGCTCGCTGGTCCAGCCGAAGCGCTTGGCGAGCCAGCCGTCCAGCAGATCCGAGACGCCCGCGATGGCGAAGCACACTGCGGCGACGCCGTATGCCTGGTGCGACAGTGCCGCGAGAATGGGCCACAGCAGCGCAATGCGGCCCAGGCAGATCAGGTTCGGCAGATGCCGCAGTGCCTTCACGGCGTGTAGTTCAGCTGCACCTGGGTCTCACCGCTCGCGGCCGCACCCAGATGCGCAGATCCGCTCAGCGCACCGACCAGCGCCTCGCCCCCGCCGCGCATGCCCACGGCGAACATCGCCGTGGTCCCCTGGGCTGCTGTCAGGCCCGATGACTGCACCCCGGGCACGGCCCGCAGCAGTTGTTCCACGCGCGCGTAGTCGGTCAAGGATGCGACACCGGCGACCCGCACGACGACCTGCACCAGCGCCTTTGAGCCGGTATTGATTGCCACACTGGCCAGGGAGTCCGCCGCACCGTTGACACCCACGTCCGAGTCACCGGTCCACCCTTCCGAGGTGTAGCTGCTCACCAGATGCCATTGCCATTGCCCCGGATTGGCCGGGTCGGCTCGACCGATCAGCACCGCATCACCGCCCAGTGCCTGGGCACTTTGCAGCACTACATCGTCGGGCAGCGGCGCCCCCGTCGCATCCGCGACGGCCAGCGGCACCAGACTGATCGGCAGGCCGCGCCCCTCGGCGGTCTGTTCCAGCTGAACGCGCAGCGCATCCCCGGCCGGCCCACTGGGCACCGGGCTTATCGCGACCAGCGTGAACGGCCGGTTGCTGTCCCACAAGGTAGCCCCGGCGGCGACGATGGCCTGCCCCAGCCTTGGTCCATCAAAGTCCAGCTGCACGGCCCCGCCCGCGAGTGATCGGGATCCTTTCAGGTACTGCCCCGCGTTCTGCAAGATGCCCGCAAGCTGCGGATTCGCCGGGGCATCGCGCCGCCCGGTCGCCCGCACCAGCGCCGCGCGCATGCCATCCGCGACCACGCTGGCCGCGGAAGCGCCACGCACCGTGACCTGATAAACCTGCACCGGCCGCAGCGCCCGGGCCGGCATCACCGCCACCAGGCCGAGCACGACCAGGAGGGACAGGGCGGAGCAGCGATTCTTGCGAATCCGCGCCCGGGGTGATCGATAAGGTGGCTTCATGGCGGTATTGTACAATCACCCGCGTGTTGACCTCGCCCCCGCCTCCGCAGCCCCCGCCGGCGCCCTTTGTCGCCACCTACCAGGTCGCCTGGCATGGCATTACGGCCGGGGATTCCACACTGACGCTCGCCGCCCCGGCCCGGACGCCCGGCACGTTCACCTACAGCTCGAATATCAAGGCGCACGGCATTTTCCGCCTGGTGTTTCCGGATGCACTGATCCAAAGCAGCACCTTCACGCTGGCGGACGGCCATATCGTCCCCCTGCACTATCGGGAAACGGGCCAGGCGCGCGATCACCGGGATGATGTCGATCTGACCTTCGACCCGACGACCGGGCGCGTGCACGGCACCTCGGAGACCCACGCGGTGGATGCGCCGCTCGATACCGGCATCCAGGATCCCATGTCGGTGCAGATCGAACTGATGCGGCAACTGCAGGCGGGGTTTGCCCCAACGCAGTTCAAGCTGTTCGACAAGGACCAGGCGAAGGAATATTTCTACACCAGGGAGCGCAGCGAGATTTTGCACACTCCGCTCGGGGAGATTGAAACCGTGGTCTACCGCAGCGATCGGCCCGGCTCCGACCGGGTGACCCGGCTGTGGCTGGCGCCGAAGCTCGACTACCTGCCGCTGCAGGCGGCACGCAGCCGCAACGGCAGCGTCGATCTGTTGATGCGCATCACCGCAGTGACCCACTCGAGCCGGTGACTGGCTAGGTCTTCGGCAGCGTCACACCCCGCTGGCCCTGATACTTGCCGCCGCGATCCGCATAGGAGGTCGCGCACACCTCGTCGGACTCAAAGAACAGCATCTGCGCCACGCCTTCATTCGCATAGATGCGCGCCGGGAGCGGGGTGGTATTGGAGAATTCCAGGGTGACGTGCCCTTCCCACTCCGGTTCCAGGGGCGTTACGTTCACGATCACTCCGCAACGCGCGTAAGTGCTCTTGCCAAGGCAAACCGTCAGCACGCTGCGCGGGATTCGGAAGTACTCCACGGTTCGTGCCAGCGCGAAGGAGTTTGGCGGAATCAGGCACACGTCGGCCTTCACGTCAACGAAGCTCTTCTCATCGAAATGCTTCGGATCCACGATCGTGGAATTGATGTTGGTAAAGATCTTGAACTCATTGGCGCAGCGCACGTCGTAGCCGTAGCTGGAGGTGCCGTAGGAGACGATGCGCTCGCCATTGGCCTGGCGCACCTGGCCGGCTTCGAAGGGCTCGATCATGCCGTGCGCCGCGGCCATGCGCCGGATCCAGTTATCGGACTTGATGCTCATCCATTCATCCTTCAGGACGGTTCAACGACGATATTCGGAAAGACCATGCTGCGGTCACGGGCGCGACGCGCCAGCACCGCGGCCGTGCGGCGCGCCGTATCAAAGTACAACTGAGCCCGCGGCGATTGCGGCTCCGCGACCACCGTGGGGCGGCCACCATCGGCATCCTCGCGAATGCGCGCATCCAGCGGCAGTTCACCCAGCAGGCGCACCCCGGCCTGCGCGGCCATGCGCGCGCCGCCGCCGGATCCGAAAATGTGTTCGGCATGGCCACAGTTGCTGCATATGTGAATGCTCATGTTCTCGATGATGCCGAGCACCGGCACCGCAACCTTCTCGAACATCGCCAAGCCCTTGCGGGCATCCGCAAGCGCAATGTCCTGGGGCGTGGTCACGATGACGGCGCCCGCCACCGGCACGCGTTGTGCCAGCGTCAGCTGGATATCGCCAGTGCCCGGCGGCATGTCGACGACCAGGTAGTCCAGTTCCCCCCATTCGGTGTCGCCGAGCAGCTGTGTGAGCGCCTGGGTCACCATCGGGCCGCGCCATACCATGGGCTGGTCCGGATCAATCAGAAAACCGATGGACATCGCAACCACACCATGAGCGGCGAGCGGCTTGATGTGCTTGCCATCCGGTGCGCTCGGGCGCTGTCCGGTCAATCCCAGCATCAGTGGCTGACTCGGGCCGTAGATGTCCGCATCCAGTACCCCCACTCGGGCGCCCTGGGCGGCCCAGGCCAAGGCCAGATTCGCGGCCACGGTGGACTTGCCCACCCCGCCCTTGCCGGAGGCCACCGCAATGATGTTTTTGACACCTGGCAGGGGCTTCAACGGCCGCTGGACCGCGTGCGCGTGGATCTGTGAGCTCAGTTGAAAGTCCAACGGCAGTCCGGCCGCCACCGGCCCAACCTGCGCCCGCAGCGCCTCGGTGAGCGTATCTGCGTAGCCCCCTACAGGAAATCCGAAGCGCAAACTGACGTTTACGCGACCTTCACGCAGCACCACCTCATCAACGGCCTGGGCCGCTCCCAGCGTCTCACCCAGGAGCGGATCGGTATGATTCTCAATGGCGGTGCGTATCAGGTTCAGGCGCGGGTCGTTCATGACACCATCAATGGCTGCGGAGGGCGCCGGATTGTAGTCGCAGTTGCATGGCTTTGCCGCAGCAGGTAGATGTGCTGTGGCATAATTAATGAGCGCCCGACGGGTGTCGGATTGCTCCGTTGGCCAATCATGTAGATCGAGAGACGGTTAGCTGTCGGCTGAATGAGCTTTTTCACGAACTTACGCGCCGACAGGCTGGTGGCTGAAATTCGGTCCGGCACCGGCCCCAACGATCTGGCAGTCCAGAAGGCCGCAGCCAAGCTGAAGGATCTTGGACCCGGGGCGATTGACGCTGTGCTGGCGGCACTGCCGGAGGCCGACAAGAACATTACAGTGGTGATGGTCGATGTGCTCTCCGCACTGATCAGCGCCAAGACTTTTCCCCGCTTCCTGCGCGGCCTGGTCGAAGGCAGCCCGCGAGAGATCGCCGGGATTTCCTGGGCCCTGACCACTTCGCGCAACTTCCCGCCCAATCTGCTGCTGGAGGCGTTGAGTGTGCCCGGGGTCTCCAAGTCCGCCCTGCTGGAGATTGTTGCAGCGCAAAAGTCTCGATTCAATGTCCGCGAACTGCTGGGCGTTGCCTATCAGCAGGAGCCCAATGAAAAGGCGGCATTGTTCCGCGTCATCGGCGAGATCGCCGACGCCAACGCGGTGCCGGAACTCATAGGTCGTCTGCATGGCAAGGACGCCATCGCCCGGGTTCACATCATCAACATCCTGTCGCGCTTCAACCTGCCCGAAGTGCAGACCGCGGTGGTCGCGCAGCTGAAGGATCCACACAAGCTCATCCGGGGCGCCTCGTTGGACGCCCTGCGCAAGATGGACAAGATCGTCGATGTCCAGCGCCTGTGTGCGCTGCTGCGCGATCCGGAAATCGACGTGCAGAACAAGGCAGTGGACGTGGTCATCAAGGCCAACCATCCGGATACCGTGCGCTACCTGATCGAGGTGCTGAAGGACGAAAATGAGTACGCACGCCGTTCCGCGGTCGAGGTACTGAACGAGGTCGGCAACGCCGGCAGCGTCAAATACCTGCTGCAAGCGCTGAAGGACAGTGACTGGTGGGTGCGCAGCCGCGCCGCGGATGCGCTCGGCAAGATTGGCGGGCCGAAGGTCATCGACGCCGTGCTGCAGCTGGTGCAGGAGAAGGATGATGACATCCGGCGTGCGGCGATCGAGATTCTGAACCAGACCAAGGATGAGCGGGCCGTGGATCACCTGATCCAGGCAACCCGCGACAATGACTGGTGGGTCAGCGAACGTGCCATCGATGCCCTGGCCGAAATCGGCAGCAAGCGTGCCCTGCCGCGACTGCTCGAGATGCTGAAGACGGGCAACGCCAAGGCGCTTCCCGTGGTGGTGCGGGCGCTTGGCATGCTCGGGGAACCGCAGCACATCGACGCCATTTTGCCCATGCTGGCCCGACCGGAGCGCGAAATCCGCATCGAGGCCATCCAGGCGCTGGCGAAGCTCGCCGATGATCGCCAGGCCGAACGGGTACGCGCGGGCCTGCAGACCCAGATCAACTCCACCGATCAGACCGTGGCGCGACTGGCCACGGCGGCGCTGGCCGAGATGGACGTGCGCACCGGCAGCAGCCCGGTCACCGCGCCGGGGACCCTGACCTCGGTGGCCGCGCAGGTCGCACGCGCGTCCGCGAACGCGCCACCCCAACCGCCCGCCCCAGCGGCATCCGCACCCACTGCGATGCCCGACGCAGCGCTCGCCCAGTCCCGCAAGCCGACCGAGACGCGGCTGGATATCACGACACTGAAGAGCGGGGACATCATCGAGGGGCGCTATAAATACATCGATCGCATCGGTCGCGGCGCCTTCGGCACCGTGCTGCTGATGGAGGACACGGTCGTCGATGAGCGCCTCATCCTCAAGTTCTTGAACCCCAACGTCGCCGAAGACGAAGAGGTGATGAAGCGCTTCGTTCATGAGCTGCGCTATTCGCGCAAGATCACGCACAAGAACGTCATCCGCATCTACGATTTCCTGTACATCCAGGGGTTGTATGCGATCTCGATGGAGTACTTCCCCTCGCACACCCTGGGCGGCGAAATCATCAACGAGAAGCCCATGGAACTGCGCCGTGCCCTGCAGTTCGGTTGCGACATCGCCACGGGCATGACGGTCGCGCACCAGGTCGGCATCGTGCACCGCGATCTGAAGCCGGCCAACGTGCTCATCAATCAGGACGCGCTGCTGAAGATCGTGGATTTCGGTGTGGCCGCGGCCCACCGCGAAGGCGACACCCAGCTGACCAAGACCGGCTACGTGATCGGCTCACCCAAGTACATGGCTCCGGAGCAGATCCTGGGCAAGAAGGTCGACGAGCGCGCCGACATCTACGCCGAGGGCGTGATCCTGTACGAAATGCTGACCGGTGTGCCGCCCTATGCGCGCGGCGACCATATGTCGGTCATGTACCAGCATGTCCAGGGTCGGGCCCGGCCGCCCGCGGAGATCAACAGCGCCTTGCCGACGGGTTTGAGCGATGCGGTCATGAAGGCCATGGCGGTGGATAAGAACAAGCGCTTCCAATCCATGGATGAGCTGCGCGCCACGCTCGAATCGTACATGTAGGCTCCCGGCCGGGCCCGTCGGGCCCTTAAAGGGCTTTCTTTCGTGCGATACGTCAACTTTCATGGCGCAAGCCATTGATTATGTGGCCCAGACTTGGCAAAACACTGGGGCGGGATCTGCTTTGGCTTTATCTGGAGGGGTGAGCTGTGGCGCGTATCGACGCGTTTCTGAAACTCGGCACGCAGCAGGGCTGTTCGGATGTGCACCTGGCGGTGGGCGTCCCGCCCATGCTGCGCATGCATGGGGATCTGCTGCCCATCAAGTTCCGCGACCTGCGGGCCGTGGAGCTGGAGGGGTATGTCAGCGAGATTCTGACCCGCTCCCAGGCGGAACATTTCGCCGCCGGGAGCGACCTGGATTTCTCCTATGTGTCCGCCGAGGGGGGGCGCTTCCGCGTCAATGTTTACCGCAAGGACACCGGCGTAGGCGCCACCTTCCGCACCATCCCGACCGAGGTGCCGGCGCTGGAGAAGCTCGCGCTGCCCCCCATCGTGACGAAACTGTGCGACTACCACCAGGGCATGATCCTGGTAACCGGCTCCACCGGCACCGGCAAATCCACGACGCTTGCCGCGATGATCGATCACCTCAATCACACGCGCAAACTGAACATCATCAGCCTCGAGGATCCCATCGAGTTCGTCCATCGCAGCAAGAACAGCCAGGTCATCCAGCGCGAGCTGCACACCCATATTCCATCCTTCGCCGAAGGAGTGCGCGCCGCGATGCGCGAGGACCCGGATGTCATCCTGGTCGGTGAAATGCGTGATGCGGAAACCATCCGCATGGCCATGACGGCTGCCGAGACCGGACACCTGGTGCTGGGCACGCTGCACACCACCAGTGCCGTGAAGACCATCGATCGCGTGATCGACGCGCTGCCCGTCGAGGAGCGTGAACAGACCAAGAGCTTTCTGTCGCAAAGCCTGCTGGCCGTCATCACCCAGATCCTGTGCAAGACCACCGATGGTCGCGGACGCAGGGCCGTTTGCGAAGTCATGGTCATGACCAAGGCCATCGCCAAATTGATCCAGACCGATCAGAGTCATCAGATCCAGACCCAGTTGCAGATGGGACGTGACTCGGGCATGCAGGTGCTCGACCAGGCACTGCTGGCCGCCATCACAGCGCGCGAGATCGATCCTGATGACGCCTACGCCTACGCGAGCAACAAGAGCCTGTTTCAGAGGTTCGTGACCGATACCAGTGTGCTGCCCAAGGCGGAGTTCACCGCCACGACGACCCTTCCTTCGGAATAGACCGCCATGCCGGCCATCGACACCTACCTCAACGAGATCCTGGACAAGCGCGGCTCCGACCTGCATTTCATTGCCGGTGATCCGCCGCGCATCCGTCAGTACGGCGATCTGATGCCGCTGCGACCGGAGAAGCTGGATCCGACCATGGTGCGCGAAGCGCTGTACGAGATCATGCCGAAGATCGCCGTCGACCGCTTCGAGACCAAGGAGGGCGCCGACTTCGCCTACACCATGGGGGATCGGGGGCGCTTTCGCGTCAATGTGCTGCGACACCTGAACGGCATGGGAGCGGTGTTCCGCGCCATTCCCTCCAAGGCGCTTACCATGGACGAATTGAAGCTGCCCGAAGCGGTACGGCAGATGTGCCGCCACACGCAGGGCCTCATCCTGGTCACCGGCAAGACCGGCTCGGGCAAATCAACCACCCTCGCGGCATTGATCGACGACATCAACACCCGGGTCCAGGGCCATATCCTCACCATCGAGGATCCGATCGAGTTCGTGCATCAGCGCAAGAGCTGCCTCATCAGCCAGCGCGAAGTCGGCCATCATGCCCCGACGTTCTCCGCGGCCCTGCACTCCGCCCTGCGCGAGGACCCGGATGTGATCCTGGTGGGCGAGTTGCGCGATCTGGAGACCATGAGCATTGCGGTGACCGCCGCCGAAATGGGCATCCTGGTGATGGGTACGCTGCATACCAACGGCGCCGCGCAGACCGTGGACCGCATGGTCAACGTGTTCCCGTCAGACAAGCAGTCACATGTGCGCACCATGCTGTCGACCTCGCTGCGCGGGGTCGTCTCGCAGCAGCTGCTGCAGCGCACCGACAAGCAGGGACGGGTCGCGGCTCTTGAAATCCTGGTCAATACGCCGGCCACCTCGAATCTCATCCGTCAGGGCAAGCTTGATCAGCTGGAGAACAGCATGCAGTCCGGAGCGCAGTTCGGCATGCGTACCATGGACACCGCCATCCAGCTGCTGCTGGACCAGCGCATGATCACGGGCAAGGAAGCCTTCAAGAAGGGCATCAACAAGGCAAAGTTCGAACCGGTCAGGGACCACGGGTAGCCGCACCCCTATCCCGGTGGGTGGTGCTCGATCCAATGTCGGGCGACGTCGATGCGGCGGCAGAACCACACATCCCGGTGCGATCGCATGTGTGCAAACAGGCGCCGCAGCGCGACGCTGCGACCCGGCTGGCCGATCCGGCGCGCGTGCAGGCCGATTGACATCATCTTCGGCGCGACGGCGCCTTCTTCGTACAGTGCCTCGTAGGCATCGCGGGCATAGTCATAGAAGTCCTCACCCTGATCATTGATGTCCAGCGTGTAGGGCACCACCAGATGATCGCGCCCCGACTGCTTGACCCAGTACGGCAGATCGTCGTTGCAGGCGTCCGCGTCGTAGAGGAATCCACCCTCCTCCACGACCAGTTTGCGCGTGTTGGGGCTCGGCCGGCCGCTGTACCAGCCCAGCGGCCGCGAACCGGTCACCCGGGTCAGCACTTCAATGGCGCGGCGCATTTCGGCGCGCTCCTGCGCCTCGGGCACATGCTGGTAGTCAATCCAACGCCAGCCGTGACTGGCGATCTCGTGCCCGAGCCCGACCAGCTCCCGAGCCAGCCCCGGGTGCTGCTCCAAGGCCATGGCCACCGCAAAAATCGTCAGTGGGACGCCGAACTCCTGCGCCAGGCGCAATACCCGCCACACACCCGCACGGCTGCCGTACTCGTAGACGGACTGCGCCGGCAGATTGCTGTCCCCCCCCGCACCGTTCGCTTCGCCATCCACTTCATAATTGAGGACAAACTGCACGGCGATGCGCGCGCCCTTCGGCCACCGCGGGTTCGGGGGCTGTGCGCCGTAACCGATCAGATCACGGGAATTTTCGCTCGA
This sequence comes from Steroidobacteraceae bacterium, assembly GCA_036521075.1. Taxonomy (GTDB): domain Bacteria; phylum Pseudomonadota; class Gammaproteobacteria; order Steroidobacterales; family Steroidobacteraceae; genus DAIDKA01. The sequence goes on along the minus strand of DATDIL010000014.1, from coordinate 7,209 downwards.
TGCCATACGGCCTCCGGTAATTGATCCTGCTGTTCCGGCTGCCTGAGCAGGTCCACGTATGCGCCTGAGGTCAACTGCTGCGATGTCACCCCGAGTCGCACCATGAGTTTTTGGGCCTCCGCAATGCCATCGGCAGCGGATTCGCCATCCCGCATTACGACTTCGAGTTCCAGAAACTCCCCCAATCCCTCCACCACGTCCAGATGGATGCGGGTGCGTCCAATCAGGAACAGCACGCGACGCTTCCGGACCCGGCCCGCCTGGCCGTGGGCCTGCTGCAGCAACTCCCGCACCGCGTTCGGATCGGGAACCGGCACCCGCAGGTAAAATGATTCCTTGGGTCCGCGCTCATCGGCGCGCTGATAGAAAATCAGCTCCGCACCGGCGCCTGACTGCTCCCGCAGCTTCAGTCTGCCGTGGGTGCACGTGAAAAACGTGTCGTCCTGCTCGATGATGGTCGGGCCGGTATCGGCCAGGCGTGCGGCCAGGGGCTGCAGGGCCGCTACGCCCGCAATCCGCGCCTTGATTTCGATATTGCGTGCCATCGCGCATCTTGGCATCGCCGTCACCGTACCGGCAACCGGGAAACAGTGCCGGTACGGTAAACTGGGGTGATGTCACGAAAACTCTACATTACCAGTGCCCTGCCTTACGCCAACGGCCCCTTGCATATCGGGCACATCATGGAGTACATCCAGGTCGACATCTGGGTACGCTTCCAGCGCATGGCCGGCTCCCAGGTTCATTTCATTGGCGCGGATGATGCCCATGGCGCGCCCATCATGCTCAAGGCCCAGGCCGACGGAGTGACGCCGCAGGAACTGGTGCGCGGCATCGCCGCCGGGCGCCGCCAATACCTCGACGGCTTCTCCTTGAGCTTTGATCACTGGTATACGACCGACTCACCGGAGAACACCGCTCTTGCCCAGGACGTCTATCAACGTCTGCAGGCCGCCGGCCTGATCGATACCCGCCCCGTCGAGCAGTTCTACGACCCGGTGAAGGGGATGTTCCTGGCCGACCGCTACATCAAGGGCGAGTGTCCGCACTGCCACGCCAAGGAGCAGTACGCGGATGCCTGCGAAGTGTGCAGCACGGTCAATGCACCCACGGACCTGATCAATCCCTTTTCGACCCTCTCCGGCACCGTGCCGGAACTGCGAACTTCGGATCACCTCTTCTTCAGACTCTCGGATCCACGCTGCCGCGCATTCCTGCATGGCTGGATCCAGACCCCGGGCCACCTGCAGCCGCAGGTCGCCAACAAGGCGCGCGAATGGCTCGATGGCAGCGGTGAGAACGCATTGGGGGACTGGGACATTTCCCGGGATGCACCCTACTTCGGCATCCCCATTCCGGATCATCCCGGCAAGTTCTTCTATGTGTGGCTGGATGCGCCGCTGGGGTACCTTGCGTCGCTGGAGAATTACTTCGCGACGGGCGCAGCCGCGCGCAATGGTGAGCCCGGCAGCTTTGAGCAGTTCCTCGCCGATCCGACGACGGAGCAGATTCACTTCATCGGCAAGGACATCATTTACTTCCACACATTGTTCTGGCCCGCAATGCTGGAATTCGCGGGAGCACCGTACAAGGTGCCGGACAACATCCATGTGCACGGCTTCCTCACCGTGCTCGGCGCGAAGATGTCCAAGTCCCGCGGCACCGGGATCGATCCGCTGCGCTACCTGCGTATCGGCATGGACCCGGATTGGCTGCGTTACTACTTCGGCGCCAAGCTTAACGCCAACGTCGAGGATGTCGATTTCAATCCACAGGATTTCCTCGCCCGCGTGAACAGCGACCTGGTGGGCAAGTACGTCAATATCGCCAGCCGCTGTGCGAATTTTCTCAACCAGCGCTTCGCGGGACAGCTGTGCGCTGTGCACCAGTCCGCCGCACAGGCGCTGCTCGAGGAGTTCCGACGCGAAAGCCAAGCCATTCGCGAGGCCTATGAGTTGCGCGATTTTGGCCTGGCGCTGCGCCTGACCATGCACCTTGCGGATCTGGCCAATCGCTATGTGGCCGATCACGCACCATGGGAAATTGCCCGCGACGCCACGCGGGACGATGAGCTGCAGGCAGTGTGCAGTGCCGCCATCAATCTCTTCAGGCTGCTGACCCTGTTGTTGAAGCCGGTGGTGCCGCAGCTGGCCGCACGCGCGGAAAAATTCCTGAATATCGCCCCGTTGCAATGGACCGACAGCGCAACGCTGCTGCCGGCGGGACACAGGATCAGTCCCTACGCGCACCTACTGACGCGCGTGGACGCCAGGATCCTCGACAAACTGTTCGATGCCACCGAGGAATCGCCCAAAGTGACTGAAACTGCCGCACCACAGATCCCGGCGACCATCCCGATCGATGACTTCGCGAAGGTTGAACTGCGCGTGGCGCGCATTCTCGCCGCCGAAGCGGTGACCGGGTCCGACAAGCTGCTGAAGCTGACCCTCGACCTCGGCGAGCCCGCCGCGCGCACGGTTTTCTCCGCTATCCGCTCGGCATACGACCCGGCGACCCTGGTGGGGCGTCTGACGGTGGTCGTCGCCAATCTTGCGCCGCGCAAAATGCGCTTCGGTGTTTCCGAAGGGATGGTGCTGTGTGCCAGCGGTGCCGAGCCCGGGCTGTTCCTGCTATCACCGGATGCGGGCGCCACTGCGGGCATGCGCATCACCTGAAGCAGCAGCGACGACGTGGACATCAAGGCCATCGACGCCCTCTTGCCGCAGACGCAGTGCACGCGCTGTGGCTATCCAGGATGCCTGCCGTACGCCCAGGCCATTGCCCAGGGCGCGGCCATTAACCAGTGTCCACCCGGAGGAGCCGCCACGATCGAGGCGCTGGCGCAACTGCTCGGACGCGAGGCGGTGCCGCTGAACCCCGCGCATGGGGTCGAGCAGGCACCGCGGGTCGCCGTGATCGACGAAGCGCGCTGTATTGGCTGCGCGAAGTGCCTGCCCCCCTGCCCGGTGGATGCGATTATCGGTGCGCCGCGCTTCCTGCACACGGTGGCGGCCGAACTGTGCACCGGCTGCGAGCTGTGCATTGCGCCATGCCCCGTGGATTGCATCACGATGGTAGCCATCACCGCCGAATCAGCGCCCGCGGGGCCTCCGGAGCCTGCCGTCAACCGCCAGCGCTACCACGCGCACGCGGCACGGATGCAGCGACTCGCCGCAGAGCGCGCAACCTTGCTCGCGGCGCTCAAGAAGCTGGCGGCGGACCCGGATCGCCACCTGCCATGACCACCACGGCAAGCCGCGGCACGCGCCCGAGGGGCTACAGCGCAGCGCGTCGCCGGATGCTGTTCGAGCGCCTGCGCGCGGCCAACCCCGAGCCGGTGTCGGAGCTGAAGTACTCCACCCCTTTTGAACTGCTGGTGGCCGTGATGCTCTCCGCGCACACCACCGACCGGAGCGTCAATGGCGCGACCGCGAAGCTGTTTCCCCTGGCCAATACGCCCCAGGCGTTGCTGGCCATGGGCCTCGAGGGTGTGAAGCCGTATCTGAAGAGCGTGGGTCTGTATAACGCCAAGGCGGCCAATCTCATCGGACTGTGCCAACGCCTGGTGGCTGTGCACGATGGACAGGTGCCCGCCGACCGCGACTCGCTCGAGGCGCTGCCGGGAGTGGGGCGCAAGACGGCGAATGTCGTGCTGAACATCGCGTTCGGTGAAACCACCATCGCCGTGGACACGCATATCTTTCGCGTCGCCAACCGCACCGGGCTGGCGCCCGGTCGGACGCCGCTGGCCGTGGAGCTCGAATTGGTCAGGACCACGCCCCACGAGTTCGCGCGCGGGGCTCATCACTGGCTGCTGCTGCATGGTCGCTATGTGTGTCTTGCCCGTACCCCGAAGTGTCCGAGCTGCCTGATCCGCGACCTGTGCGACTACCCAACCAAGACCAAGGCGGCGCGCTGACCTCAACCCATGCCCATTTTTGCCGATCAAAGTCGCGAACAGCTGCGGCAGATGTACTTGGCCTCGTGGCGCAAGTTCCGGGCCCACGAGCCGTTGAGCCCGCTGGAAGGCCAGATCGCGGCCGTGATCGCCGAGCATCCCGAATACATCGCATGGCTCGAGAGCGGCCGGGAAGTCATCGGCGCCGACTTCACGCCCGAAGGTGGGCGGCAGAACCCATTCCTGCACATGGGAATGCACCTGGCGATCCGCGAGCAGCTGAGCACCAACCGCCCCACAGGCTTCGCCGCCCTGTACCGCAGGCTTTGCGAGCACTTTGGCAATGCCCACGAGGCCGAACACGTGCTGCTGACGCCGCTGGGCGAAGCGCTGTGGGAAGCCCAGCGTGCGGGTCGCGCGCCGGATGAGATGCAATACCTGCGCAAAGTCGAAGCGCTGGTCGCGCGAATTACTGCCTCTTAGGGCTTCTTCTTGGGAATGTACAAATCGGTGAGCGTTCCGTCGACGGCCTCGGCGGCGAACGCCACGGTCTCGGACAGTGTCGGGTGCGGGTGGACCGTGAGGCTGATGTCCGTCGCGTCGGCGCCCATCTCGATGGCCACGGCGACTTCACTGATCAGATCACCGGCATTTGATCCCACGATCCCACCGCCCAGAAGCCGGTGCGTGACCGGATCGAACAGCAGCTTGCTGAACCCGTCATCCCGGCCCAGCGACAGCGCGCGGCCGCTTGCAGCCCAGGGGAACACGCCCTTTTCAAAGGCGATGTTCCTGGCCTTCGCTTCGGTCTCCGTCAAACCCACCCAGGCCACTTCCGGATCGGTGTAGGCGACCGACGGAATGACGCGGGCATCGAAGGCTGCCTTGTGCCCGGCGATGACCTCGGCAGCCACTTTCGCTTCATGCGTCGCCTTGTGCGCGAGCATGGGCTGACCAACGATATCGCCGATGGCGAAGATATGCGGCACATTGGTGCGCATCTGCTTGTCCACCGGAATGAACCCGCGATCGCTGACATTCACGCCGGCCGCCTGCGCGCCGATCAGCTTGCCATTGGGCGAACGGCCGACGGCCACCAGCACCAGGTCATACAACTGCGGCTCCGGCGCCTTCTCGCCCGCGAAGCTGACGCGAATGCCCTGCTTGGTCGCCTCGACGCCCGTGACCTTCACGCTCAGCAGGATTTGTTCGTAGCGGGCGCGCAAGCGCTTCTCCAGCGGCTTGACCAGGTCCGGATCGCACCCGGGCATCAGCGTCGGGGTAAGTTCGACCACGCTGACCTGGCTGCCCAGAGCATCGTACACACAGGCCATTTCCAGCCCGATGATGCCGCCGCCCACCACCAGCATCCGCCCATCGACGGCCGGCAATTCCAGCGCGCCCGTTGAATCGATGATGCGCGGATCGGCCGGCCAGCCGGGCAACTTCACCGCCTCCGATCCGGCCGCAATGATGCAGCTGTCGAAACGGATGCGTTCCGTGCCCTTCGGCCCGGTGACTTCGAGCACCTGCGGACTGACAAATTTGCCCGTGCCCGTGACCAGTTCGACCTTGCGCTGCTTGGCCAACGCCGACAGGCCGCTGGTCAGTTTCTTGACCACGCCGCTCTTGAAGCCCCGCAGCTTTTCCAGATCGAACTTGGGCTTGCCGAAACTGATGCCGTGCGCGGCCATCGCGTCGGCATCCTCGATCACTTTCGCCGCGTGCAGCAGCGTCTTCGACGGAATGCACCCGACGTTCAGACACACGCCACCCAGGGTCGGCCAGCGCTCGATGAGCGTCACCTTCAGACCCAGGTCCGCAGCGCGGAATGCGGCGGTATAGCCCCCGGGACCCGAGCCCAGCACGACTACCTGGGTACTGCGGTCGGCCTGCGCCTCAATACGACTCATGGCGGATACGTCCGGGGCCCGCATGCGCACCGTGTCTCCGCCTGCGTCGGCGCTGGCGGCTTTAGGCGCTGCGGCTGCGGCAGGCGCATCAGTTGCAGTGGCGGCCACATCAGCGCCGGCCACGGCGGCAACACGCGCAATGACCGTGCCCTTGGCGACCTTGTCGCCGCGCTTGACGAGCAATTCTGTGATCGTGCCGGCCGCCGCCGACGGCACATCCATGGTGGCCTTGTCGGTCTCCAGGGTGATGAGCGGTGTTTCCACCTCGACGCTGTCGCCGACCTTGACCAGCACATCGACGATCGGCACGGCATCGAAGTTGCCGATATCCGGTACGACCAGATCCATGGAACTCATCTAAGGCACCGCCTCCACCAGGCCACGCGGCTCCGCGAGCACCTGCGCGAGATAGGTCGTGAATTTCGCCGCCAGCGCCCCATCGATGACGCGATGATCATAGGACAGCGACAGCGGCAGCATCAGACGCGGCACGAACGCACCGTCCTTGAACACCGGCTTCATCGCCGAGCGCGACACGCCCAGGATCGCGACCTCCGGAGCGTTGATGATAGGCGTAAACGCCGTGCCACCGATGCCGCCGAGGCTCGAAATCGTGAAGGATCCGCCTTGCATCTGCGCGACGTTCAGCGTGCCGGTGCGCGCCTTCTGCGACAGCTCACCGAGCGCACGGGCAACCTCGTAGATATCCTTGCGGTCCGCATCACGAACCACCGGCACCATGAGGCCATTGGGCGTGTCCGCCGCGAAGCCCATGTGGATGTACTTCTTGAGGACGAGGTTCTCGCCGGCCGCATCCAGGGAAGAGTTGAAGGTCGGGAAGTGATGCAACGCGCGAACGCAGGCGCGAATGATGAACGCCAATGGCGTCAGCTTGATGCCCTGCTCGGTGGCCTTCACCTTCAGTTTGCCGCGCAGCTCTTCCAGAGCCGTGATGTCCGCTTCATCGAACTGCGTGACATGCGGCAGATTCACCCAGCTCGCATGCAGTCGCGAGCCTGAGATCTTCTGGATGCGCGTCAGCGGCTTGGACTCCACCGGACCAAAGGCCGCGAAGTCCACCACCGGCACGCTGGGCAGGCCGCGGCCGCCGGGCACCCCGCCCTTGCCGGGCTGCGCCGCGCCGCCTGCGCCACTGAGTGCCTGCTTGACGAAATTCTTGACGTCATCCGCGGTGATCCGGGCCTTGAAGCCGGTACCACTCACCCGCGCCAGATCGACGCCCAGCTCACGCGCGAAGCGGCGTACCGAAGGACTGGCATGGGCGGAGGAGAAACCACTCTCGTTGACGGCAGCCAGCGTCGCGCCGGCTGTGGCGGCAGGCCCCGCAGGTGCCGCGGCCGGTGCCGCAGGCGCCTTGGGCGCAGGTGCCGCAGCCGG
>DATDIL010000013.1:0-4732 GCA_036521075.1 Steroidobacteraceae bacterium | reverse complement strand
GAGGGCCTGCGTGATCGGGCCGGAGTCGCCCACGGGTTGCAGCAGCGTGACGTGGGGGGCGAGCGCCTCGGCCGCGTGGCGGATGGGTGGGCGCCCGGCAATGGCGGTGAACTGCTTCGGCGTGTCGGTGCGGAAGCGGGTCCCGGTGCCGGCGGCGACCAGGATGGCGGCGATGCGCATCGCGGCGGTGTGGTGGGACGGGGGGGCAGCGTCAATGGGCGTACACTATGGCGGACGCAGATTGCGGCCCGCGATGCGGCCTGAATTCCAATTCAGTGCCCGTAAAGCATCGATGGCGACAGATGAACCTGTCATTTGAGGTCGCCCTCGCCGCGCGTTACACGAGCTCAACGCAGAAAATCCGAATCCTGAGCGAGCATTTGGTTGGCAGGGAAGCGTATTGTCCAGGCTGCGGAAGCTGCCCTATCAGCCGACACGCAAATAACAACCCCGCCGCCGATTTCTTCTGTCCGAACTGCGGGGAGGATTACGAGCTGAAAAGCCAGCGCAACCGCTTTGGTTCAACAGTGGTGGACGGGGCATTTGGCGCGATGATGAACAGGCTGCGCGCCGTTCAAAATCCCAATCTCCTGCTACTGACTTACGAAGCGCCAACACTCGAGGTGTCGAACCTCGTTGTTGTACCAAAGCAATTCCTTACACCAGACATCATACAAAAAAGAAGAAAGCCGCTTTCCGCCTTGGCGAAACGTGCTGGATGGACCGGGTGCAACATCCTGCTTCAAAAAATTCCGGACGTAGGACGAATATACCTCGTAAAGGACAGGACGGTTGAACCTGCCGCCACGGTAATCGCGACCTGGCAAAGGACGCTCTTCCTCAGAATGCAGGGTGATTTCGTCACCAGAAGTTGGTTGATCAATGTGATGAGATGCATTGAACGGATCGGGCAGTGTACGTTCTCATTGGACCAAGTCTATGCGTTCGAAGGCGAGTTGCGCGAGCTGTATCCAAACAATCGGCATGTTCGTGAGAAGATTCGCCAACAACTGCATCTTCTCCGTGACAATGGCTACCTCGATTTTCTCGGAAGAGGGAAGTACAGGCTGGCTGGCTGAATGCGATGATCCGGAGTGGGTCGGGCAAACAGCGTCGCTCAGTTCCGAACTCTACGCCCGGGCAGGATGTCTGGCCGCAACTCCACAGGCACCCCCGGCGTCAACCTGGCCTATTCAGCCCCGGCGTTTCGGGGTCTTGCCAGCGACACTCTCGCTTGACTCCTCCCCGCCCGCTCCGCATTTTCCGCGCCGCCGGGATGGGGCTGTAGCTCAGCTGGGAGAGCGCCTCGTTCGCAATGAGGAGGTCAGGGGTTCGATCCCCCTCAGCTCCACCACCCCGGTCTCGAAGGCCTAGATAAAGCTGGGCTTGTTCAGGCGTCTCCGTACAGCCCACATCTCAGCCACCATTATGATGCGGCGTTGAGGGGCTCGGCACGGCGGCGCGGGGTCTCGGATCGGGGTTCTCTGGCTTGATGCCATAGTGGTAGCAGTACGCGAAGGCGTCGCGCTCGCCGCTTGGCCTCGCAGCGAGATGTTCGCGGACCGGCCGCTGGGCTCCCGCTACTCTTCGACGTTATATCATCGTGCAAGAGAAACGAATGATGAGGGCGCTCGCGCTGGTGCTTTGGCCGGCGCGGCGACGCCCGCAGCAGCCGAGGTATCACTTCCGCGAACCCGAGTGCTTCCGCCGAGAAGTCCGGGCGCCACACGGAATGACGCCCGAGTGCACATTGATCGATCCGCCGACTGACGAACTTGGGGAACAACCGCGGCCCCGACAGCGAGAGGCAGGTTCAGACCGTCATAGGGCGAACGCGGGGGCGCGGCGAGCGGGGGGCGGTATATCCTCGGATGTCGCCATTTTCTTGAACCGGCATTGCACGCGCTTCCGGAACCGATTACGTTTCCACCGGGCCTGCCGAGGCCCCACGTTGTCTTCCAGCAGCCCGCGTATTGCCGTTGCGCGGGCTGTTCCTTTATCTGCAATCGTCAGCAGACCTGTTCGCTTTTCGCCGGGAAGGAAAGACCCAGACGTTGCTACGCCCGGGGGTCTCGCGCAGATCAGCCTGATAGGTGACGACCTGGTTCGTTCGCCTGCACCGGCGGCGCAGGAGACCGCCCATCCATTCCGGTGCTGGTTGGCTTATGGCTCATAGCGAATATCGCGCTGTTATTATCGGAGCAGGCTGCCTTCAGAATACGAAATTGCAGCATTCCTGAGTGAGGGCTAGCGGGGACGTGGTAAAGGCGGTGTCAGCCTTGCGCACGGTTACGGTCACTCCGTGCTCAGGGTCAGGGCCGAAGCACGGCCGCAAATCCTTGCTTCGGTCCGCCTTATCTGTTATCAGGTATTCATGCCTTCCGTAATCCCTGTTAGCACGAAGCAATTTGGCCGCGGGCGCCCGAAAGTCGGAGCGACACTTGTTGGCGTGCGCTTCCCACCCGACCAGTTGGCTGCACTCGACGCATGGATTGCCGGACAGCCCTCGCCGCGCTCCAGGCCGGAAGCCATCCGCCGGCTGATAAAGATGGGGCTGGAGACGACCAGCGGCAGCAGCCGCAGAACAGCGAAATCATGCCGACGTTAACGGTCGCAGCGGTCGAGACGCCGGCCGGATACGATTTCATCCGAAGCGACGGGAAGTGCTTCCACTTGGTCGCAGCTCACGGCGGTGGCGCTGTGCTGTATGCGGGACACCGCGGCAATCCGCCAATTTTAGGACTCGTCAGTTTCGATGTGAGCGTCGCCGACAAATTCGAAGCAGCACGCGAATGGATTCTCTCCTACCCCGAAATGCCGATTCGGCCGTAATTTGGTGGGAACGAGCCTCTGCGTTACTGAATGGCTCTCGGCGCCACGGGGATTTTTCTGAGTCTCACGGTGCGCACGGCGCAGGGGGGCTGGCGGTAATTGCGGAGCCGAGCACACCAGGCGCCTTTCCGGGCAGCTGGGTAGATGTTTCACTTGGCGGGAGCATATTCGACCGTGAAGCCCCGCCGGGGCCCTCCGTCTTCACGCGCACATAGCTATTGCGATTTCGTGACCACAATGTTCGTTGCATCAAACGGTCCGGTCCACGGCAATCCCATCCAAAGGCGGACGGCGCCGAACTGACGGGCGAGCGGGATGAGCGGTGTCTGGATGGCATAGTCCTTTTCCCCGGACGTGCCGGCGCCCGCCAGCACGATGTGCGCGGTCGGGGTCGCGCTTATGTTGAGCGTGACCTGCACGATGAACGGCTGGTCGTGTGGAAATGTGCCGAACACCGTACCCGACAGGTCGTCGATCCGGATGGTTCCGTCCTTCTGAAAATCGAGGTGCAGGAAGCCATTGAAGCTGTTCGCCACAGACTGATTGAACTGCTCGAACTGGAGGCTCGCGACGGCCTGGCCGGTGGGAATGAACAGGCTGGCATCGCAGGTATAACTGCCATCGCCGGCGAACTGCGCAAAGTTGCCTTGGAAAGCAACGATGGTTTCTGGATCGTTCGGGCGGGCGATCTGAACCCATTTGCCCCCCGTCTGCACCGGAGAGGCTACCACAATAACGCTGCCCGGCGGACCGCTGATGTTGACCGTCCCCACCGGCTGCGCATGCGACGGCGGCTGACCGGCTGCGGTGGAGTCGAAATTGGACTGAAACAGCGTCTGCTGCGCACAGGCTGCGAGCAGGACGGGAAGAAGGCAGATGCCGAGGCTGAGCCGGTTCATGACGCCCGATGCCCTTTTGCTGCGTTGCTGGCCGGATGTCCGAGGCGAAGGCTGCACATTCGGAACTTGTGTGTCATTAACCGGGGTATTAACCGATGGCAAGTTTGCCGAAGAGCTCGCGTTCCCCAGGGGCTCCTGTCTCAACAGAATAGCCCTGGGCCGTCGCTCTGTAGTTGCGGCGATATGGCGAAGGGGCTCGCATCGCCCGATATGTACGCCCGGCCAGGAGCGGGAACGAAGGGCAGCTCCACTTGGTGATGCGAAGCCCCTGCGCGCGACATCTCCCGTTATCCGCGGTTACCTTCCCGCGAGAGAGACTGACAACTCTCCCCGCACCCCGCCACCACCGGACGCGCCACTCGGTTTCGCGTCCCGCCCATTAAGCCTGCTTGCGTGCCGGTTTGGTAACTGGCTGAGCTACGGCGCCGGCGTCGTCGGCCCGCTCCTTGCCGCCTTTGATCGGCAATTTGAGCGCGGCCTGTTGGCGTCCCTCACTAGATGCCTTCTTGCGCTTTACGGGAGGGGGTGACGTCTCAGCAGGTCTCGCCGACGACTGCCCGAGGCTTTGTTTCAACGCCGCCATCAGATCGATGACGTTGGTATCCGCTGCGACGGGCGCCTCGGCTTCCAGGTCGATGCCCTCGCCCTTCAGCTTGGCGTCGATCATTTCGCGCAGCCGAATTTCATACTGGTCATCAAGATCGGCCGCGTCGTATTGGGCTGTCTGCCGCTGCACAAGTTGCGTCGCAAGCTGGACCATCTCGGGGTCTATCTTGATCTCTGCCACACCATCGAACAGGTCCTTCGAACTGTTCAGGTCCCGGTTCTCATAGAGTGTGTGGGCCATAAGCCCGTCGCCGATGGGTCGCAGGGCAATCGTGCGCTCGCGTTGAGAAATCACCACGCGGGCAAGCGCGGTCTTGCCGGTTTCCGCCACGGCTCGGCGCAGAACCGCATATACATCGCGCCCCGCATCGCCATCAGGTGCGAGGAAATATGCG
>DATDIL010000012.1:0-14995 GCA_036521075.1 Steroidobacteraceae bacterium | reverse complement strand
GCCGAAATCGACGCCGAGCGCGCCCAGTGGCGCGTTGTAGGCGCGGTCGCTGTGCTGGCGGGCATCGCAACGGTCCCGGGTCTCGCAGGCCACGGCGCCGAACGGCGCGGGAATCACCTCCAGCCGGCCGCGCACCCGTGTTACGCCCGCCCCGCGCAGTTGTGCCGCGAGACTCCAGAAGGACTGATCATCCAGCGAGGCATCCCCGGCGCCAAGCAGCAGCAGATCCCCGCGCAGTTCCCCCGCTACGAGCGCCCCGGTGCTCAGCAGGCGCGTGTGAAACACCTTGTCGGGCGGCCACTGGTTCAGAGCCGCCGCAGCGGTCACCAGCTTGGTCAGTGATGCCGGGGTCAGGTGCGCGTCCGCGTGCAACTCATCGAGGACGTGTTCGTCGTCCAGATCGATCGCCGCGGCGCTGACTTGCGCACCCGAGTGCGCGAGCTGCGCGAGCGCGGGCCACGGCGCGCGCTCCGGGGTGGAGGCCGCGGAGACGGCCGCCACTGCGCCATTGCCAAGAAGGAGCCCCGCCGCGGCGGCCACTAATGCCAGAAAATTGCGTTCCAAAACCCTCTCCATCGCCACGGGACAAATCTAACCGATGCGGCAATACATTGCCGTTCGGCGGCGCGCGTTTGCCACTTCAGGAAAACATATTGAAACTGCAAAGCAATGCTCACTACGAAACTAAAGTTCGGATTAGCGTTGCATTCAGTTACGACGCGTCGGAGATCCGCATGAGCATCGGCAGCATCGCCAGCCACCTGTACCAGCAATATCCCGTCAGCATGCTCGGCAGCACGAACGCAAGTTCGGGTGCCGGCGTCGCGAGCGGACCTTTGCAGACCAGCACGCCCGGCGCCGCACAAGCGACACCGGCCGGCGGCCTGTTTGACGCGCTGATGCAGGCACTCACTCAGTCCGGCGCGCTCACGTCCACCACGGCCGCGACCTCGGCTGCCGGCACGGCCGCCACCACCACGGACGCCAAAGCAACGTCCGCGATCGGCGCCGGCGCGACCAGCGCCTCTGACACGCCGAGCACTTCCGCCTCCGGCATCCAGACACCGCAGCAGGCCATGCAGGCCTTCATCCAGAATCTCGTTTCGGCACTGCAGGCGCAGGGCGCCGCTACCGCTACCGCTACCGGCACGACTGCTGCGAGCAGCACTGATCCGAGCAGCACTGCGGCTGTGTCCGGCACACAGGGCCACCACGGTCATGGCGGCCACGGCGGGCACATGAGCGCAGCCCTGCAGGATCTCATTGACGAAGTCGACGGCGCGGACTCGACCACTGCGGGTGCGGCGGGAAACGCCGCGGCAGGCGCCACCTCCACCACGCCTTCGGCCACCGGCACCACTGCCAGCGGTTCCGCCCTCGCCTCGCTGCAGCAAAGCTTCGGGAATCTCGTCAGCACCATGGGCGGCAATCCCAATGCATCGCTGTCCGGCTTTCTGACGAATTTCGCGAGTGATCTGTCGGGCATGAACGCTGTCGGCAACCTTGTGAATACGCAGGCCTGATCGGGGCCCGATCGCCCGAACTGCCTAGTTTGCTACAGTACGTGCATGCGCGTACTGCTCGTCGAGGATGATCGGATGATTGCCGAGGCCGTGCGTACGGCCCTCGGACAGGACGGTCACGTCACAGACGCCGTGGCCGACGGCGTCACGGCCCTCGGTGCCCTGAGCCATTCACGTTTCGATATGGTGCTGCTGGATCTCGGCCTGCCCCGCAAGGACGGACTCACCGTCCTGCGACAGCTGCGCGACCGGGGCGATGTGACCCCCGTCATCATCATCACAGCGCGCGATGATGTGCGCACGCGGGTCGCAGGCCTGGATGCCGGCGCCGATGACTACCTCGTCAAACCCTTTGATCTGGACGAGCTCGCGGCACGTATGCGTGCGGCGCTGCGCCGCAGTGCCGGGCGCGGGGACCCGCTGATCGAGCACCACGACATCCAGGTCAATACCGTCACCCGCGAGGTGCACCAGGCAGGCGAGCCCGTGACCTTGTCGGCCAAGGAGTTCGCGGTGCTCGAAGCATTGCTGTTGCGCCCCGGGGCCGTGCTCTCGCGTGCGCAGCTGGAAGATCGTCTCTATGGCTTCGGCGATGCCGTCGAGAGCAATGCGGTGGAGGTATACGTGCACGCGTTGCGTCGCAAACTCGGCAGCGATGCCATCCGCACCCAGCGCGGCGCCGGCTACTTCATCCCCCGCTGATGCGCTCGATCCGCGCAAGATTGCTGGTGGGCCTGCTGTTGCTGGTGGCGGTGGTGTCGCTGATCGTCGGCTCCTTTACCTATCGGCGGGTGCTCGGCGAAGTTTCTGCGCTGTTCGACTACCAGCTGCGCCAGATGGCGCTTTCGCTGGGCGACCAGGCCGCGTCCCTGCCCGAGTACGAGCTGCCGGCCAATCCGGAGAATTCGGACTTCGTCATCCAGATCTGGAATGTCTTTACCGGCAGGCGTACCTGGTCCCCCGGATTCCCCTTCCTGGATTCGGCCACTCTGGGCTACTCCGATGTGACCGTGCAGAACGAACGCTGGCGGGTGTATGCCCGGCCGACCGAGACGAACGTCATCCAGGTGGCCCAGCCTTGGGCCGCGCGCGAACGACTCGCGCGTGAGGCGGCCCTGCGGGTGGTGTTGCCGCTGCTGCTGTTGCTGCCGTTGATGGCCGCCGCCGCGGCCTGGATCATCGCGCGTGCGATGCGTCCATTGAAGAGCATCACGACCCAGATCGAGCATCGTGACATGCACAGTCTCTCGCCCGTCGCCGCCGCCGACCTGCCCGCCGAAGTCTCGCCGCTCGTGGAGGAACTCAACCGCCTGCTCCTGCGACTCGCAGCCGCCTTCGCCAGTCAGCGCGACTTCGTGGCCGACGCCGCTCACGAGCTGCGCTCACCGCTGACGGCCCTGTCGCTGCACCTGCAGCTGGTCGAACGGGCACGGGATGACACCGAGCGCAGCGTTGCCACGGTGCGGCTGCGCGCCGCCATTGATCGGGCGGCGCACTTGGTCAGCCAGCTGCTGACTTTGGCGCGCAACGAGCCGGCGGGACTGCCGGTGAACGCGACCCCTGCTGCGCTGGGCGCGCTCATCCGCGACGCCGCGGGTGATGTGCAGCCGCTGGCCCAGCAGCGTCGGATCCGCATTGAGCTGGACGCGCCCGGTGAGGTGGCCGTGCGGGCGGACGCCGAGGCGCTGCGGATCCTGGTGCGTAATCTGCTCGACAACGCGATTCGCTACTCTCCCGAGGACTCGACGGTGCGCGTGCGCGCGTTGCGCAGCCCGGAGGGCCTGCCGGTGCTCGAAGTCACCGACGCGGGGCCCGGGATCGCGCCCGGCGACCGCCCCCGCGCATTTGCGCGCTTCTACCGCGCTCCGGATGCCAGCGAAGGGGGCAGTGGCTTGGGCTTGGCCATTGTGAAGGCCATCGCCGAGCGCCATGGTGCGCAAGTCGCCCTGGCGGAGGCCGACCCTCATGGCCTGCGGGTCGTGGTGACTTTCCCACTCCCATAGGTTGGCCCTTAAGGCTGGCTTAAGGCGGCCCGCGCATGCTTTCTCCTCATCAGCGCTACTGCAGCATGAGGAGAGTAACGTGAACGTCAAGAACCCCGCATTGATCGCATCGGTGGGTGCGGTCGCCGTATTTGCCGCCGTTGCCGGGCTGTCGGCCGCCGGCGTCGCCGGCAATTCCGCCGCGGCCACGCCGGTCGCCATCGCGGCCCCGAGCAAAGTCACACCGATTCCATTCATCGGTGCCCCGAATTACCGCGCCATCGTGGCCGCCAATCGTGCCGCCGTGGTCGGTATCACGAC
Organism: Steroidobacteraceae bacterium; assembly: GCA_036521075.1. Lineage (GTDB taxonomy): Bacteria > Pseudomonadota > Gammaproteobacteria > Steroidobacterales > Steroidobacteraceae > DAIDKA01. The sequence continues at coordinate 11,169 of DATDIL010000012.1, read as the reverse complement.
CGTGTCCAAGGCCAGCGACGCCGACGACAACGAGGATGATTCAGGTCAGGGCCAGGGCGATGGCCCGCAATTCGGTGGCCGCGACAATCCATTTGGCGATAACCCGTTCTTCCGGTTTTTCGGCAATCCGCGCAACCAGGAACAGATTCCGGTGCGCGCGCTCGGGTCCGGTTTCATCGTCAGTCCGAACGGCGTGATCCTGACCAACGCGCACGTTGTGCACGGTGCTTCCCAGGTCACCGTGACCTTGATGGATCATCGTGAGTTCAAGGCCAAGGTGCTCGGCCAGGACGCGGCAACCGACGTGGCGGTCATCAAGATCGACGCCAAGGACCTGCCCATCGTGCACATGACACCGTCGACCAACCTGCAGGTCGGTGACTATGTACTGGCCATCGGCGCACCCTACGGGCTGGAGGAGACCGCGACCGCCGGTATCGTCAGCGCCAAGGGTCGTTCGCTGAATGACCAGAATGACCAGAACGTACAGTTCATCCAGACCGATGTCGCGGTGAATCCCGGCAACTCCGGTGGCCCGCTGTTTGATGCATACGGCAATGTCGTCGGCATCAATTCACAGATCTACAGCAACACCGGCGGCTTCCAGGGCGTCTCTTTCGCCATTCCGATCGAAGTCGCGACGCATGACGAGCAGTCGATCCTGAAGACCGGAAAGGTCGAACATGCACGCCTGGGCGTCATGATCCAGCCGGTGAATCAGTCATTGGCCAAGTCGTTCCACCTGCAGGCGCCGGAGGGAGCACTGGTATCGAAGGTCGATCCTGACAGCGCCGCGGCCCGCGCCGGACTGCGTGCGGGCGATGTGATCCTGGAATACAACAATGCCACTCTGCTCGATGCCGGCCAGTTGTCTGCGGCCGTGGCGATGGCCGCCCCCGGGGACTCGGTGAAGATGAAGGTCTGGCGCGACGGGAAGACCCTCGACCTGACCGCGAAGCTCAGTGCCGTGCCGGGCAAGGGCGAAGTGGTGAAGACCGCCGCAACGGGTGGTGGGACGCTGGGACTGCGCGTGCACCCGCTGACCTCCGATGAGGCGAACCAGAGCGGTATCAGCTCGGGATTGGTGGTCGACCGTGTGGGTGGCGCTGCCGCACGTGCCGGTATCGAACCCGGTGATGTCGTGCTTGCCGTTGACGGCACCGCCGTCACCAACGTCAACCAGCTGCGCAGCATGATCGGCAACCATCAAAACACGGTGGCGCTGCTGATCCAGCGCGGCGATACCCGGATCTTCGTGCCGGTACAGTTGGGGTGAGATCAACTGTAGATTGGTTCAAGTAGATTGCCTCGAAATTGCCCCAGTCGCAGGACTGGGGTTTTTTTTGCGCGCGCGCATGAGCCGGATCAATCTGGCCTTGATATCTACGCTGTGCCTGGCTTCGGCTACGACCAGGGCAGAGGATGCGCTGGGCCTTTATGTGGGTGCTGGCGCTGGCAGTTCCGAGATTACGAACGATGGCCACTTTGGACCCTACTTCCATGCGCAGCACTTCGCGTGGAATGCCATTGCGGGGATTCGGCCGCATCCTAAGCCCACTGCGCAAGTGTGCAGAAGCGGAGAATCTAAGGAGGAGCGACCGATATTTTTCCGTTCACGACGGGATTGCGGTCATTGCCACAGTCCCATGGCAGCACGCGGTCGAGATCGGCGGCCCGCGCGTGAAGGCGATCGGATCGTCGATGGTCAGCTGATCCTCCAGGTTTGATCAATAATCGAATATCTCGTTACAGATCGTCAAGCTCGATAAGCCCGTACGGGGCGCCGTCCCCCTGCGCATCGCGTGCAACCGCCGTGTAGACTCCGCCATTGTTGAGGGTGACCGATACTGGACCGATGATCGGTGTCTTGCCGCCCGTCAGCGTGACTGTTAATTCGTACGAGCCCTGCACGTAGCTCACAAAGCCCGTATCCGTTGCAAACGGCATCGCCACGTAGGTGGGCGTGGCGCTCGCGATTCCTGCCCCAGACGCCGTGAGATACACATCGACGAGCTGCGCTGAGGGTGAGCCTTGGATGAAGCGCAGCCGCGCCTGGGTCGAGTAGCTGCGGTAGTCGTCGTGGGTGATGAAGGGGAAGATCTGAGCCAACGGACCGAGTGCATACAGCGAGTAGCTCGTGCCCGCCCGGAGGTTGATACTCCGACTCGCGAGGATGTCGCTCAAGTTGCTCGTCGGTGTCAGGGCAAAATCGTACCTGCCGGGTGGACCTACACCCGGATAACTTGTGAACCCTTCGTACGCGAGCGTCGTCACGAGTGGGGTCGTCAGATTACCGTTGTAGTGATCATCCCCGCCACAAGCTACGAGAACCATGGGCGCCAGAACAATCAGAAAGCCGCGGTGCTGCATATACAAATTCTACCGCGGAATAGAATACGCCACCGGAAGGTATTCTTCTCACAACGGGCAGTTGACAAATTTTCGCATGAAACACCGAAGCGCCTTGAATGACATCTGCATCCGAACCGCGATTGATAGCGACGTACCCGGGATCAGTCGTCTACTTCGTTCGTTGAGTCATACGTACATCGTGTCGCCTGACCATCCGGAGGTGGGGAGGTTTCTCGCTACCCTTAACGATGAAGCAATATCGGCATTCGTTCACAGACCTGATGTCGTGTATCTCGTCGCGGTCACGTCTGCAAGAGAATTGGTGGGTGCCGCTGCCATAAGCGACAATCAAAACGTGGAGCATTTATTCGTCGAGCCGGCCTGTCAGGGCGCGGGACTAGGCCGACGACTGTGGGAGCAGCTGCGCGATCACGCCCTTCAGTCCGGTAATCCGGGTCTCTTCAAGGTAAACTCCAGCCTCAACGCCGTGCCCATCTATGAGCGCTTCGGCTTCGTCATCGCGGCGCCGAAAGTCGAAAAGTTCGGTGGCGCGTATGTGCCGATGATCCTCAAGTAAGGGATGAATCGACTCAGCGCTTCTTGAGCCCACGCTCCACCAATGTGGCCAATTGCAGGAGGTAACGGCGAAAAGCCTCGCACCCTGCGCGGGTGATGCGCGCGCGCGTCAGCGGTTTGCGTCCGACAAAGCTTTTTTCGATCGTGATGTAGCCGGCCTCTTCCAGGGTGACGAGCGACGCCAGGGAGTCAATCCATCGGGCAGCTTTGCCTTCGGTCGTCGGTAGTCGCGGCAGTTCATCGAGCAGCGGCACGACCGCCCGACAGGTGCGCGGCTCAAACACGAAGCACAGCGCCAGCGCGGCATCGCGCGCCCGCGAAGCACTCAGCGCCGCCCCATCGACGGCCACCCCGGCTCCGCGCAGAAAATCGCCGCGGCTGTGAAGATCGGCGCGGCGAACGGGAAAGCGGCCAAGTGATAGGCTTACTTTAGGCCGAAAGCCAGCAGCACATTGCCGGGCAGTCCGACCAGACTGCCATTGCCTGAATTCACGAACAGCATGCCGCCGGCGACGACCGGGCCCGGGCCGTCCATGCTGCCGCCACTGGCCTTCACGCCATTCACTGTCTTGAATGCACGGCTGGTGTTGAACAGCCACAGCACCTTGCCGGTCTTGGTCGAGTAGGCGCGCAGCCCCCCGTCCATGCCGCTGCTGAGGATGGCGCCCGGAATCGCGGTCACCGCAGCGCCCTGCCCGGTGCTGCAGCCTACCTGTCCGGCGCATAGCGCCTGTGGACGCGGCGCGGCCCAGGCGAGGCTGCCGTCCTTCAGATTCAGTGCGTGTACGCCACCGGGAGTGTCGGTCAGCAGATCGGCGGTTCCAATGTAGACCCGATCGCCCTCGATGGCGCCGCCCCACATGCCGCCCAGACCGCTGCCTTTGCCGACCCGATACTGCCACACCACCTTGCCCTGCTGGTCCGGGTCCATCGCATAGGCCATGCCCGATTTTTGCGGCAATACCAGCAGGTCACGCCCCCGCAGATGAGCCAATGCCGGTGAGGCAGAAAAATCGTAATCCGGTCCCAGCGTCGCCGGGCAACCCGTGTTCGGATTGTTCGTGGCTGCGCAGCCCATGGCCCACACATCGTTGGGCAGCACCTGGCTGACCCATCTGATCGCGCCGGTGGCCATGTCCAGCGCCAACACCGCATCGCTGGTGTGCTGCGGGGGATCCGTGTAGGCATTGCCCGTGGCCACGTATATCAGCTTGCGCTTGGCATCGATGGTGGGCGAGGACCAGATGCCCACGCCCGACGGACCGAACATCGGCATGCCCGCCGCGGATTTGCCGCGCGGCTTCGGCTCGGGCACGGTGTAGGTCTTCCACAGTACCTTGCCGGTGTCGATATCCAGCGCCGACACACTGCCGCGCAGGGTGCAGCAGCCCTTGGCCGCATGGATGCCCTGTCCCTCCTCCCCCACGCCCTGGATCGGGATATACACGCGCCCCGCATATGGCGCCGGCGCTCCCGTGATTGCCGCGGACGGATGGGAATCGAGCTTCGTTGTCCACACCCGCTTGCCCGTTTGCGCATCGACGGCGTACGCGTTGGCCTGACGGTCGCCGAACAGCACGACATTGCCCGGCTTGCCGTCGGCAGCATGGTAGGGTGCGACTGACAGGGCCGTTGGCACGCCGGCCGGGGCCTTGAACATCCAGTACGTGCACCCCGTCGCCGGGTCGAGCGCGTACACCCCGCCGTTGTCACTGGCAACGAACAGGCGGCCGCCCACAAGCGCCGGCTGCGTGCGCGCCGCGGGCACATTCGCGTAGCCGAATGCCCACTTGAGCTTCAAATGCGGCAGATCCGCTGCGGTCAGGCCTCCGGCGGCCTTGTCCTGAAAGCGCGCATTTTCCAGACCATTGCCCCAGCCGCTCCAGCGTGGCAGCGCCGCCGGATCACTCATCGGCACTTGCGTTTCACACAGCTTTCCGGCGGTGAGCGCGGCCAACCGCACCGGGCCGAAGGGTCGGCCGGCGATGAATTGGGCGACCGCCTTGCGGTCCGCGTCGCTCAGGGTCGAACCCTGCGCCTGCATCTTGCCGGTCGTCAGGGCCGTGAGAATGGCCTCCGGAGTGTAGCGATGCAGCAGTTCGACGGGCACCGCGCGCGCATCCGCAGTTGCGGGCGCCTTGCCGGCGGTGGGCACCAGGCTCAAATGGCACACGCCGCAGAGGCGTTTGAATACCGCCTGGCCCTGCGCCTTCACGGCAGCGCTCTGCGCCTGTGCCGCACCCAGCGTGGCGGCATTCAACACCAGCAGTCCTGCAATCCCTACGTGTGATTTGCGAATCATCGATGCTTCCGTACGCGTGCGGCGATTTGCCAGCGAGGCCGAAGTATACGCTGTGCAGCGCGCATGGAGTCGCATGGGCGAAACTGGGATACTGCCTATCAAGATCACACTTTGACGGAGAGCGGCTCCCGTGGATATGCGCGATCAGGATGAGAGCCGCAACGTCGAAGACGATCGCGGTTCCGGCGGCGGCTTCCAGTTCCGCCCGGTGCATGGCATCGGCCTGGGGACGGTGGTCATCGCGCTGATTGGCGGCTGGGTGCTGGGCATCAACCCGCTGCAGATACTCGGACTGCTCAGCGGTGGCGATCTCAGCAGCCAACAGGGCACACCGGTGCCGCAGACCGCGCCCCAAACGACGGACCAGACGCCGGACCCGGCCACCAACCCGGCGGCGGACACCGAAGACCCACAGGTCCGCTTCGTGTCGCAGATCCTGCGCAGCACCGAAGTGGTGTGGACCGACACTTTCAAGCAGCTGGGCCGCACCTATGAAAATCCCAAACTGCGACTGTTCCGCGACAGCTATCCGACGGCCTGCGGCCAGGGTCAGGCGGCGGCCGGACCGTTCTACTGCCCGAACGATCGCATCGTGTATCTGGATTTGGGGTTCTTTGACCTGATGACCCAGCAGCTGAACGCGCCGGGCCAGTTCGCCCACGCCTACGTGATCGGCCACGAAGTGGGACACCATGTACAGAACCTGCTCGGGATACTCGGACGAGTCGACGCGCAGCGTGAGCGCGCCAGTGTCGCGCAGTCCAACGCATTGAGTGTCAAGCTCGAACTGCAGGCCGATTGTTTCGCCGGCGTCTGGGCGCGCCGTGCGCAGCAGGAGAAGGGTTGGCGCCTCGAACAAGGCGATATCGAAACCGCGCTCAATGCGGCCAGCCAGATCGGTGACGACACCCTGGAGAGAAAAGCCCGCGGCACCCTTGTCCCGGAATCCTTCACGCATGGCACCAGCGCGCAGCGGGTCTCCTGGTTCAAGCGCGGCATCGATTCGGGTGACCTGAATCAGTGCGACACGTTTGGCACCGGCAATGTGAGCGGATCCGGCTGATGCCGCGACGTGGATGCGCAGGACCTGCACTGACTGCAGTCCTGGCCTGGTTGTGCGCGACGGCCGCTTGGCCGGTGCCGGCGCACGCCGAGGCGAGCGTCGAGTTCGACATTGCCTCGCAGCCCATGGCCGCCGCCCTCAACGCCTGGGCGGTGCAGGCCAACACCCAGGTATTCGTGGATCCCGGCCCGGTGGCTCATCTGATCGCACCGGCGATCAAGGGCTCTTTGACGCCGCGACAGGCGCTGCGCGCCCTGCTCGCCCGCAGCCGTCTGCAGGTATCGCAGGGCACCAACGGCGTATTTGTGATCAAACCCCGGCCCGCCGCCGTGGTGGCCCAGCAGGCTCCCGCAACGCAAAGTGCCACGCCGGTGGCGCCACCGGTCGCAACGCTGGCGCGCGCGCCGCTGACGGCGCGGGCCAGTGAAGGACCGTGGCTGCTGGGGCTCCTGGCCGACTATGCCCGGGACAACGGCCGTGCCACCGGTGGCGCCACCGCCGCCGTGGCGGGGGAATATTTCGTTACGGACCATGCGGCAGCCGCGCTGGCCATCACGCTCCCGCGCACCCATTCATTTGAGGTGCCCGCGAGTGCAGCGGCCGCGCCGCACCGCGCGAGTGCGCGCCTGCAATCATCCGCAATGACTCTCAAATACCATTTCGCGCCCGAAGATCGCTGGGATCCGTATCTGGGCGCCGGGTTCGATGTCACGGTGCTATCCGCGGCGCACGGCGCCGCCAGTCTGGACCGGGTGACCGCCGGGCCTGCTGCCGAAGCCGGCATCAATCTGCGGCTCAACCGGCAGTGGATGTTCAATGCGACGCTGAGCTGGGCGCAAGTCCAGCCGGCGGTGGGCGTCATGCCGAGCCAGGATATCCGCATAGATCCCGTGCAATGCGGATTCGGGTTTGTGTACCGATTCTGAAGTAAAATCACGACGCATGAAGCACGAGACGACCCAAATGAGCGCCACTGTGGCGCAGAGCGCCTATCCGCTGGACCTGGACAGACCCGATGCCGCGGATCCCACCCCGGCCGGTCCCGCGCACCGGGCCTATGTGACGACGTTGTTCAACCGGCATCGCGTTTCCCTGCAGCGCTACCTGCTGCGGTTCGTTCCCCCGGATGACGCGGCGGAACTGGTGCAGGAAAGCTATTACCGGCTGCTGCGGCACGGTGAAATGGTGAAGATCGATGCCATGGCGCGGTCATTTCTGTTTCAGACCGCGACCAATCTGGCGCGCGATCACCATCGTCGGCGCGTCTCGCATCGCGCCGCACTGCATGTGCCCATCGAGGATCACGAAATCATCGAGGATCACTTGGGTCCCGACGCGTACCTGGCCGGCGAGCAGACACGCGTGCTGCTCGAACGTGCCATCGCCGCTCTGCCCCAGGACACACGTACCGTGTTCCTGCTGCACCGCTTCCGCGATCTGACCTATCCGCAGATCGCGCAGCTCATGAGTCTCAGCGGCCGCACGGTCGCGCGCAGGATGGCCGAAGCCATCGAGCGGCTCAGCGCCGCGATGTCGGAGGCCACATGATCACGACCGCTCAGAAATTCACGGCCGCGCAGTGGTTCGCACAGGCGCGCGGCGGGGATACCGATCCGCTGCATGAACAGGCGTGGCTGCGGTGGATTGGTGATGACGGCCATCAGCGCGCCTACGAGAACTGCGAACTGGCCTGGGAGCTGTGCGGCGAACTGCGCGGCAGCCCGGCGCTCGCCGCGTTGCTGGCGAGCATCGATGCCCCGCCCACTGCGCCGGCGGTACGGGGCAAATGGCGAGTGCCGGTGTGGCAGGTGGGTCTTGCCGCATCGGTGCTTGCCATTGGCGCGTTCGGGTGGGGGTTCCTCAGCGCTCCCACGACCACGCAATACAGCACCGCTATCGGCGAGCAGCGCACGGTAGCGTTGGCCGATGGTTCGACGGTATTCCTGAATACCAACAGTGATGTGCGCGTGCAGCTGTCGCGGCGCATACGGCGTATCGAACTGGCGCGCGGCGAGGCGCTGTTCAGCGTCAGCCATGATTCGAGCCGGCCCTTCGAGGTGCATGCCCTGCAGGGCGTCACCACCGCGGTAGGGACGCAATTCGATGTCGAACTCACCCGCAGCGGCGCGTCGGTCTCCGTGCTGGAGGGCACCGTGACGGTGGGCGGCAGCGGCCGTGGTGCAGCGCTGCCACCCGTGGCAGTCACCGCCGGCAATGGCATCGGGTACAGCCAGGAGGGTGCCGTGTCGCCATTGCGACCGGCCGAGGTCAATCGCATTCAAGGATGGCGAACCCAACGCATGGTATTCAATGACGTCCCGCTGGATACGGCACTGGCGGAGTACAACCGCTATAGCCGCAAGCCGATCGTGCTCAGCAATGCCGCGCTCGGGTCGCGGCATATCAACGGCGTCTTTCATATCGGGGATGAAGCCGCTTTCCTGAGCGCACTGGATCAGGGCCTGCACTTGGAGGCAACCAAGGGCGAGGCACGAACCGTGCTGCATCCTGCCCCCGGGTACCAGCAATGAGAGGCATCGTGCGGTGCTTCCTGGGCGCATTGTGCTTGCTGAGTGCGACGGCGCTTGCCGATGTCACCACGGACCTGGTCAAATCACTGCAACTGGTCGCGGCCCCCACGCCGGTGAGGCAGCGGGCCGACTGGCGCGTGCCGCGCAAGGTGATGCTGCTCGAATTCGGCAAGCAGGACTGGGCGCCGCGCCTGGCCGAATTCACCGCTGCCGCACCCCACACCCAGGTGATCGCCGTCCATGACATGCCCGAGGCACTCGCGCAGGCGCCGGGCACGGATGTGCTGGTGGGCTTCAATCCCGAAATCTGCGCACCGCAGCTGCTGGCCGCGGCGACTGACCTGCGCTGGCTCGAATCCCTCGCCGCCGGTGTCGAGAACTGTCTGGCCGTGCCGGGCCTGCGCGAGCGCGGGCTGCTGCTGACGAACATGCGGGCCGTGGATGCCGCGGTGATTGCCGAACACGCCATCGCCCTGACACTGGCCATTGCGCATGGCCTTGACGTGTTCGCCGTGGATACCGCCAACGCGCAATGGAGCATCGCCCACGGTGCGACGACGCCGATGCAGTCCCTCGAGGGCAAGACGCTGCTGGTGGTCGGGCTCGGCGGCATCGGTACCGAAGTCGCGCGACGCGCGCATGGGCTGGGCATGAACGTGGTCGCCACCCGTGACGGCGACCGGCGCGGAGCGGCCTTTGTGAGTCACGTCGGTGCGCCTGCGGAACTTGCGACACTGGCCAGACGCGCCGATGTCATTGTCAGCTGCGTGCCGCTGACGCCGGTCACGAAGGGTATGTTCGATGCGAAATTCTTTGCGCTGCTGAAGCCCACCGCGATATTCGTGAACATTTCCCGGGGTGGCACCATGGTCATGGCCGATCTGACCCGGGCGCTCCACGACAGGCGCCTGGCGGGGGCCGGCCTGGATGTCGCCGACCCCGAGCCGCTGCCGGCCAGCAATCCGTTGTGGCATGCCCCGCACGTGCTCATCACGCCGCACATCTCCTCGCGTTCCGACCTGCCTGGCGAGGGGCGCTGGATCGTGGCGCGCGAAAACATGCGCCGTTACGCGCGCGGCGCGCAAATGCTCAACGTCGTGGACCAGGCGCGCGGCTATTAGGGAACCGAATGACCTCACTGTTTGACCCGCTCAAAGTCGGGGATCTCACGCTGCCCAATCGCATCCTGATGGCGCCGCTGACCCGCAGCCGTGCCGGCACGAGCCGCGTGCCGAATGAACTGATGGCGCAGTATTACCGGCAGCGCGCCGGCGCCGGACTGATCGTCTCCGAGGCCACGTCCGTCACGCCCATGGGTGTGGGCTACGCCGGTACGCCCGGGGTCTGGTCCGAAGCGCAGGTCGCGGGGTGGAAGCTGACCACACAGGCGGTGCACGAGGCCGGCGGGCGGATTTTCCTGCAGCTGTGGCACGTGGGGCGGATTTCGCACCCCTCCTTCCTGGACGGCAAGCAGCCAGTGGCCCCGAGCGCAATCGCGCCGCAGGGCAATGTGAGTGTGCTGCGCCCCGAAACGCCTTTCACGGTGCCGCGAGCGCTCGCGCTCGAGGAGATTCCCGGCGTCATCGAGGCGTACCGGCGCGGCGCCCGCAACGCGCAGGCCGCCGGGTTCGACGGGGTCGAGATCCATGGCGCCAACGGCTACCTGCTCGATCAGTTCCTGCAGGATCGCGCCAACCATCGCACCGACGGCTACGGGGGTGGCATCGCCAACCGTGCCCGGCTGATGCTCGAGGTCACCGACGCCGTAATCTCGGTGTGGGGCGCCGGCCGAGTCGGCCTGCATCTGGCCCCGCGCGGGGACTCCAACTCCATGGGTGACTCGGACCCGGCCGCCGTGTTCGGCCACCTCGCGCGCGAGTTGCGCAAGCGCCAGCTCGCATTCCTGTGTGTGCGTGAACACACTGGCGCCGGCCGACTCGGGCCGGCGCTCAAGCAGGCGTACGGCGGCGTGTTCATCGCCAATGAACGCTTCACCTGCGAGTCCGCCGCGCAGGCAGTTGCGGCCGGTGAGGCGGACGCGGTAGCGTTCGGCAAGCTGTTCATCGCCAATCCAGATCTGCCGCGGCGCATGCAGCTCGCCGCCCCGCTCACTGAACCCGACGTGTCGGGGTTCTATGCCGGCGGGGCCCGGGGTTACACCGACTATCCGTCCTTGTGAGGGGGTTAACATGTCTTCAGTCAATCACGGCGCGGGCTGCGACGATGAGTCCATCAGCCGGCGCCGATTCTTGAGCGGCGCGACCACCGCCGGTGCCGTTGCGTTGAGTGGCCTGGCGCGGTCCGCAGACAGGAGCGCGCAGGCCGCGGCGGGTCACGCGGGCGAG
>DATDIL010000011.1:0-24626 GCA_036521075.1 Steroidobacteraceae bacterium | reverse complement strand
CTAGCGCACGGCCGCGACAGCCGGCACCCATTGCGAAGACATTCGGAATGGCACTCCGGTGAAAATGGCCTCGATGCGATAAATCCTGCCGTTGCGGATCTTGAACATCTCCATCAGGGAAATGGTGCTCGGCGACCTGATGGGGTTCTTGGCTGCCTTGCCATCGCTCGTCTTGTAGTCCTCAAACGTGGCGCCATGATCAAAACACGCCTCGGCCATGACGACACCGCGCTCCTCATCGACCACCACAAAGCGCCGGTCGCGCGCGCGATCGACGAACAGGAAGGTGCCAAGTTTGAACTGCGCTTCGCAGCCCTGCGCATCGGAACCGAAGCTGCCATTGGTCGTAATCTGGCCATTCTCTTCACGCGCGCATTCAGGATCAAAGCGCGTATGCAGGACACCATTATTTCTCTGAACAGTATCGAAGTAGCCGTTGACCAGGGCAATCATGGCCTTGGCCGAACTGCGCTGGGCCGCTGGCAGTGCCGTGGTGAACGCCGGATCATGGGTGAAGTGCGCCGGGTCGCCCCACGGACCCGCATCGCCTTTGCGGTCCAGGATTACTTCGACCTCCGCGACGTGGTGCTGCTGTACCGTCAAACGCATGGCGTAGTAGGACAGCTGGCCATGTTCGGCCACCGTTCCGTACCAGCCCACATTGCCGGTGCGCGGATCGGCCACCATCAACGGATTCTGGTCGCGCGCCGTAGCCACCCCCCATTCGCCATCGCCGATCATCATCGCCACATTGTTCTCGGTGTAGCGCACGGTTGGCGCCCATGGCACCCGCGCAGGCTCGCGCGCCACCAATGCGTCCATGTAGTTGTTGGCCGCCGCGAATAGGCAGGCGCGATCGCAGGCATCGCCCTGCGCCGCTGCCGCCGCGGGTGCCGCACGCGCCGTGTGCAGGCTGGCTGCGCGCGGCCAGGCATAGGGTGAATGCATGAAATACGGCACGTAGGTAAACACCACCTCGATGCGGTAGATCTTGCCGTTGCGGATCTTGAAAGCCTCCATGAGCGAGATGGAGTTGGGCCATTTCAGGGCGGTCGCATGCACCTTGCCGTCGGTCGTCCGGTAGCTGTCAAAGGTATTGGCGTGATCAAAGAACCCGGTCGCGACGACCACGCCGCGTTCCTCATCGACAATCGGGAAGCGCCGCTCACGCACGCGCTTGTTGATGCGATAAAGACCCAGTTTGAACTGGGCTTCGCAGCCCTGCGAAATCGCCGCCGCGCCCTGCGTGCCACTGGTTGTGCTGATACCGTTCTCGTTGCGCTGGCAGTCCGGGTCAAACGCCGTGAACAACTGCCCGTCGTTTTGCTCTACGGTACTGAAGTAACCATTGACTATGGCAATCAGGCGTTCGCGCTCCCGACGCTGCTGCGGAGGCAATATTTCCTGGAATGCCGGGTCGTGGGTGAGTTTCGCCGGGTCGCCAAACGGCGCCGGGTGCGTCGGCACGCGCTGGACCACCGCTTCGGCTTGCGTGATCTGTCCGTTCGCAACTTTCAAGCGCAGTGCCAGGAAGGCGCCCGTACCATGCTCCTGCACCGTACCGTACCAGGCGGCATTGCCCGTCGACGGATCGGCGACTTCAAGTCCCGTGGCCGAGACCCCGCCCACCGAACCCCATAGCCCCTCGCCAAGGGGCATCTCCACATCGTTTTCCGTGTAGCGCGCATTGCGCGCAAAGGGCGCCAGCCCGCGATCCTTATGGCTCAGGGCGTCCAGGTAGCTGTGCAACATGCCGATCAGGCAGCTGCGATTGCAGTTCGGGTACAGCGCACTGGCCTCACCGGGAGCCTGCGCCCGGGCGCTGGAGCTGGCCAGCACGACGCTCAACAGCGCCACGGCGCCCAGGCCGGCGCGCATGGCGGATTTTCCATCCGATAGGCTTCCTGCATACATGACTGATGGGTCCTCGCGCACAATGGAGTGGTCATTCAAACTCGACGCGCAGGGCGGCAGTATACGCCCCGCCGCTAGGGCATTGCCGCAGGCACAAGCACGGTCATGCGCAGATCCGGGCGGCTCACGAGGCGCAGAATGTGCTGCTCAAAATGCAGCACGTGACCGCGCGCGGCCCTGAAACTGCGCCGCCCGCCATCACGCGAGCGCACCCGCTGGGAGCGCCAGGCCGACGCAAACTCCCGACTCGCCTTACTGAGCTGCGCGATGAGAGCCGAGCGCTGCGGATCGTCGCGCATCCGCGGCGTGTCGGCGCGGAACTCGGCCACCAAACTTCCGGCGCGATCCTCCCAGTCCAGCAAGAACGACCTGGAGCGAGGATGCAGGAAGACATAGCGCAACAGATTCGGCGGCTCACGTTCCGGGGCCGCCGCGGCCGCGCGCGGTTGTCGACTCGAAGCACCTTCCAGCCAGTCGCGGAACAACTCGGCGGCGGCCGCGTTCCACTCAATTGCATTCCAGTGACGATCCAGCACATATGTCGGGGTCCGGATGACCCTGACCAGGCCGGCCAGCTCCTGCCCCGCGGGGGTTGCCGGCCGTGCCGGCGAGGGGTCCACCCGTCCGGCGATCTCAAACAGATAGGCACGCTCCGCCGGCGTCAGATGCAGGCCTTGCGACAAGGCCACCAGCGTTGCGGGCGAGATCGCGGCGGTGCGCCCCTGTTCAATCCAGGTGTACCAGGTCGGACTGATGCCGCACAGCTGCGCCACTTCCTCGCGCCGCAGGCCAGGGGTGCGGCGCCGACTGCGTTGCGGTAGTGCGAGGTCAAGGGGCTGGAGCGACTCGCGGCGCGCGCGCAGGAATTCGCCCAGCAGCAAGGATCGAGGCGCAGTGGTCGACATGGAGGATTGTGCGGATCGAGATTGTGGCAGGTGGAGTTTATAATAGGATAAATGGCGTACTGCTACTCATATACAGCTGCGAGCACACTACCGCTCCGACATCACGATGAGGATTGGCGATGCGCACCCACTCGCAGACGGTACAGGATCAATTCGAGCCTCAGGCACGGGCCTATCTGAGCAGTGCCGTGCACGCCGCAGGTGCGGATCTGCGGGCAGCGTTCGAAATTGCAGCACGCACTCTGCCGGCTGATGCCGCGGTGCTGGACGTGGGTGCGGGCGCCGGCCACCTGAGCTTCACGCTGGCACCGCTTGCGCGGCGCGTCGTGGCGCTGGATCCGTCCGCAGGGATGTTGGCGACGGTACGGCAGGCGGCGGCAGAACGCAGCCTTGCGCACATCGACACCTGCGAGGCCTGCGCAGCGGCGCTGCCCTTCGCCCACGCATACTTCGACCTGGTGTGTACCCGCTACAGTGCCCATCACTGGTTCGACATACCGCGGGCCTTGGCCGAGATGCGCCGCGTGGTCAAGCCAGCCGGGTTGATTCTGGTCATTGATCTGCTCGGCGATGATCACCCCTTGGCCGATACCCATCTACAGAGCATCGAGCTGCTGCGGGATCCTTCCCATGTCCGTGATCGCAGCGTCGCCGAATGGCACGCGCTGCTGCGCGAGGCCGGATTCAACGGCATCGAGCACCGCACCTGGATGACGCGACTTGAGTTCCGGCCCTGGGTAGAACGAATGCGCACGCCGCAGGCACTGATCAGCGCCATCCGCTTGCTGCAGACCGGCGCCCCGGCCGAAGTGCAACGGGCCTTGAACATTGAGGCTGATGGCAGCTTCACGCCACGCACGGGGATGTTCTGGGCGCGGGCCCCGGGTTGACCATACCGGCAGGTTCGCTGCTGCCGATTTGCTTTGTGCCGGTGATTTCTCCATGATATCACTCTGGTATCAACCCGGAGCATCCCGTCATGACCATGAGCAGTCGATCCCTGACCTCGCAAGAGCGGACGGTGCGGGCCCTCAGCGGCTTTCCGATGTTGTTGGTGAATCTGGCTCTGATCAGCGCCGCCCCGCTCGCCATCGCGACCACTGCCGATCCGCGGCCCGGCGGCCTGATGCTCCTGGCCGTCCTGGTCAGCGCGCTGGGGGCGCTGTCCATGCTCGGACTTTTCTCATTGCAACCGAACGAAGCGCGGGTGCTCGTCCTGTTCGGCCAGTACCATGGCACCGTCCGCGACAGCGGTTTTCATTGGGCCAATCCCTTCTATTCGCAAAGTCGCCTGGGTGGCAAGCCGGTATTGAGCCTGACCGGACGAGCGACGCAGACGAGCAAGCTCTCGCTGCGCGCCAACAACTTCAACAGCCCCACACTCAAGGTCAACGACAAGCGCGGCAATCCGGTGGAGATTGCGGCGGTCGTGGTGTGGCGGGTCAATGACACCGCGATGGCCGTCTTCGATGTCGAGGACTATTCACGGTACGTGGAAGTCCAGGCGGAGTCGGCCATACGCGGTATCGCCAGCCGCTTCGCCTACGATCACGGGCATGACAGCGAGCCCACCCTGCGCGGCAGCGCGGATGAGGTTGCCCAGGAACTGGCGCACGAACTGCAGCAGCGCCTGGCGAAGGCTGGCGTCCAGGTGGAGGAAGCCCGGCTGACCCATCTGGCGTACGCCGCGGAAATCGCCCCGATCATGCTGCGACGGCAGCAGGCCGAAGCGATCATCTCGGCCCGGCAGCTCATCGTGCAGAACGCCGTCGGCATGGTCCATATGGCGCTTGAGGAACTCGAACGGAACAATACCGTCAAGCTGGACGATGAGCGCAGGGCGGCCATGGTCAGCAACCTGCTGGTTGTGCTGTGTGGCAACTCGGATGCCTCACCGGTGATCAACGCGGGCACCCTGTACGCCTAGCCGTGGCCAACGTCGATCGCAAGGCCTTCCTGCTGCGCCTGTCGCCCGAGCTGTGGAGGGAGCTGGAGCGCTGGGCGGCCGATGACCTGCGCAGCATCAATGCGCAGATCGAATTCCTGCTGCGCCAGGCCGTGCAGCGCCGCACGGGGGCGACCAGGATCAAGGACGATTGATTCCCACGCCGGCTTGCGCGCACAGTACTATTGGCGCAAGAGGTACCCCGTATGGCGAAGAAAACGACTCGCGTCAAAACCAAGAGCGGCCGGTCAAAACCCAAGGCCAGGTCGCGCACGAAAGCCAGGGCAACGAAGCTGCTGGCGCGCATTGGCGCCAAGGTCAGCGCCGCGCGCAAGAACGTCAAGGCATCGGCGCGTCGCACTTTGCGCAAGGTGCGCGCCAAGGAACCTGCGATCATGGCCGACCTGGCCCGCAACAAGGCGCTGGTGCTGGCGTTCTACAAGAAGCTCATTGGCGAGAAGGATTACGAAGCCGCGCGCCGCTACATGGGCAATGAG
Organism: Steroidobacteraceae bacterium; assembly: GCA_036521075.1. Taxonomy (GTDB): domain Bacteria; phylum Pseudomonadota; class Gammaproteobacteria; order Steroidobacterales; family Steroidobacteraceae; genus DAIDKA01. The sequence continues at coordinate 19,365 of DATDIL010000011.1, read as the reverse complement.
TATCGACAGCATGCGCCCTATGCCGCCGACGGCCACGCGGGGGTCGCCGAGTGGGTGCGCAAATTCAAGGAAGCGTTTCCGCAGCATCACTATGAGGTGAAGAAAATCATTGCCGAGGGCGATCTGGTGATGCTGCATCTGCACGGCAAGAGCGGGCTGCACCCCTACGGGGAATCGGTCATCGACATCTTCCGCATCGAGAACGGCAAGGTCGTCGAACACTGGGACATCATTCAGCCCATTCCGGAGTCCGCCGATAACGCCAACTCAATGTTTTAGCCAGATTTCCGGACGCGCTTCAGATCGCGCGCAGCGCCTGCGCCACCGGGATCCGCGCGGCACGTATGGCCGGCAACAGCCCGCCGATCAGTCCCACCACGCAGGCCCAGATGATGCCAAGGGTGATCAGTGCCGTACCGATGTGCAGGTGGAACACTATCTGCGCAAGTCCGCTGCTGCCGGTAATGGTACTGACCGTATTGCCATCGAATACCGCCCAGGCCAGTGCGGCGCCCACCAGCGCACCCAGCACCGACAGAATCAGCGCCTCAATGATGACGGACGCCACGACGCCCAGTGCCCCGTAGCCGATGGCGCGCAGCGTCGCGATTTCCACCGCGCGGGTGCTGATGGCCGAATACATGGTATTGAGCGCCGCGAACACCGCGCCAATTGCCATGATGATGCTGATGGCCCTGGCGATCAGCCCCAGGAAGCGCGCGAAGGTCTGCGATTGGCGCGTGTAGTATTCGCTCTCGCTGAATACCTGGACCGACAGCGTCGGGTCATGGGTCAGGGCCGCGCGCAGCCGCTCCAGCGCGCCGTTGCCGTCGAGTTTGATGATCACGGAGTTGTAGGTGCTGCGCTGATAGGCAGCCAGCACCGTATCGATGTCACCCATGACTTCCGAGTCGTGGGCGCCCCCGCCGCTCTCGAAGGCCCCCACGATCTTCCATTCGTTGGCGCCGAACTTCACGCGACTGCCGACACTCAGGTTTGCGAATCGGTCCTGAGCCGACTTGCCCACTATGAGTTCACGCAGACCCGACTGAAACATGCGGCCCTGGACCAGGTGCATTTCGGGGCGCAGCTGCAGCAGCTGCGTCGGGGATACACCGCGCAGGGTCATGGCACTCAATTTGCCATTGTCGAGTCGCGGCAGGTTTACGGATGAGAGCGCTTCGGCCGAGGCGATCGCTCTCTGCCCCGAATCCTTGGCGATGCCCGGTGCATCGAGAATGCTCGGAATGGCATCGTGGGGCAGATTGCTGCCGATCTCATTCGCTGCCTGTGCGTGCAGCACGATGGCCCGATCCGCACTCCCGGTTGCCGTCAGGGCATCCGCCAGTCCGGTGGACAAAGCCAGTACGGACAGCAGCACCGCCACCACCCCGGCAGTGCCGATCACGATCACCAGCGAGGATGCGGTCCGCTGCGGCAGCCCGCGCAGGCTGATGGAGGACACTGCGACTAATTGCTTGAACAGATTCACGTCGGTGCCCCTCAGCGCCCCGACAATGCGGTGACGATATTGAGCCGTCGCGCGCGCAGCGCCGGCGGCACACCGCTCACCAGCGCCAGCAGCACAGCAATTACGGCCGCCGCGGCATAGACCAGCCCCGGCACGTGCATCGCACCGATACCCTGCGATGCGAGCGTCGGGCCTGAGGTGATCCACGGCAGCACGCGCGATGCGAGCGCCACACCAAGCGCCGCCGATACCATCGCCAGGGTTAGCGCCTCGGCCAGCACCAGCCACTGCACACCGGCATCGGTGAACCCGAGGGTCTTCAGCACCGCAAGTTCCGCGGTGCGCTCACGAACGGACTGGGCGATGGTGTTGGAGGTGAGGAACAGCAGTGTGAACAGCACCGCTGCGACCACGCCATTGACGAGATAGTTGATGTCGCCGATCTGGCGCAGCGTGCTCTCCGCGTAATCCTTTTCATTCGCGGTCGTGGTCTGGTCGGGCGAGTTGGCGAAGCGGTCATCGATGGCCTGCGAGATCGCCGCCGACTTCGCCGGATCGTTGATGCCGACGTAGAATTGCACCGACTGGTTCTTGCCGGTCGTCAGCGCCTCGTTGATGAAGTCGTAGTTGGCGAAGATGCGCGTGGCCCAGTCCGGTTGCTGCAGAGTGTACATGCCGACAATCTCGAACAGCCAGTCCGAGGTACCGTCGGTTTTAAGGCCGTTCACGCCATGCACCGGAATGCGATCGCCGACTTTCCAACCGTACTGCTTCGCCTCGGTCACACCGACGATGATGCCGTTGCGGGTACGGCGCATGGCCGCGGCCTGGTCCGGTGGCACGATGGTTTCCGCGCTGATCTTCAAGAGTGCATCGAAGTCCGTGCCGATGATGATGAGCGGATTGTTGGGACGCTGGTAGGTGCCCACCACCACGTTGAAGGGAGCCACCGCGGTGACTCCGGGAACCGAGCGGATCTGGGCGATATGCGCATACGGCATCGGCGCACCGAGGTTCACCCGGCTCATGACCACCAGGTGCGTCACGCTGGTGAGCTTCATCACCTGCGCGATGCCGACATTGATGCCCTGCAGGGTGCCGAACAGGAAGAACGCGGTCACGATCGAAAAGCAGGTAAGCAAGGTGCGCGCCGGCTTGCGGCGCAATGCCGCCCAGACCAGCGGCAGATACTTCATGCAGCGCTCCGCGTCTCATCGCGGGCGAGCGTGCCCTTGTCCATGTGCAGCAGGCGCGTCGCATAGGCCGCGGCACGCGGGTCGTGCGTGACCATGATGATGGTCTTGCCCTGCTTCTGGTTCAGGATGGTCAGCAGCTGCAGGATTTCCTCGGCGCTTTCGCGGTCCAGGTCGCCGGTCGGCTCATCGCACACCAAAAGGGTGGGATCGGCGATGAGCGCGCGGGCGATCGCGACGCGCTGCTGCTGACCGCCGGACAGCTCCGTGGGTTTGTGGCTGGCGCGATCCGACAGTCCCACCAGCGCCAGCGCCGCGGCGACATTGGCCTTGCGCTGCGCACGCCCCAGCTTGGTCAGCAGCAGGGGCACCTCGACGTTGCGCTCGGCGGAGAGCACCGGCAGCAGGTTGTAGAACTGGAAGACGAAGCCCACATGGCGGGCACGCCAGGCGGCCATCTGCGACCCGGAGAGCTGGTCCAGGCGCTCGCCGGCCACGGTGATCTGCCCCTCGTCGGGCTTGTCGAGTCCACCGATCAGATTGAGCAGCGTGGTCTTGCCGGAGCCCGAGGGACCCATGAGACCCAGGAATTCTCCGCTTTGCACCTCGAGGTTCAGCGAGTGCAACACTTCCACACGCTGCCGCCCGCGTGTATAGCTCTTCACAACATTCTGCAACGAAACTACAGCAGCCATGGAGACTCCCCTCTTGCCCGTTGCGGGCTGTTCGATTGATATTCGGCCCAAATACCGTGCGCGTGAGACCCCGCCCGCGGCATTGTAGTTGCATTTGTCAGCATCGAAAGCCTGGGCGCTGCCAGTCGAATCCTAAACAAGTAGGCCCGGTAGCTCTTGTGATGGTGTTATATCACACCAAACCAGTTTAGCAATATTCTCCCGTAGCCGCCCAGCGCGGCTACAAGTTCCGGTTAAGTTAGAGCATGAGCCTTACTGGGGAGCGCCGGAGCCGCCGCTCAACAGCGCGTCGATCTCCTGCTCGGCCGCCATCCAGTCGTCCGCTTCACCGCCGGGGGCGAAGCCTCGACGCTCGCCACGCAGGTAGGCCGCCTTTGCAATCATGCCGCGGCGTTCGTCGGCGGACACTGTCGCCGCCACCGTCGCGGAAATCACCGCCTGCTTGTGGCGCGCGGCAGCGCGGGGTTTCTTCGTGGCTTTTTTTACCGCCGCGACCGGGGGGGGCGTAGCAGGTTTTGCATCAAGCGGCGCGGCGGCCGGCAGCGCCGGATGGGTGGGCCGCTGGGAGTCTGGGATACGGCGGTTGGCCATGAGGGTTCTCCTCCTCGGTTAGACCGAAAACAATACCCCCAATGGCATGCAAATGCAGTGCCCGACTTTCTCCTAACGCGCCCTCTTTTTGGCAACCTTGGCGGCGACTGGGCGCTTCTTCGGCGCGGCCACCGACTTGGAGATGCCAATCAGGTACTTGCGGAAATCCGCTCCGAGTGAAGGATGACCCAGTGCATATTCGACCGTGGCCTGCAGGTAGCCGAGCTTGCTGCCGCAATCGTAGCGCTTGCCGGTGAAGCGATAGGCGTATACCGCCTCCTCGCCCATCAGCGCGGCAATGCCATCGGTTAGCTGAATCTCACCACCCGCGCCACGACCAATGCGCGCCAGGTGCTCGAAAATGGAGGCCGTCAGCACATACCGTCCTACCACCGCCAGGTTCGACGGCGCTTCGCTGGGCTTGGGCTTCTCGACAATGCTGCGCACCCGGCCCGTGCTTGATTTGTCAGCCTCGATCTCCACGATGCCGTACTTTTCGGTGTCGCGGTGCGGCACCAGTTCGACGCCGAGCACGCTGGCACGCTTGGCCGCATACACTTCGGCCATCTGCTCCAGGCAGCTGGTCGGGTTACCTCGGATCAGATCATCCGCCAGATGAACAAAGAAGGGCTCCGATCCCACGGCCGGCTGCGCGCACAGGACCGCATGGCCCAGCCCCAGCGGGGCGGCCTGGCGAATGTAGATGCAGGTGGCGTACGAGGGCAGCACGCTGCGGATCTGATTCAGCAGATCGCTCTTGCCCTGCGCTTCCAGCAGATGCTCGAGTTCCTCGTCGGAATCGAAGTGGTCTTCGATGGCCCGCTTCGAGGCGCCAGTGATGAACACCAGCTTGCGCGCACCGGCCAGCAGCGCCTCCTCCACCGCGTACTGGATCAGGGGTTTGTCCACCACCGGCAACATTTCCTTGGGACTGGCCTTGGTGGCGGGTAGAAATCGGGTGCCTCGTCCCGCGACCGGGAATACCGCAGTCCGAATAACCGGCTGTGATGTCATGCGTAATCCTCGAAAATCAGTCCCGGATGGGCTGATCCGCGCCGTCATTGACCCGTTCGCGCAGGTCCTTGCCGGGCTTGAAATGGGGTACGTACTTGCCGGAGAGCGCGACGGCCTCCCCGGTCTTGGGATTGCGCCCCTGCCGCGGCGGCCGGAAGTGCAGCGAGAAGCTGCCGAATCCCCGGATCTCGATGCGTTCACCCTGCGACAGGGCATCGCTCATGATCTCGAGGATCTGCTTCAGCGCCAGCTCAACGTCCTTGGCGGGCAGATGCTTCTGCTTCGCCGTGATGACTTCAATCAGTTCCGATTTGGTCATGAGTTGCCTTGCTGAAATTTCACACGCTGTCACGAAGTACGGACACCGTTTGACGGGTGTCCGTATCAGTGCTGATTCGAAGTCAGCTGCGATCGCCGATCTGTTCCTTCAGCAGGTCGCCCAGGCTCGTGCCCGTGGTCGATGACTGCTCCGAGCGGTAGCTCTGCACCGCTTCTGCCTCTTCGTGCATTTCCTTCGCCTTGATCGACAGCGAAATGGTGCGCGTCTTGCGATCCACGCCGGTGAACTTGGCGTCGATTTCCTGGCCGACCTTCAGCACCGTGCGCGCGTCCTCAACGCGATCACGAGCCAGATCCGAGCCACGCAATTGGCCTTCCACGCCATTTCCCAAGTCGATGATCGCGCCACGCGCATCCACTTCCTTGACGGTGCCGCGCACGATCGTGCCCTTGGGGAACTCGGCGATATAGGCCGAGAAGGGATCCTTCGCCAGCTGCTTGATGCCAAGCGAAATGCGCTCGCGATCCGGATCGATGGCCAGCACCATGGCCTCCACCTGCTGCGCCTTCTGGTAGTTGCGCACGGCCTCTTCCCCGGGCATGTCCCAGGAGATATCCGACAGATGCACCAGGCCGTCGATGTTGCCCGACAGGCCGATGAAGATACCGAAGTCCGTGATGGACTTGATCTGGCCGCTGACGCGATCACCGCGGTTGAAGTTCTCCGCGAACTCCTTCCACGGATTGGCCTGGCACTGCTTCAAGCCCAAGGAAATGCGGCGCCGCTCCTCGTCCACATCCAGCACCATGACCTCGACTTCCTGGCCGGTGTGCACGACCTTGGCCGGGTTGACGTTCTTGTTGGTCCAGTCCATTTCGGATACGTGGACCAGGCCCTCGACGCCGTCCTCGATCTCCACAAATGCGCCATAGTCGGCGATGTTGGTGACCTTGCCGAACACGCGCGTGTTGGGCGGATAGCGCCGCGCGATGTTCTCCCACGGATCCGCGCCGAGCTGCTTCAGGCCCAGTGAGACGCGCGAACGCTCGCGATCGAACTTCAGGATGCGCACTTCGATCTCATCGCCGACCTTGACGACTTCCGACGGATGCTTGACGCGTTTCCACGCCATATCGGTGATGTGCAGCAGGCCATCGATGCCGCCCAGGTCAACGAACGCACCGTAGTCGGTGAGATTCTTGACCGAGCCTTTCACCACGGCGCCTTCCTGCAGGTTGTCCATGAGCGCGCTGCGCTCCGCGGAGAACTCCTGCTCGACCACCGCACGGCGCGACACCACGACGTTATTGCGCTTCTGGTCCAGTTTGATGACTTTGAACTCGAGCGGCTTGCCTTCGAGGTACGAGGTGTCACGCACCGGGCGCACGTCGACGAGCGAGCCCGGCAGAAACGCACGGACATTTTCGATTTCGACGGTAAAACCACCCTTGACGCGGCCGGTGATCACACCGGTTACGATTTCGGAATTGTTGAAGGCAGTCTCCAGGCGCGTCCAGGTGCGGGCACGCTTGGCCTTCTCGCGAGACAGACGGGTCTCGCCATTGCCATCCTCGACGGAATCCAGCGCGACCTCGACCATGTCGCCCGTCTTGACCTCGAGCTCACCGCGCTCGTTCTTGAACTGCTCGACGGGGATGACGGCTTCGGACTTCAGTCCGACGTTGACGATGACGATGTCGTCTGTGACATCGACTACCAACCCTTGAAGGATCATCCCGGGACGGATGCGTTGGTTGGCGAGACTACTTTCGAAAAGCTCAGCGAAACTTTCTGTCATACCTACTACTTGCACGGGCAGTGGGTCAGCCCATGCTGGAATTGTGGTTAATACACTGCGCGAGGCTTTTCCACGGCCTCGTACATCCTGTTCCCGTGACGCGCGAGCGCGGCCTGTTACGGCCACAGCGAGCGGCTGCGTCCCAGCGCCAGCACCCGTTCGACCACGTCCTGAATATTCAGGTGCGTGGAATCGATCACGTGCGCGTCGGGGGCGGGCCTCAGGGGCGCGACGGCGCGCGTCGAATCCTTGAGGTCCCGTTCGGCTATCTCGCGCGAAAGGGCGGCAAGGCTAACACCGGACCCCTTGTCTTTCAACTGCTTATGGCGCCTTCGGGCCCGCTCATCGGCACTTGCCGTCAGGAACACCTTGAGGGGGGCCGCGGGGAAGACCACCGTCCCCATATCCCGCCCGTCGGCGACCAGGCCGGGCTCGCGGGCGAAGCGTCGCTGGCGCTCCAACAAAGCGTCACGGACGGCAGGCCACGCGGCCACCCGGGAGGCACCCACGCCGGCCTCGGCCGTGCGAATCTCGGAAGTCACATCTTTTCCGGCCAGCCATATCTGTTCGTGATCCTGAACCGCCCCGAAAGTGACATCCAGCGCCAACGCAGCCGCGGCATGCCCCTGGATATTGTCAGGTTCAAGCCCAAGCTGATTCCCGACCAGGGCAACCAGGCGGTACAGCGCCCCACTGTCGAGCAGATGCCAGTGAAGCCGTCGCGCCACCATGCGGCTGATCGTGCCCTTGCCGGAACTGGTGGGCCCATCGATGGTGACGACGGTGACCATCTCTACAAGGCTAGGGGGCGCTGATGCGGATGCCAATACCCTGGGCCAATTCCACGAACCCGGGAAACGAGGTGGCAACATTGGCCACATCCAGGATCCGGATCGGTGCGGTGGCCTTCAGGCTGGCGATGGCGAATGACATGGCGATGCGGTGATCGCCATGACTGTCGACGGTGCCACCGCCGAAACCTTGGCCGCCGCGAATCCGAATGCCATCCGGCAGCAGCGTATGCGCAACCCCCAAGCTCTTCAGACCCTGCGCCATGACCGCCAGCCGATCGCTCTCCTTGACCCGCAGTTCTTCCGCGCCGCGCACGACCGTCTCGCCCTCGGCGCAGGCCGCGGCGATAAAGAACACGGGGAACTCATCGATCGCGAGGGGCACGAGGCTTGCGGGGACTTCGATGCCGCGCAGGTGACTGGCCTGCACTTCGAGGTCCGCGACAGGCTCGCCGACCCCGGCACCGCGCGCATGCACCGTGATCCGTGCGCCCATCAGCTGCAGCATCTGCAGCAGGCCCGTACGGGTCGGATTGACGCCCACATTGCGCAGGCGCAGGCCCCGCGTCGCAGCCAGACAGCCCGCCACCAGGAAAAATGCGGCCGAGGAGAAATCCGCGGGGACATCAATGTTCGTGCCGATGAGCGGCTGGCCGCCGGTGAGACTGACCGAGGCGCCGTCACGCCCCACCCGCACGCCAAAGGCCTGCAGCATGCGTTCGGTGTGATCGCGCGTCGGCGCCGGCTCCGTGACCCGGGTGGTGCCGTTCGCGCACAGGCCGGCCAGCAGGATGGCGGACTTCACCTGGGCGCTGGCCATCGGCATCGCATAGTCGATGGCATGCAAAATCCGACCCCCGTGCAGCCGCACCGGCGGCAGTCCCGCCTGGGTCGTGATTTCGGCCCCCATCAGCCGCAGGGGCGCGGCGACGCGCTCCATGGGCCGGCGCATCAGCGAGGAGTCCCCGATCAGGGTCGACGCAAACGGCCTGCCCGCCAGCAGCCCCATCGACAGACGCATCGCCGTGCCCGCATTGCCCATGTCCAACGGCTGCGCGGCGCCGTGCAGCCCCTCGGCGCCCACGCCGTGCACAATCACCTCGGTGGGTTGGGGACGCTCGATGCGCACCCCCAGCGCGGACAGCGCGCTCAAGGTTGCCAGGCAGTCCTCGCTGGCGAGAAATCCGCAAATGCGCGTCTGCCCGGTGGCGATGCCGCCGAGCATCAGCGAGCGATGCGATATCGACTTGTCACCGGGAACGGTTACCGCACCTTGGACCTGGGTGGCCGGTTCGACCTGGTATTCCTTCACGGCGCTCAAGGATGCCCGACCTAACCGGCGGTGACGGCACGCGGATATGAGCCCAGCACCCGCAGCAGCGAAGCACGTTTGTGCAGGTCCGCCAAGGCGGCCGCGACCGGCGCGTCCTCGACGTGTCCTTCGATATCGATGAAGAACACATAGTCCCATTTGCGCTTCTGCGAGGGCCGCGACTCAATGCGCGTCATGCTGATCTGGTGCGACGCGAATGGCTCGAGCAGCTTCAGCAGCGCACCGGAAGTCTTGGTATCGCCAACGGAGGCGATCAGCGTCGTGCGATCCTGGCCACTGGGGGTGAAGATCTTGCGCCCCAGCACAAAGAACCGCGTCGTATTGTCGGGGCGATCCTCGATTTGCGGGGCGAGCACCGTGAGGCCATATACTTCCGCGGCCGTCACACCGGCAATGGCCGCCGTACCCTGCTCATCGCGCGCACGGCGCGCGCCTTCGGCATTGCTGGTGACGGGGACCCGCTCGACACCCGGCAGATTCTCATCCAGCCACAAGCGGCATTGCGCGAGGGCCTGCTGGTGCGAGCAGATGCGCTTGATCCCTTCCAGCGACTGCATGCGACCCATCAGGAAGTGGTGGATACGCAGTTCGATCTCTCCGCAGATCCGCGCTGAGGAATTCAAGAACCGATCCAGGGTGTTGATGACCATGCCCTCGGTGGAGTTCTCGATGGCGACGACGCCAAAATCCACCGAGCCGGATTCGACTTCGTGAAACACCTCATCGACCGAAGGCAACGGCAGCGCCCGCACCGCGTGACCGAAATGGGTGAGCACAGCGGTTTGGGTGAAGGTGCCCTCGGGCCCCAGAAATGCGACTTTCAGGGGTTCCTGCTGCGCCAGGCACGCGGACATGATTTCCCGGAACAGGCGCAGCAGATCCTCGGTGCGCAACGGCCCCTGGTTGCGCTCCTTGACCATGCGCAATACCTGCGCTTCGCGCTCCGGCCGATAGAAATCGACCATGGAGCCTGACGAGGTCTTGGAGATCCCCACCTGCTGGGCGAGCCGTGCGCGATCGTTCAGCAGCCGGTGCAACTGCTCATCGATGGCGTCAATCTGGGCGCGGACGGCGCCCAGATCCGTGATTTCAGGCTTGCTCATTCGCTAACTTTACAGAATCCGGGCCGCCAGTACCCCCTCAATGCCGCGAATTTGCCCCAGGAGCATTTCCGGAACGGCCGAATCGATGTCGATGAGCGTATAGGCGTACTCGCCGCGGGACTTGTTCAACAGGTCCGCGATATTCAGGCCGGCCGCCGCCAGGCAGGTGGAAATCTGGCCGACCATGTTCGGCACGTTGCGATTGGCGACCGCCAGGCGCGTCACGCCGGGCACGCGCGGCAGCACGGCCTCGGGAAAATTGACGCAATTGCGGATATTGCCGTTCTCGAGGTACTCGCGCAGGGTGTTGGCCACCATGACCGCGCAGTTCTCCTCCGCCTCACCGGTGGAGGCGCCCAGATGCGGCAAGGTGACTACCTTGGCATGATCCTTGAGGGCGTTGTTCGGAAAATCGCACACATACGCGCCCAGATGACCGGCACTGAGCGAAGCGATGATGGCGGCATCATCCACGATCGGCGCGCGCGCGAAATTCAGGATGACCCCGCCCTTGCGCATCAGGTTCAGCCGCGCCGCGCTGACGAGGCCACGCGTATCGCTGTTCAGCGGCACGTGCACCGAGATCGCATCCGCGCGCGCAAACAGGTCATCCAGCGACAGCGCCTGCTCGACGCCCGAGGACAGCTGCCAGGCACGATGCACCGTAATCTGCGGATCATACCCGAGCACTTTCATCCCGAGCGCCTCGGCCGAATTGGCGACTTCGACGCCGATGGCGCCGAGGCCGATGACACCCAGGGTTCTGCCCGGCAGCTCGAAGCCGACGAATTTCTTCTTGCCCTTCTCCACCGCCTCATCAATGGCGTGATCATCGCCGCTCAGTGAGCGAGCGAAGGACCAGGCCTGGCAGATATTGCGTGCCGCCAGAAACAGCCCCGCCAGCACCAACTCCTTGACCGCGTTGGCGTTGGCGCCCGGTGCATTGAATACCGGGATGCCGCGCTTGCTCAGTTCGGCCACCGGAATGTTGTTGGTCCCGGCACCGGCGCGGCCGATGGCCAGCACCGAGGCCGGAATCGCCATCTTGTGCATGTCGGCAGAGCGCACGAGGATGCCATCGGGCTGCTCCAGATCCGCGGCCACGGCGAAGCGTGCGGCGGGCAAGCGCTCCAGGCCGCGCGCCGAAATATTGTTGAGCGTGAGAATTCGATATATGTCAACCATTGCGACGCTGGAACTCCTGCATGAAACTGATGAGCGCCTGCACTCCGGCGAGCGGCATGGCGTTGTAGATGCTCGCCCGCATGCCGCCGACCGAGCGGTGACCTTCGAGGTTGGTGAGGCCCGCCGCCTGCGCCTGCGCCAGAAAGGCCTTGTCCAGCTCGGGGCGCGCCAGGGTGAACGGAACGTTCATCCATGAGCGGCAATCCTTCGCCACCGGGTTGCGATAGAAGCCCGAACTGTCAATCGCCGCATACAGCGCCTCGGCTTTCGCACGATTCAGTTTTTCCATTGCCCCAAGGCCGCCCTTGCCCTGGATCCATTTCAGCACCAGCCCCGCGATGTACCACGCGAAAGTCGGCGGCGTGTTGGGCATGGAGCCGTCATCGGCCATGACCTTGTAGTCCAGCACCAGCGGTGTCCCGGCGCGCGCCTTGCCGATGAGTTCCTCGCGCACGATGACAATGCACAGCCCCGCCGGGCCGACATTCTTCTGTGCGCCGGCGTAGATCAGCGAGAAGCGGCTGACATCGATCGGTCGCGACAGGAAGGTCGAGGAGAAGTCCGCCACCAGCGGCGTGGCGCCCACCTGCGGCACGTAGCCGAACTCGACGCCGCCGATGGTCTCGTTCGGCGTGTAATGAACATAGGCCGCGCCCGCGCTGAGCGTGAGCGAACCGGGCGCCGGTACCGTGTTGTAACCGGATGCGGACTCGTCCGCCGCGACATTGACCTTGCAGTAGCGCTTGGCCTCGCCGATCGCCTTCTTCGACCAGGCGCCGGTGTTGAGGTAATCGGCAGTAGCGTCAGCGGCGGTCAGGTTGAGTGGAATCCCGGCGAACTGCGCCGTCGCCCCGCCTTGCAGAAAGATCACCTTGTAGCCGTCGGGGACCGCCAGCAGTGCGCGCAGCGCGGACTCCAGTTCCGCCGCGACGGCCTTGAAGGCCTTGCTGCGGTGGGAGACCTCCATCACCGACATGCCGCTGCCTTGCCAATCGGTCAATTCAGACTGGGCCCGCTCGAGAACTTCCAGGGGCAGTGTGGCCGGCCCCGCGGCAAAATTGAATACGCGCACAAAAGCCTTCTGGTTGAAACACTGGAGGGATGCTCAGGATGGTACCAAGCACGACCCACGCCGGTTAGAACTTTTCGGCAGGCGCTTATCCTTAATCACTCAAAGGTAAGGCGCGAGCGCTACGGCGTTGCGGGTGGCACCGGCTCCGGGTCAGCACCCTCCGCGTCGCCTTCGGGCTCGAGGCTCTCGATGCGCTCGATGCCCGTGAGTCGCTCACCGTCTGCCAGGCGGATCAACCGCACGCCTTGGGTATTGCGGCCCAGCACCGAGATCTCATCGACCGGCGTGCGCACCAGCGTCCCCGTCGAGCTGATCAGCATGATTTCCTGCCCAGCGGTGACCTGCAAGGCGGCCACCAACGCCCCGTTGCGGTCCGAGGTCTGCAGCGCGATCACACCCTGCCCGCCGCGACCGTGTTTCGGGAAGTCATCCAGCGGCGTGAGCTTGCCGTAGCCGTTTTCCGAGGCCGTCAGGACGTTGCCTTCGCCACAGACGATGAGGGCAATCAGTTCCTGTCCGGGATCCAGCTTCACGCCGCGCACGCCCGAGGCATCGCGACCCATGGGGCGCACCTCATCTTCGTGGAAGCGAATGGCCTTGCCACCGCTGGTACACAGGATGACTTCGCGCTGACCATCGGTGAGCGCGACACCGACCAGACGATCGTTGTCACGCAGATCAACGGCAATGATGCCGCTGGTACGCGGGCGTGAAAACGCGGTGAGCGGTGTCTTCTTGACCGTGCCCTGACTGGTCGCCATGAACACGAAATGCTGTTCATCGTATTGTTGTACGGGCAGGACGGCGTTGATTTTCTCGCCCTCCTCCAGCGGCAGCAGGTTCACCATCGGTTTGCCACGGGCGTTGTGTCCCGCCTGGGGCAGTTTGTAGACCTTGAGCCAATAGACCTTGCCCCGATTGGAGAAGCACAGGACGGTGTCATGAGTGTTCGCCACGAATAATTTCTCCACGAAGTCTTCGTCCTTGACCGAGGTGGCCGAGCGACCGCGCCCGCCGCGGCGCTGAGTCTGGTACTCGGTCACCGGCTGGGACTTGGCATAGCCGGCATGTGAAAGCGTGACCACCACATCCTGAGGCTCGATCAGATCCTCGGTGGTCAGGTCCAGGTGATCGCGATTGATCTCGGTGCGACGCGCATCGCCATAGGCCTCGCGCATTTCCAGCAACTCCTCGCGAACCACCTGCGTGAGCCGCTCGGGTCGGGTCAGAATATCGGTGAGATTCTGGATCGCCACCAACAGTCCCTTGTATTCATCGATGATCTTATCCTGCTCGAGCCCCGTGAGGCGGTGCAGGCGCATGTCGAGGATGGCCTGGGCCTGCACGTCGGAGAGCCGGTAGCCGTTCGCCGCCATGCCCAGCTCCGGCGCGAGGTTGGCCGGCCTCGTGGACAGCGCGCCCGCGCGCACCAGCAATTCCGGCACGACTCCGCCCGACCACGCGCGCGACAACAGCCCCGTCTTCGCTTCAGCCGGTGAGGCCGCGGCCCGAATCAGCGCGATGACATCCTCGATATTGGCAAGGGCGACCGCGAGGCCTTCCAGCACATGGGCGCGATCGCGCGCCTTGGCCAGATCAAATATTGTTCGGCGCGTGACAACTTCACGCCGGTGCCGGATGAAGGCATCGAGCATCTCCTTCAGCGACAGCAGCTTCGGCTGACCGTCCTGCAAGGCCACCATGTTGATGCCGAATACCGTCTCCATCGGCGTTTGCGCATACAGATTGTTCAGCACAATCTCGGCGACCTCGCCGCGCTTCAGCTCGATGACCACGCGCATGCCGTCCTTGTCGGACTCATCGCGAAGCTCCGAGATACCGTCGATTTCCTTGGCGCGCACCAGGTCCGCAATGCGTTCGAGCAGGCGTGCCTTGTTCACCTGGTACGGCAGCTCGGTGACGATGATGGCCTGACGGCCCTTGCCGTCGATGTCCTCCACACTCGTCCTGGCGCGGATCGACAGGCGGCCGCGGCCGGTGCGGTAGGCGGTGGCGATTTCCTGGGCGCCGTTGATGATGCCGGCGGTCGGAAAATCCGGTCCCGGAATATGCTGCATCAACGCGGCCAGCGTCAGCTGCGGCTCCGCAAGCAAAGCGATCAGCGCATTGATGACCTCGGTGAGGTTATGGGGCGGTATGTTCGTGGCCATGCCCACCGCGATACCGGTCTGTCCATTGACGAGCAGATTTGGCACGCGCGTCGGCAGCACCGCCGGCTCGCTCTCCGACTCATCGTAATTCGGTGTGAAATCGACCGTTTCCTTGTCGATGTCGGCGAGCAGTTCGTGCGCGATGCGCGACATGCGCACTTCCGTATAGCGCATCGCCGCGGGGGCATCCCCGTCCACCGAACCGAAATTGCCCTGGCCGTCGATGAGCATGTAACGCATCGAGAACGGCTGGGCCATGCGCACCATCGTGTCGTACACGGCGCTGTCGCCGTGGGGGTGATACTTGCCGATCACATCGCCAACGATACGGGCCGACTTCTTGTAAGGCTTGTTGTAGTCATTGCCGAGCACCCGCATGGCGTACAGCACGCGGCGGTGCACGGGCTTCAGGCCATCGCGCACATCAGGCAGCGCGCGACCCACGATCACGCTCATGGCATAGTCAAGATACGACTGCCGCATCTCATCTTCGAGATTGACGGGGAGGATTTCGCGAGCGAATTCTGTCATTTAGTCGATTAGCTTTTGGGCCGGCACAAAGTCGAAATTTTAGCATAATGTGCCCGCCTTCACCCCATTTGGACAGGAGCCTGCAATCATGAGCGCACCGGGCGGCGAACCGGGTCCCACAGGCAACGCAGACGGCGCGGAAATCGGCAAATTTGATGCCATTGCCCATCGATTCTGGGACCCCGACGGGGAGTTCCGGCCCCTGCATCTGATCAATCCGGTGCGCGTGGGCTACGTGGCCGAGCGTTGCCGGCTCGATGGTGCCCGGGTGCTCGATATCGGCTGCGGGGGCGGCCTGCTGTGCGAAGCCCTCCAGCAGCTGGGCGCGCAGGTCACGGGCATCGACCTCGCCCCGTCCATGCTCGACAGCGCGCGCCTGCACGCGGCCGAACGTGGCATCTGTATCGACTATAAATTGCTGCCGGCCGAGATCCTGGCGGCGGCCGAACCCGGATCATTCGATGTCGTGACCTGCATGGAGATGGTCGAGCACGTACCCGATCCGGCCAGTGTCGTGCGCAGCATCGCGACCCTGCTGCGGCCCGGCGGCGCGGCGTTCCTTTCCACCTTGAACCGCACCCCGAAGGCTTTTGTCCAGGCGATCATCGCAGCCGAGTACCTGTTTCGCCTGGTGCCCCGCGGCACACACGAGTACGAACGGCTGGTGCGCCCCTCCGAACTGGCTCACTGGGGACGCGCCGCGGGCCTGCGGCTTCAGGACGTGCGCGGACTGGCGTTTGATCCGTTCAGCTCCCAGGCGCGCCTCAGCCGTGACGCAAGCGTGAACTATCTGGTGCACTTCACAGCGGGTGCAGGCCGTTGATGAGCGTCGGCAGCAACTCCGACACGGTCGGGTGAATCGGCACCGCCCATTGCAGGGTCGTGTATGGCTGGTCGGCGTTCATCAAGTCAAGAACGCCGTGGATCGCCTCATCGCCGTTCACACCGAGAATGGCCGCGCCCAGGATACGCTTGGTGTGCGCATCGACGATGACCTTCATGAAGCCCAGGGTTTCATTCTTTTCGACGGCGCGTCCGACCCTGCTCATCGGCCGGGTATTGATCAGCAGCGGCCGGCCGCTGCGCTGCGCCTCGGTTTGCGTCATGCCGACCCGTCCCAGCGGCGGATCGATGTACAGCGCATAGGCCGGAATGCGCGCGCTCACCCTGTGATTGGCTCCCTCCAGCAGGTTCGCCGCCACGATCTCGAAGTCGTTGTAGGCCGTGTGCGTGAAGGCGCCGCGGCCATTGCATTCGCCCAATGCCCAGATGCCCGCCACGTTGGTGCTCAGGGCATCATCCACCGTGATGTGGCCCGCGGCGCTGCAGTGAACTCCCGCAGCCGCAAGACCCAGGTCATCGGTGTTGGGGCGGCGCCCGGTCGCGAGCAGCAGATCAGAACCGGAAAGCGCGGATTCGATTCCAGCGGTGCGCAGCCGCACCGTGATAGCGCCATCGGCCTGGCATGACACCGCCGTCGCTGCCGAATCGGTGTGAAACCGGACGCCTTCGGCTTCGAGAATTTCGCGGATCGCCTGCGAGACATCCGGATCCTCACGCGCTGCGATCACCGGCGCGCGCTCCACCACGGTGACGGCGCTGCCGAAACGCCGATACATCTGCGCAAACTCAAGGCCGATGTAGCTGCCACCCAGAATGATCAGATGTTGCGGAATTCGCTCAAGCTCCACGATCGTGCTGTTGATCAGGTAGGGCACGGCGGAAATTCCGGGAATGTCCGGCACGATGGCGCGCGCGCCCACGTTGATGAAGATCCGCGGCGCACTGAACAGCCGCTCGCCCACGCGCAACTGGGTCGCGCTTTGGAAACTGGCCTGGCCGCGCACCACGGTGCAGTTGGGCATCTGCTGCAGCCACTGCTCGACGCCGTGGCGGGCATTCAGCGTCACCGTCGCGGCCCGCTGCCGAACCTTGCCCATGTCGATGCGCACGACCCCGCCGACGTCGACACCATATTGCGCGGCACGCCGCGCGAGCTGCGCCGCGTAGGCGCTGGCCACCAGCGTCTTGGTGGGCATACACCCGGTGTTGACGCACGTGCCCCCAAAGAGCTTGCGCTCAATCAGGCAGACCTTCTGACCGGCGGCCGTCAAGCGCTGCGCCAGTGGCGGCCCGGCCTGCCCGGCACCGACGATGAGCGCGTCGAAGTGTTCCGCAGCAGTCATCGCAAGTGTCGCAGAGGAATCAAGGTGTGACTTTCACGCCCTTCCAGAAGGCCACGCGGTCGCGAATCGCTGCCGCGGCAGCACTGGGCTGCGGGTAGTACCACACGGCATCCGGGTTGACGGTGCCATCAACCTGCAGCGAGTAGTAACTGGCCGTGCCCTTCCACGGGCACACCGACGTGGTCGTGCTCGGCTGCAGATATTCCTGCTTGAGGGCGCCGCGCGGAAAGTAGTGGTTGCCTTCCACGACCACGGTGTCATCGCTGTCCGCGATCACGACATTGTTCCAAATTGCTTTCATGCTAACCTTTGCCAAATTATTGATGCGATCTGTCTGGCGTCTTCGCAGACTAGCAAGCCGCCCAAAAAAAGCCACATGATCTGCGCATTGCAATTGAGCCTGATCGGCGCGGCGTTGCTGGTCGGGGTTGCCTTAGGCTACCTGGCCGCCCAGCTGCTGGCCGGCCGGCGCCGCGAAGAGCAGTTGTCGCAACTGGTGTCGCCCCTGCAGGCGGCGCTGGAAGCCACCCGCACCCAGGCGCAGCGGCTCGATATCGAACACCGCGAAACGCAAGCTACCCTGCGCGGCCAGATCGAGCTGCTGGCGCGTGGCCAGGCTGGCCTGGCGCAGGAGACCCGCAACCTCGTGACGGCCCTGCGCCGTCCGGAAGTCCGAGGGCGTTGGGGCGAACTGACTCTGCGGCGGGTCGTCGAACTCGCCGGCATGCTCGAGCAATGCGACTTCACCGAGCAGGTCCAGGTCAGCGGCAACAGCGGGGTGTCACGCCCGGATCTGATCGTGCATCTGCCTGACGCGCGCGAGCTGGTGATCGATGCCAAGGCACCGTTGGAGGCTTATCTTGCCGCGCTCGAGGCACCGGATGAAGCCAGCCAGCGCCAGCATCTGCAACGTCATGCACAGCAGGTGTCGGCGCGCATCCGCGAACTGTCGGCCAAGGCCTACTGGTCGCAGTTTGCGCGGGCGCCGGAATTCGTAATCCTGTTCATCCCCGGCGACCAGTTTTTGTCGGCCGCACTCGCGGTACAGCCCCAGCTCATCGAACAGGCGCTCGCGGACAGTGTCGTGCTGGCAACGCCCTCCACGCTCATGGCCGTGCTCAAGTGCGTGGCCTTTTGCTGGCGACAGAACCAGGTCGCACTCAATGCGCAACAGATTCAGGAGCTGGGCGGTGAACTGCACGCGCGGCTGGCGAACTTCCTCGCGCATCTGGTGAAAGTTGGCCAGCGCCTGGGGGGCGCCGTCGAAGCCTTCAACGCGGCCGCCGGATCGCTGCAACGTCAGGTGGTTCCCCAGGCACGGCGCCTGCGCGATCTGGGGGCCAGTGCCGATGCTCCGCTCGAAGCGCCCGCGCAGATCGATGCCCTGCCGAAGGACATCAAGTGATGGCGCCGGGACTGGAAGGCACGCCGCGCTACTTCGCATGGCTGTATGCCGGCAGGCGTCTGCGGGCGATCCTGAAACCCTTGTTTGGCATCGAGTCGGAAATTTCAGCCTCCCTGAAGCCGGGTCTGGAACACAGCGTGGCGCATGTGCGCATGGGCTGGTGGGCCGAGGAAGCGGCGCGACTGCGTGCTGGCCATGCCTTGCACCCGCTGACTCGCGCGCTGCTGGCGCAACGTCCCACGGACGGCGCCGGTGCCGACATTTCCGGACTGATCGACGTCGCGAGCTGGGACCTGGCCGGCGCGACCTTTGAAACGCGTTCGGAATTGGCCGGCTATTGCGAGCGCTGGGCGCGTGCGGTACCGCAATTGGCCGCGACCTGGGCGGCAACGGACCTGCCGGCACCGCGCGCACAACAGTTCGGTCGGACCATCGGAGTGGCCCTGTGTGAACTGGACATGCTGGTTGGCCTGGAACGGGCGGCTCGCCAGGGACGACTGCGGATTCCGCTGGAAGAATTGAGCGCACTGGGCGTTGCGCCCGAGA
>DATDIL010000010.1:0-58598 GCA_036521075.1 Steroidobacteraceae bacterium | reverse complement strand
GGGGATGCCTAGTACCCAGCCGCCGATCCGGCCGCGCGGCGATCGTCGCTGGCGCCATACATCATCCCGACGCGCAGGCGGCCGCCCAGCGCCGCGTCATTGCCCGAAGAGGCACGCACGGGAGCGGAATTGACTTGCGGGATGACAATCAGTTCGGCGGCTCCCCAGGGCGATTGTTCGGCCAGCGTATAGCCTTGGGCCTGCAGTGCCTGCATGGTGTCGGCGGACAGCGCAAGCGGTTCCATGAAGAGCACATCGGGCAGCCACTGATGGTGCAGGCGGGTGGCGTTGACGGCCTCCTGCGGCTCCATGCCGTAGTCGATGAGGTTTAGCAGCACTTCCAGGGTGATGGTGATGATGCGTGAGCCGCCCGGGCTGCCCACGACCATTACCACACGACCGTTCTTGAGCACCAGTGTGGGTGACATGGAGGACAGCGGTCGTTTGCCGGGCGCAATCGCATTGGCGGTGCCCTGCACCAGGCCAAAGAGATTGGGCACTCCGGGCTTGACGGTGAAGTCGTCCATCTCGTCATTCAACAGGTAGCCGGTGCCGGGTGCCATGACTGCGGCACCGAACAGGCCGTTGATGGTGTACGTCACGGACACGGCATTGCCGTGCTCGTCCGCGACCGAGTAATGGGTGGTCTGCGGCTTCTCGTGGGGCGGGGTTCCCGGCTTTATGATGGCGGAGGACCCCGCGCGCAGTGGATCGATCTGGGCGCGGATCAGCGCCGCATACTGCGGGGTGAGCAGCTTCTCCACCGGGTTATGGACGAACACAGGATCCCCCAACAGTGAGTTGCGATCCACGTACGCGTGACGCATTGCCTCAGTCATGACATGCACGGCCGCGGCCGAGTGAAAGCCCATACCTTTCAGATCATAGCCTTCGAGAATCTGCAGCAATTCGCACAGCGTCGTGCCCCCCGAAGAGGGGGGTGGAGCGGAGGCAATCTGATAGCCGCGGTAGTTGCAGTACACCGGAGCGCCTTGCGTGACAGTGTAGTTGGCAAGGTCCTGGGTGGTGATGATGCCGCCGTGATCGCGCATTGCCTGCGCCAGAAGTTGCGCATTACCGGAACGCGCGCCGGTCTTGTAGAACGCATCGCTGCCGCCGCGCGCGATCGCCTCCAGCGTCCGTGCAAGTTCGGGTTGCATCAGTCGCTCTCCGGGTTGGTAGGCCGAACCATCGGGGTGCAGGAACACATGTGCGGCCGGCGGATCATTGCGGAACCGCCGCGCCCCCGCATCGAGGATGTCGGTGTCACCGCGAGTGAGTATGAAACCCTCGCGTGCCAGTTTTATGGCGGGTGCCATGACCTGGGCGCGGGTCAGGGTGCCATAGCGCTTCAGGGCCGTCTCCAACCCGAGGACGGTCCCGGGTACGGCAGCGGCGCGATAGCCATCAATGCTCGCCCGGCGTACGGGATTGCCGTTCGTATCCAGATACATGTCGGCGGTGGCCGCAGCCGGCGCGGTCTCGCGGAAGTTCAGGAAGATATTGGTTGCGGGCGTGGCAAGATGGATCACCATGAAGCCGCCGCCGCCGAGATTGCCGCAGCACGGATTCGTGACCGCCTCGGCATAGCCCACGGCGACCGCCGCATCGATGGCGTTGCCGCCCCGTTTGAGAATTTCCACCCCCACGTCGGAGGCCAGATGCTGTGCCGAGACGACCATGCCATGCGCCGCTTCCACGGCGGGTTTGGATGCCGCGACAGCCACACGGGCGCACAGCAGTGCGGCGGCGCTGGTGGCGAGGAGGGCGGAAAGAATCAGGTGGGCAGTGCTTGCTGCGCGGGGTCGATGTCGGGGCGGATGCGTCATGCGGCGCGACCTTATCACAACCTCCCGCGCGGCGGCGCCAGCCACTTGCCCGCGCGTTAACAAAACGTAAGACTCCGTCATTTCAACTTCGGAGCGCTTCGTGCGTTATTCCCTTCAGATAGTCACCCACAGTCAAAGGAGACTGCAATGACCCGACCTGGACGATTGCTTCCACTTGCGCACATTCCCGCCCGACGCGTCGCGCTCGCCGCGGCACTGGCTTTGACGGTAGGGGTATTGGCCGGCTTGCATCCCGTGGCGGCTCAGGCAGCTATCGGCATCGATATTGATATTGCCCCTCCGGCACCACGGGTCATTGTCGCGCCGCCTCCGCGTCGCGGGTTCGTTTGGGCCCCGGGCTACTGGCGCTGGAACGGGCATGCCCATGTGTGGCATGACGGCTACTGGGTGCGCGAACGGCGCGGCTACCATTGGGTGCCGGACGCCTGGGTGACCGTTCGCGGCCATTATCACTACCAGCGGGGCCATTGGGAGCGCTGAGCGCATATTATTGCGCCGGCAGCGCCGGCCTGGGCATTATCCCAGGCCGGTGCTTTCAGGTGGGGGCGATGATCGCTTCGCCGTAGCTGCGCGAGCCGAGGGCGTCGGGTGTAAAGATGCCATGGCCCGCGATCCAGTCGCGAGACTGGTCAAAGGCTTCCTGGGTATACGGTTCAAACACCAGCCGCTCGCCGGGACCCCAGCGGCGCGTGTCCATCCGGTCGTGATAGCGCACCGGAAATTCGCGCTTGTAGTAGTGCGTGTACAGGTCCGGACGCAGATCGATGTCGCGTTGGGCACGGCGCAGGGCGCGGAAGAACTTCGCCAGATCCTCAGGATCCGGCGTTCCCGTGATCATGGTGGCGATCATGAAAGTCGTGTCGATGATCTTGCGAAAGCCCAACTGCTCGGCGAAATAGTACGGCCCGCTGAACAGCGAGGCGGCGGCGAGCTTGCCATCCAGCAGCAGTTCCATGCGCTTGAACAGCATGCCGTCATTGAAGGAGAGCTTGATCTGATCCGACGCAATGTACTGCTCCAGCGCCTGGATGCTGGAGTAATGGCTGCCAGACTGGTAGCCCACGGAAATGGACACTCCGGCCAGATCCTGTGGCTCGCGAATCGAGGAGTCCGCCGGCACGAACACCGCCGCGGGTGTCACCGAGTATGCAGCCGAATACAGCTTGCCATGCCCGGCAGCGGCGGCAACATTCACGGTCCAATGGCAGGCGCAGCTCACATCCGAAGCGCGGCCGGATTCCAGCGACTGATAGGCGCCCACCTTGGCGCCTTTGTCGTGGACCTGTCCGGCCGTCTTCTGGACTTCCTCGTGGAAGGTGTACTCGAGCCCTTCGTCACGGAAATATCCCTTCTCCTCCGCCACCCACTCCTGCAAACGAAAATGCGGCTGAATGATGAATTTCCCAGTCATTTTCAGACCTTTCTATTCGGACTTTGGTATCCGGCCTCGAATGTCGAATAAATCTTGTTCTTGGTCGTGATGAATTCGAGCAGGGCGGGCCGACCTTCCTGGGTCGCCGCGATGGCGGTCTTCAGCGCATGGATCACCTGGGCCGGCTCCGTCACCCGCTCGCTGTGGCCGCCGAGGGCCTTGGCCCAATCCGCGTAGTTGCCGGAAATATCAGTCGAGTGATATTTCTCGGTCGAAACGGCCATGGGCTTCAGTTCCATTGCCATCGAATAATTGTTGAACAGGATCGAGAGGATGGGAATGCGATTGCGCACGGCCGTTTCAAAGTCCATGCCGGTCATGCCGATCGCGGCATCGCCCCACATGTTGATGCACAGCTTGTCGGGTTTGGCGAGTTTGGCGCCCATCGCGAGCCCCAGGCCATAACCCAGTTGCGTGGTCTTGCCCCAGCCGATGTAGCTGTGCGGCGTGGTCGGCTTCCAGAAGGGCGACAACTCATCGCGCGGGCTGCCGGCATCGTGGGTGATGATGGTATTGGGCACATCGGCCACGGACATCAGATCGGCGATGACGCGGTACGGGGACAGCGGCTTGTCCTCGCTCGTCAGATACGGACGCCACTTCGCCATCCAAGGATCATTCAGCGCCCTGATGCGCTGATTGACTTCATGGGTCAGGCCGCGCGGCTTGCCTTTCAGGCGCTCATGCAGGGCCTGATGCAGCATGGTCAGCATCAACTTCGAATCGCCAAGCAACGGATACTCCGTCGGGATGTTCTTGTTGATGTCCATCGGGTCGAGGGTGTTGTGGATGAACACCTTGTTCTTGGTCGGGAAGCGGATGCCGAAGCCGGTCGCCGTAAAGCTGGCACCAATGCCGAACACCACATCGGCATCCTGCACATGCTGATGCACGGCCTCCGGCATCGAGACGCCGCCTGAGCCGAGCGAGAGCGGATGGTTTTCCGGGAAGGCACTCTTGCCCTCGAGGCTGGTCGTGACGGGTGCTTCGAGCAGTTCGACAACCTTGAGCAGTTCATCCCAGGCCCGGGCGTAATGCACGCCCTGGCCGACATAAATCAGTGGCCGCTGGGCCGCAATCAGCACGGCGGCGACCTTGTCGACCATTTCCGGGTCAGGCGCCGAGCGGTATCGCTTGACAGGTAAATAGTCGATGGTACCGGGAACCTCTTGGTTCCACATGTCGCCGGGAATCTCAATGAGACACGGGCCGGGGCGACCGTTGCGCGCCTGGGTGAAGGCCCGTCGCAGGGCCGGCACGAGCTGATCGGTCGTGGTGAGCATCTCGGCCGATTTGGTGATGTGCTGATAATTCAGTGTCGCGTTGAAGCCGGGCTTTACCCATGCTTCGCGCCGCGAGTAGCCGGCCGGTATCACGACCAGGGGGACACATTCAGACCAGGCTTGCGCCACGGCGCCGAAGGAGTTCTCGACACCGGGGCCGGACTGCTGGCAGAACACCCCGACCTTGTCGCCGGAGTTCAGGCGGCTGATCGCATCCGCCATGTGAATGCCGATACGTTCCTGGCGCACGATGATGGGTCGGATACCCGCGGCGGCGCACGACTCGGTCAAGGGATTCAAGGGGTAGGCGAGCAGGTAGTCGCTTCCCTCGCGCTTCATGATTTCTGCGGTAACTTGGGCTACATTCATGTCCCTCTCCGATTGGATGGTCTACTGCTCGGCGCTGCGCAGTTTGTCACGCTCCGGCGCAACGCAGGAGTATAAACACCTTGTCCGTCAATGCCCGAATCCTTTGATTTGTCACCATTTGAGTCCGCAACAGGGCGTCAGGGTGGGACCGTCTTATGCTCAAGGTCAAGCTTTAGGGTTCGGGCCCGTTCGCCCACGAAAACACGCACGGCTTCGGCCTGGGCCGGGGTGACAAATTCCTTCCAGCTGATCATGCCGCGGTCGGCCAGCGCACCGCCTATGACCACAGCCTGCCAGCCCTCGGGATTGGTCAGGAACGCCGAGCGGCGCAGATCCGGCACGATGTTTGCGGATACCGCATCGAAGCCGTGACACAGTCCGCAGCGCTTGCCATATACCGTCTCTCCCCGAGCCACCTGCTCAGGCCTGGCCACTTGAGTCGGGGGGTTAGGGGGCGGGGCGGGGCCCGGATCGGCGGGGAAGCTGCCGTTGCCATTGAGCTTGAACGCCAGCATCCGACCGTTGTGCCGGACACGCGGCGTGGTCGTGGCGGAATAAGACAACGCGCCGGAAATCACGGCGACATATTGCTCGCCGTTGACCCGGTAGGTCACCGGGCCGCCGGCCATGGCATCCGGGGTATTCCACGACCATAACTCCTTGCCGTCGGTAGCGCGCAGGGCGACGAACCTCCCCAGCACGCCCTCGCGGGGCCGGCCTTGGAAGATCAGATTGCCCGCCGTCGTCAGCACGCCGCCGCCCGAGCCCGGCACCGAGAACGCAGCCTTGCGCGTGACGGGGTTCCACGCCAGCAGATAATTCTTGCGTGGCGGCATGTGCGGGCGGGTGCTGAGGGCGCCATGGGTTGCCGCGTCAAGGTCAACGCCAATTTCTTCCAGCCCATGGTCGTACTTGTAGTCCTTGGTGGGTGAGTAGAAGGTGGAACTTTCCGCGGCCGGAATGTAGATGAGGCCGGTGTCGGGATTGAACGCGACCGGGTGCCAGCTGTGAGCACCGCCGCCGCCGGGAATTCCCAGCCACGGCGCATCCTTGTACAGGGCGGCCGCAACGATCCTCGGCCGTCCGGTTTTCAGGTCCACGCCCGTGGCCCAGTTGATGCCCGGGACATACGCATCAGCCGACAGCAGCTCGCCGGTCTGGCGATCGAGGACATAGAAGAAGCCGTTCTTCGGCGCGTGCAACAGCACTTTGCGGGTAGTTCCGGCCAACGGCAGATCCACCAGGGTCATGTCGGCCACGGCGTCGTAATCCCAGCGGTCACCGGGAGTCTCCTGGTAGTGCCAGTGGTACTGTCCGGTGTCGGCGTCGACGGCGATGATGGAGGAAATGAACAGGTTGTCGCCGCCGCCATTGGAGCGGTAGTTCTGGTTCCAGGGAAAACCATTGCCGGTAGCCATGTAAATCTGGTTGAAGTCCGGGTCATAGACCAGGGCATTCCACACCTGGCCGCCACCGCCGTACTTCAGCCAGTCACCCGACCAGGTCTTCAGGGCCTTCGACTTCAGCACGGCGTCAGAGGCCGCGCCATCGGGCTTGCCCGCCGGATCACCCGGTACCGTATAGAACCGCCACACGCGCCTGCCCGTGCGCGCATCGTAGGCGGTGACAAACCCGCGCCCGCCGAAATCCGCGCCCGCGTTGCCGATGAAAATCTTGCCGCGCGCCGCGCGCGGTGCGCCGGTGCTGGAGTAGCGGCGGCTGGGGTACTCAAATATCCGCACGCTCCACACCGCTTTGCCAGTGCTCGCGTTGAGCGCGATCAGTCGGCCATCGAGCGTTGCCAAGTAGACGTTGCCCTCGTAGACGGCCACGCCGCGATTGACGACATCGCAGCACGCGTGCGCGCCGGTGGGCCCCGGAACTTTCGGATCGTAGTACCACAGCTGTCGGCCCGTCGCGGCATCCAGCGCATATACCTTGCTCCACGAAGTGCTCACGTACATCACGCCGTCCACGACGATCGGCGTCGCCTCCTGGCCGCGGCTGGTGTCGAATTCGGCCGACCACGCGGGCTTCAATGCTGCAACGTTGGCGACGTTGATATTCGTGAGCCGTGAATAGCGAAGCTCCTGCCAGTTGCCCCCGTGGGTCAGCCAGTTGCCGGGGTCCTGCTGCGCGTGGCGCAGGCGCTCATCGGTGACGTTGCCGGCACGCGCCTTGGCGGCGGCGGCAGGCTGTGCCAGCCCGATCGCGGGAAGCATCATCAGGCTCGTTACAGCTATGACGCCCAGGTGCAGATGGAGTGCTTTTTTCATGCAATTCACATAGCTAGGTGTGCGGCGGCCAGGGTAATCCCGTAAAATTCGCAACATGACAGTCACCGACTCATCGCGCGGTGTCGCGGCGCGTTTGGCCTCGCGTCGCCAGGTGCTGGGCGGTGCGCTCGCAGGCGTCGCGGGCCTGGCCGCCAGCGCCATGGCGCCGCGCGCGGTGCTGGCCAAGGCGGCCGCTGCCCCGGCCAGTCCCAAAATCGTACACACGGCATTGTCCGATTCCCTGCACCTGTTCCAGGGCGCGGGCGGCAATGTGGTCGCCGCGGCGAGCGCGGACGGTGTGCTGCTGGTGGACAGTGGACTTGCCCAGTACAGCTCCGCGCTGCTGATGAATGTCGCGGCAGTGACCGGCGCACGCAAGGTGCAGCTGCTGTTGAATACGCATTGGCACTGGGATCACACCGGTGGCAACGCGGCCCTGGGCAAGGCCGGCGCGAAAATCATTGCGCACGAGAACACCCGGCTGTGGCTCGGCACCCGGGTCGATTCGAAATGGGAGCACCGCATCTATCCCCCTCAGCCGGCGTACGCACTGCCCACGCAGACATTCTTTTACGGACCGCAGAAGCAAAGCTTTGGCGGCCAGGATATCGAATACACGATCATGCCGCAGGCACATACCGATGGCGATATCTATGTGTTCTTTCCGCGCGAGAACGTCCTGGTGGCCGGTGGCGTGGTCACCGGTGGCAGTTATCCCCTGCCCGACTACTGCACCGGCGGGTGGCTCGGCGGCATGATGGATGGGCTGAAGACGATTCTTGCGAAAGCCGATGCCCGCACCCGGATCGTATCCGGCCTGGGTGCCACGCGGGCCCGGGCGGATGTTCAGGCGCAACTGGACATGTGCACGGCAGTGCTGGCCAAGATCGGCACCAACTATTTCAGGGGCGGAACCTGGCAGCAGCTGCAGGACTCGAAACCGACCAGCCAGTTCGATGCTCAGTGGGGCAATCCCGAACCGTTCTTGCAGATGGCCTACGACGGGGCCTGGTATCACGTCAATGAGATCCGTCGGTATGCACGTTAGATTGACAACGACCCTCGCCGCGCTGAGCGTCGCGTGGCTGGGCTCGACCTCGCAAGCCGCGGCGCCCCTGGCCGCGGCGCACGCGCCCGCATTCAAGGGCGATTGGCATATGTTGCAAACTTACTGCATGAAGTGCCACAACTCCGAAGATTGGGCCGGTGGCGTCGCCTTCGACACCATGAACGCGGCTTCGGCCGGCGATGATGCGAAGATCTGGGAAGAGGCGATCATGAAATTGCGTGGCGGGCTGATGCCGCCCCCCGGCAAGCCGCAGCCTGACTGGGCCGCGCGCGCGGCCTTCGCGCAAGCCGCCGAACAGTTCCTCGATCAGTACGCTGCCCTGCATCCGAATCCGGGCCACATGGTGCTGCATCGCTTGAATCGCAATGAATACGCCAATGCGATCCAGGACCTGCTGGGCGTCACGGTCGATCCGAATGCGCTGCTGCCGCGTGACGACAAGAGCGGCAACTTCGACAATATCGCCGAAGTGCTCAAGGTCTCGCCGACCTTCCTGGACCAGTACTTCTCTGCTGCCCGGCAGGTGACGGTGGCGGCCATCGGCAACCCCCACGCCCGCACCCAGGACAATTTCTTCAATGGGCCGCCTGAGCCCCAGGAATATCAGTACATGCATGTAGACGGGCTGCCGTTGGGTACCCGCGGTGGCATGCTGTTCAGCCATACCTTCCCGGCCGATGGCGAGTACCGCTTCACCATCAACGGGCTGGTCGGCGCCGGCTACCTGTGGGGCGAATTGGACCCGAACACGCTGATCATCACGGTGGATGGCAAGCGCGTGTTCGAAAACACGCTCGGTGGTCCGAAGGACCTGGATGCGGTGGACCTGCAGCAGGCCGCCGGTCTCACCATGATCAATGACCGGTTCAAGAATGTCCCCGTCCACATCCGCGCCGGTGAGCATCGCATCGGCATTACCTTCGTGCAGACCAGCGCCGCTGAAAGCAACGAAATCCTGCACGCCTTCGTGCCGGTGGCCGGAATGGGCCAGCCGGTCAATGGCAACTCAACGGGGCCGCGCCTGGCGAATGTCGAGATCAAAGGCCCAACGGTCGCGCAGGGCGTGAGCGAGACGCCCAGTCGGCGCAAGATCTTTACCTGCTATCCGCACAGCGCCGCACAGGAGGGGCCGTGTGCGCGCGCGATTTTTGCGACCATCGCCCGGCGTGCCTTCCGGCGGCCGCTCACCGATGCAGACCTGAAGGGTGCGCTGGACTTCTACGCACAGGGGCGCAAGGAGGGTGGCGACTTCGATTCCGGCATCCAGAAAGGTCTGCTGGCGATCCTGGTGAGCCCGAAGTTCCTGTTCCGCATGCATGAGCCGCCGCCGGGTGCCGTTCCAGGCAAGCCGTTCGCCATCAGCGATATCGATCTTGCCTCCCGCCTGTCGTTTTTCCTGTGGGCCGGCCCGCCGGATGAGGAGCTCATCAAGGTTGCCGCGGGTGGCACGCTTCACGAGCCGCGGGTTTTGGACGCGCAGGTGAAGCGCATGCTCATGGATCCGCGGGCCCATTCTCTGGTCACCGACTTCGCCTTCGAGTGGCTGAATGTCCATGGCCTGGAGTTGGTTGACCCGGATACCAATCTATTCCCCGATTACACTGCGGATCTGGAAACGGCTTTCGAGAAGGAAATCGAGCTGTTCGTGGGCAGCGTGTTCGAGTCGGACAGCAGTGTCATGGATCTGTTGAGCTCCAACCGGACGTACCTGAACGAAAGACTGGCCCTGCACTACCGCATCCCCAATGTGCGCGGCGGGCAGTTCCGCGCTGTCACTGTGCCGGACTACCGGCGCGGACTGCTGGGCAAGGGCGCGGTGCTGATGGCCACCTCCTATGCGAATCGGACCTCCGTGGTGCTGCGCGGTGCCTATGTGCTGGACAAGTTCCTGGGGACTCCGCCGCAGGCACCCCCGCCGGGGGTCCCGGCATTCGCCGAGAGTCAGGAGGGCACCGACCAGCTGACCGTGCGGGCGCGCATGGAGGCGCATCGCGCCCAACCATCCTGCAACGCCTGTCACGCCATCATTGACCCGATTGGACTTGCGATGGAGAACTTCAATGCCCTGGGCCAGTGGCGCGACAAGGATATCGACGCCGACGTGCCCATCGATGCCAAAGGCAAGCTTGCCGATGGCACCGTCGTCAATGGCGTCAACGATCTGCGCAACTACATGGTTTCCCATGCTTCGCAGTTCATGCAGACCTTTACCGCGAACCTGCTGTCCTATGGATTGGGTCGCGGTCTGGATTATTACGACATGCCGACCGTGCGGGCCATCGTGCGCGATACGGCCAAGGACCACTACAGGTTTTCCTCGATCGTGCTGGGAATCGTCAACAGTGAGGCCTTCCGCGAAGACGAAATTCCGCTCAAGGCTCCCGGCGAGCCCGCAAGTTCACTCAGTCACACCGCCGCCAAGTTGTAAGGGGCACATCATGTTCATCACCAAGAAACATCTCAGTCGTCGCACCGTGTTGCGCGGATTAGGTGTGAGCGTCGGGCTGCCCCTGCTCGAGGCCATGATCCCGGCCGCCACAGCCATCGCCAAGACGGCCGCCGCCGCAAAGCCGCGGCTCGGATTCATCTACTTTCCCCATGGCGCCGTCATGGACAAGTGGACGCCCCAGGCTGACGGAGCGAACTTCGACTTCCCGCAGATCATCGCCTCCCTGAAGCCCTTCCAGAAATATCTGACCGTGGTCACGGGCCTGGAGAACAAGTCCGCGATCGCGGCGCCCGTGCATGCGATCACTCCGGGCACCTGGTTGTCGTGCGTGCCGCCGCGCATCAGTCACGATCCCTACGGTGGCATAACCATTGATCAGGTCGCGGCACAGAAGATCGGCCAGGACACCGCGATGCCATCGCTGGAAGTGGGCACCGAGGAGCGCGGCGGCGAGGGATCCTGCGACCGCAACTACGGCTGCAGCTACGGCAAGACCATCGCCTTCAGCTCACCCTCCACGCCGCTGCCCATGGAACACAATCCGCGCAAGGTGTTTCAGCAGCTGTTCGGCCAGGGTGATACCGCGAATGAGCGCGCTTCCCTGTTGCGCGAAAATGCCAGCATCATCGATCTGGTGCGCAGCGATGCGGCGGACCTCGCACGCACGCTCGGTGCCCGCGACCAGGCCATGTTGTCGGACTACCTGGACCAGGTGCAGGAAATCCAACGCCGGTTGGAGAAGATGGAGCATCAGGACATGGGGCAGATGCAGATCCCGGACGCACCGGCGGGCATTCCGGCGGCATTCGATGAGCATATGCACATGATGTACGAGCTGATCGCCCTGGCGTACCAGGCGAATCTGACGCGTGTAGCCAGCATGATGGTGGCTGCGGAGGTCAGCAACCAGCCCTATACCTTCATCGGGGTGAACGATGCCTTCCATCCGCTGTCGCATCACGCGAACGACCCGGCAAAGATGGCGCGTCTGGCCAAGGTTCAGGCGTTCAACACTTCCATGTTCGCGAAGTTCATCAAGCGGCTGGCGGAGCTGCCGGATGGGGAGGGCACGATGCTCGACAATTCGATCATTCTGTTCGGCAGCAACATGAGCAACAGCAATCTGCACGATCACTATCCGTTGCCGACGGCGATCCTCGGTCTGGGTGGCGGCAGGCTCAAAGGCAACCAGCACCTGCGCTATCCGGATCGCACCCCTATAGCCAATCTGCACGTGGCATTGCTCAACAAGGCCGGCATTGCGACCGAGAAGTTTGGCGACAGCACCGGACAGCTGACCGAGATCTGAGGAAAGTGCTCTTGCGATCCATCACAGTCCGGACTGTGGCCGCGCTGGTCGTGCTGTGCGCTCGCACCGCGTACGCGGCGGATTCGCTGCCTGATGTAGCGCAGCGTGGTGATTCGAGCGCGGCGCTGGCGCTCGTGGATGGCAACGCCGATGTCAATGCGCGCCAGGATGATGGGACCACGGCGCTGCACTGGGCGACGTATCACGATGACCTGGCGCTGATCCGGCGTCTGCTCAAGGCCGGTGCCAAGGCGAATGTCGCCAACGACTATGGTTCCACGCCGCTCGCCGAAGCCGCCGAACGCGCTGACCCGCAGGCACTGCGAGCGCTGCTGGAAGCCGGCGCGGATGTTGAATCACCCAATGCGCAAGGACAGACCGCACTGATGACGGTGGCCCGCACCGATATCGTCGAGGCCGCCAAGGTCCTGGTAGCGCATGGCGCCAAGGTCAATGCCAGCGAGAAATGGCGGGGCCAGACGGCGTTGATGTGGGCCAGCGCGCAAGGTCGCGCGGCCATGGTGCAATTCCTGATCGCGCACGGCGCTGAGGTCAACGCCCGTGAGACCGTGCGTCAATGGCCGCGTCGGGTCAGCGCCGAGCCGCGTCCGCAGAATCGCCCGCTCGGCGGCCTTACGGCGCTGCTGTTTGCGGCACGCGAAGGCTGCGCGGCCTGTGCCACGGCACTGGTCAAGGGGCACGCCGACATCGAGCTGGCCGATCCGGAAGGGATCACGCCGCTGATCATGGCCATTCTCAATGCCCAGTTCGACACTGCGGCGGTGCTGATCAAGGCCGGCGCGAATGTGAATACGTGGGACATCTGGGGACGTGCGCCGTTGTACAGCGCGGTCGACTACAACACGACGCCGCGCGGCGGTCGCCCTGATCGACCTTCCTCGGACAAGACCACGGCGCTGGAAGTGATCGACATGCTGCTCAAGGCGGGCGCCAATCCGGACATGCAGCTGAAACTCTTTCCGCCGTACCGATCGCTGGGCCAGGATCGTGGCGGCGATGGCATGCTGACCGTGGGCACGACGCCACTGATCCGTGCCGCCAAGGCGGGCGACAGCGCATCGATCCAGCTGCTGCTGGCCCATGGCGCACGGCCTGATCTGCCCAACTCGTTGGGGATTACGCCCTTGATGGCGGCGGCCGGCATTGGTTCGACCACCATCGACATTCGCGCCCGGTTCCGCAATGAGCGCAAGTGCATCGCCTCCGCGAAGCTGCTGCTGGCGAAGGG
Source organism: Steroidobacteraceae bacterium (assembly GCA_036521075.1). Lineage (GTDB taxonomy): Bacteria > Pseudomonadota > Gammaproteobacteria > Steroidobacterales > Steroidobacteraceae > DAIDKA01. Next base: position 45,312 of record DATDIL010000010.1, on the reverse strand, counting down.
CGTTGAGGTCAACGCGGTGAACAACAATGGCCAGACTGCGCTGTTCGGGGCCGCCCAGTCCGGCTGGAACGATTTTGTGCAGCTGTTGGCCGATCATGGCGCGCTGCTCGCCGCCAAGGACCGTTTCGGCAGCACGCCGCTGGACTTCGCCGCAGGCAAGGTCGGGACCTCCGGCCGACCCGGTGTGGGTGGTGCTGGCGAAGTCCACAAGGACACCGTCGCGCTTTTGACGAAGCTGGCGACCAGGTCCTAGCCATGGGTCAACCGCGGCCGGCGCTGCTGCGTTGTTGTACTGTAGTGTGACCAGAACACATCGCTAGGGGCATGTTCATGAACCAAGCAATCGGCCTCCGCAATCCAGTCCGTATCGTGTGCCTGCTCCTCGCCGGTGGGCTGACGCTGGCCGCGGGCATGGACGTGAGCGCCGCTCAATCCTCCGACACGGCCGCAGTCCCGGCACTGTCGGCTGCCCCGCCGGCGGCACAGTGGGTCGAGCGCAAACTCGACTATACCTATATGGGATTTACCGCCAAATTTTCCTGTGACGGGCTGCGCGACTCCGTTCGCCAAGTACTGCTCGCCCTGGGCGCCCGCAAGCGCGACCTTAAGATTCAGGAGCGCGGTTGTACCAAATTCAACGGGGTCGACCCGTTCCCTGGAGTGGCGGCGACTTTCTCGGTGCTGGTGCCCGTCACGCCCGATGAAATCGGCAAGGTGGGAGACGCGAAGTTGCAGCCGACGCAGTGGCATAGCGTCGATCTGGTGCAACTAACCCGCACCGGCATCGAATCGGCGCCGTGTGAACTGCTCGAACAGCTGAAGAACAAGGCGCTGCCGCTGTTCACCACCCGCAATCTCAAATTTCATTCGGCCTGCGTACCGCATCAGCAGTCGCTGGGAGATATCGATTTCAGCGTGGACGTGCTGCGTCCCGCGGCTGTTCACTAGACCAGGGGAGTTGATTTCGGAACACGCACGACAATGGTTCCGGCCAGCTTGTCGTGCCAGGCCTGTTTGCCGGGGTCGATGCCGATCCAGAAGAACCCCAGTCCCAGTGCGCACAGCGACAGGATGCAGCCCAGCGCCCGCACGCACACCGTCGGCCAGTCGAGCGGCCGCGAGTCCAGTCGCACGACGTGCAGATCGAAGACGATGCCGCCGATGGTGGTGCCCCTGACCTTCCACATCACGGCGCCATAGATCGCCAGGGCGAGCAGGAAGCTGCGGTTTTCGCCAATCCCGCCCGGCCCCTCCAGCAGCACGCGTACCACCACCCCCACAATGATGGCGTCGATGAACAGCGCCCCGATGCGCGGCCAGAATCCGGGGCGCGGCAGGGTGGCCAGGGGCAGTGGCGCGGTGGGTTCCGCTGCGGTTTCAGTCGCAGCCGCGGCATCAGCACTTGCCGGCGCAAACTGCGGGCCAGCGCCATCGGGACCGGGGCCGGTGCCAGCCGTGCGATTGCGCCGGATCAGGTTCAGCAGCGCGTAGAGCACCGCCCCGTAACCGATCATGCTCAACAGGATGAACACCACGAAGCCGACGAGCGGAACCAGGTACGCGAGCATCACCACGATGCCACCCACGAGCACGGCGACTGCGGGATGCACGGCGGTTTGTCCGTGGCGCAGGCCCAGGCAACGACCGCCGATCCAGCCCAGCACCGTTGCCTTGCCGAAAACCCCGGCGATGAACAGCATGACCAGGAAGATCGGGATCAGCGGAATGCCAATCAGCGTGATCGCCAGCAGTACCATCATCAAGGGCGTGAGCAACACGGCCAGGATGGCAGTGAGCAGGCTCTTGCCGGGATTCTCGTTCAGGGTCGCGATGCAGTGTTCGGCGGCCTCCCGGAACAGCAGCGCGAGAATGACGTAGATGGCAAGCAGGGCCAGCGATAACGTCCACAGCCAGCGCAGGCCGCTGCCAATCACCAGCGGACGGCCGAGCATCAGGCCATGGCCCACCCAGTTGCGTATGCCTTCGGCCGTCGTGAAGTTCTCCGAGAGGATCCGCTCCATGCCCTGATCCACGATGGCGGCCGGGTCCTGGTTCACGGTGCCCAGCACACTGACCACATGCCCGTGCACATGCGCGTGCGGGCCCAGATCCACGTTGCCCAGCACCGCGACGACATCGTGTCCGACATCCCCGTCGACGAAAACATCGCCCAGCACGGCCACTGCGCTGCCGGCGGTCGAACCTTTTGCGGTGGTGTTGCCGAAGACCGAGACCACATCCTGGTTGGCCGTTCCGTAATTGCTCGCCGAGCCGAATACCGCGACCACCGAATCCCTCTGACTACCCTGCGGCAGCGTCGCATCGTGGCCAATCGAGACCAGGTCGTTGCCGGCATGCCGGAAATTCCGGCGCCGGCCGAAACGGTTCGAACGATAGTCGTCGCCGTTCCAATTTGGCGAATCGTCATCGTTCGGGGCTGAAGAGACCGACTCCGGCGCGCTGCTGGCGTCGGCTGCCGGTGCCGCTGGCGTCGCCGCGATGGCGGGTGTGGCCGGCAGCACCGCCGTGGCCGTGAGGCTCAGCATCAGCAGCCCGGCGATGAGAGCCGATCGGAGCGAGCTGAATGTGATCATGGAAGTTCCATCTGATTAGCGGGAGGCCAGCGACGGCCGCAGCAGCCGATAGCCGAATACGATCAGGTAAAACAGGGCCACGTACGCGAGCGCGCACAGGGCGATGCCGCCATACCAGACATCCACCGGGAGGCTCCCGGCAATGGTGTCGGTGAGTCGGCGAAATACGGCCAGTACATTCATCGTGGCGTGCAGATCGGCGGCCGGCTGCTGCAGTACCGCCACCGGATGGGTGATCACTGCGTGCAGTTTCGCGGGCGTCGTGGGCCGCCCCAGCACCATCGCCGCCGCAGCCATGACCCCGGTCGCAGCAAAGGCGAGTTGCGCCAGCACTGGCCATTCCAGGACGCGCCGGCGCCACCAGGGCGCTTTCGCTGCGCCCTCGATGCCGCTCCACACCTGTGCTTGCAGGCTCTGCGGCGCCTTGAATTGCGCGGTGCCGGCAAGTACCCGGGTGATGCGCTGTTCGAGCGCGGCCTGTATCGCGTTGTCTGGATCAGGATTCATTGGCAGTCTCCTGCAGCCGCGTCGCCAGCGCGATGCGACCGCGCAGTATGTCGGTCTTCACCTTTGCGACCGACACTTCGAGGTCTGCTGCGATTTGCTGATAGGACCTTTCCTCATAATGAAACAGCACCAGCGGGATACGCTGCGCGTCGGGCAGGTGGGTCAGTGCCATGCGCACGCGTTCGTCGCGTTGCGCGTCCGCCAGCTGCGCGAATACGGTATCCAAAGTCGTGACCGCGAACTGCACGTCCGCATCAGCGGCGTCATGCTCCGCGGGGCCGGCGGATGAGGCATTCGCGGGCAGCAACTCCGAAAAAAAACGCCAGCGCCGCCGGTACCGGCTCAAGTGATTCAGCGACAGTCGCAAGGCGACGGTCTTCAGCCAGCCACCCGCGCCCACTGGGGCGCGCAGATTGTCGAAGTGCTCCCAGGCCTTCAGAAACACATCCTGGGTGATGTCCTGCGCCGTCGCATCGCTGGCGGTAAGCCGGCGGGCGGTTGCAAACACCATGTCTTGGTAGTCACGCATAAACATCGTGAATTCGGTCCGGTCCGCTGGCCTCGTTGGGAGTCGTTGCACTTTGAAAGCATCGTTTAAGCCCAGAACACCGCTGGGCCCGGAAAGTTGCAACCACTGCGCGGGAATCGCGCCCGTGGAACGACATAATGCGAATCGACTGCTCGAGAGTTCGCGCGTTACTTCCAGCCGGTGGTGGACCCGAAAGGCAGCGACGGCATTGTCGCCTCAATCTCGACGATCTTGCCGTTCTTGACCTTGAACACCTCTGGAATGAGCGTGTCGAAGGGGCGGCGCGTGGCACCGGAGTACTTCAGGTAGCCATAACCGGGGACGTTGGTGCCGGGGACTTCACCGTCCTGGTGGAACAGCACGATGCACTGCACTTCACCTCGCTCCACGTCCACCGTTTCGCAGCGGCGCGGCTGGATCTGGGTGATGTACTGCCACATGTTGCTGTTGATATTGCCGCGACAACCCGTGTGTCCCACATCGGGCAGCGGGCGGCCGTTGGGTCCGGCCCGCCGCGCGCTCGGGACGGGCGCGGGCGCAGTGCTGCCCCCCATGGCCAAGGCCGCTGCCGGGGCGACCGGCGGTCCGGCCGTCTGCACGCCGTTCTCGACACGGAAGCAGTCAGCGTCAAACGGCACCGAATCCACCAGATGATGATCCAGCGCATCGAAGTACTTGTTGGCGATGGCGATCAGCTGCTTGCGTGGCCGCCGCTCGTCGGGCTTGAGAATCTGGTTCCACAGGGGCGAAATCGCGGTGCGGTCGAATTTTCCAAAGCTCACGCCCTTGCGGACGATGGCGGTCTCCAACTCGGTGATTTTCCCCGCCAGCACCTTGAGTCGGCCGGAGAGCCAGATCGGATTGCCATTCTCCTGCATCAGGATGTAGAAGCCCACGTTACCGGTTTGGGGATCGGCGATGACCAGCTCGTACCCGTGTGGACCCGCGCTGGCGGTCTGCCACAGCGCCGTGCCGAGCGGCAGCGGCTGTGCGTTCTCCGTGAAGCGTGCGTCAGCGGCGAACAGGTCCTTGCCCGGGTCATGGCGCAGCAGCGCCGCCAGGTACTGGTCCACGAAGCCGACCAGACAGTCGTGATCGCAGTCGGCCGGTACCGGCGGTGATACGGCAGTGCCGGCTACGGCGGACTTGCCCCAACCGGACTTCATGCCGTACGGCACGTCCAGCACGACGGCTTCGATCTGCCGGATCCGCCCCTTCTGGATTTTGAACAGCTCCCCGATCTGGAAGCTCTTGGGACGGCGAAAGTCGGCAGGAACCTCGACAGCCTTGCCGTTCATCTTGAAGCTGGCGACGGTACCGTTGTGGTCAAAGAACACTTGCGCATAGACCAGGCCACGTTCCACATCGACGATGGGGTAGCGCCGGTCGCGAACCTTGGTGACAATCACTGAGAAGCCAGTGTCGAACTGCGCCTGGCAGCCCAGCTTCTGCATCGCCGAAGCCTTCGGATCGGTCGAATTGGCCGTGACGTTGCCATCTTCGCGCCGCTGGCAGCCGGGATCAAAGTGCACATTATTCGCCGCGTGATCAGTATCCAGGCCGGTGAAATAACTGTCGGCGATGCGGATCATCTCCTCGCGCGAGACCCGGTCGGCGGCGGGCACGTCGGCCAGCAGCACCGGCTTGGGCGTGGCAAACCCATCCGCCTTGGCGAAGGGCGTATTGCGCGCCACGATGGTCTCCGCCTGCGTCACGCGGCCATTGACCACTTTCAGCCGCAGCGCGACCGGCACGGGAGAATCGTTCTCCATGAGCTGACCGATGAACCCGACGGCGCCTTGCTGCGGATCGGCGAAGTAAAGCCGGAACGTCGCGTTGCCCGCGGCGGTTTTCCACAGGCCATGTCTGGTGCCCAGGTTCTGGCCGTTCTCGGTGATACGCACGGTTGCGGCAAGCGGCGCCTTGGTCGGATCGTGTGCCACCAGCGCTGCCAGATACCGATCGGCGATGTCCTGCAGGCACTGGCGATTGCACGAGTCCTGAGCCCGTGCGGCGGGCACAAGCAGCGAGCCAAGGACGACCAGCAGCGCCACGCCGACCCCACGGTTTAACATCGCCAGAACCTAGTGCGCTGCGGGTGCGTCGGCCGGCGGTGGAGTGATTTGCGGCACATTGATCGGGCCGCCGCCGGCGCGTGTGGGATCACCCAGGACCTTGCCGTTCGGCAAGGTGACCGCGACGAACAACCCGCCCTTGCTGCCATCGCGCAAGGGATTGATGACCACGACGACCTTGTCGCCGGGCTTCATCTGCGAGGACTTCCAGCCCTGGCGCTTGAGGTTGTTGGGGCTGTTCAATTCGACCTTCCACAGATCGACACTGCCGCTCGCATTGGGTACGTCGATATCGATGAAGGCATGTGGATTGGTCCACTGGAAGTCATGCACCGTGCCCCTCAGCGGCAGGTTCTTGCTCTGGTCGAACATGGCAAAGGAGTGATGCGCGCCGGCCACGCTGCCGTACGCCACCATCAGCAGTGCGAGGCATCCTGTCATTCCGTGTCTCATGGCTCCTGGCTCCGCGTTCAAGCTCATCTGCCAATGATGACACGCCGAAGGCATGTTCGTCCTGATTCGCCTTATACTCGCGGCCGAACCGCGGAAATGGGTACCGCGGTCGTCGGAGGGTGAAACTGATGAGCATGCGCACTTTGTTGGCGGTGACCTCCCTGGCGCTGGCGATGCAGGCGGCAATTCCGGCCGTGCTGGCGGCGGATCCGCCACCCGCAGTCGGTCCGCCGGCGGCGTATCCGAAGGGACATTATGCCGAACTGAACCGGTTGCCCGACTGGGGCGGCGTGTGGACCTTCAATTTCCGCCCCGCTCCCGGCGTCACGCGCGAAGCACCTGCGCTCAAGGGCAAGTACCTGGAGAGTTACCAGGCCTGGCAGAAGATCGCCAACGCGAATCACGGCGAAGTGCCGCACAACGGTTCGTATTGTCGGCCCCCCGGCATGCCCGGCATCATGATGGTCGGTCAGTATCCCATCGAGTTTCTGTTCACGCCCGGTCGCGTGACCACCCATCACGAGGCCTGGATGCAGCTGCGCAGCATCTGGACCGACGGTCGCAAGCACCCCGATGATTGGGATCCCACCTTCTATGGGCACTCGACCGGTCATTGGGAAGGCTCAACCCTGGTCGTCGATACGGTCGGGATCAAGACGGTCACGGAACTGCGCAATGGCATGCCGCACTCGGACAAGCTGCATATCATCGAGCACATCCATCTGGCGCCGAAAGACCCGAACACACTCATTGACGACATGGTGGCCGAGGATCCGCTGGCGCTGGCCAAGCCCTGGCACACCGTTCTGAGCTACACGCGCGCACGTGATCAGGACCTGCTGGAGTTCATCTGCGCCGAGAACGACCGCAACCCGGTGGATGCCTCGGGCCGAACGGGGCTGGAATAAGCGCTGTCGCGGCGGCATCGGGGCCGGCCGAATTGTTAAGGGGGGAGATTGATGTACAGAGGAATTGTGCAGGCAGCCGTATTGGTGGGCCTGGTCGCCGCTCTTGCCGTGCGGGGGGTCATGGCGCAGCAGCCGGCGGCCCCGCAGATCAGCGCCGCACCGGCGTTTACCGCGCAGCAGCTGCTCGCGCCACCCACTGCTAACTGGATCACCAACGGCGGCGGTATCTTCAACCAGCGCTACTCGCCCCTGAAGCAGATCAATCGCGAGAACGTGGCGGGGCTCAAGGCCCTGTGGCGCACGGGCATGGGATCGGGCACGAATTTCGGCAATTCGGGCCAGACGCAGATTCTCGAATACAACGGGACGCTGTTCGTTTCCAATGGCGCCAACGATGTGTTCGCGCTCGATGTGGATACCGGACAGATCCTGTGGAGCTACCACGGCAATCCGGACCCGAAGAGCGGCACGCCCATGGGCCGTTCCAACCGCGGCGTCGCCCTGGGTGAGGGCCTGGTGTTCGTCGGGCAGCTGGACGCCAAGCTGGTGGCCCTGGATCAGCGCACGGGCAAGCTCGTCTGGTCGGTGCAGGTGGAACCCTGGCAGAACGGCTTCAGCATCACCGCCGCACCGCTGTACTACGAGGGCATGGTCATCCAGGGATTGAGCGGCGGCGAGTTGGGTATCCGCGGGCGCGTGAAGGCCTATGACGCCAAGACCGGCGCGCCGCGCTGGACCTTCTACACCATCCCGGGACCCGGTGAGATCGGCCACGACACCTGGCCGCAGCAGGGCGATGCCTGGCAGCACGGCGGCGCAGCCGTGTGGCAGACCCCCACGGTGGACCCGCAGCTCGGACTGCTGTACTTCTCGACCGGCAATCCGGGTCCGAACCTGTTTGGCGCCGTGCGGCCGGGAGCGAACCTGTTTACGGTTTCCATCGTCGCGCTGGAGGCCCGGACCGGCAAATACCGCTGGCACTTCCAGCAGATCCATCACGACATCTGGGACTACGACTCACCGAATCCCACGGTGCTCTTCGATGCGACGGTCAAGGGGCGCAAGGTCAAGGGGCTGGTGGAGGTCTCCAAGACCGGATGGGCTTACATCCTCGACCGGGTGACCGGCAAGCCCTTGCTCGGGATCGATGAACGCGCCGTGCCGCAGGAGCCACGCCAGGCGACCGCACCGACGCAGCCTTATCCGCGGGGTGATGCGATCGTGCCGCAGCAGATCGATATCCCACCGGAGGGCGCGGATCTGTTGCCCGGCACCGGTGACATCAAGAACCACGGCAAGATTTTCACGCCGTACTTCACCGAGCAGATCATGGTGAAGCCGGCCACCATGGGTGGCGCCAACTGGCCCCCCAGCTCCTATGATCCGACCACGCACACGCTGTATGTGTGCGCGACGGACCGGATCAGTACCTTCAAGGCCCTCGCCGATCCGGGGCAGCCCGGTCCCAACAAGGTCTACATGGGCGGCTCCTTCGGGCAGGCGCAGGCCAACGATCGCGGCATCTTTGCAGCACTGGATGTCACTACCAACAAGCTGGTATGGCGCCAAAGCTGGCGTGAGATCTGCTACAGCGGCTCCATCGTCACGGCGGGCGGGTTGCTGTTCGTCGGCCGCGCGGATGGTCGTTTGACCGCGCTGGATTCCAAGACGGGTGCCAAGCTGTGGGAGTTCATGACCGATGCGGGCGTGAACACGACCGCAACGACTTTTGAGCACAAGGGCAAGCAGTACGTGGTGGTGCACGCCGGCGGTGGCGTGTTTGCCAACGGCAAGCGCGGCGATGGCATCTGGATGTTCTCGCTGGACGGCAAGATCCCCTCGCTGGCATCGGCCGCGCCACCGGGTCGCCGCGGCTTCGGGGGTGCGGGCGCGCCACCGGCCGCGGCTGCGCTGCCGGTCACCACACGACCGGCAAACCCTGAACATGGCGCGGCGATCTATCGCGCCGCCTGCGTTCCTTGCCATGGCGCGACGGGCAGCGGTGGTCAGGGCGGTGGCCCCTCGCTCATCAAGGGGCAGAGCCACGATCTGCTGCTGGGCACCGTCAGCGCCGGCAAGAACAACATGCCGGCATTCAAATCAATTTACTCCGCCGATGAACTCAATGACGTGACGGCGTACATCCAGAGCACGCTGCAGGCCCCGACCCAGCGCTAGGTCGACACCCGGCGCTACGGCGCCGGGTTCTGCGCCGCAATCTGCAGCACATAGCCGGTCTTGCCGGCTTCGACCAACCCCTTGCACATGCGTCCGTGGAACGGGGCGTCGAACAGGACAACCGGATTGGGCGCGTCATAGTCCCACAGGTCGTGATGCACTTCCTGGAAGTGCCAGCGGTATTTGCCGGTCTTCACATCCAGCGCCACGATACTGACGGTGTCATGGCCGAACTGTCCGGGTCCGGGCACCGTGTAAAAAGTCCAGCGCAGTTCACCGCTCCTCGCGTCATACGCCTTGATGCGCCCACGCGTACCCATGTCGCTGCCGGCGAAACCGGTGATGACCATGCCGTCGTAGTAGAGCGGTCCAGCTCACCGACGAATACCTTGCCGCTGGTTGGCGAGGCTGCCGCCGTTGGTGATCCAGTCACCCGTCGGCGGCGCGAAAAGCTGCTGTGCCGAAAATGCAGGAGCGTCTTGGGATCCCAAATCGGCAAGCTGGGCTGGCGCTGCGCGGCTGAACAGCGAGATTAACAGCACTGTGGGCAGGGCCAGGCGTGAAAATGCGCGCACGAAGGTCCGTCACGCGATGCAGCGTGGAATGGAAAAAATGCGGTGCGGACTCTAACTAAAGTCGGTTGAGTTATCATCCATGTTGCGAAGACCCATCATTCCTGGAGTACGGCCATGGCAGTCGATTTCCGAGGTCACCCCCTGTTTCCACCGGGGTTCAACAGCCCGACGCGTTTCGATGCGGACGTGTATGACTGCGAGGTGTGGGGCCAGATTCCCACCGACATCCATGGCACGTTCTACCGCATGCAGTGCGATTTCGACTATCGCCCGCCGAAGAACGAGTGGCTGACGGGCTTCAACGGCGATGGGCACATCAGCCGCTTCCGCTTCGCCAACGGCTCGGTGGATTACAAGGGACGCTACGTGCGTACCGCCCGACTGATGGTCGAGCGCAAGGCGCGCAAGCGCCTCTTCGGTGTATATCGCAATCCGTATACCGATGATCCCAGTGTCGCGCACATCAACCGCTCCGCAGCCAATACCCACACCTACTGGCACGGCGGCAAGTTGTTCGTCCTGAAGGAGGACTCACTGCCTTACTACGTGGATCCGCATACGCTGGAGACGCTGGGCGACTGGAATTTTCATGGCAAGTACACCGCGCAGACCATGTCGGCGCATCCGAAAATCGACCCGCTGACCGGCGAGATGATCGCCTATGGCTATGAGGCCAAGGGTATCCTGACCAAGGACATTGCCGTCTACACGATCAACCCGGCGGGCAAGGTCACCAAGGAGGTGTGGCTGCAGTCGCCGTACCTCGGAATCATCCACGACATTGCCATCACCCAGAAGCATGTGATCATTCCGGTCATTGCGCGCACCACCAGCCTGGCGCGCCTGAAAGCCGGTGAACCCATGTGGGAATGGGATGGCAGTCTGCCGACCATGGTGGGGATCCTGCCACGCGACGGGGAGGCCAAGGACGTGCGCTGGTTCAAGGGACCCTCGCGCAATACGCTGCACTTCCTGAATGCGACGGACCGCGGCAACAAGGTAACCATGGAGTTGCCCACCTCTTCGGGCGAACGCGATCCCTCGCAGATCCGTCGCTGGACTTTCGACCTGGATTCCAAGTCCGATGGCTTCCTGGAAGAGGTGATATCCACCACGCCGGGCTTCTTGCCGCGCATGGACGATCGGTATCTGTCCTTGGATTACCGTTACGCCTTCATCAGCAGCCGTATTCCCAGTGCCACGCCGGATCCGAAGGCCAACCCCATGACCGGTGGCACGCAGGTGGTCCAGCGATTGGATGTGCGCACGGGCGAAATCAAGCAATGTCAGGTCGACGGCAAGATCGCCCTGCAGGAGAGCTGCTTCGTGCCCCGCGCGAACTCGAAGAACGAAGGCGATGGCTATGTGATGACCATCGCCAGCAACTTCGAGACCATGAGTTCAGACATGATCATCACGGACGCCCAGCATCTGGAGGACGGCGTGGTGGCGACGGTGAAGCTGCCTTTCCGGCTGCGCAGTGGCACGCACACCAACTGGTATCCACAGGCGGTGTTGCCACCGATCAAGGATGAACTGGCATGAGTACTCGACGCGCATTCCTGGGCAGCGCGGGCATGACGGTCGCCGCGGCGGTGGCGCTTGCCCTGGCACCGGGCAGCCGCGCAGCCACACTGCTCGGCGCCACATACCCGGTCATGCCGCCGGCCCTGGTCGGCGCGCCGGAAGGGGACTGGCACGTGGATGACATCTGCGGTCACATGCCGCGGTACGCACACCCGATTCCCTACATGCACGACACGTCGGCTGCGAACCTTGCCGCGCTGGCGGCGCCGGCGGACTGGCAGTTCGTCGGATAAGAATCGCTGGAGCGCCCGCCGCCGGCGGACGCATCAAGGGGGAGTCATGGAACGTCGTTTTTCGGTTGCGCTTGCTGCGACCGTGCTGAGTGTGTCCGCGGTGTGCGCGATCAGTACCGGCGCTCGGGCGGCAGATGCGCCAACGGACGTTCAGTTGCGGGTGGCCACGCTCGCGGCCAATGTCGAACTCGCCGAGGACCTCAGTCACATCGAAAAGCTGCAGCGCGCGTATGGCTACTACGTCGACAAGGGGATGTGGGAGGACCTGTCGGAACTGTTCACCGAAAATGCTGTCGCCAACTATCCGGCGGGAGTCTTCGTCGGCCACAAGAGCATTCGTGAACACCTGTACATGAATGTCGGCGGCCACCAGGTCGGGGATATCGGTTTGGGTAACGGTCGTCTCTACGACCACATGAATATCCAGCCGGTGGTGCACATCGATGCGGGCGGCACCACGGCGCACGGCCGCTGGCGCGCCTTCGCCATGTTCGGCAGTCCGGGCGGGGGCGCCACGTGGGCCGAAGGGGTGTACGAAATGCAGTACACCAAGGAAAACGGCGTCTGGAAGATCAGCAAGCTGGATTACTACTCAGGCTTTGGTGCGTCCTATAAGACCGGCTGGGCGGCTCCCGCGCCGGCCTCCACGGCTGCAGGATCATCCGCGCCTGCGCCTCGGCCGCGGCGAAAACTCGCGCATCCGCCCGATATCCAACGCAACATGGATTGCGATGGATTTCCGAAGGCCTGTATCGCGCCTTTCCATTACGGCAATCCCGGCACCACGGACTCATCCAATGCCTGGGTGCTGCCGGATGCTGCGACGCTCGCAGCCGCCGCGGCGCGCATTCCGCAAGGCGAAGTGGCCACGCGGCTCGCGGATCTCACGCATCGGGTCACGCTGCTGAATGACGCGCAGCAGATCGAGAATCTGCAGCGCATCTATGGTTTCTACATTGATCGGGCGATGTGGGATCAGGCCGCGGACCTGTTCGCGCCGGATGCGACCATCGAAAGTGGGCAGCAGGGCGTCTACGTCGGCAAGCGCCGGGTACGCCAGTTCCTGGGGCTGTCCGGCCACCAGGGCCTGAGCTGGGGCTGGATGAACGATCACATCCAGCTGCAGCCCATTGTGGATGTGGCACCGGATGGTCTGACGGCGCATTCCCGCAGCCGCGAGCTGGATATGCTCGGGCACGTCGGCGGTCAGGGGCAGTGGATGGAGGGCATCTACGAGAATACCTTCGTCAAGCGCCACGGCGTGTGGATGTTCAAGTCACTGCACTTCTATCCGACCTTCATCACCGACTACGACAAGGGCTGGGCAGAGGATGCGCAACCGGTGCCGGTGGCCAGCAAGGTGCTGCCTCCGGACCGGCCGCCAACCGAGGTCTACGCGATTTACCCGACGGCGCAGGTGCCGCCGTATCACTATCCGAATCCGGTCACCGGCGAAATGGCGCATTACCCGACGGTGGGCGGCCCGACCCCCGCCCAGGCCCGCGCCGCGCTGGCCGTCGCCGGTGGACCGTTCAAGGCACGACCGGTCCGGGATGCAGGCGTGGCGCTCGAGGCAGCACAGCGCGGCATCGAGCGGGTGAAGGACTACTACGAGATCGAAAATCTCGAAAGTGCCTATGGCTACTACCTGGACAAGGATCTGTGGAATGACCTCGCGAATCTGTTCAGCGTGGATGGTTCGATGGAGCTGGCGCAGCGCGGCGCCTATGACGGCCGCGAACATGTGCGCGCCTTTTTGTTGAAGGTTTTCGGCCACGGCAGCGAAGGGCCGGTTGCCAATCGGCTGGGCAATCACATGCAGCTGCAGCCGGTGATCGATGTGGCCCCGGATGGCAAGTCCGCGAAGATCCGCATCCGCATGTTCCAGCAGATGAGCTTCGGCCCGCGCGCCTCGATCGGCGCGGCTGTGTATGAAAACACGGCGGTACTGGAGGACGGCAAGTGGAAGCTGCGGGATGATCACACCTACAACACCCTCGCCGCCAACTATGTGGGGGGCTGGGTGCGTGCCGCGAATCCGGGCGTTCCGGGGCCGGACAAGGAACTGCCGCCGGATCGTCCGCCGTCCATGAAATTCCAGATGTTCCCGGTGGTCTACAACATTCCGTTCCACTACGCGAATCCGGTAACGGGCAACACCGCCGTGCCACCCATCGTTGACGGGTCGGGACATCCGGCCGGGATGTCCGATGCCACTGCTGCCGTGCTGCGCGAAATCGGGCCCAAGGTCGAAGGCGCACGCACCGCCAAGTTGTACGAGCCGCTGCAGCGCGGAGCGCGCCGGCCGGTGGTGGTGTTTGTCGATGGGGGCGGCTTCACGGGGGGCAGCAAGCATGTGCCCGGCTCGCCGTTCTACGACAACATCGGCCGTTGGGCGGCGGCCCACAATCTGCTCGGCGTGACCGCCAATTACCGTCTGGCGCTGGTGCGCACGTGGCCGACTATCTCGCGCACCGCGAAGTCACTCACCAGAATCCGCATGTGGCAGGCGCCATCCTGATGTCCACGGCGGTCTATGATAAGGCCGGCCACCCGGTCGAGCGCCTGCATGTGCCGGGGCATTCCCATCTGTCCGAGGCTTTCGCGATTGGAACCGCGGATGATTCGGTGTCGGGGCCGGTGTTGCAATTCATCCGGACGCACTAAGCTCGCGCAGCCGGGCGATCCGGGCCATCGCGGGGGGATGCGAATCGTAAAACCGCGAGTGCACGGCATCGGGGGTGAGCGTGGTGGCGTTGTCGCGGTACAGCTTCACCAGCGCCGCCATCAGTGTCCGGGCTGGTGTGTGTTGCGCTGCGAATTCATCCGCAGCGAACTCATCACGGCGTGACCAGCTCGCCGCCAGCGGCGTCACGAAGAAGGTGAAGGCGGGCGCGACGAACAAGAAGAGCAGCAACGCACCGTAGTCCGACGCCCCCGACAGCCCCAGCTGTGCGTAAAACCACGGACGGGCGGCCAGCCATCCCAGCAGCGCGAGGCCTGCGAGCGCGACCAGCGCCGAGACGATCAGGCGGCGACGGATATGGTGCAACTTGAAGTGTCCGAGTTCATGCGCGAGCACGGCCTCGATTTCGCCGGGCTCGAGGGTGCTGATGAGGGTGTCGAAGAACACGATGCGCTTGTTGCGGCCAACCCCGGTGAAGTACGCATTGCCATGCGCCGAACGGCGCGAGCCATCGATCACGAACACGCCCCGCGACGCAAAGCCGCAACGACTGAGCAGGGTCTCGATGCGGGCGCGCAGGGCCTCATCGGCCAGCGGGCTGAAGCGATTGAAGAGCGGTGCGATCAGCGCCGGGTAGGCCCAGGTCATGACCAGCGATCCGCCCAGCCACAGCGCCCACACATAGATCCACCACAATGCGCCCGCGTGCCGCATCAGTTCGAGGGCCGCCAGCAGCAGCGGTGCGCCGATCAACAGGCCCAGCAGCAGGCCTTTCAGGCGGTCCATGCAGAAAAGCGCCAGCGTCATGCGGTTGAAGCCAAAGCGAGCCTCCAACCTGAAGGTGCTCCACAGCGACACGGGCAACCCGATCAGGCCCACGACCAGCATCACGTTCAGGATCACGATGGCCCCATGCCAGGGTGCGGCGACGGGCGTGAGCTGCCAGAGCCGGTCGATGGCCGCGATGCCGCCGCCCAGTGTCAGGGCCAGCAGCACGATGGCATCGATCACGGTATCAATGCGGCCAAGACGTGTGCGCGCGACAGCGTAATCGGCCGCCTTGTGATGGTCGGCAGGTGCGATGGTGTGCGCGAACGGCTCAGGCACGCTGGGTCGGTGACGAATGACCGCGGCAATCTGGCGATTGGCCAGCCACAAGCGGGTGGCAGTTCCGGCCAGCACCGCCAGCAGAAAAAGCACGGTCAGAGGCTGCATGCAGCTAGGGAAGTTCTGCCACACATGCACCGCGCTTCAGGAACCGTGCCGAACGGCCGCGAGATAGCGGGCCAGTTCCTGCGGGTCCTCAACGGAGCCGTGATGGTGGATCTGACGCCACCGCCCGTCTGTGCGTTGGAAGAGCCGCGTCGTGCGTATTGCGACATCGACTGCTTCCTTGTCTTTCGTTAATCGACCGCGCTCTCGGCCGACCACCCAGAACACATCCCCATTCCGGTGCAGCGTGTAGTCCCAGAATGGAAAGGAGTAGCTCCACCGGGCAGCGAACAGCTGTTGATAAGTTAGACGGATTTCGGACCAACCACGCTTGATCCCGCCGAGCGGGTTGTCCATGGCTGCCTCCGGCGAGTTGTCCCAGTTCTGCTCCATCAGTGCGAGATCGCGCGAATGCAATGCCCTGTAGAACTGCACGAGCGCGTACAGAGGCTGCTCCGGGTCAGCGACCTCCTCCCGGCCGGTGATCGGCTCCTGAATGGGGACTAAAGGGTTCGACATGACTCTCTCCTTGGTGCTGACCGGCACACGCACTTTCCTAGGGGAACCTCTGCACAGGGATCGATGCAGAGCTCAGATGATATGAAAACCGAGTTGTGTGTCATGGGAATGGGAGAACGGGCAAGCATTGCGTCTGGGTTGGCCCCAGTGCCTTGCTGCGTTGGCCTTTTTCGCCACTCACCACTGACACGTTCCCTGTGGGCTGATCAACCGTCGCCTGAGCATGTACAGATTCGCCAGTGCAAAGGCGGTGTACAGCCGGTCGGTGTTCTTGGCCAATCCCCGGTAGCGCACTTTGGTAATGCCCCGCAGCCGCTTGACCACATGGTAAGCATGCTCCCCGCGCGCCGGGGTGCTGGAGCGGCAGCGGTTGATGAAGCGCTGGTAGGAAAAGATCTGCTCGGTGAGCTGGTGCTTCTCCAGCAGGTGGCGAAAGCGCAGGATCGTGGACTCGTCCGGGATCGCATCCTCGGCAAGCTCAAGGCCTGCAAAGCGGCGCATCGACTCCATGTCGTAGAGGGAGTCCTCGGCCCGAGGATCCGACAGGTTGAACCAGTTTCGCATGAAGTAGATGCGCAGCATCTGTTCCATGGGCTTCGGCTGCGTGCCGTTGCCCGCCTTCGGATAGTGCGGCTCAATCAGCCCCAGCAGTCGGCTCCAGGGGATCACCGCGTCCATCTCGGCCAGAAACCGCTTTCGGCGCGTAATCTTGCCCTTCTTCTCCCAGGCAACGGAGGCAAAGGTCGTCTGTTTCATCGTTCCTCGCGGCACCGCGGCCCTGCTGTTCCGTGCACACAGTATCGGTCATCCTTGGCTACCGGTGCAGAGGTTCCCTAGCGCGTCCAGTGCAGGTGTGGGCCAAGCGCGCGCGACACGGCGTCCAGGTCCGAATCGCCCCGCGCGATCACCGCGAGTGTGCCACCACCGGGAGCCGGGACCAGGATGCCCGAGTAGCCATTCTGGCGAAAGGATTGTCGGGCCGCGACATGTTCCTGGTTCAACACCATGATGGTGACGGGTCCGGCGGCCGTGCGCACGACGAGGTGCGGCACCCAATGGCCATTGAACAAACAGCTGCGGGCGTACGTCACGGTCGTGTCCGTCGGATCGAGCCAGACGTGTGCACCCGCGAGTACCGCGGAGGTGGCCGCCGCCGTCATCGGGGTGACCTCGGACCAGCTCGCCGATTCGCGGGTCACGTGATCCAGGACACCCGCGGCAAGGCTTGGCTGGGGACGCAATGCCCAGAACACGATGCCCAAACCGATGGCAAGGATGAGGCTGGCGGCGAGCGCGATCAGGCCGGAAAAGCGCTGCGCAACCGGCACCGTGCGGGCGGGCGGCTCGAGCCGGAGCGTCCGTATGCGCGTGTCGGAGCGCTGGCCCAAGGCAGCGGCGAACAGGCGACTCAAGTCACGATCCATTCGCTGCATCTGCTGCAGGAACAGCGTGCACTGCGAACAGTGCGCAAGATGCTCCGCGAGCATCGGTGATACCGAACCGGGCGCTGCGCCAATCAGCAAACGGGCTTCATCATGGGTCATACGGCAGGCTCATCCAATGCATCGGGGGCGGGCAGCAATCCATAGATACTGCGCAGGCGATTACGCGCGCGGAACAGGCGGGTCAATACGGCGGCCGTCGACAAGGTCAGCTCCCGGGCGATCTCATCGGTGCTGAAGCCTCCGAGCACCTGCATGACCAGCGGGATACGATACTCATCCGGCAACTGGGTCATCGCCAGCCGCAGCCCGACGAGCTCGTCGCCATCGGCGGCTAGTTGGGTGTCCTCGGCTGCGATGACCTGCTCCAAATCGACAATCTCCAGGCGTTTGCGTTCGTAAAGACGTGCATGTTCGCGGCGCACAATGGTGAGTAGCCAACCCCGTGCCGCCGCCGGGTCTTTCAGGGCGTCCCGGGAGCGCCAGGCGCGCAGCATTGCCTCCTGAACCACATCCTCGGCGACGGCGCGATCGCGGCCCAGCCACCAGGCAAAGCGCAACAGCTCCGGTCGCAGGGTGGCGAACACTCGCTCCAGCGCCACGGGCGCGTCACTTAAGGGGACCGGGATTTCGGGGGGAAAATTGCGCATGCCGAAGCGGGATCATAGCCGGATGCGTTGGCTTCGTGTTCCGCTGCAGGTACGCGTTATTTAAGCTGCCCGCCTCGCTCCGAGGCCCCATAATCCGCTTGCCGATCAATCAAGGAGCAGGCTGATGAAGACGACGCAAGCGGGCGGCGTGGCAATTGCGACCGCAGCGGCACTGCTGTTTGGAACCTTCGCGGTTTCCACGGCCAGCGCTGATGAAGCCAAGATCCAATGCACCGGCGTGAACTCCTGCAAGGGGCAGTCCTCCTGCAAATCCGCCAAGAACTCGTGCAAAGGGATGAACTCCTGCAAGGGCAAGGGATTTGTCGAGCTGTCCAAGTCCGATTGCGCCGCAGCAAAGGCCAAGGCCAAGGCCGGCTGACCTGACGGCAAGGGACATGATTCGCGGCTTCGGATTGGGGTTGCGCCCTGAGCACTACACCGCAGTGCTGCACAGCCGCCCACCCGTGGACTGGCTCGAAATCATCAGCGAGAACTACCTGGTTGCGGGTGGCAAGCCGCTTTATTTCCTGGACCGGATCCGCGAGTTGTACCCGCTGGTCATGCACGGCGTGTCGCTGTCAATCGGCAGCACTGCACCGCTGGATTTCGTGTATCTCGCGCAACTGAAGCGCCTGGCCGGGCGGGTGCGGCCGGGGTGGATTTCCGATCACCTGTGCTGGACGGGGGTGGGTGAGACCAATCTGCATGATCTGATGCCCCTGCCGTATACCGGCGAAGCACTGCGCCATGTGGCCGCGCGCATCGGTCAGGTCCAGGATTTTCTCGGACAGCGCATCGTCATCGAGAATGTCTCCAGCTATGTCACTTACCGGTCTTCGGAAATGACCGAGTGGGAATTCATCGCTGCACTGGCCGCGGAGGCCGACTGCGATCTGCTGCTCGACGTGAACAATGTGTACGTCAGCAGCGTCAACCATGGATTCGATGCGCGGGCGTTTCTGGATGCGATTCCGATCGTGCGAGTGCGGCAGATACACCTCGCCGGCCACAGCCGGCGCGGCGATTTCCTCATCGACACTCACGACACGGCGGTAGCGCAGCCGGTGTGGGATCTGTATCGCCACACGACCCGGCGGTTTGGCCAGATTCCGACCATGATTGAGCGTGATGGGGACATTCCGGCACTGGCGCAGCTGCTGGCGGAACTCGACTCGGCCCGCCGGCTCGCTTGCCTGGCCCCGCTACAGGCGGCTTAGATGAAACTGGCGCAGCTGCAACAGTCCTTTCAGGACCATGTGTTGCGCGATGATCCACGGATCGTGCGCGAGATCAGCGGTGATGAACGATTTGCGACCGCGATGCGCCTGGGCATCTACACCGACGCATACGCCGCGCGACTCATTGAGGTTCTTGCCGCAACCTTTCCCGCCGTCCAGGCAGCGCTGGGCGCGAGCCTGTTCGCGCGGTTGGTGGGTGAATTTGTACGCCAGCATCCCAGCCGGTTCCGTTCGGCCCGCGCCTATGGGGAGGAGCTGCCGCGGTGGCTGCGCGCGCACCTCGCCGGTACGCGGGCGCGGGGCATTGCCGATCTGGGTCGATTTGAGTGGGCGGTGGCGGGCGCCTTTGATGCGGCGGATCAGGCCGCCCTCACGTCCGCGAGTCTCGCGGGTCTTGGGTCGGCGCAATGGCCCCAGTTGCGCTTTGCCTACTCGCCTACCGTGCGGCGCCTGAGCGTGACCAGCAATTGCGTGGCCTGGTGGCAGAACGCCTGCGCTGACGCGCCTCGGCCGAGCCGCTGGCGATCGACCGGCATTAAGCAATGGCTGGTGTGGCGGCGGGACCTGGCCGTGTTCTATCGAGGCCTCTGCGACACGGAAACCCAGGCACTCGATGCGGCGCTCGCCGGTGCCACATTCGGTCAGTTGTGTGAACGACTGTCCACGCCCGCGGTCGCGGCCCGGATGCTGCAGGGTTGGTTCAACGCCGGACTGATCATTGGGGTGAGCTGAAAATGGCCTTGCGCATGCGCCGCGGGGGGCGCGAACCACGGCAGGATGCCGATGGCGGTTAGGAGGACTGCCGCGCAGCGCGCACCAAACCTGCGCCACAGCAGGTACACCGGCACACCGAGCACTACGATACACAAACCGGGCCAGGTGTACTGCGGTCGCTGGATCAGCAGGTTTGCGCAGATGCCCGCCGTGAGCACGACATACAGCGCGGGTAATACCGGGTAGAGCGGTACTCTCACCGCCCGCGGTGCGTCGCTACGCCGCACGCGCAGCACGAACACGCCAATCGCGGTCAGCAGATAGAACAGGACTGCGGCAAACATCACATAGTCCAGCAACTGGCTGTAGGTGCCCGACAGGCACAGTGCGCAGGCCCACGCGGCCTGGATCCACAGCGCAAAGGCGGGTGTCTGATAGCGCCGATGCAGCACAGCGGCCCGCTTCAGGAACAGGCCATCGCGGGCCATGGCGTAGAAGACGCGCGCGCCGGCAAGGATCAGGCCGTTGTTGCAGCCAAACGTGGAGACCATGATTGCCGCGGCCATGAGCGTGAGCCCGGGGCTACCGAACATGGCCTGCAGTGCCGCGGTGGCGACCCGGTCCTGCGGCGCGTTGGCGATAGCCGGGAGCGTGAGCGAACTGAGATAGGCGAGGTTGGCCAGCAGATAAAGCACCACGACCACGCATACGCCAGTCACCATCGCGAACGCCAGGTCGCGTTTGGGATCCTTCAGTTCACCGGCGGCGAAGCCGACATTGTTCCAGGCATCCATCGCGAACAGCGCACCGATCATGGCCGCGCCGATGCTGGGCAGCAGCTGCACGAACGAGGTGTGGCCCCAGAAGCCGGGTCCGAAGTTGGCGCTGAGTGCCAGGTGGTTGCGACCCAGCGTCAGTCCAAGCACCACCAATGCGCCGAGCGCGGCGAGCTTGATACCGGTCAGCGACGTCTGGATGACCGCCGCAGTGCGTACCCCGCGCATGTTGATCCAGGTCAATGCGATCACCGAGAGGATGGCCAGCAGCCGCTGCGCCGATAATCCGATCTGGATGTCGCCGCTGGGCAGATGCGCTGTCCATCCCAGGAATACATCGGGCGTAAGGAGCGGTATGAAAACCGCCGTGAAACGGGCGAACGCGACCGCCACGGCGGCGATCGTTCCGGTCTGAATGACGGCGAACAGGGTCCAGCCATACAGGTACCCGAACAGCGGCGAGACCCCTTCGCGCAAATACACGTACTGGCCGCCGGCTTTCGGGAACAGCGCGGCCAGTTCGCTGTAGGTGAGGGCGCCGATGAGCGTGGTCACCCCGGCAATCAGCCACACCAGCAGCAGCATGCCCGGGGAGCCCACCTGCCGGGTGATGTCGGCGGAAACAATGAATACGCCCGAGCCGATCATGGATCCGGCCACCAGCGCCGTGGCGTCCACGCGGGTCAGGGCGCGGACGAATTCAACCATGACGGCGACGCAGAATTGCCGGACTCAGCTCGCTCATGCTGTTGCACCCCAGATGACCCAGGGCCCGGTCGATTTCCGAGGTCAGGATCTCAAGGGCGCGCCGAACGCCAGGCTCGCCGCCCGCCGCCAACCCGTACAGCGGCGCGCGCCCCAGTATGACCGCATCCGCCCCGAGGGCCACGGCCTTGATCACATCCGTGCCGCGCCGGATACCGCCATCGAGGATGAGGGTCAGCCGTTCACCGACGGCCTGCGCGATTTCGGGGAGCACGTCGAGCCCGGAAACACAGTGATCCATCTGCCGGCCGCCGTGATTGGTGAGCACGATGCCATCGCAGCCGTGCTCCGCGGCGCGGCGCGCGTCGGCGACCGACAGTACGCCTTTGATGATGAGCTTGCGGGGCCATAGACGGCGCAGCCAGTCCACATCTTCCCAGGTGATCCGACCGGAGAAGAGCTTGGGGATCACCGTGCTGCCGCCAATGGCGCTGGCGGCGCCCGGGGGCAGAAAGGCCGCGAGGTTCTCCAGCCGGGGGACGCCGTTGCGCAACAGAACTTCCCAGGCCCACCTCGGATGCCGCAGCACTTCAAACCGATTGCGCCAGGTTGGCACGCCGGGACGGGAGTAGTTGCGCCGGTCCCACTCGCGTAGCCCAAAGACATTCGCATCGGTGGTGAATACCAGCGCTTCGTACCCGGCGGCGTCGGCACGCGCGACAATATCCTCCGCGGACTGACGGTTGTGCGTCACGTACAGCTGCATCCACAGCCGGCCGCCGGCCTCCTTGGGCACTTTTTCCAGCCGCAGCGATGCCATGGTACTCAGGCAGAACGGCACTCCGGCGGCGGCGGCGGCCCGCGCCAGCGACCGGTCGCCGTCGGGTTGCAGGACCCCATTGCCACCCGTGGGTCCGACGATCAGGGGCGAGGCAATCTCCCGGTCGAAGAGCGCAACGCGCTGGTGCCGGGACGCCGTATTCACCAGCGTCGCGGGCACAAACTGCAGGGCCTCGAACGCCTCGCGATTATTGCGCAATGCAAACTCGTCGTCGGAGCCACCCTCGACATACTCGAAGACGAAACCCGGTACCCGGCGCATGGCCCGCTCGCGCAGGTCGGCAATGGTCACGGCGCGCTCAAGATTGCGCCCCGAATAGCGACGGCGTTGCCAGCCCATGTGCAGGTCCCCGGCGTGCGCCGATGGTTGGAAGTGATGCGCGAGGCTAGCAGTCTAGAAGGACTGCGTCACGCCCAGGAACAGGCCGCGGCGCGGACCATACTGGGGTGCCCCGACGCCGACTCCCGTGCCATTGCGTATCTCGTACACCTTGTCCAGCAGGTTGATGACGTCGATGCGTGCCGTCAGACCGTGCAGTCCCTGCCGCTCGAAGTCGTGTTCTACCCCGAAGTTGACCTGCGTGTAATAGGGCAGGTGATCGCCGTTTGGAATTGAGCCGCCGTCCGGCAAGCTCAGATCGGAGCGCAGCCCGGACCCCAGCAGCATGTCGGCGCTGAAGCGCGTGCCGCTCCACGCATAGGACACGCCACCCGAGGCGGTGACCTGCTGCTCATGGTCCAGATGGATGTAGTGATCGGTGATGTACGCCAGTGCATCCGCGTCGAAGTTGAACTGACTCGACACGATATCCTTGCCGATGGCGCGTTGTGAGGCGAGATTGGCATAGGCCGAGAAGCCGCCGACGCGACATGAGCCGGTGAGCTCCACGCCATACACCTGGCCGTGGGCATAGTTGAACGGCGTCAGGATGATTGGTGCGCCGAACTGACCCTCATCAATCAGGTCCGTCGCCTGCTTGAAATAGCTGTCCACGCCCACCGTGAAGCCCTTCGCGATGTTCTGTTCGACGCCGAAGTCGTAGTAATTGGAGCGTTCGGCCTTGACGGGATCGTCCTGCAGCACACCGGGGGCGGCGGTGGTATTGGCGAACTGGCCGAGTGATTCGCTACCCACCAGCTCGAATGGCGGCGGGGAGAAGTACCGTGAGTAACCGACGTGTACCGTGGTCGCCGTCAATGGCTCCCATACGAGGTTCACGCGCGGACTCAACTGGCTGCCGCTGCTGAAGGCATTGTAGTGATCGAAGCGCAGTCCGTAGTTCATGGTCAGCACCGGAATGATGTGCCACTCATCCTGTATGTAGCCGCTTTCGATCACCTGGCCGTCGTTGCTGTTCTGGATGATGGAAACCGGCACGTCATCGACGGGCGCGCCGGTCAACGGATCGGTGTTCAGCAGCAGCGAGGTCGTGTTGCTTTGCAGGCGGTCGTATTGAAGGTAGACGCCGGCACGCAGCGTATGCGATTCATTCAGTACGTAGGCGCCGTCGCTTTGCAGTCCATAAGCCAGATCCTGCTTGTAGGCCTGCTGGGCGATGCCGTTGTAGAGCAGATCACCGAGCGGATCGGGGGTGAACCCCAGGGTGGAATTGCGCGCGATGAATGAGGTCTGCAGAGTCAGCGGTCCAGCCGAATGCTGCAGGCTCACAATGCCGAACTGCGTGACTTCACGCTGGTTTTCATTCAGCAGATCGCTGGGGAACGAGTTTTGGCCATTGACCGTCAATCCCAGCGTCGGCTGTTCACCATGCAGGCTCGGAATCTGAAAGTCGGCATCGGACCAGCCGATGATCACGCTGACACGGTTGTCCGGATCGAACACCTCTTCGGCATAGGCGAAACCGTGATGCTGCTTGGTGTGATCGTGCCGCGGGTCGCTGCTGCCATCCGGGGATTCGATCCCCAGGTCATTGCGCAGGAAGTCGCCGGTCGCAAAATAGGTGTAGGGCCCGCTCGAACCGCCATAGTCGATGCTGGGCTGCAGCTCACCGTGACTGCCGCCATATAACGTCACACTCCCACCCGGCTCCAGCGAGCCGCTCTTGGTGGTCAGATCGATGATGCCCGCACTGCGCAGACCGTACTGCGCCGGCAAACTGCCCATGACCATCTGCATCGACTCGATCAGCCGCGGTGGGAGCGTCTGGCCGAAGACGCTGATGCCATCGGGAAGAATGATGCCGTTGAGACGGAACTGCAGTCCGTTATGGTCGCCGCGGATGTGCAGCTGCCCAAAGGAATCCTGCGCGGCATCCGGAATCTGCAGCATCACCTGGTTCATCAGGACATTGTCGCCACCCGGCGCCGCGTCAATCGCGGCCGAATCGATGGTGTAGGTCGTGGCGCCCACCTGGGTTTGAATATGG
Source organism: Steroidobacteraceae bacterium (assembly GCA_036521075.1). Taxonomy (GTDB): domain Bacteria; phylum Pseudomonadota; class Gammaproteobacteria; order Steroidobacterales; family Steroidobacteraceae; genus DAIDKA01. The sequence goes on along the minus strand of DATDIL010000010.1, from coordinate 20,504 downwards.
GAGCGCTCCTCGTTGAGATGCTGTGCCGTGACGATCACGGTCTGCAGGGGGTTGCTGGAGGAGTCGGCGACCTGGGCCAGGGCGCCGGGCAGCGCGCCCGGCAGGACAAAAGTGATCGCAGCGAGCAGCGCTTGCGTATATCTGGAAATAACCATGGGTAAATCATCCGCAATGGATCAAGGACTAAGGCCCATGCCTCCGGCTTGAACCGGAGGCACGGGTGACACCACTGGCGTTCAGGCCGGAAGTGGTGGTCCGCGATTGCGGGGGGCGGGCAGCTGCGCGGCGGGTTGTGAATAGCGCGGCGCTGTTTGCGGACTCGGCGGGGTTGTGGGCGCGGGCAGCGCTGCCAGCGAACTGCAAAGCGCACTGCCCAATTGGCCAAACGACTGGCAGGTGGGACAGACGCCATTCTCAAAGGAGCATTGCGCCTGCTCGACCGTGAGCCGGTGCGGGTTGGCCGCATAGGCCGCGTGGCTGAGGGCATGTAGCCAGGCACCCTGCTGCGCGAGGGCCAGCAGCAGCGGCAGCAGCAGCCACAGGCGAGTGCGGCGGATTGCGGTGCGCGGGTGCACAGTGCGGTCCATTCAAAGTATGACCGCAATCATCTTACCCAGGTTCCCGGGGAGGCCAGGGCCTCCCCGCAAAACCACATCACGGATCTAGGAAATTGTGGTTAGGGCAGGCTGAACTTGTAGACAGCCTGCAGGGCAAACTCGCTGTTGTTATTCGCGTCGATCTGATCCGCTTCACCTGGATTGGCGCGGATGTAAGCCGCCGCGGGCAGTGCGTTGACAAACCCGTCGGAGAGCTTGTCGTAACGCACCTCGGCGCGCACTTCCAGGTTCTTGACCGGCGTGTAGCCAAAGGTGAGCGTGCCTTCGAGCGCATGGCCCGCATCCACGTAGTTCGCATACTCACCGCGCAGCGAAACGCGCATGCTGTCGCTGATCCCGTAGTTGACGTAGGCCGCGAAGCCATTGATATGCGTCGTCGCATCGTTGCCCGCGAGGCCGTTGCCCGAGGTCTGCTTGAAATCGGCATTCAGGATCACAGTCAGCGCCGAAGTGACGTTGTAGGTGCCGACGAAGTCGATCAGCGACAGTTCCTGGCCGTTGTACAGCTCAAAGTCCTTGCCGAAATAACCCGTCACGGCCAGTGAGAAGATCTTGTTCGGCGTCCAGGTGGCGTTGAACTCACCGGTCTTCGAACCCGAGGTGCTCAGATCCGTGTAGTTCCAGCCGTTGTTGACGCCAACGGAGATGCTCAAAGTCCCCGTGGCGGCGTAGGTGGCCCGCAGGCCGGTGTGGTCCAGGGGCTCGAGTTCCCAGAACAGCAGTGAACGGGAGAAGTTGCTGTTCTGCGCCGGGTTGATGACTTCCGCGCCAGCCATGGTGACGAACTTGCCGGCGATGATGGTCAGCGGGCCGGTGGCATACTGCAGGTAGGCCTGGCGCACATCGATGCTGTTGCCACTGCCGCCCTCATTCAAACTGAGGATCTGCGCGTCGGTGCCCGCGATCACATCGACGAAGCCGCCAACGCCGGATTTTGGCTGATAGCCGATCTGCAGACCGGCTTCATCCAGTTGGAAGGAGTCGTGATCCTGATCGAAACCGCGCCAGGTCGGCCCCGGGTAGCCATTCGAGTGGTAGTAGGAGGCAGCGAATTCGCCACTCGTGGTCAGTCCCCAGCCCGTGAGCAGGTCGGACAGGCCCGGAACAGCCGGCGCGGCCGGCGCGGCGGGCGCGGCGGGCGCATCGGCCGCCAGAAGCAGCCGTGGCGCGGTCGCAACGATGACGGCAGTGGCGATAGCGCGAGTCGTATTTCGCATGATGATCGTGATCCTCGTGGAATGAAACGGAAGCGGAACTGATTCGCAGAAATTCGTACCTGACGCGACGGCTGCAATCCGTATGCCAAATACACTTTCCAATAGATAACATGAAGTTATCCATCTTCTGGCAGCGTCGAATATTGGGAACGCACCGGATTGGATCAGGCCGATATGCCCTTGGCACCCCTATGGTGCGCAATCCTGAGCATAGGGCGCAGTTTAGCAGAGCAACTGATGCGTCGATGCAACGCATCAAAATCCTAACGCGCTGCTCACGCCACGGGCCGCAGCGTGAAGAGGGGATGGTCACGCGTTGCGGTGGAGTGGACCGCTGCGCGACGCGAACGCGAGCTGTGACAGCTCATCATCATCACGCGATGAGCAGGTCTGATAGGATCGGTGTTGGTTCACCCGTTGCAAACGGGTGCGCGTTATGCACGCTCAAATACAGCGTTACGTCAGGATACACCAATGAGCTACACAATCAACGTGAACGGTACGCCTCACACCGTCGAGATCGACGGTGACACCCCGCTGCTGTGGGTGTTGCGGGACACCCTGGACATGAAGGGCAGCAAGTTCGGCTGCGGCATGGGTTTGTGCGGCGCCTGCACAGTCCACATCAACGGCGCCCCGACGCGCTCGTGCATCACGCCAATCAGCACGGTCGGCAAGGCCCAGATCACCACCATCGAAGGCATCGGGAGCACCGACACCGGCAGGAAGGTTCAGGACGCGTGGATCAGTATCGACGTGCCCCAGTGCGGGTATTGTCAGGCCGGACAGATCATGGCCGCCACGGCGCTGCTGACCGCCAACCACAAGCCCACGGACCAGGACATCGACAATGCGATGAGCGGAAACTTTTGTCGCTGCGCCACCTATACGCGCATCCGCGCGGCCATCAAGCAAGCCGCGGGGCTCCCCACCACCGACTCGCGGGAGATCTGATCATGTCAATCTCACAATCCACTCCACGCCCGGATGCGACCCCGCTTGCGATCGGTGAGGAAGCGGTATCGCGCCGTGCCTTCCTCTCCGTCAGCGCCGTTGCGGGCGGCGGCATGCTGCTGTCCTTGACCATTCCGCAGCTCGCCGATGCCTCGATCCCTTTGGGCATCACGGACGCTCCGCCCGCGGACAATACGTTCGTCATCAATGCCTACGTGAACATCTACGCCGACAACCGCATCGTCATCAGCTCCAAGTGTCCGGAGATCGGCCAGGGCATCAAGACCTCGTTGCCCATGATCATTGCCGAGGAACTGGATGCCGACTGGAACAATGTGCACATCGTGCAGGCGCCGCTGGACGCGAAGCGGTACGGCGCGCAGTTCGCTGGCGGCAGTTTCTCCACGCCGATGAACTGGGAGCCGCTGCGGCGCGCGGGTGCGGCAGCGCGTGCCATGCTGATTACGGCTGCGGCGAAGACCTGGCGCGTGCCCGAATCGGAGTGCACCACCTCCTTCAGCAAGGTACAAAATGCGGCTGGCAAGTCGCTCACCTACGGGCAGTTGGCCGCGAAGGCGGCGAAGCTCACCCCACCGGACCTCAAGACGGTCGCACTCAAGGATCCGAAGAACTACACCATCATTGGCAGATCGATCAGCGGTATCGATAACACCAAGGTGGTGACCGGCCAGCCGCTGTTCGGCATCGATGTGACCGTGCCCGGCATGCGTTACGCGGTGTTTCAGAAGTGCCAGGTATTTGGGGGCAAGGTGGTCAGCGCCAATGTCGATGAGGTCAAGGCGCTGCCGGGCATCCTCAATGTCTTCATCGTGCAGCCGCAAGGTCCGACGGGTCTGCCCGATGGCATGGCCACGGGCCTGCAGAGCGGGGTGGCGATCGTCGCCAGCAGCTGGTGGCAGGCCAACAAGGCCCTGGATTCTCTGAAGGTGGTGTGGGACGAAGGTCCCGTGGCGAGTCAGAGTTCGGAACGGTTTGCCGCGACGGCGCTGGAGCTGTCCACCCACACTCCGCACCGGGTACTGCGCAAGGACGGCGACGCCAAGGCGGCGCTGGCCGGCGCCGCGAAGACGCTGGAGGCGGCGTATTCGTATCCGTTCGTGTATCACTGTGCGCTGGAACCGCACAACTCGACCGCAAGCTTCAAGGACGGCAAGCTGGAGATCTGGTCACCGACCCAAAATCCCGGGGCCGGCAAAACGCTGATCGCCAAGACGCTGGGCATTGCGGATGAGGCGGTGACGGTGCACATGACTCGCTGCGGCGGTGGCTTCGGCCGGCGCCTGGGCAGTGATTTCATGGTGGAGGCCGCCATGATTTCCAAGCTGCAGGGCGAGCCCGTGAAGCTGCTGTGGAACCGCACCCAGGACATCCAGCATGACTTCTATCGTCCGGGCGGCTTCCACTACTTCAAGGCCGGTATCGACGCGCAGGGCGACCTCATCGCCTTCACGGATCACTATGTCGGGTACGAGAACAAGGGCAAGCCGTCGAACAGTGCGGATCTGTCGGCGACCGAATTCCCGGCCAAGTATGTGAAGAACCTGGAGCTCGCCACCTCCACGATGCAACTGGGCGTGCCGACCGGACCGATGCGCGCGCCAGGCAGCAATGCCCATGCGTTCGTGTTCCAGTCCTTCCTGGATGAAGTCGCGCATGCCGCGGGTAAGGATCCGCTGCAGTATCGGATCGATCTGTTTGCCGAGGAGCGCGCCGCACCGCCCCCGCCGCCGCCGCCGGGCAAGGGTCCTCCGGGAGGGGGTCGTGGTGGCTTCCCGATGGGTGCGCCGTTCAGTGCGAAGCGCGCGCAGGGCGTGCTCGAAATGGTCCGCGAGAAGTCCGGATGGGGAAAGCGCCAGCTGCCCAAGGGCACCGGTATGGGTGTCGCGTTCTACTACAGCCATATTGGCTATTTCGCGGAGGTCGTGCAGGCCACCGTCCGGCCCGTGGACGGCAGCGTCAAGGTCGACAAGGTCTGGGTCGTGGGAGATGTAGGCAGCACCATCATCAATCCCTTCGGCGCGATCAATCAATGCCAGGGCGCAGCGCTGGATGGTATCGGCCAGGCACTGGGCCTGCAGGTGACCATCGACCGGGGCCGGATTGCGACGAGCTTCCCGCAGTACCAGCTGTTTCGCATGTACCAGGCCGCGCCCGTCCAGGTCGATTTCAAGCTCACGCCGAATTCACCGACCGGACTGGGCGAACCGGCCCTGCCGCCGGTGATCCCGGCGCTGTGCAATGCAATCTTCGCGGCAACCGGCACGCGCATCCGCAATCTGCCGATTGATCCGACGCTGCTGAAGTCGACTTAAAGGTCCGCGCCTCGCGAGGCGATTTAAAGGCCCGCCCGGAATGGAATCCGGGCGGGCCTTTTCTCAGGAAGTGCCCGCGTCCCGGGCCCGCTTGAAGGCGCCGTAGTCGATATGCCGGATGCTGTCGATGAGGCAACGCTCGTGGTCCGCGAGCACGAAGTCGAACGCACGGTTCACGGTCCGGTCCGTTGAAGTCAGCCCGAAGCGGTTGACAAAGCGCAGATTGACGCACGGATCGCGTACCCGGATCAGGTAGCCGTCGTTGACTGTCGTGAAGATCACCACCTGCTTGTCGCCGAGGGTTCGAAAGCCATCGTAGTGCCCCAGGTAGGTGAAACTGTCGATGGGGGGACCGGCAAATTTCAACAACTTCGCCTCAGTGGCGAGGTCCTGTTTGCTGGGCGGCGGTGTCGTGCAGCCCGCCAGTAGAGCCGCAGCGAGAATGAATGCCGTCAGGCGGGTCAAAGTTGGCATGCGATGCTCCTTCGAATCAATCCCTTCGCGCTTGGGCGTTCGCGAGCAACTGACGGTTCATGGCCTTGCGGCCCGACAGGCTCACCAGCTCGCTTAAACGCTTAGCATACGCCTGCCCCTGCGGGTAATAGCCGGGGTTGGAATCCAAGCGGATCTGCAGCGCCTCGAGCGCCATGCCGGTCTCACCATTCGCAAGCAGCTTGCCCAGGTATTCGTTCGTGACCTGGTCGCCGATGATCGGTTCATCCCAGGAGCAGGTCGCCTGCTGCAGGGCGTGATATTCGGTAAAAGGGTGGCTGTCCGGGCAGTGATTGCGCATCCAGGCCTCGAGATTGGCCCAGGCCTCGCTGCGACGCTTCAGCCGCAGCAGCGCGTAGGTCCGATCCAGGACCGCGGCACGCTCCTCGGCGTGGTGCTTGTCATCCCGTTCGGCCACGCGCTCCCCATGCGTGCGGGTGTCCAGCTGCAGCTCCACTCGCCTCTCGAAGACCGCGCCGCCGATATAGCAGAACATCGCGAGCAGGAGGAGCTGCGCGAGCGCCAGAATCAGCAACAGCGAATCCAGGGTCAGGGCCAGGGTGAGGATGGCCAGCGCGCCCCCGAGAATGATCGCCAGGACGCCGACGTAGTTCACCCCCAGACCTTTCATGACGCGCCCAATCGCCGGCGGCGACAGCGCGTGCACCCAGCTGTCACTCATCGCCAGCAGCGCCACCGTCGCTGGCAGCGCGCTCAGCAATACGGCACCGAGACCCAGTCCTGCGACCGCCCCAATGGAGTGATAAACCCACCAGCTTGCGATGAACCCGAGCGACACGATTATTGCTTGAACCAGCGGCCTTTGTTCATCGACGGGATTGATCATCTCGACTGACAATACGGGCAGGTCCTTGTGATCGGCAATCACCGCATCCAGCAGGGCGTAGCAGTACTTGAAGAACCACGAGAGCAGGATGAAGTCGGCCGGGATGCCGATGAACCTGCCCATCTTGATGAAAACGGTCCACAGAATCGTGAACACGACCACCATGATCAGCGGGGCGGCGTGCAAGGGCATGAGCAGGTAGCGTGTCATGTACACTTTGGAGATCCATGAGTTTTGATGCTGCAAGTCCTGGCCGCATTTTGCGCGAGGTGTTCGGTTACCCGCAATTCCGTGCGCCACAGGGCGAGATCATCGACCATGTCGCCCGCGGCGGCGATGCCCTGGTTCTCATGCCGACCGGTAGCGGCAAATCCCTGTGCTACCAGATTCCGGCGCTGGTGCGTGCGGGCCTCGCCGTGGTGGTCTCCCCGCTGATTGCGCTGATGCAGGACCAGGTCGCGGGCCTGAAGGAGGCGGGTGTGCGCGCCGAGGCGCTGAACTCCTCGCTGGACTGGCAGGAGGCGCAGCGCATTGAGCAGCTGGTGCGCACTGGCGATCTGGATCTGCTGTACCTGGCTCCGGAGCGGCTGCTCACCGAGCGCTGCCTGGAGCTGCTGGGATCGGTCCCATTGAGCCTGTTTGCCATCGATGAAGCACATTGTGTCTCGCAGTGGGGCCATGACTTCCGTCCCGAATATATCCAGCTGTCGGTACTCGCGCGACGCTTTGCGGGCGTGCCGCGCGTGGCCCTCACCGCGACCGCGGACGAGCAGACCCGGGGCGAAATTGTTTCGCGCCTGGAACTGGGTTCGGCGCGGATATTCATTTCGAGCTTTGATCGGCCGAATATCCGCTACCGCATCGGCGAGAAGGATAATCCGCGCCGGCAGCTGCTGGATTTCCTGAAAACCGAGCACGACGGGGACGCCGGCATTGTCTACTGCCTGTCCCGCGCCTCGGTCGATGAGACGGCGGTGTGGCTGCGCGAACATGGGGTGCGGGCATTGCCCTACCATGCGGGACTGGATGCCCGCACGCGCGAGCAGCATCAGCGCCGGTTTATCCGCGAGGAGGGCGTCGTCATGGTCGCAACCATCGCCTTCGGCATGGGCATTGACAAGCCCGATGTACGCTTCGTCGCGCACCTGGATATGCCCAAAAGCATCGAGGGTTACTACCAGGAAACGGGGCGCGCCGGCCGCGACGGGCTGCCGGCCGATGCGTGGCTTGTCTACGGTCTGTCGGACATCGTCCAGCTGCGGCGCATGATCGAACAGTCCGATGGTGCGCAAAGCTATCGGCGCGTCAGCTCGACCAAGCTCGACGCGATGGTGGGGCTGTGCGAGGGCGTGGGCTGCCGGCGCGTGCGCTTGCTGGATTACTTTGGCGAAGTGGCAACGCCTTGCGGCAACTGCGACAATTGCCTGCAGCCCCCGGCGCAGTGGGATGGCACCCGTGCGGCGCAGATGCTGCTGTCGTGCATCTACCGGATCGGCCAGGCCAGCGGCGTCAGTTTTGGTGCCCAGCATCTCATCGATGTGGTGCGCGGCAAGGCCACGCCGCGGGTCCGTGAGTATGGCCACGAACGCCTCAGTACTTTTGGCATCGGTGCGCAGCACGAGGAGCTGCAGCTGCGCGCAGTGGTGCGCCAGCTGGTCATGCAGCGGCTGCTGCATGTCGATCATGATCATTTCAACGTCCTGAAGCTGCTGCCGGCCAGCCGTGAGGTGCTCAAGGGCGAGCGGCAGTTGATTCTGCGGCGCAGCACGGCGCGGGTTGCGCGTCGTGGCCGGCAACGAACCGGCGCGGCAGCTCCCGGGCCGAGCAAGGGTTCGGTCATCGAGGCAGGCGCCAACGTGGTGCTTTTCGAGGCGTTGCGCGAATGGCGCCGGGCCACGGCGCGCGAGCACAATGTACCTGCGTATACCGTATTTCACGACAGCACGCTGGCGCAAATCGCCCGCCAGCTGCCGCAATCGGCCGCGCAGTTGCGCGGCATTGCCGGCGTCGGCCAGGCCAAGCTCGCGCGCTACGGTGTCGCGCTGCTGGATCTGGTCCTACTCCATACCACCGGGCATCGGGGATGAGGGCAGTGCGTTCTTGCGCTCACGCCGCGGGCCATCGAGCGGATCGCCGAGCAGGCGCCGCACACTGACGAAGAACACGGGCACGAACAGCACACCCAACAACGCCGCGGTGACCATGCCGCCGGCGACACCCGTGCCAATGGCGTGACGCGCGTTGGCGCCCGCACCGGTGGAGAGCACCAGCGGCATGACGCCGAGGATGAATGCGAAGGAGGTCATGAGAATGGGCCGGAAGCGCAGCCGCGCGGCTTCCACGACCGCGTCATGCAAACTCTTGCCCGCGCCATGTTCGACGACCGCGAACTCGACGATGAGGATGGCGTTCTTGGCGGCCAGTCCAATGATGGTGATCAGGCCAACCTTGAAGAACACGTCATTGGACAACCCGCGCAGCTGTGCCGCGGCAATGGCGCCGACGACGCCGAGTGGCACGACCAGCAGCACCGAAACCGGCACCGACCAGCTTTCGTACAGCGCCGCCAGACACAGGTACACCACCAGGATGGACAGTGCGAACAGCGCGGGCGCCTGCGCGCCGGAGAGCCGCTCCTGCAGCGACTGACCGGCCCAGTCGGAGCCGATGCCATCGGGCAATTGCGCGACCTGCCTTTGCATCTCGGCCATCGCTTCACCGGTGCTGCGGCCGGCGGCATTGGAGCCGTTGATTTCAACGGCGGCATAGCCGTTGTAGCGGGTGAGGTTCGGTGAGGCGACGGTCCAGTGCGGGTGCACGACGCTCGATAGCGGAATCATCGTCGGCAGGGCACTCGTGCTCGTGGTGGCGGTGCCTTGGTTGAGCGTACTGGGCAGATAGAAATGATCCAGTGCCTCGGGCCCCATGCGGAAGGGCGCATCGGCCTCCAGCATCACGCGCAGCACCCGTCCCTCGTAGTAGAAGTCATTGGCATACACGGGGGCCATCATGAGCTCGAGGGATCCGTACAGATCGAGTGGCGACAGACCCATGGTTTCGGCCTGCACGCGATCCACGTTGAGGTCGAGGCGCGGCGCATCCTCCAGAGTATTGGCTCGCACATTGGTGAGGATGGGCGATTTGTTGGCGTTCGTGGTCAGCGTCTTCAACGCCGCACTCAGCGCGTCGCGCCCAAGCCCGGCGCGATCCTGCAAATACAGGTCGAAGCCGCCGAATTGTCCCAGTCCGCGCACCGTGGGCAGGTTCACGGAGTACGCCTGGGCGTCGTGGATATTGCGCCCCAGCATGCCGTTCGCCCAGGCGATGAAAGTGGCTGCAGTGTCCTTGCGCTTCTCCCACGGCTTCAGTCGCACGAAGCCCAGACCGACATTCTCACCCTGGCCGACGAAGCTGAAGCCGGCGATCTCCATGACGGCATCGACATCCGGGCTGCGGTGCATCAGGGTACCGACCCGCTCCATCACCTGCATGGTGCGATCCAGGGTGGTTCCGGGCGGCGTTTGCACGATCACGTACGCGTAGCCTTGGTCCTCCTCCGGCAAGAATCCGCCAGGCATGCGTACGAACAGCCACGCACCGACGGTGACCAGCACGACGAACGCCAGCATCCAGCGTGGCGCATGTCGCACCGACTGGAATACGCGCCGCATGTACACGGCGAGGCTCCACTGAAAGGCGCGATTGAAGCCGCGGAACAGCAGGTTCGGGTTCAGGTGCCCGGGACGCAGCAGGGTGGCACACAGTGCGGGCGTGAAGCTCAGCGCCAGGAACGCGGAGAACAGCATGGATATGGCGATGGTAAGCGCGAACTGGCGGTAGATGGCCCCGACGCTGCCGGTCTGCAGGGCGCTGGGCACGAAGACCGCGGCCAGCACCACGGTGATGGCGACGATGGCGCCGGTGATCTGCCCCATGGCCTTGCGCGTGGCCTCCTTGGGTGGCAGATGCTCCTCGCGCATGATGCGCTCTACGGACTCGATGACCACGATGGCATCGTCGACCACGATACCGATGGCCAGGGCCACCCCGAACAGGCTCAGGGTATTGATGGAAAAACCGACCGCATAGATGCCGATGAATGCCCCCAGCAGGGCTACCGGCATCACCAGGGTTGGAATCAACGTGGCGCGGATGTTCTGCAGGAACACCAGCATCACGAGGAATACGAGCACCACCGAACCGCCGAGCGTGTAGACGACCTCGCGGATGGACACGGAGATGAACTTGGTGGCATCAAATGGGGTGATCCAGGTGACACCCGGAGGAAAGCTGCGCTGCAGCTCGTTCATCCGATCGCGTATGGCCTGTACCACTTTCAGGACATCGGCCCCGGGCAACACCGCGATGCCGCAGCCCGCGATCGGCTTGCCGTCCACCTTGTCATCCAGGCCGTAGGCGTACGGCGCGAGCTCCAGGCGCGCGACATCACGCAGGCGCACGGTGGTGCCGTTTGGATCCGTGCGCAGAATGATGTTCTCGAACTGTTGTTGTGAGGTGAACCGGCCTGGGACGCTGACGTTGACCGACATCTGCTGGTTGGGCACCGTCGGCGCGGCGCCGACCGAACCTGCGGCCACTTGCACATTCTGGCCCTGTACGGTTGTCAGCACCTGCGCGGGGGAAATACCGTAGGCATGCAGCCGATCCGGATTCAGCCAGATGCGCATCGCGTACTCGGAGCCGAACTGCTGCACGTTGGCCACGCCGTTGATGCGTTGAATCTGGTCCAGCACCCGCGTGGCGAGCAGGTTGCTGAGCTCAAAGGAGTTCATGCTGCCATCCGTGGACTGCAGTGCCAGGACGATGACGTTGCTGTTGGAGGCCTTCTGCACGCTCAGGCCCAGTGCGTTGACCTCCGCGGGCAGGCGTGGCGTGGCCAATGACATGCGGTTCTGCGTCTGCACGAGCGCCGTATCCGGATTCGTGCCGGTGTCGAAAGTGAGCGTGACGTTGGCGTTGCCCTTCGAATTGGAGCTGGACGTGAAGTACAGCAGGTGGTCAATGCCCGTGAGCTCCTGCTCGATGATCTGCGTGACCGTATGTTCGATCACTTCGGCATCGGCGCCGGGATAGTTGGCCGAGATCTGCACCTGCGGGGGCGCGATGTCCGGATAGGCCTCGATGGGCAGGCGCGTGATCGACAGTATGCCCGCCAGCGTTATGAGGATGGCGATGACCCAAGCAAAGACCGGGTGCTCGATGAAAAAACGCGCCATGGCCGCTCAGGCTCCCGGGGCGTTGTCGTGGAGCACCTTGACCTGCATGCCCGGATGTACCTTATCGACACTGGTCGCGATGATCTGATCGCCTGCCTCAAGGCCGCCGGTCACGAGCCAATTGACGCCCATCATCGTGTCAGCCTGGATGCGCTTCTGCACGACTTTGCCGTCGGAACCTGCGACCTCGACGAAGGCGCCAGTGCCGTCCCTGCGCACGATCGCCTGCGGCACCAGGTATGCCCGGTTCAGGGTGCCGAGCGTCAGATGCACGGTCACGAACATTCCCGGCAGCAGCTGGCGCCGTGGATTGGCCACCACGCCGCGAAATGCCAGGGCGGCATTGGTCGGGTCGACGGTCACGTCATCGAAATCAAGCGTGCCCTGCGGCGTGTACGGCGTGCCATCCGGCAGGATCACCTGCAAGCTGGCCTTGTCACGATCAAACAATGTCACATCGCCACGGGTCTGCGCGGCGCGCAGCTGCAGGATCTCATCGGCCGGCCGATCGAAATTCACGTACAGCCGGTCGATCTGATCGACTGTCGTGAGCAACGTCGCTTCGCTCTGGCCCACCAGCGCACCTTCGGTGACATGCTGTTGGCCGGAGCGACCGGAAATCGGTGCGGTCACGGTGGCGTACCCGAGATTGATGCGGGCCGTCTCGACGTTCGCCTCGGCCTGTTTGACCTGCGCCTGTGAAGAGCGCTCAGTGGCATTGTTGTTGTCCACGTCGGATCGGGCGACCAGTCCACTGGGCAGCAGGTCGCGGGTGCGCTTCGCGTTGATCGCCGCATTGGTGGAGGTCGCTTGCGCCTGGGCCAGCGAGGCCAGCGCCGCATCCAGTGCTGCCTGGTAAGGTTTCGGATCGATCTGGAACAGCGGCTCGCCGGCGCGGACCTCGGAGCCCTCGCGGTACAGCCGTTTGAGCAGGATGCCCGGCACCCGCGCCCGCACATCCGCTGTCCGGATCGCCGAGACCCGACCCACCAGATCGCGGGTCAGCGGCACCACCTGCGGCGTGGCACGGATGACACTGACCTGCGGGGTCTGGGGAGCCGAAGCGGTGGGCGTCGGGGAGCAGCCGGCGGCCAGCGCGCCCGCCAGTGCCAGTGGAAGGACAAGGGCAAGGACAGGCGGCGATGCGGTTAGACGAAGTCGCATGGGTAGGTCGGTATTTCCAGATGATTGCACAGGCGTGCCGCCGTGCGGTAGGCATTCTATGCCATACCCGGCGGCTGAAAGGAGCCCATTCGCTGCAACGCTGTCGCCCCGGGGCGTCATGAATTGAACGGCGTGCGCGGCCTGAAGCAACGGGCGCAGGATCGAGCTCTAACCTGATTTCAGGCGCAGCTGATCGAGCTGTTCCCAGCGGGCGAAACGGTGCGCCATGTCCTGCTCGATGGCACCGACGCGGGCACTGTCGGCGCGCATCGCGTCGGCGCCACACAGGTGGTAGTCGGCCGAGCTCATGCGCGCGAGCAGAGCGGCCTGTTCGCTCTCCAGAGCCTCGATTTCCTTTGGCAGCGACTCCAGTTCGCGCTGATCCTTGTATCCGAGCCTGGATTGCGCCCGTGGCGCGGGCGCCGCAGCTGCAGGGGCCAGGGTGCGCGCCGGGCCGAACGCTGCGGGAGCACCCGCAGCACGCGCCGCAGCCGCGGCGGCTTTTTGCACCAACCAGTCCGAATAGCCGCCGACATACTCGCGCCAGCGCCCTTCGCCCTCCGCGGCGATCGTCTGCGTGACGATATTGTCCAGGAAGCGACGGTCGTGGCTCACCAGCAGCACGGTGCCGGGATATTCGGCCAGCGTCTGCTCGAGCAGTTCCAGCGAATCGATGTCCAGGTCATTGGTGGGTTCATCGAGGACCAGCAGGTTGGCGGGGCGCGCAAACAATCGCGCCAGCAACAGCCGATTGCGCTCTCCGCCCGAGAGCATGCGAACCGGCGACTGCGCGCGGCGCGGGGAGAAGAGAAAATCCTGCAGATAGCTCGAGATATGCTTGCGCTGGCCCGCGATTTCGACCCAGTCTGATCCGGGGCTGATGGTGTCGGCCACCGTGCGTTGCGGGTCCAGTGCCGCGCGCATCTGGTCAAAGTAGGCGATGTTGAGATTGGTCCCGAGGCGCACGGTGCCGGAATCGGGCGCCTGGGTGCCGAGAATCAGCCGGATCAGTGTCGACTTGCCGGCGCCGTTGGCGCCGATGAGGCCGACCCGGTCACCACGCATGACACGCGCGGACAGCCTCTCGATCAGCGCGCGATCCGTGAAGCTCAACGAGACATCCTCGAGCTCCGCGACCAGCTTTCCGGAACGCTCCCCGGGGTCGACCTGCAGGTTGACCCGGCCGACCCGTTCACGACGCGCCGCGCGTTCGCGACGCAACTGCTCCAGACGTACAACGCGACCTTCATTGCGGGTGCGTCGCGCCTCGACGCCCTTGCGAATCCAGACTTCCTCCTGCGCGAGGCGCTTGTCGAAGCGAGCGTTCGAGACGCTCTCGGAAGCCAGCTCCGCTTCCTTTATCTCCTGGTAGCGCGCGAAATTTCCCTGGTAGGAGCGCAGCACGCCGCGATCGAGTTCCACGATCCGGGTCGCAATCCGATCGAGGAATTCGCGATCGTGAGTGATGATGAGCGCGGCGCGGGCTTCCGGGATCAGCTCCTGCAGCATCTCGATCGCCGCGATGTCCAGGTGATTCGTGGGTTCATCCAAAAGCAGCAGGTCCGGCTGCGCGGCGAAGGCTGCGGCAAGGGCTGCGCGTTTGCGCTCTCCGCCGGATCCGGTGGCGGTCGCACGCACCAGGTCCACCGCAAATCGCTCCAGGTACATTGCCAGCTTCCAGTCGTGCTCAGCGGGCGGTGCGGGCAGCACCGGTTCCTGCTCGACGAGGGCGATGCGCAGGCCATCCTGCCTTTCGATCGCACCCTCATCCAGCATCGCCGCGCCGGTCAGCACTTTCAGCAGTGTCGATTTGCCCGTGCCATTGCGGCCGATGAGGCCGATGCGCTCCCCGTCCTGCACGGACAGCTCGGCATGGTCAAGCAGCGGGAAGTCGCCATAGGCAAGCTGCGCGTCGCGAAGAGTCAGTAATGTCATGCGGCTAGTGTAGAAGAAGCGGACCTGGTCGGCGGTTTGAACCGCGTCAATTGGACGCAGGGCAGCATTATCTGTAAAGTGGGCCTCGCTTGAAGTGGGTTGCGCGGTCAGCGTCCCATCTTGCTCGTCCGGTCTCCGTCCGTGAGACCTACGCGATATCTTCAATTTCTCCCCTCGCTTCTGACCGCGGCGCCAATGGCCCCGTGCGAGTCTTACTCCAAGGTTTCATTCAATCATGTCATTTTCCGATCTCGGGCTTGCTCCCGAGCTGCTTCGCGCCGTTTCCGAGAACGCCTACACCGAACCGACTCCCATCCAGGCACGCGCCATTCCCGCCGTGCTCGAGGGTCGTGACGTCCTGGCGGGTGCCCAGACGGGTACCGGTAAAACGGCCGCTTTCGTACTGCCCATCCTGCAGAAGCTGGCCGGGTTGGGTGCCAGCACCCCGCCGATCGGCGGGGTAAATCCCGACCGTCGTGCACCCCGTGCCCTGGTGCTGACCCCGACCCGGGAACTTGCGGCACAGATTGCCGAAAGCGCGCGCACCTACGGCAAATATGCTCCGGTGCGCACGCAGGTGGTCTTCGGTGGTGTAAACATCAACCCGCAGATCAGCGGCCTGCGCAGCGGCTGCGATCTGCTGATCGCCACGCCGGGCCGTCTGCTGGATCTGTCGCAACAGGGGGCCGTCAACTTGCGCAATGTGCAGGTGCTGGTCCTCGATGAGGCCGATCGCATGCTGGACATGGGCTTCATCCGCGACATCCGCCGCATCATCAAGCTGCTGCCGACGCGTCGGCAGAATCTGCTGTTCTCGGCCACCTACAGTGATGACATGCGTCAGCTCGCCAGTGGCCTGCTGCACGATCCGGTCACGGTTGAAGTCGCCGCGCGCAACGCCACCGCCGACCGTGTCGATCAATCCGTCTACAAGGTGCCCAAGGATCACAAGCGCCACCTGCTGGCGCATTTGATCAAGGACGGCAACTGGTTCCAGGTGCTGATCTTCACGCGTACCAAGCACGGCGCCAACCGCCTCACGCAGCAACTGGAAGGCTCCGGGATCAAGGCGGCGGCCATTCACGGCAACAAGAGTCAGGGCGCGCGCACGCGGGCGCTGGCGGACTTCAAGGACAATCGCATCACGGCGCTGGTGGCGACTGAAGTGGCCGCACGCGGCCTCGACATCAAGGAGCTGCCGCATGTCGTCAACTATGAGCTGCCGAATGTGCCGGAGGACTATGTCCACCGCATCGGCCGCACGGCACGCGCCGGACTGACCGGTCAGGCCGTGTCGCTGGTATCGCCGGATGAGGCACCGCTGCTGCGCGACATCGAGCGGTTGCTCAAGCGTCCCGTGCAGGTATCCGTGGTGCCGCAATTCCCGATCAACATGACTCTGGGACCGGTGACGGATCGCGGACCTGCGGCTGATCCGCGGCGCGCCGCTACGGCGGGACGGCCGAGTCGCCCCCCGGGCCAGCGTCGCGATGGCGGTGGTCGCAGCGGGCGCGGCCGTGGCAGCGGCGCGGGGCAGCATAAGGCTCAGGGCGATGGTGGCTTTCGGCGTCAGCGCATGCACTGATCGGCACGGTAAATCTTAAACCTGTCAATTGGTTACGGAACTATCTGGCGCCGGTGCATCAGGTGGCCGGGGTCGGCGGACTCTTTAATATTGCCGGGATGGCGCCCCGGCAGTAATAAGGTTTACGGCTTGCCCCGGCTGCCGTAGAATGCGCGGCCTCGGTGGGTCCGGACTGAATTTGTCCGTACCTGCATGTGCGGCGAGGATCGGCCGCATTGCTTGATGGTAAAGCCCCCCGAGGGGCTTTTCGTTTTTCTGGGGTCCCCGATTGTTTGGGGGAAGTGGGCCGTAGGGCCCATTTTTGTTTTTGACGGTTGGTTCACGGGCTGTTGAGGAGGAGTGGCACATGGCGACGGCCTTGCGCGAGCGGCTCATCTCCTTGATCGAACCATTGCTCAGTGGATTGGGCTACGAGCTTGTGGAGCTGGAGTTTGCGCCGGGGCATCGCGGTGGAGCGCTGCGGATCTTCATCGATCGTCCCGAGGGCATCGGCATCAGCGACTGTGAGCGCGTGAGCCGCGAAGTGTCGGCGCTGCTGGATGTCGAGGATCCGATCCCGAGCGCCTATGCGCTCGAGGTGTCCTCGCCGGGTGCGGACCGAGTGCTGCGTACACACGCGCACTACGAGCGCTTCAAGGGCTCGCGGGTGCTGGTTGAGTTGGTTGCGCCACGCGATGGACGGCGGCGCTACACGGGAATGTTGCAGGAAGTGTCCGCGACTGGAGTGGCCCTTGAGGTCGACCGGCAGCGCGTGGATGTCCCATTTGGCGAGATTGCGAAGGCACGACTGGCCCCTTTGACTTAGGTGTCGGCGTGCGCAAAGTGAGGAGCTGTAAGAGATGAACAAGGAAATCCTGATGGTCGTCGACGCCGTCTCGAACGAGAAAGGCGTGGACAAAGAGGTCATCTTCGATGCGCTTGAAGCCGCCCTCGCTTCCGCCACCCGCAAGAAGCATGGGGAGGAGTGGGACGTGCGCGTCGCGATTGATCGCAAGAGCGGCGACTATGTGACGTTCCGTCGCTGGAAGGTCTTTGCCGATGAGTCCACGGAGCTTGAGATACCGGAGCGGGAACTGCGCATGGATGACGCGCGCGACCTGGACCCCGCAACGCAGCCGGGTGGCTTTGTCGAGGAGCCGATGGAATCGGTGGGCTTTGGCCGCATCGCGGCCCAGCAGGCCAAGCAGGTGATCGTGCAGAAGGTGCGCGAAGCTGAGCGTGCACAGGTGGTTGATGCCTATCGCGACCGTGTCGGCACCATGGTCAGCGGCCTGGTCAAGCGCGTCGACCGCAACGGGCTGTACATCGACCTGGGCAGCAATGCCGAAGGCTTCGTGCCGCGCACTGACATGATTCCGCGCGAACAGGCCAAGCCGCAGGATCGCGTCAAGGCGTATCTGAAGGAAGTGCGCTCCGAGCCGCGCGGTCCGCAGCTGTTCCTGACGCGCACCGCACCGGAGTTCCTGATCGAACTGTTCAAGCTCGAAGTACCCGAAGTCGGCCAGGGCCTGATCGAGATTCTGGGCGCCGCCCGCGATCCGGGCGTCCGGGCGAAGATCGCAGTGCGCAGCAATGATCCGCGCATCGATCCGGTGGGCGCCTGCGTCGGCATGCGCGGTTCGCGCGTGCAGGCGGTGTCCAACGAAGTGTCCGGCGAGCGCGTAGACATAATCCCGTTTGATGCGAATCCGGCGCAATTCGTGATCAATGCGATGTCGCCCGCCGAGGTGATGTCCATCGTCGTGGACGAGGAATCGCACAGCATCGACATCGCGGTCGCCGAGGACAAGCTGTCGCAGGCGATCGGGCGCGGCGGACAGAACATCCGCCTGGCCAGCCAGCTCACGGGCTGGGAGCTGAATGTGATGACCGAGTCGGATGCGGAAGCCAAGAGTGATACCGAATCGCGCGACCTGGTGCAGACCTTCATGAAGCTGCTGGATGTCGGCGAAGATGTTGCCACGATCCTGGTGCAGGAAGGTTTCTCCACGGTCGAAGAGGTCGCCTACGTACCCCAGGCGGAACTCATGGCGATCGCCGAATTCGATGAAACCATCGTCAAGGAGCTGCGCAACCGCGCCCGCGACGTACTGCTCACGCAGGCCATCGCGAGCGAAGAAACCCTGGATCAGGCGATGCCCGCCGATGATCTGTTGACCATGACCGGCATGAGTCCGGACCTGGCCCTCGCCCTCGCGCGCCGCGGCGTGCGTACCCGCGAGGATCTGGCCGAGCAAGCGGTTGACGACCTGTCCGACATTGATGGGCTTAGCGGCGAAGAGGCCGGCAAGCTGATCATGACCGCACGCGAGCCGTGGTTTGAAGCCGGACGCGGAGGAACGAACTGATGGCTGATGTAACTGTTTCGCAATTTGCCCAGGTGCTGAAAGTGCCTGTGGACCGCCTGATCGTGCAGCTCGATCAGGCCGGCATCAAGGTCGAAGGGCCCGACGATCGCATCAGCGACGAGGCCAAGCTCGAACTGCTCTCGCACCTGCGCAAGTCGCACGGCAGCGATGAGCAAAGCGGCGGCTCGCCCAACAAGATCACGCTGAAGCGCAAGACCCAGAGTGAATTGAAGCTGGCGAGCACGCAGGGTCGTGCCCGGACCGTCAATGTCGAGGTGCGCCGCAGCCGCACCTACGTGAAGCGCGATGTACTCGAGGAACAGAACCGCCTGAATTCGGAGGACGGAGACTCCAAGCGCCGCGAGGCTGAGGAGGCCGAGCGCCGCGAGCGGGAGCGACTCGAGGCCGAGCGTACCGAGAACGAGCGCGTCGAGGCCGAGAATCGGCGGCGCATCGAGGAAGAACAGAACCGCAAGAAGGCGCAGGAGGACGCGCGACGTGCCGCCGAACAGCAGGCGCGCGAGGATGCGGAGCGCCGCGAGCGCGAACAGCAGCGCCACGTCCCCGCCGAGCCGCGTGAACTGACGCAGAAGGTGGCGCCGCAGCCGAAGCCGGCTGCAGCCGCGCGCGTCGCCGTGCCGCAGCGGCCGGAAGTGGCGAGCAGGCCGGCGGCTGCCGCCCAGGCGCTGCCCCCCTCCAACGATCGCGCGCAGCCGACACGCTACGGTCGCGCCGAGCTGCATGTCGCGGGAGACGTCAGCAACCGTTACAAGAAGAAACGGCGCGTCAAGGGCCGTCCGGTGGCGATGGGCAGCGATGCCCGTCACGCCTTTGAAATGCCCACGACGCCGCAGAAGCGCGAAGTGGCGCTGGGCGAAACCATCACCGTGGCGGAGCTTGCCGCAAAGATGGCGATCAAGGCGACCGAAGTGATCAAGGTGCTGATGAACATCGGCATCATGGCCACGATCAACCAGCCGCTTGACCAGGAGACCGCGGTGCTGGTGGTCGAGGAGCTGGGTCATACGCCGAAACTGCAGCGCGAAGACCAGATCGAGGATGACCTGCAGGGCGCAGGCACGGGCGAGGATGCCGGCGAACCGCGGCCTCCGGTGGTCACGGTCATGGGTCACGTCGACCATGGCAAGACCTCACTCCTGGACCACATCCGCCGCGCCAAGGTGGCAGCCGGGGAGGCGGGCGGCATCACCCAGCACATCGGCGCCTATCGGGTGCAGACGCCCAAGGGCGTGATCACATTCCTGGATACACCGGGTCATGCGGCGTTCACCGCCATGCGTGCGCGCGGCGCCAAGGCCACGGATGTGGTGATCCTGGTGGTGGCGGCCGACGATGGCGTCATGCCGCAGACCATCGAGGCCATCGAGCATGCGCGTGCCGCGAACGTCCCCATCGTCGTGGCCATCAACAAGATCGACAAGCCGGATGCGGATCCGGAGCGCGTCCGTAACGAATTGGCCAAATACGATGTAATCCCGGAGGCCTGGGGCGGCCAGAACATATTCGTGAATGTCTCGGCGCGCACGGGCGAGGGTATCGATCAGTTGCTCGAGGCGATCCTGCTGCAGGCCGAGGTGCTCGAGCTGTCCAGCACCCTCACGGGCCCGGCTTCCGGCATCGTGATCGAATCGAGCATCGAGAAGGGTCGCGGTCCGGTGGCCACCGTGCTGGTCAAGAAAGGCACGCTGAAGATGGGTGATTTCATTCTGGCGGGTACCGAATTTGGCCGCGTTCGCGCCATGTTTGATGAAACC
>DATDIL010000009.1:0-22304 GCA_036521075.1 Steroidobacteraceae bacterium | reverse complement strand
GCGCACCACCTCCTGCCCGGCGCCGATCTCGGCAAAGCTGCCGTAGCAGCCCGGATCGAGGTTCACCTTCAGCGCTTTCTCGCGCGGTGTGACCGGGTGTACATCCATGGGACGCTCGTTCGGTGTCAGGCCATTCATTCGACCCTTAGGATAGCCGAGAGCCCAACCGTTAAGATTTTGGAACCCCAACAACGTGAGATGCGCCACGTTTGTCATTCCGCTTTTAAATATCAATGAGTTGCACGATTTGTCCCCATTCGGGGTATATTTTCCGCCGATATTTCGCTCGCCCCAAGGAGACGGCCCATGAATGCCCAGCTGCAGACCTATCCGGCTTCCGAATTCAACCTCTTGATCAACGGCCGACTTGTTGCCGGCGCCTCGACCTTCGACGTCACCAACCCGGCCACCGAAGAGTTGCTCGCGGTTTGCCCGCGCGCCGACGTGGCCCAATTGAACCAGGCCGTCGCCGCCGCCAAGGCCGCCTTTCCGGCCTGGTCCGTCACGCCGATTGCCGAACGTCGCCGGCTGCTGTTGAAGCTCGCCGACGCGATCGGCGCCTCGATGGATGACATTGCCCGGGTCCTGACCCAGGAACAGGGCAAGCCCCTCGCTGGCGCCAAGTATGAGATCGGTGGTGCGATTCACATGATCCACACTTTCGCCGCCATGGACCTGCCCCCGAAGGTGCTCAAGGAAGGCGAAGGCAGCCGCATCGTGCAGCATCACGTGCCGCTCGGGGTCGTCGCCGCCATCACGCCGTGGAACTTCCCAGTCATCCTGCTGATGATCAAGCTGGCTCCGGCGCTGCTGGCCGGCAATACCGTGGTCGTGAAGCCCGCGCCGACCACGCCGCTGTCGACACTGCGCCTGGGCGAGCTGTGCGCCAAAATCTTCCCGGCCGGTGTCGTCAATGTCATCACTGACGTCAATGACCTCGGTAACACGCTGACCTCGCACCCCGATGTCGCCAAGGTGGCCTTCACCGGCTCCACGGCGACCGGCAAGAAGGTGATGGCGAGCGTCGCCAGCACCATCAAGCGGCTGACCCTGGAACTGGGTGGCAACGATGCGGCGCTGGTGCTGGATGACCTGGACCCGAAAAAGGCCGCCGCCAGCCTGTTTGCCGGCTCCATGGTCAACAGCGGCCAGGTATGCCTGGCGATCAAGCGCGCCTATGTGCCGGATTCGATGTATGACGCGGTGTGCACGGAGCTGGCGAAGCTCGCCGATGCGGCCGTCGTGGGCGATGGCATGGACCCGAACACGCAATACGGGCCGGTGCAGAACGCCACGCAGTTCAAGAAGGTGAACGAGTACATCGAGGACGCACGCGCCAACGGCCGCATCATCGCCGGGGGCAAGCCGCACACCGGTCGCGGCTACTTCGTGCGCCCGACCATCGTGCGCGACATTCCAGACAACACACGGCTGGTCCAGGAAGAGCAGTTCGGGCCGGTGCTGCCGGTGCTGCGCTACAGCAGCCTCGATGATGCGATTGCCCGCATCAACAACAGCGACTACGGATTGGGTGGTACCGTCTGGTCATCCAACGACAAGCGCGCCTATGAGACCGCCCTGCGGATCGAGTCCGGCACGGTGTGGGTGAACAAGCACCTTGACCTGCCGGTCGATGTGCCGTTCGGCGGTGCGAAACAGTCGGGCTTCGGCGCCGAGATGGGCCAGGAAGGACTGGAGGAGTTCACTCAGTCCAAGGTCATCAATCAGGCGATCTGACCGGTTGATCGGTCGCGAGGGTTTCAGGTGCCGCGAAGGGCGACGGCCACCGGCATCCTTGCGGCGCGCATGGCTGGCAGAAAACCGCCGATCATCGCGATGCCCAGCGCCCAGAAGATGCTGACGGCCAGCAGATGCGGGGTGACCGTCATCTGGAAGGTCAGCCCGCCGGCGTCCACCACATCGCCATTGAACAGCAGCCAGGAGGCCGCGGCACCGATCAGGGCAGGAGGGATGGCGAGGATCAGGCCCTCCGCCAGCACCGAGCCGACGACCGGACCGGCACCGAAACCAATGGCACGCAGCGTCGCAATCTCGACCTTGCGGGCGGCAACGGCCGCGTACAGGCTGCTCAGAGCGCCGCACACGGCCCCCAGGCCCATCAGGCTGCCGATGAAGTAGCTCACGAAGTCGAGCACGTTGCGCAGGCTCTTGATGACGGCTTCGTTGGCCTCGGAGCTCGTCAGCACCTTCGCCTTCAGCGTCGGATCGGAGCTCACCGCCTTGCTCAGGACACTGAAGTCCGCAGGAGTCTGGAGGATGGCTGCAACCGAAGAGTAACTGGCCTGAGGCAGTGCGTTCAGCAGCGTATTGGCGTCACCGACCAGCGCGTCGTCAAAGAATCCGCCGTTGCCCGCGAACACGCCAACGATTTTCCAGGGACTGCCGTTGACCTTCACCTCATCGCCCAACTCCACGTTCTTGAAGCGCTTGCGGATGACGTCACTGACCAGCAACTCGTGCAGCCCGGGCTGAAAAAACCGCCCCGACAGTAGGCGCACTTCGGGCCAGATCTCATGCCACGGCTCGTTGGCGGCGAACAGTCCGATGCTGCCGTGCTGATTCTTGCGGGTAATGCCATCGACGATCTGGGTGACGCTGCCGGATGCCTCGGGCCTGCCCTGGGCGTCATGCCGGATGCCGGGTTTTTCGATGATTTTTGCCACGTCGGCAACGGTCAGGGAGCTGTTCATGGCGGAGGTAGCGCTATTGGCGATGACGATCACCTCCTCATCGCTCACGCCCTTTTGCGCGAAGGACTCCAGTCCCTGCCCGAGCGCCAGCATGGCGACCAGCACACCGATCACGGCGCTGATGCTGATGACGGTGACCAGGGCTGCGCCCAGCCGCTGCGGAACACTGCGCAGTCCGGTACTGGTCAACGCGAAAAAATGCCGCAATACGCCCATGGATGCTCTCCCTAGCGATTGGCCAATGCGTCGACGACGTGCAGCCGCAGTCCGCGCCACGCCGGAATCGCACCGGCAGCGAGCGCCAGCACGATCGCAAATACGAACCCGGTGACGAACACCCCCAGCGGAATGGTGCCGAGTCCGATCAGATTGCGAGCCAAAGGCAGAATACGCGACGCGAGTCCGAGTCCGACGGCAGCACCACAAACGCACAGTGCCAGCGTCTCGGCGAGGATCAGCGCCATGACCAGCCGGTCGGAGAAGCCGAAGGTCTTCAGCACCCCCAGTTCCGGCGTACGTTCGCGGATCGACTGCATCATCAGCGCGCCCGTCGCAAACAGCAGCACGAAGAAGGTTGCCGCGATGACCCGATGCACCACGGTGTCGATATCCCCGATCGAGGCGACCTGGGACTGAGCCAGCTCCAGCTCCGATTGGGTGAGCGTCTCGTTCGGCGAATTCAGGAAGTGCTTGTCGATGGCTGATTCGACATCCGAAGCGCGCGCGGGGTCGGCGATGCGGATGGCGGCGATGGCCATGGTATTGGCCTGCTGTGGGTTCAGGGACTCATTGACGTAGTGGTAGTTCGCCATGAGCAGCTGGGAAGAGTCCGGGTCATCGCCATTGAGATAGGTCCCGACGATGTCGAAGGTCCAGTCGGGGCTGCCGTCTTTTTTCGCGATGGACTGCACCACGATGCGCTGCCCGACTTTCCAGTGATACTTGGTCATGGTCGCCTCGCCGACGATGACCCCGTCCTGCAGTTGCTTGATTGCGCGGCGCGCCGCCGGCGCAACCTGCAGCTCCGGATACACGGCCAGGAATGCATCGATGTCGGTGGCCATGATGGGAACCTGCTGGTCCGGCTTCTGCCAGGTCGCGCCGAACTGGAAGCGGGCCGCAGCCGCGATGACGCCGGGGGTGCTCTGCACGGTGGACATGACGGCGATGGGCAGCGGCGTGCCGAAGCGCTGGCGGCTGCCCACATACAGCCGGTCCGCGTGAGTCGCGGCAACGACCTTGTTGATGGCGCCGTTCAACCCCTGCAGCACTCCGAACAGCGTGAAGGCGATCACCACCTGCAGCAGGATCAGATTGGAGCGGCCGCGATTGCGGCGGATCCCGGCCCAGATCAGTGCGGCGAATTTCACGGGCCACCTCCCTGTGCGCGTTGTCGGACTATCTGCTCCCCGCTGGCCGCGCCGCGCCAATCAGGTGAGTGTCGCTCGGTCCCATGCCCGTAATCACGATGACCACGGGTTCATCGCGCGTTTCGGTGTAGTGCGGCGTGGCAGCAGGCTCGGTGTAGTAGCTGCCGGGTGGCAGCATCTTGAGCGCATTTGCATCACGCTTGTCGCCGTAGCCCACATACAACGTGCCGGACACCACGTACACGGCGCGATTGTCGCGATGGGTATGCGGCGGCACGATGGTGTGGGCGGGCAAAGTGACCTGCACGGTGTAGACGCCGGCCTTGGTGGGGTCACCATTCAGGGCCAGCGATGCCGGACCCGGCCGACCGGGATTTTTCACCGCCTGCGCGGCCAGCGCCTGGATATCGGCGGGCGCCAGGCGGATCTGCGGCTCGGCAACCTGCGCCTCGGCCACCGTCGTGGTCGCCGCCACGGGTTCTATGCGCAGCAACGCGCCATCGTCCTCATCGGTCACGGCGTAAAGCAGCCCATCGGGCCCCTGGCGCACATCGCGGAAACGCTGATGCAGCTGCGTGAACATCGTCTCGCGACGCAGCTCTTCCATCTTCGGATTGAAGACCACCCGTTCCAGGCCGCCCGTACGCGGAATTTCACCGCGACGCGCGCTGGTCACGAACACGTTGCCAACCCAGGCCGGAAACTTGTCGCCGGTGTAGAAGGTCAGCCCACCGGGCGCAATGGAGGGCAGCCATACCACGATCGGTTGATCGATGCCCTCCGCCACCGGGGACTCGGAGATGCGCGGCCCCGGATAGTCGCGTCCGAAGCTCACCTTGGGCCAGCCATAGTTGTGTCCCGCCAGGATCACATTGAGTTCATCGCCGCCGTTCGGGCCCTCCTCGGCATTGAGCACCACACCGCCCGGACTGACGGTCAGGCCGAGATGGTCGCGGTGTCCGAGGGAGTAGATCTCCGCGCGGGCGCCGGCCTTGCCCACGAAGGGGTTGTCCTTCGGGATGGTGCCGTCATCGTGCAGTCGCAGCACCTTGCCGTACACGGTGTCCAGGCGCTGCGCGGCATCATCGAATGGGCCGCCGGTGGTCATGTAGACCATCCCATGGCCGTCAAATGCCAGGCGCGAGCCGCTGGTACTGCCCGAGCCGCCGGCGAACAACTGCTGAACGTGGGTCAGCGCATGCCCGACCAGTTCGCCACGGAACAGCGAGACCCGGCTCTCCGGTCGCACCGGCGGCTTGGCATCTGCCGGCGGCGGGTTGCCGGCCTGATTGAACGTGAAGTAGATCAGGTGGTTGTGGGCGAAGTCCGGATGCAGGGCGACATCCTGCAGGCCGGCATTGCGGAAGGCGGGGGTCGCGGGCAGTCCCTCGATCGGCGTGGGATCAAGCTCGGCCACCCCGGCCGCCGCGTTATGCACCAGACGGATCCCGGCGCCACGCTCCGACACCAGCGCATCCCCCGAGGGCAGCAGTGCCACGGCGAAGGGGTGGCGCAGGCCGTGCGCGACGACGACGACCCGCACCTTATGCTGCTCCGCGGTATCGAAGACATAGGCCGGCTGGGTCAGCGTGACGGCTTCTATGCCCAGGGGCGCCGGCTGCTGCGCGTGCGCCAGATGAAAGCAGGCCGCCAGACTGACAGCGGCCATGAACTGCAGACCACGCAACATCCCATCTCGCACTCGCATCGCGCCTCCCCCGTTACAAACGCAGCCCTGGAGTGCGCGAGTGTACTCTAAGGTCGCAGTTGTCCGCGCACACCCACGAATACAGCGAACCCCGGGTGCAGGAAGCCGACCGGGTCCTGATAGTGGCGATCGAACAGGTTGTCGAGGCGAGCGAAGAGGGTCACGAAGGAGCGCAGCGCGAAATTCGCGGCCATGTTCACCGTGGTGTAGGCCGGCGCCGTCAGGCGCGGCACCGAAAAATCGCGGTTGCCATCGATCCAGCTACCCACATACAGCACGGTGCTGTCCACCGATAAGGCATCGGTCAGCTGCCATGCCGCATTCAACGTCGCCTTGTGCCTGGGGCGACGCAGCAACTCCTCGTGCAGAATCTCATCATCCGCCTGGGTGAAAGTGTAATCGGCCCGCAGATGCAGTGCCCGCAACGGTTGCCAGGCGATGAAGCTTTCCACGCCCTGGGTGAGCGCGCGGCCGACATTCGCGTATGTCGTACCAGTCACATCTGTTGTGATCAGATCGCGAATATCGTTGCGGAACCAGGTCGCGCCAACCTGGACGGCCTTGTCGAACAATCCCTGTTCAATGCCGAGGTCGTAGCCGGTGCTGGTTTCCGGTTTCAGATCCGGATTTGCGAAAAAGAACGGCGGAAAATTCTGATACAGCTCCCCGAGCGTGGGGGCCTTGAACCCCGTACCCGCACTGGCCGAGAAGCGCGTGTCCGAGGCCCCTATCGCATAGGTCGGCGCAAAGCGCCAGGTCACCTTGGAGCCAAACCGGCTGTTGTCGTCGTAGCGCACGTTCAGTGCCGAACTGAGATGATCGCCCAGGTGCGACTGCAGTTCCACCGCGCCGGCATTGTCGGTGACGTCCGCGCTGATCGGTTGATGCACGGCATCGCGCTCATTCTCCGCATCCAGCACCAGTGTCTCGTCGCTGGCAAGCCGCAATGCGCCCTGCCAGTCGCTCTTGACCCGATCGCCGCTATTCACCGAGGCGCCCAGCGTCGGATCCCGATTCAAGGTCCAGGCACTGGAATAGGCCACACCGAGGGTCTGATCCAGACCCCCGTCCAGGCTGACCACGTGGCCGCTCAGGCGCGTGTAGTACTGCGAGGTGTCGCTCTTGCTCGGCTGGGCTGCAGGATAACTGGGAAAGACCAAGGGATCATCCCCGGTAAAGGCGTAGTGCGCATCGGTGTAGCGACCCACCAGATTCACATCGAATCCCGGCAGCACCGTGTACCCCAGCCGCGTGGAGGCGGTGACGTTGTCTTCGTAGTCGTTATTGCGTGCCTCGCCGGGCTGCAGCAGATCAAGCGGTGTTACGGGCGTGGCGCCTGCATGCAGGTGCTCGATATTGGCTGCGTACTGAAACTGGTCGGCGGAGCCGCTCAGCGCCACTGTTTCGTTGTTGGTGCGGAACGTCCCGCCTTCAATACTGCCGGCCACATCGAGCGGCCCCTTCCCCGAACGCGTCGTGATGCTGATGACCCCGCCAATGGCATCCGATCCATACAGCCCGCTTTGCGGGCCGCGCAGGATCTCGATGCGCTCGATATCCGAGGCCAGCAGCTGGCCGAAATCAAAGTTCGCGAGGGCATTGCTCGGATCGGCGACGTCGATGCCATCGATCAGCACCTTGGTGTGATTCGAATTCGTGCCGCGGATGAAGATCGAGGTCTGCCCGCCCGCTCCGCCGGATTGCACCACATTCAGACCGGGCACGAGCTGCAGGACTTCGGTCACGGTGCGCAGCTGTGCGGCTTCAATGTCCTTGGCGGTGATCACCGTGACACTGCTGCCGACCTGCGCTGCCGGCGTCGCAATGCGCGTGGCCGAGACAATCACATCCGGCAGCGCTGCGCCCGCGCCGGAAGTGTCATCCGCGCAGACGGATTGAACGAATAGGATCACACAGACCGCTCCGAGAGCCGGAGCCATTGGAATTCTGGGCACAGTATTCTCCGCAACAACGACACGACCCAGTCGTCGCAGCGGATTACCCGCAGCTCATGACACACCCCGGCCAGAAGCATGGACGACGGCACAGGGCTGGTCTCCTGACTCCCGGGTCACGGTTCTCGTCCACCTTCCCGAAGCCGTGAGGCCCAGTGGCGTGTCAAGGACGATCACTCGCCGGTTACAGTTGCGGGGGCAGCCGCGGCATCGCACCGCGTTCCCATTCAAATCCCCTTGCGGGGAACCCTGAGCGTTTACGAACGGCTTCAGTATACCAAGCGACGGCCTGACGGGCTAACCGGCACGCAGCAGCTTCAACAGTTCGGCTTCGCGTTGCACGGACAGGCCGTCCCGCAAGGCCTGCTGCGCCGCCGGCCGCTGCTTTTGCCATGCCAGCGTGTCGCGAACCGTCTGCTCCAGGGGTCGGAAGCGCAGCCCATGGCGCACCGCTCGTGCCGCACTGATGAGCACCGCACCCGCCTGCGCACTCCCGGGCGGAATCCAGATGGGCAGTGCGCCGGCGTCCGGGACGTCAGCGCCGATCAGCCTCTGCCGCGCCAGAAACGTCTGGCTCGCCCACACAAACCGCGTGTCAGCATGGGCGACGCGCCGGCTCGTTTCCAGCAATGCTCCCATGGTGACGGCGCGCGGCGGAATGCAGGCGTTGTAGCGCCCCCCCAGCCGCTTCTCGACACACAGTTGCAGGAAATCGGCCAGATCGCGCACGTCAATGAACTGCATGGGATCGTTGGGCGTGCCCGGTGCCAGCATGTCGCCGCCCCGTGCCACGCGGACCGGCCAATAAGTGAAGCGGTCAGTGGGGTCGCCGGGTCCGGCAATGAAAGTCGGCCGTATGACGGTGCAGTGCGCAGCATAGGTCTGTTCGGCGACCCCCTCGCATAGCGCCTTCAGTCCTCCGTAGTTGCCCCCGCCGATGGTTTCGACGGTCGGGTCCGCCAGCTTCGCAAGCTTGTAGTTCTCGTCGATGCCGGCCACCGCAAAGTCGGCGTAGGCTGAGATGCTTGAAATAAAGATGTACTGCCGGATGTGACCCTTGAGCAACTCGGCCGTAAGGCGTACCTGCCGGGGCGTGTAGCCGGAGTTGTCGATCACCGCGTCCCAGTCGTGACCTTTCAATGACTCGAGCCGTCCGTTGCGGTCACCGATCAGCTGCACGACTCCCGGGGGTACCTTCGCGGGATCATGGCCGCGATTGAACACCGTGACGCTGTGACCGCCCGCCCTCAGCGCCGCGACGAAATGCGGTCCGATGAATCCCGTCCCGCCCAGGATCAACACCCGCGCCGGTGCGGCTGTGGCGCGCGCCGATCGACTGGCCAGCGCCGAGAACAGCGTGGCGCCGATCACTGCAGTGGCTTCCCGTCGCTTCATTCTCTGCCTCGCAACACTCGGTCTAACCCTTGGCGGTCGCACCCAGCGCCGCGCCCACAATCTGCTGCGCCTCGGCGAGGATCTGCTGCAGATGCTCGGGGCCGCGCAGGCTTTCCGCGTAGATCTTATAAATGCTCTCGGTGCCGGAGGGCCGTGCGGCGAACCAGCCGCTGGCCGTGACGACCTTGACGCCACCGATGGCCGCATCATTGCCCGGAGCCTTGGTGAGCACCGCGTCGATCTTCTCTCCCGCCAGCGTCGCGCTCTTCACCTGCTCGCCCGACAGCTTCGACAATGCCTTGCGCTGCGCGGCATCGGCCGGCGCATCCACCCGTTCGTAGGCCGGATTGCCCAGCGACCGCGTGAGCTCGTCGTATTGCCGGGAAGGATCCTTGCCAGCGCGCGCCGTGATCTCACCGGCGAGCAGCGCCAGAACGATACCGTCCTTGTCGGTGGTCCACACGCTGCCATCGCGGCGCAATAACGCAGCCCCTGCGCTCTCTTCGCATACGAAGCCCAGCGAGCCATCGACCAGACCATCAACGAACCATTTGAAGCCCACCGGCGTCTCGTAGATCGTGCGCCCCAGTTGCGCGGCAACCTTGTCCAGCATCATGCTGGTGACAACGGTTTTCGCGATCGTGGGCTTGGCACCCCACTGGGGCCGGTTCGAAAACAGGTAATGCGCCGCCACTGTCAGGTAGTGGTTCGGCGGCATCAGTCCGGCGCTGCGCGTGACCACACCATGACGGTCATGGTCCGTGTCGCAGGCAAAGGCGATATCGAATCGCCCCTTCAATCCGATCAGGCGCTGCATGGCGTTGGGGGAGGAGGGATCCATGCGGATCTTGCCATCCCAGTCCAGTGTCATGAAACGGAAAGTCGGATCCACCGCGTCGTTGGTGATGGTGAGATCCAGCTGGTATTGATCCGCGATCAGGGGCCAGTAATGCACGCCGGCACCCCCCAGCGGATCCACGCCCATGTGCACGCCGGAGGCACGGATTGCATCCAGATCAAGCACCGCGGGCAGGTCGTCGACGTAGGTGTGCAGATAATCATGCTTGCACGTGGTCGCAAGCTTGCGGGCCTGGCCGTAGGGCATGCGGCGCACGCCCTCCAGCTTCTTGCCCAGCAGGTCGTTGGCCTTGTTTTCGATCCACGTGGTCACGGCCGTGTCGGCGGGGCCGCCATTGGGCGGGTTGTATTTGAAGCCGCCGCTGTCAGGTGGATTATGTGACGGGGTAATCACGATGCCATCGGCGTGCGCCGCGGTGCGGCCGCGGTTGTAGGTGAGGATGGCATGGGAGATGACCGGCGTCGGCGTGTAGTCGGTGTGCTCATCCGGGACCATGACCGTAACGCCGTTGGCGCCCAGCACTTCCAGCGCGCTGATGAAGGCCGGTTCGGACAGCGCGTGGGTGTCCATCCCCAGGAACAGCGGGCCGGTGATGCCCTGCCGGGTCCGATAGAGAATTATGGCCTGGGTGATTGCCAGAATATGCGCCTCATTGAACGAGCGCTGCAAAGAGCTGCCGCGGTGCCCCGAGGTGCCGAAGGCCACTTTCTGGTCAGGCACGGCCGGATCGGGCGCGTCCGCGTAATAGGCACAGACCAGCCGCGGAACGTTCACCAGCATGGACGCCGGCGCCGGTTTGCCGGCCATCGGATTTATTGTCATCTACTCGCACTCCCGTGAGTTTTCGCTTGCGCACAAAGGCGGCGCGGGCGAACATTTGCGTGATTGTCGCATTTGCGGCAGCAGTGCGTGGATGCGGGTTCGTCCTACATTTGGGCAGCCGCGCTGAAGTCTTTGGCGCGCAGGCGAGCCTGCCTCTCCTGAACCCCAGCCGACCCACACCTTTGTATTCCGGCCCAGGCGCCGACCGCGGCGCCCGCAGGCGTTTTGGACGTTTTTATGATCGACAAGAGTTACTTACGACATGGCATCATTTTAGGGCTGTTATCGGCCATTGGCCCTTTTGCCATTGACATGTACCTGCCGGCGCTGCCCTCCATCGGCCGCAGCCTGCACGCGAACGCCGCCACGGTGCAGCTGAGTCTGACGGTGTTCTTCATCGCCGTCGGTGGCGGACAGCTGCTGTATGGTCCCTTGTCGGACATGTACGGGCGCAAGTTGCCGCTGTACGTCGGGCTGTCGCTGTTCTGCCTCGGCAGCGTCGCGTGCGCGCTGGCTCCCAATGCGCAGCTGTTCCTGCTCGGACGATTCGTGCAGGGCCTGGGTGCCTGCGGCGGCATGGTAATCCCGCGGGCAGTGGTGCGCGACCTGCATTCCGGCGTTGACGCCACGCGGCTCATGTCGCTGCTCATGCTCGTGTTCAGCATCTCCCCACTGCTGGCGCCATTGACCGGCAGCTTCGTGATCCAGGTCGCCGGCTGGCGCGGGGTGTTCTGGATGGTGCTCGGCGCGGCCGTCATCGGTTTCGGCATTCTGACCACGCTCAAGGAGTCGCGCCCCAAGTCCGCGCGCGCGGACAGCAGTCTGTTGAGTGCATTCCACTCCTATCGACGGTTGCTCGCGGACCGACATTTCATAGGCACGGTGCTGATCGGCACCTGCGGGATGGCGAGTTTCTTCCTGTACCTGTCGAACTCACCGTACGTGATGATCGAGCACTATCACTTGAGTCCGCGCGGCTTCAGCCTGCTGTTCTCCGTCAATGCCGCCTCGTTCTTTGTCGCCGCGCAGTTCAACAGCAGGCTGGCGATGCGCGTTGGCCTGAAGACACTGGTACGCCGTGCCTCAACCGGCTTCGCCATGGCCATGTTGCTGCTGTTGGGCCTGTTTGCGGCGGGCATCGATCACCTGGTGGTGATGGTGGCGCTGCTGTGCTGTGCCTACGCCTGCCTGGGGATGACCGTGCCCACCTCTTCGATTCTGGCGCTGGAAGAAAACGGAGCCATCGCCGGCACGGCCTCATCCCTGATCGGTACGCTGCAATTTGGATTAGGTTCCCTGGTCATGGCGTTTTCCGGCACCTTCGCCAATGGGGCACCGCTGCCCATGATCGCCGGCATCACCCTGTGCGCGGTGCTATGCATGACATTTGGCCGCATTACGCTGCGGCACCGCCCGCGCACCGCCATCGCGACCGCCTAGCTGAACAGGGGCAGTGCGGCCAGCTCCTCGGCCGGCACCGTCTCCAGCGGCAGGCCGGCATTGCGCCAGCCACGCAGCCCGTCATCGATCACCGCGACGCGCAGTCCGCGTTTCAGCAGCTCGCGCGCCACGCGCACACTGGTGGCCTGGCGCGCACAGGTGCAGTACAGGTAGATCTGCCGATCCTTTGCAAACTCATCGAGGCTGACGCGCAGGGCGTTGGGATCGACACGTCGTGAGCCCGGAATGCGCACAGCCCCGGGATCAAAGTAACCATGACTGCGCACGTCGAACACGAGTGCCTCACCGGCCGCGACATCCCGGGCGACGATGGCGGCCGGGGCATGGGGCACTGCGCGGCCCAGCCTGCGGGCCTGCAATGTGGTCCATAGCAGCCACAGCGCGTAAGCGCTCGCCAGAATCAGCAGCACCGCAGTGGTCAGGTGGCCGAATCGCTCGTAGAAGTAAATGACCTGCAACACCGCGCCGCTGCACAGGTATCCCAATACAAAGTAGGCACAGATGTACAGCGCGCATCCGGCCATGTCCAGCCACAGAAACAACCACCAGCCCATCTGCATGCTCCCGGCCAGCGGGGGCGCCATGGTGTTGATGCCGGGCAGAAATTTTGCGACCACCAGCAGCGCGCGGCCGCGACGGTGAAAGGTATCGGCGGAGGTGACGACGCAGGACTCCGGGTTCAGTGAAATCCGGCACAAGGCCCCCAGCAACCACCAGCCGGTGTACCGTCCCAGCAGGAACATGATGGTATCGCCGGCCAGCATTGACAGCAGCGCGCTGCCCATGACGCCGATGCCGGACAGATGTCCCTGGGCAGTCTGCGCGGCTGCGAGTATCAGGGCGACGGCGACCGGCACCGGCAGACCGATCGCCTGCAGGAACACGGCGAGCGACAGGAACACGAGTCCGTGCTGCGCGAGCTCCATCTGCAGCGTGCGCCTACTTCAGTGCCTTGCTTTTCGTCTCGATGGATTTGAGGAGATTCTTCCAAGAGGCATTGAACGACTCGGCACCGTCGGATTGCAGCTGTGCGGCCAATGCCGTCGTGTCCACTCCGGCGGCCTTGACGGCTGCCAGTGCCTGCTCGCAGTTGCCGCCATCGACAGGCAGCGTCCCTTGCAACGACCCATGATCAGCCAGGGCGAGCAGCGTTTCCTCGGGCATGGTGTTCACGGTATTCGGGGCGGCAAGCGCCGTGACATACAGGGTGTCCGGCGCGGAAGGATCCTTGACCCCGGTACTGGCGAACAACAGCCGCTGCGGCCGCGCACCCAGGTTCATCAGGCGCTGCCAGCGATCGGTTGCCATCAGCTGCCGATATGCGCAGTAGCACTGCTGGGCCACCGCTATCCCTAAGGTGTTGCGCAGGTTCGCAGGCAGCCGCTCCATCGTCGCCTTGTCCCAGCGACTGACGAACAGTGAGGCGACGGAGCGCACATCGGGGCTCAGGCCGGCCGCCACGCGCCGCTCCAGCCCGCGCAGGTAGGCCTCGGCGGCGGCCTGATACTGCTCGGTGGAAAACAGCAATGTCACGTTGATGGGTACGCCCTGAAAAATGGCCTCCTCGATGGCTGGAACTCCTTCGCGGGTGCCCGGAATCTTGATGAAGAGGTTCGGTCGGGCCGCCTTCGCGTGCAGTTTGCGGGCGGCCGCCAGCGTTGCCTTGGTGTCATAGGCCAGCAGGGGCGAGACTTCCAGGGACACGAAGCCATCGACCGTGGCGGTAAAATCAAAGACCGGCTTGAACAGATCCGCCGCGCGGGTGAGGTCCGCGATGGCCAGCTCGAAGAACAGATCCTCGACCGAGACGCCCTTGGCCGCCATTGACCGCACGTCGGCGTCATACGCGGAACTCTTGCTGATCGCGTGATCAAAGATCGTCGGGTTGGACGTGAGTCCGGTCACGGACAGTCCGGAGTTGATGTAGCGCGCGAGCGTGCCGTTGCTCAGCAGGTCGCGGGTGATGTTGTCCAGCCACAGGCTCTGTCCCAACTCATTCAGCTTGCGCGGCGCCTCGGAGCGCTTGCTTTCGGTCCCCATATTGATCACTCCGTAAAAAAGTTCCGGTCCATTTCCACGCGACCTAGCGTTGCCACAGGATATGATTTGCTTCCAATGGCACTGCGGCGCCCGCCAGGCGCGGTACGATCCGGGCAGTGTAGTCGTTGGCGGGCCGATTCCCCGGCACCATCCCCCGATACTCACTGCTGCCACTGGAATTGCCGCCATTGGCTGGCGGGCTCTGCAACGTCATGTCATACACCTGCGGGCCGGCGCCGTCGACACCATTGGCGTACAGCTGCACCGCGACATCCTTGGGCTCGAGGCCGGCCAGCTGCACCTGCGCGTTGAATGCAAGTCCGCTCCCGGTGCCGACCACGTTCAGTTTCTCGAAGCGCAGCTGGCTCCAGGCCCCGTCCAGCCGCTGGCGCCATTTCAGGACCTGCCTGCCACCCTCGCCCTTGCCTTGGGCTGAATCGCCACTGCGGCGCAGCCACTCCTGCGCGGCCGGCAGGTAGTAGCGCTCGGTATAGTCACGCACGGCCCGACTGCTCGAGAACTGGGGTGTCAGGCTGGCCATGCTTTCGCGTATGCGCGCGAGCCATGCGGTCGGCAGGCCGGTCGCGTCGCGGGCATAGAACTGCGGGACCACTTCGCGCTCCAGCAGGTCATACAAGGTGCCCGCATCACGGTCATCCCACACCGTTTCGTCGGCGTGCGTGTGGGCATCACCGATCGCCCAGCCTACCTCGGGCCGGTACGCCTCAGCCCACCAGCCATCCAGCTGCGAGAGGTTCACGCCGCCGTTCACCAGTACTTTCATGCCGCTGGTGCCACATGCCTCCCACGGGCGCCGCGGGGTGTTGATCCACACATCCACGCCCTGCACCAGCTGCTCCGCGACCTCCATGTCGTAGTCGGCAAGAAAAATGACGTGGTTGCGCGCGTCGGTTCCACGGATGAACTGCAGCCACTGCCTGATCAGCGCCTGCCCCGGCTCATCCGCCGGATGGGCCTTGCCCGCAATGATCAGCTGCACCGGACGATCGGCGTTCGCCAACAAGCGCAGCAACCGCGCCGAATCGCGCAAGAGCAGATTGGGACGTTTGTAGCTCGCGAAGCGCCGTGCGAATCCCAACGTCAGGACCTTCGGATCCAGCAGCTGCCGGGCACTGTGGGCTTCCTCCAGGCTCTCCCCGGAAATCAGCAAGGTTCGCGCCAGATGCGCACGCGCCGAATCGATCAGGTCGGCGCGTGCCTGATTGCGGAACCGCCACAGATCCGCGTCGCTGACCCGGCGGATGCCCGCCGCGGGACCACCATCCGATGAGGCCCAGCAATCCGGGCCGCTGGCGCCCTTCCACAGCTGCTCGGCCAGCCTGGAGTCCCAGGTAGGCATGTGCACGCCATTGGTGACATGTCCCACGGGTACTTCGTCCTCGGCCCAGCGCGGGAACAGCGTGCTGAAAATCTGCCGGCTGACCTGGCCGTGCAGGCGGCTGACCCCGCTGACCGCGCCGCTGCCGCGGATCGCGAGGTACGCCATGTTGAAGCCCTCCGACCAGTCCTGCGGGTTGGCACGACCCAGCGCCAGCAGCTGCTCGGTGGTGATCCGCAAACGATTTTTCGCATAGCGGCCCAGGTACTGCTCGATGAGCTCGGGGGCGAAGCGATCGAAGCCCGCCGCAACGGCCGTGTGCGTCGTGAACAGGTTCCCGGCGCGCGTGGTGGCAAGGGCCGTTGCAAAGTCCTGTCCGCTCTGCTGCATGTATGCGCCGGCACGCTCCAGCACCGCGAAGGCCGCGTGTCCCTCGTTAAGATGGCACACCTGCGGCTCGATGCCCAAGGCGCCCAATAGCCGCCAGCCGCCTATCCCCAATATCATCTCCTGACGCAGGCGCTGCTCCGGGCCGCCACCGTACAGTTCGTTGGTGATGCCACGCCACGCGGGAAAATTGGCCGGATCATTGCTATCGAGCAACAACAGTCGGCAGCGTCCCACTTGCGCCTGCCAGGTCCGCAACCACACCGATATTCCCGGCAGATCGACGCGCAGCCGCAGCCAATCCCCGCTGGCCGTGCGCAGCGGGGTAATGGGCAGCTGGTCCGGCGAATTGTAGGGAAACAGCGCCTGCTGCCCGCCCGTCCGGTCAATGAGCTGGCGAAAGTACCCTTGTTGATAGAGCAGTCCCACGCCGACCACCGGTACGCCCAGATCGCTGGCGGACTTCAGCTGATCGCCCGCGACATTGCCCAGACCGCCGGAGTAAATGGGCAGCGCCTCGCTCAGCATGAATTCCATGCTGAAATAAGCGACCTGCTTCAATGCACCGGTCGAATGGTGCTGAGCGAACCACGCGGGTGCGTCGAGGGCGGCGCGCCGACTGCGCAGCACATTGTCAACCTGAGCCCGAAATGCCTGATCCTCGAGGGCCTTGCTGATGGTCTGCGCCGACACCGTCTGCAGCACCGTCCAGGGATTGTGTGTGAACTCCCACAGGTCCGCATCGAGGTGCCGCCACAGGTTGGCCGCCCCATGGTCCCAGGCCGTGCGCAAATCCAGCGCAAGCTCGGTCAAGGCACCCATGCTGTCGTTCGCTGAATCCATTCGGTCCGCAAGCCATATATCAAAGGCCGGGTATTTTACGCGCAGACATCGGCCTTATTTGTCATCCTTTGCCCGAAATAGCATAGGATTTGCGCACCTTCGCAGCCCATTGCGATAATGACCGTCATAAACCGCAGGATCATTGCATGCACTCAAAACTTGACGGACCGGCGCTGGACATCCTGTTCCGCACCGCCAGGACCCGCAATGGCTGGAGCCCGCAACCCGTCAGCGAAGTGCAGATCCGTGAGCTGTATGACCTTTTCAAGTGGGGCCCCACTTCGGCGAACAGCAATCCGGCCCGGTTTGTCTGGGTCCGCTCAGCGCCGGGCAAGACGAAACTCGCCGCCCTGGCCTCCGAGGCCAACCAACCGAAGATCCTTGCGGCACCGGTCACCGTCATCATTGGTTATGATCTGGCCTTCGGCGAGCTGATGCCGAAACTCTTCCCGGCACGCGGCGAAGCCATGAAGGCAAATTTCGCGAGCAATCCGCTGGCCTCCGAGATTGCGGCGTTTCGCAACGGCAGCCTGCAGGGTGCCTACCTGATACTCGCAGCGCGTGCCCTGGGGCTTGACTGCGGGCCCATGTCCGGCTTCGACAATGCCGGTGTCGACCGGGAGTTCTTCGCCGACACGCGCGTCCGCTCCAACTTCATCTGCTCCCTGGGGCAGGGCACGGATGAGAAGCTCTTTCCGCGCAATCCGCGCCTGACATTTGACGAGGCCGGCCGGTTCGCCTGAATCGCTCGGGACTGACTTATGAGTTCACTTTCACTGCGTGACCAGTTGCTGCAGGCCGGGCTCGTCAATGAGCAGCAGGTCAGGGAGGCCGAGCGGCAGGCACAGCGCAAGCAGTACCAGGGTCAAAAGCACCAGCCGCGCGAACAGCGCAACGGCCCGACGCCCGCGGAAATCGCCGCGAAAAAGCATGCCGATGCCAAGGCGGCCCGCGACCAGGAGCTGAACCGCAAGCAACAGGAGAAGGCGCAGCGCAAGGCGCTGTACGCCCAGATCCGCGAGCTGGTCGGCGAAAACCGCATCGCCCGACCGGATGTGGAGGAGACCTACAACTTCATCGACGGCGGCAAAGTGCGGCGCATCCGTGCCGATGCCGCGCTGCGCGAGCGCATCGCGCGCGCAGAGGTGATGCTGGTGCGCTGCGAAGGCCGCTACGAGCTGGTGCCACCGGAAATCGCGCAGAAGATCCGCGAACGCGACGCCCGCGCGGTCGTTGCCCATCCTCAGCTCACCAGCACCACTGCTGAAGTCGTGGACGAGGCCTACAAGGACTTCGTGGTCCCGGACGATCTGATGTGGTGAGGTCTCACCACCGTTGCGTGACGATCTTGGTGCGGGTGAAGAAACGGATGCTGTCGGTACCGTACTGATTCAGATCCCCGAAGGCGGAACGCTTCCAACCGCCAAAGCCATGGTAGGCCACGGGTACCGGGATCGGGACATTGATGCCGACCATGCCAACCTCGACCTGTTCGGCGAGACATCGCGCGGCCTCCCCCGAGCGGGTGAACAGCACCACGCCGTTGCCATAGGGATGTGCTGAGGCCAACTGAATGCCCTGCGCCAGGGACTCGACCCGCATTATCTGCAGCACCGGCCCGAATATCTCCTCCTGGTAGCTGCGCATGTCGGCACGCACCCGATCGAACAGAGTGGGGCCGAGAAAAAAGCCGCGCTCACGCCCGGCCACGCTCAGAGCGCGCCCATCGATGAGCAGCTCCGCGCCTTCGGCAACGCCCAGGGCGATGTAACGCTCGATGCGCTGTTTGTGGGCGGCCGTGACCAGCGGGCCATAATCGGCGAGGGGATCCTCGGGTGCACCGGCGCGCAACTGTTTGATCGCGGCCACCAGGCGTTGGCGCAGCGCCGCCGCGGTGTGCTCCCCGATGGCGACCACCACCGGCAGCGCCATGCAGCGCTCGCCGGCCGAACCAAATGCGGCCCCCACAATGCCCCCAACGGCCGCATCGAGATTGGCATCGGGCAGTACCAGGCCATGATTCTTCGCGCCGCCCATGGCCTGGACGCGCTTGCCCGCCGCTGCCGCCGTTGCGTACACGTGATGGGCCACATCGGACGACCCGACAAAGCTCACCGCCTTGATGGCAGGCTGCGCGAGGATGGCATCGACCATCTCGCGGTCACCCTGTACGACGTTCAGGATGCCTGCGGGCGCCCCGGCCTCGCATAGCAATGCCGCCAGTTCCACGGCTATCGAGGGCGTGCGCTCCGAGGGCTTGAGGATGAAGGCATTGCCGGCGGCAATCGCGGGCCCCAGCATCCACAGCGGAATCATGGCCGGAAAGTTGAAGGGGGTTATGCCGGCGACCACGCCCAATGGCTGGCGCATGGACCATACATCGATGCCCGGCCCGACACCCGCCGAGAACTCGCCCTTGAGCAGCTGCGGGGCACCGCAGACAAAATCAATGACGTCCAGTCCACGCTGGATGTCACCGCGCGCATCGGCCAGAAGCTTGCCGTGCTCACTGGAGAGCAGCTTCGCGAGGCTCTCCAACTGCTGTTCAATCAGCGCCTTGAAGCGGAACAGCACCTGTGAGCGTCGCTGGGCGCTCACGGCTGCCCAGCCGGGCTGCGCGCCAAGCGCCGCGTGAACCGCAGCGTTGAGCTCGGCAACTCCTCCCAGCGGCACATGCGCCTGGGTGTGACCGGTGGCCGGATCAAATACTTCGCCAAGCCGGGTGCCGTCCCCGGGAAATTGGCGACCCTGGATGTAATGAAATACCCGCCGCATCGGTCTGGACATATACACCATCGAACAGCGGTGCGCATTGCCGCACCTTACGGAGAACGACCATGACCCTCAGACCCCTGATCGCGGCTTGCGGAGTGCTGCTGTGTGCCGCTACCACCGGGCCGGTGCTGGCGCAGGCCCGCGCCTCTTCCGCGCCGGCCAACCCCTTCGCCGGCCTGATCCGCTTTGGCGGTACGGTCGCCAGTTCCACCGGCGACAGCTTCGTGGTTCATTCCCAGCAAGGCGGCGATGTGAAGCTGACGTTTGCTGACAAGCCCAACATCATGGTGAGCGGCAAAGGCACGGTGGCCGACCTGGCGCCGGGCAAGTTTGTCGGCTGCACGGCCGTCAAGCGCGCCGACAACCTGCTGCACGCGACCGAATGCCATATTTTCCCGGAATCCATGCGTGGCATGGGTGAAGGGCACAATCCGATGGGGCCCCCGAACACCACCATGACCAATGGCAACGTTGCCACGATGACCAATGGCAAGGTGACCGCCAACTCCGGCAGCGCCAGTGCGATCATCAAGGTGACCTACAAGGGCGGGCAACAGTCCATCCACGTCGGTGCGGATGCCGAGATCACCCAAATCAACGCGGGCACCCCCGCCATGGTGAAGCCGGGCGTGAAAGTCATGGGCGCCGCCCGGCCGGCGGCCGATGGCGCGGGACCCGCCCAGGTGGTGTTCCTGAGCATCACCCCGTAACAGTCCGAAACGCTGCGGTGCGCTAATACTCGCGGAAGTGATCCAGCCTCGCCTGGGGGCTGGGCAGGTGCACGCCGGTGACCCAGCCGGGGCGCGTGCCGTAGGGCACTGACAGAAGCACGGCCTCCACCTGGCTGATCCTGCCGGCGGCGTTGACCTCGAAGTATTCCTGAATCATCCAGGTCCAAGGCCCGGTGTTGCGTACCTTGACCTCCC
This sequence comes from Steroidobacteraceae bacterium, assembly GCA_036521075.1. Classification (GTDB taxonomy): domain Bacteria; phylum Pseudomonadota; class Gammaproteobacteria; order Steroidobacterales; family Steroidobacteraceae; genus DAIDKA01. The sequence continues at coordinate 1,713 of DATDIL010000009.1, read as the reverse complement.
GGCCATCCTTGAGCTTGTAGCTGCGCACCGTGGCATCGTGATCAAAGAACACACTCGCGCACACCAGACCGCGCTCGACATCCACGGCCAGGATGCGCCGGTTACGCAACCGCGTGTCCTCGCGGTAGTAGCCCAGTTCAAAGGCCTTCGCGCAGGGCATGTTGGCCGCCCCCGGCTGAGCGCCGGGGGGCACCGGCACATTCGTGGTCGGGCTTTCGTTCTCCAGGCGGTGGCAGTCGGCCGCAAAAGCCGGCGGCTTCTCGCCGGTGTTGCCTTCGAGCCCCGTGAAGTAGCTGTTGATGATGGCCGCCAATTGCGCCGCCGTACGGCGCGCGGCGGCCGGCACTTCGCTCAGGAACTGCTGTCGCGGCTGCCCGTCGATGCTGCGATCCTTGGGTCCACTGCCCACAAGGGAGCCGCCGGTGGTGCTGCTGAGCCGGCTGACCACACTTTCCATTTCCGTGATCTGGTGATCGATCACCCGCAGGCGCGTCCCGATCAGCACGGGTGAGCCGTTTTCCAGACCCTTGGCCAAAAACGCGATCATGCGGGCCTGCGGGTCGGCAACGTACAGTCGATACGTCCCCAGCTTGTCCAGGGTGCGCCACAGTCCGTCCGGAAGAGACAGGTCAACGCCATTTTCCGTATAGCGGGCATTCAGGGCGAGCGGTGCCCTTTTCGGCGCGTGCGCCAGCATCGCGCTCAGATAGGTCTCGGCGATGTCGTGCAGGCAGCCCCGATCACAGGGTGAGGTATCGGTGCCGGCGGCACCCGTGATTCCCGGCGCACACAGGATACCGGCCGCGACGGCGAGTGCCGTCGCTTTAGTCAAAATGTTCATATACGCCACTCCAAACGCGTGTAAAAACCCATCAGCCGCTGTTGCGCAGTGCGGTTGCCACGGCGTTGATGGACAGCTGGATGCCCTCCCTGACGCGCGCGTCGGTTTCGCCGGCTCGGTGACGCTTCAGCAACTCGACCTGCAGCAGATTCAAGGGTTCGATATAGGGCAGACGCAGCCGGATGGAGGCATCCAGCTCCGGATGCTTCTCCAACAGGCGCGTCTGGCCGGTGATATCCAGCAAGATGTCATGCGTGGTATTCCAGGCCGTCTCGATGCGCTGGAACAGCGCATCGGCCAGGGTGCGGTCCTCGACCAGGGTGGCATAGCGGCGGGCAATGGACATATCCGACTTGGCCAGCACCATTTCCAGGTTGTCGAGCGTGGATTGAAAAAACGGCCAGCTCGCCGCCATTTCCCGCAGCAGCCCCCGATCCTTGAAGGCGTTCAAGGCCTGGCCGGTGCCAAACCAGCCCGGCAGCATGACCCGCGCCTGCGCCCAGCTGAACACCCAGGGTATGGCGCGCAGGTCCTCGATGCGATCGGATTTGGTACGTGAAGCCGGTCGCGAGCCGATTTTCAATTCAGCAATCTCGCTAAGCGGCGTCATCTGGCGAAAGAAGGTCTTGAACCCTTCGGTTTCGTAGACCAGTTGGCGATAGGTGTTGAATGCCGTCGCGGAGATCTCATCCATGGCGGTAGCGAAGCGTGCCACCTGCGCCTCGTCGGAGGCGGAGGTGGGCTCCAGGGATGCCAGCAGGGTCGCCGCCGTGATGGCCTCGAGGTTTGCGGCCGCGCTTTCCGGTGTGCCGTATTTCGCGGCAATGACTTCCCCCTGTTCCGTGATCCGGATGCGCCCCTGCACGGTACCC
>DATDIL010000008.1:0-31592 GCA_036521075.1 Steroidobacteraceae bacterium | reverse complement strand
CCAGGTATTTGAACCTTCGCAGATTGTTCATGAACCCTTCTTGTGCGTGACTGGCCGCCATTGGCCGTTATTGATTTCGGAAATTGATTTCGAGCTTGACGCCATTCGGATCGAACACGAACAGCTGACGCATGCCGGACTTGGACACCAGGTTGCGGGCCGGCGTCACGCCGTGGCGGGTGAGGCGCGCGACCACCGCGTCGAAGTCCTCGGCGGTGAACGCCACGTGATCGAATGCCCCGGTGCTCGGGCCCGCAACGGTCACCGGAATCTCCTTGGCCTGCGAGTGGGCCGTATAGGTCTGCCACTCCGCAATGTGGATCACCGGTGTGGCGCCGATGTACATCCAGTATCCCGGGAATCCCAAAGGCGGACGGAAGCCCTGCGACAAACCCAGCGCGTCCTGGTAGAAATCGCGCGTCGCATCGATGTTGGCGGTGAGCACCAGGTAGTGCTCCATGCCCGTGAGTGCCACCTCCTAGGGCGCCGATGAGGGCGGCGGCGGCGCGCCCGACTGCCGCATGACCGTGCCATTGGGCAGCGTCACGCTCATGAAGCTGCCGCCATGCTCCACGCCCTTGAGCGGGTGGATCACCACACTCACCTTGTCGCCGGGACGCAGCGTGTGCTTGCTCCAGCCGCGGCGCGCGAGATAATTCGGGCTCATGCCTTCAATTCCCCACTGCTGCGCGGCTCCCTTCGCATCGGGGACATCGATCCAGATCCAGCTGTGCGGATTGGTCCACTGGAAGTCGCGGATCGTGCCCTGCAACGTCACGGTCTGCGACAGGTCGAACATGGCGTAGGAGTGGTGGGCGCCGGCTGCCTTGGGCAGCGCCGCGATCGCCACGGTGAGGCACATTGCGCCGATTATCGTCCGCATCGTGATGGGTTTCATAGGTGTCTTGGCCGCTGCGTCAGTGAGTGAGAATGATGCCGGCCTTGCCCTTCGCGTCGGACAAGTTGCGGTTGTTCTGTTCGCAGATGTACTCGGCGATGTCCCAATCGCGATGGCGCCTGAGGACCTTCGTGGCCGAGAACGGTTTGCTGAGCGCCTTCGCGTCATCAATGGTGGTGACCACTTCCATCGTGTCCGGAGCCGTGAGGCGGAAGCGTTCGACGATATGCATCTGGTCACTGTGCCGGTACCCCTGGCTGGGTCCCAGCGCCGTATCCGGTGTGAAGCCCACCGAGTCCACCACCAGCGCGTCGCCGTCCCAATGGCCAATCGAGTGGCCGTTATAGGTGAGGTCCGGGTCATCCGGGTGCTTGCGACCATCCATGAAAATGCGACGGGTCTGGCTGTAGGCCTCGATGACGATGGTGACCTTGCCCGGCGTGAACAGCAGCTCCATCGGGTAGGGCTGATTCATGATGCCGGGCATGCCCGGTGGCACACAGTTGGCCTGGGGGCTTTCCACATCCTCGCCCCTGGCCTGGGCCGCCTTGAAAGTTGCCAGCTTCTGCGCGTATTCGGGAGTCAATGAAGGCTGCTCGGGCATGCCCGGTCCGGGGCGCGCGCGCGCGCCAAACGTGACCTCCCAGACGCCGCTTAAGTCAGGGATGGATTTGGGTGTATCGGCCGTTGCTGTTGCCGCCTGCACCGCGGCAACGGCGGTCATCACCCAGCTGATGCGCCTGACGGACTTTTTCAAATTGCCCCCTTCCACGTGCGCCAATGTAATCGCACCAGGGCCGGCCCTGGCAACCCCTTTGCCGGGGCAGGGCCAATTCTAGGCGAAGCCGATCCAGCGACCCAGGGCGACGACGATCACCCAGATGCAAAGTGAAATACCGCCGGCGAGGCGGGCAGCCGGGGGCGGCCGCGCCGGCGGCCGATCCCACTGCGCCACGGACCGGAAGGCACCCAGGTGGAACAGGCCCATGTTGAGGGCCGCCAGGGCCAGCATGCACATCTTGGCTTCGAACTGCCAGATCCCCCAGTACTTCAACGCCGAGGAACTGAACAGCAGCGTGCCGGTGACGACCGCCCCGACAAACGCGGTCCAGGTCCAGGGCAGCACCTCATCGGTCAGCTCCTTGACCGAGCGGTCGCGCGAGGTGAGGTTCAGCAACCGCAGGTCGACGACCATGATGGACCCGACGACCAGCACCAGCATCAGCACGTGAATGGTTTCAATGGTCGGGAACAGCCACGTCGATTCGCGCACGGCGGTGCCCCAGGGGGTGGCCTCGAGGTTCGCGAGGAGTTGCTTGATCATCAACCGTGCTCGACGTAGGCGATCCAGCGACCCGCCGCGACGATGCCCACCCACACCACGAGTGACACCGAACCGAGCAGCACGGCTACTGCCCGATGGCGCTCCCAATAGCCCTTGTTGCGATGCAATACCTGCTGGAAAGTTGCCGTCAGGATCAGCGCCGTCGCGAGCAGTGACATCTTGGTCCAGAACACCACGTTTTGCAGGTCGCGACCGGGCTCAGCAATTATGAGAATGGATCCGGAGCACAGCAGGACGATGAGCGTCACCCATACCCAGGGCAGGAAGCGATCCGCCATCGCCTCCAGACTTTGTCGCCGACCGGCGATACCGATCAGCCGCAGGTCGAGCATGGCCATCGACGTCATGACGATGCCAATGGAGACGATATGCACGATCTGCACCGTCGGAATCACCCAGAATGCATTCTGGATGTGCTGGCTGAATGACGTGGCGGAAAGCCACACGCAGAATTGTCTAATCATCACTGCCCCCGGGCCTCGCAAGGCCAACTGGTGCTATCGTGCGCCACAACATCCATGATAGTCAGCTAAATCACTGTTTCTGATTACGTTATTTAACGTTAACAAATCGTGCTAGCATCGCGGCCCGCGCCCAATCCCTGGCCCACCATGTCCGACCTCGAGTCACTGCAGGCCCTCGCTGACCGGATTCGCGCCACCGGCGCCCTGGGCCGTTCACAGCTTATCCAGAAGCTGTTTGACTTCCTGATCGAATGTTCGGCGACCGGCCGCGCGCCCAAGGAGACGGAAGTCGCCATTGAGGTCTTCGGCAAGGACGTTGGTTTCGACGTGGCCCAGGACGCGATGGTTCGCGTTTATGTCCATAAGCTGCGTCGCAAGCTCGAAGAATACTACTTGGCAGCCGGCCGCAGCGACCCGTTTCATCTCACCATTCCCAAAGGCGCGTACCGGATCGTGATCAGCGATCGGGAGGCGATCGAGGAAGGCCCGACCACGCAGCTGCCCGCTGCGGCAAGCGGCAGCAGTGTCCCCGCGGCCGCGCGCGCGCCCGCACGGCGCTGGCTGTGGCCGACTCTCGCCGCCTCGCTTGTGGTCAACCTGTTGTTTGCGGGCGCACTGCTGTGGTACAGCCGCCATGCCCGCGCCACCGATCCGATGCTGGCGAATCCGCTGTGGTCGCGCATGCTGCTGCCGGACCGTCCCGTGCTGGTCGTGTTCGGCGACTACTACATCTTCGCCGAGACCGACAAAAACATGGAGGTCCAGCGCCTGGTGCGCGAGTTCTCCATCAACTCCGCCGGGGATCTCGACCAGTACCTGAAGCTGCATCCGGAGTTTGCGGATCGCTATCAGGACATGCAGCTCAATTACCTGCCGACCTCGGCCGCTTATGCGCTCAAGGACCTGATGCCGCTGCTGGCCGGCGCCAGCGGCCACACCCGCGTGGTGCTGGCCTCGCAACTGACCCCGCAGATGCTGAAGACTTCCAATGTCATCTATATCGGCTATCTGAGCGGTATGGGGATGCTCAGCGACCTGGTGTTCAGCGGCTCGCGCTTCGATGTCGGGGAATCCTTCGACGTGCTCATCGATCGCACGACGGGCAAGCGCTACATCAGCCAGGCGGGGCTGCCGATGCCCGGGGAGCAGACCTATCATGATTTCGGCTACTTCGCGACATTCGCGGGACCCTCGGGCAATCAGATCATGATCATCGCCGGCACGCGCGATGTAGCCGTCATGCACACCGCCGAAAGCATCACCCATCCGGATTCGCTGCAGCAGCTCACCGCCCGCAGTGGGAACAGCCGTTCGTTCGATGCGCTCTACGACGTCTTCGCGATGGACGGCATGAACCTCAACGGCACGTTGCTCCTGACCGGCAAGATCGATACTGCCCGGATCTGGGCCGATGAGCCCACTGCAGCGCCCGCAGCCCCGAGCCGTGCCCCCGTCGCGATCGCACCCACGGCCAGCCTGCCCTAGATGGACAACCGCCCGCGCAAACAGCGCTATGCAACGACCGTGCAGCGAGTGCAGCGACTCACGGCGCGCATGATCCGCGTGGTGTTCGGTGGGCCGGCGCTTGCCGGGTTCAACTGGAATGGACCCGCGGCGCATATCAAACTGATCCTGGGGTCCGACAGCCCCGATATGCGCGCGCCGTCGCGAACCTACACACCCCGCCATTTCGACGCTCTCGCGCATGAGTTGACCGTGGACTTTGTGCTGCACGGCGCGGGGCCGGCCTCCAGCTGGGCCGCCCAGGCGCAGGTCGGGCAGCCCATGCTGATCGCCGGCCCCGGCCGCTGCTATGCCTTCGATGCACAGGCACAGTGGCTGCTGGTTGCAGGCGACGAGGCCGCAATACCGGCGGTCGGCACCCTCCTCGAAGCGGTGTCGGGTGAGGTTCGCACCGAGGTCCTGCTCGAGGTCAACGATGCGGCAGACGAGTTCACGATCGCACCGGACCGTGCGGATGTGCGCATCCGCTGGTTGCATCGCGCGCAGCCCCTCATCGGCCATGGGGGCACGGCCCGCGCCGGAGTGGAACTGTTGAGCGCGATCCGTGCATTCCAGCCACCCGCGGGCACCGGGAGCATCTACGTCGCTTGCGAAGCGGATGCCATGCGTCGCATCCGCCAGCACCTGTTGCTGGAACGCGCACTGCCGCGTGAGTGGCTCACCACGCGCGGCTACTGGAAACAGGGTGCGACGGACTATCCCGATCGGGACTATGGCGAGGACGTGGGCTGAGGGCGATCCGAACACTGTAAGGCCGGCCCGCCGGCCACGAAAATGCGTGGGCCCGCGGGACGCGTAATCGCCCCGTGCAGTGTTTTTACGTAACTCTCAAGTGCCTCGGTATCGAGCGGGCCGACCTGCGCGACCGGTAAAGTGCCGAAGCCCTTGAAATCATCGCCACCCCCGACCAGGAAGTCATTCACCGCCACGCGGTAGGTCGCGTCGGCGACGATCCGCCGGTGCTGCGCATCACAGGCCAGCACCACGTGTGAGCCAGCCGGTCTTGCCGCATCCCATTGGTAGTACAGGCCGGAAGTCTTGAGAATGCGCGGGATGGCAGCCGGATCCGCCGACCACTGCTCCTCCAACACCCTGCGCAGCTGCGCACCCGTCATCTGCAACGCCAGGATGCGATTGCCGAAGGGATGCAGGGTGAGGAGATCTCCCCACGTGATCGGCCCCGGTGCCAGATCCGCGCGCAGCCCGCCGGGATTCATCAAAGCCATATCGGCGTGCACGGCCGCGCGCTGGGCATCGGCGACCAGATCGCCCAGAACGGACTCCCCCGCCGCCGACATGCTGCGCGTCAGGGCAATCCGGCTTTGTCCCAGCACGCGCGCCACCCGTGGGCCGACGGCATCCTGTGCCTCCTGGGTAAGTTTCGCGACGCTCGCATCGGGATGCAGGCCGGCTCCCGCATCAGCCCAGGCCGGCCACACCCGTGCGGCTTTGGCCAGTACCCGGCCGCTACGGCGATCAAGTTTCAGCGTCAATTCACCGAAGGCCATGCCATAGGAGAAGTCCTGCACGACCAGTACCGGCTTGCCGGCACGGTCCGGCCACAGCGCATTGGTGAAATTATGGGTATGCCCCGAGATCACCACATCGATTCCAGGATCCAGCTGCGCCACGATGCGCAGCAGCGGCCCATGCCATTCAAAGCCGCGCGGCGTCGGTACCGGCACGACACCTTGATGAATGGTCACGAGCAAAGTGTGCACGCCCTGGGCCTGCAGTTCCTTTGCCGCCGCATTGATCGCCGCCGCCTCATCCGTGAACGTAAGGTCCGCGGTCGCCCAGGCCGGCACCAGCGTCGGCGTCTGCTTCAGGACTGCGCCGATGACGCCCACCGGAATGCCCTGAATCACGATCACTGCATAGGGCGGCAACAGCGTGCGCCCCGTGCGCTTCTCCAGCACATTGGCACACACATAGGGCACCCGGCTGCCGCGCCAGGGGTTCTGCAGAAACGGTCCGCCTTTGGCATTGCCACCGTTGAGCAGTCGCAGCAATTCGGCAGGGCCGGCGTCAAACTCATGGTTGCCCGGCGTGCCGATCACATGACACGGATCCGCATCCTGGCGCCACGTGGCGGCTGAGAAGAAATGCGTCGCCTCACCGTAGGGACAGGCCTCGCCCGCCAGCAGATTCAGGAACTGTATGGCCGGTTCGTTCTGCAGCAGTCGCGTGATCGGCGGACTGGCGCCCAACAGGTCACCGGCATGAATGATCAGGGTGTCGCCCGGATCGCGCGCCCGCTCGGTTTGCAGATAGGCCGCCAGCACGGCGGCCCCGCCGGCCGGGCGCAGGCCATCCGGTGCGGCGGGCGTTTGCAGGTTGCCGTGGAAGTCATTGAAGGTGAGCACCCGCAGCGTCAGCGCCGAGGGCAGGCGCGCGGCATCGCCCGGGGCCTGCCAGCTCACCGTCGCGCTGGGGGGCGGCCACGGGACCGCTGGTGCCGGGGCCGCCGCGCACGCTGCTGCCAGGAGGGTCGCGCTCGTGGTCATAATTCCTAATACAATCAGTGTATTGAGACTCATTTTCGCCCGCTTTCCCCGCTAGATTGATAAACCGTAATTTGCCTTCAAGCAGAAATCCGTAGAATTATCGATAATCGATTTTCGCGACTGGACACGCACCCATGTGGATCGTTGAGGTGGCGCTGAAGCGCCCCTATACCTTTGTCGTTCTGGCCCTGCTCCTGCCGCTGCTCGGTGCTTTGACGCTCTTCGGCACGCCGCTGCGTCCGGGGATGCCGGTGGACATCTTCCCCGACATCGCGATCCCGATCATTGCAGTGAATTTCAATTACGCGGGTATGTCACCGGATGACATTTCCGGTCGCATCACGGCGCAGGTCGAGCGCTACGCAACCACCATCGTCAACGATATCGAGCATGTCGAGTCGCAGTCCTATCCTGGCATCACCGTCATCAAGCTGTTTTTTCAGCCCGGGGTGAATGTCGATCTGGCCATGTCGCAGGTCACGGCCTATGGCCAGACGGTGCTCAAGCAAATGCCACCCGGCACGGTACCGCCGCTGGTCATGAAATACGAAGCCTCCAGCGTGCCCATCCTGCAGCTGGCCATGTCCAGCGACAAACTCACCGAGGCGCAGCTGTTCGACTTCGGTAACCAGGTGATCCGCTCGCAGATCGCGACGATCGCGGGCGTGTCCATCCCCTATCCCTTCGGTGGCGCGATCCGCCAAGTGCAGATTGATCTGCGACCCGATGCCCTGCGGGCCCAGGGTCTGACCCCCGTCGACATCAACAATGCGATCACCAACCAGTCGCTGATCATTCCTTCGGGCACTCAGAAGATCGGCGACACCGAATACAACGTACGGCTCAATGCCGGCACCTCGACCATCGACGCCATCAATGATCTGCCGGTGCGCAGCCGCGATGGGTCGGTCACATACCTGCGCGACGTCGCCTTCGTTCACGACGGGCACCCGCCGCAGACCAACATCGTGCGCGTCAACGGCCGGCGCGCGGTGCTGCTGTCGATCCAGAAGACCGGCTCGGCCTCGACCCTCAACATCGTCAATTCGATCAACGACCGTCTGCCGCGCGTGCGCGAACTGATGCCCGAGGGCGCCTCGATCGCCGCGACGGGGGATCAGTCGGTGTTCGTGCGCGCCGCCATCCGCGGCGTCGTCACCGAGGCATTGATCGCGGCCGTGTTGACGGCTTCGATGGTGCTGCTGTTCCTGGGCAGCTGGCGCAGCACCCTCATCATCGCGATCTCGATTCCGCTTTCGATCCTCTCCTCGATCATCCTGCTCGGTGCGACGGGGGAGACGATCAATTTGATGACCCTGGGCGGTCTCGCCCTGGCGGTCGGCATCCTGGTGGACGATGCCACGGTGACCATCGAGAACATCAACCGGCATCTCGAGCAAGGCCTCGAGGTGACGCCGTCGATCCTGGAGGGATCGCGGCAGATCACCGTGCCGGCACTGGTCTCGACGCTGTCGATCTGTATCGTGTTCGTGCCGATGTTCCTGCTGACCGGCGTCGCGCGCTATCTGTTCGTGCCACTGGCCGAAGCGGTCGTGTTTGCCATGCTGACCTCATACCTGCTGTCGCGCACGCTGGTGCCGACACTGTGCATGTACTGGCTGCGCACGGCCGCCGCAGAACACGCGGCCACGGCCCATCCCAACGCCTGGCAGCGTTTTCAGCGCCGCTTCGAGCGGCGCTTCGACGCGCTGCGGTCGCGTTATCACGAGCTGCTCAAAGCGGCGCTGGCCCACAGCCGGCCCTTCATGATCGGCTTCCTCGCCTTCGCCTTTGCCTCGATGATCATCTATCCCTTCCTGGGGCGGAATTTCTTCCCCGAAGTGGACGCCGGGCAGATCAAGCTGCATGTGCGCGGCCCAACCGGCATTCGGGTGGAGGACACCGCCGGTCTCGTCGATCACATCGAGGCGGCCGTGCGCCGGGTGATCCCGCGGCAGGAGATCGACAGCCTGGTCGACAACATCGGCCTGCCGGTGTCGAGCATCAATCTCACCTATAGCACCTCCGGCACGATCGGTACGTCCGATGCGGATGTGCTGATCTCGCTCAAACCCGGCCATGCGCCCACCGCGGACTACGTGCGCACCCTGCGCCGGCAACTGCCGCGAGAATTCCCCGGCACGACCTTTGCGTTCCTGCCTGCGGATATCGTCAGCCAGATCCTGAATTTCGGTGTTCCTGCGCCGATCGACGTGCAGATCACCGGTCCCAGTCCGAACAACCGCGACGTGGCCAATGCACTGCTCGACTCGCTGCGGCATGTTCCGGGCCTCGTGGACGCGCGCATCCAGGAGCCCGACAACCTGCCGGAGCTGCGGGTGGACACGGACCGCAGCCGCGCGCAGCAGTTGGGCATCACGCAGCGCGACGTTGCCAACAACCTGCTGCTGACCCTCTCCGGCAGCAGTCAGATCGCGCCCTCCTTCTGGCTCAATCCGGAGAATGGTCTGCAGTACCCGCTCGTTGCGCAGACGCCGCAGTACCGCATGACATCACTGGATGACCTGCGCAACGTCCCGGTGACCTCCGGCGGCACGCAGCAGATCCTGGGCGGCGTGGCGAGCATCACCCGCGACACGACCCCCGCGGTGCTCTATCACTACGACAGCCAGAACCTCATCGACATTTACGGCGACGTGCAGGACCGCGACCTCGGAGCAGTGGCCGATGACATCAATGCCCGCATCGCCGCGTTCAACGGCAAACTACCGAAAGCCACGCACATCGTGCTGCGCGGCCAGGTGCAGACCATGCTCAGTTCGTACACCGGCCTGGCCATCGGCGTGGTGGGCGCGGTGCTGCTGGTGTACCTGCTCATTGTCATCAACTTCCAGTCCTGGATGGACCCGTTCATCATCATCACCGCGCTGCCCGCAGCCATCGCCGGCATCGCCTGGATGCTGCTCATCACCGGCACGACCCTGAGCGTGCCGGCACTGACCGGCGCCATCATGTGCATGGGCGTGGCCACGGCCAATAGCATCCTGGTGGTGAGTTTTGCGCGCGACCGCATCAAGCAGGGCGCAAGTGCGTTGGAGGCAGCGCTCGATGCGGGATTCACGCGCTTCCGTCCGGTGCTCATGACCGCGCTCGCAATGACCATCGGCATGCTGCCCATGGCCCTCGGAATGGGTGAGGGCGGCGAGCAGAACGCACCGCTCGGCCGCGCAGTGATCGGCGGGCTGTTGCTGGCCACCGTCGCCACGCTGATGTTCGTGCCCGTCGTCTTCACCGCCCTGCATGGGCGGCGTGCTGCCGGCACCCCACCGGCTCCCACACCTTCTCACGCCTGAAATTCACACTGAACCGATATCGGACGCCATCATGCAAGTACCGCAAACTCCGCAGACCCGAACGCACATGACCGGCTTTGCCCGCGTGGGTGCCGTGATCGCCGTGGTCGCCGTCGGCTTCGTGGTCTGGAACATCGTCTCGGCGCACCGCGCCGCCGCCAAACTCGCCACCGCGACCGACGAGGCGGCCATCCTGACGGTGAACACCATCCACCCGAAGCCTTCGGATCCGACGGGCAGCGAACTCACCCTGCCCGGCACCGTGCAGGCGAACATCGATGCGCCGATCTACGCACGCACCAGCGGCTACCTGAAGCGCTGGCTGGTGGACATCGGCGCGCGGGTCAAGGCCGGCCAGTTGCTGGCCGAAATCGACACCCCTGAAGTGCAGCAGCAGCTGAGCCAGGCAGAGGCGGAAGTTGCGACCGCCGAGGCCAACTCGAAGATCGCCAGCGTCACCGCCGAGCGTTGGGAATCGCTGCGCAAAACCGACTCGGTGTCCCGGCAGGATGCCGATGAAAAGGCGAGCCTCGCCGATGCCAGCAAGGCGCAACTGCAGTCCGCCCGCGCGAATCTGCAGCGCCTTCGCGACCTGTCGGGCTTCCAGCGCATTGTCGCGCCCTTCGATGGCGTCATCACCGCCCGTGATACCGACGTGGGCCGACTCATTGCCGCCGGCGGCGGCACGGGCCCGGAACTGTTCCGCATCAGCGACGAGCGGCAGCTGCGCCTGTATGTGCGCGTACCCCAGGCCTATGCGCCGCAGATGGGACCGAAAACGACGGCCGCAGTCACGTTTCCGGATCATCCGGGCATGAGTTTCCTGGCCCGCATGGATTCGACCGCGAATGCGATCGACCCGACCACCAACACCCTGCTGGTGCAGCTGAAAGTGGACAATGCCAGCGGGGCGCTGCTGCCCGGCGCCTACGCCGACGTGCACTTCAAGGTGCCCCCCGGCGCGCTCGGCCTGTCGCTGCAGCTGCCCGCCAATACGCTGCTGTTCCGCAGCGATGGCATTCATGTGGCAACGGTCGATGCCACCGGGCAGGTCAGCTTGAAGTCCATCATCATCGGCCGCGACTACGGTTCGGCGATCGAAGTGGTCAATGGCCTCACGCCCCAGGATGTGGTCATCCTCAGCCCGCCCGACTCGTTGCTGGATCACGCGCACGTGCGCATCGTCTCCACCACCAAGCCCGCAGCAGGTGCCTGATCGTGAAACGCGTTGCCATCACAGGCGCGGTCGCGGCACTACTGAGTGCCTGTTCGCTGGCGCCTGCCTATGTAGCGCCGAAACTGGACCAGCAGGTCGGCGCCTACAAGGAGGCGGGCAACTGGGCGCCGGCAGCGCCGGCCGACGACAAACCGCGAGCGGACTGGTGGCAGGCCTTCGGCGATGCGAAGCTCAATGAACTGCAGGAGCAGCTGCGCGCGGGCAACCCGGACTTGCGCGGCGCCTTCGCGCGTTTCGAGCAGGCGCGCGCCGTCGCCGGCCAGGCCCGCTCCCAGCAGTATCCGCAGTTGCAGGCGAATGCCTCGGCGATTCGGGGACGCGCCTCACTCAACGGCCCGAACACGCTGGCCGCGGGGCAGACCGGCAATGACCTGATCACCTCACTGAGTGTGGCCTGGCAGATTGATCTGTTCGGGCGCCTGCGCAATAGCACTGCGGCCGCCAATGCGCGTGCCCAGGGCAGCGCGGCGGATCTTGCCGCGCTTGATCTGTCGCTGCAGGCTGAACTGGCGACTGATTACTTCACACTGCGGGGTGATGATGCGACGGTGAAACTGCTGGTGGACTCGGTCGCGCAATTCGATACGGCCTGGGAGCAGACCCGTCGTCGCTATGATACGGGCGTCTCCGCGGCCACGGATGTGGATCAGGCGGATACCCTGCGGCAGAACGCGCGCGCGCAGCTGGCGGCCACCCGCCTGCAGCGCGCCCAGCTGGAGCATGCCATTGCGGTGCTGGTGGGCGTCCCGCCCTCCGCCTTCACACTCGCACCGGCGCCACTGGCCAGTAACCCGCCGACGTTGGTGGTCGCATTGCCCTCCACGCTTCTGGAACGCCGTCCCGATGTGGCCAGCGCCGAACGTGAAGTGGCTGCGGCAAACGCCGGCATCGGTATCGCCCGTGCCGCCTGGTTCCCGGTGTTCTCGCTGCAGGCCGCGGTGGCAGGCTTTGAAAGCACGGCGGCGGCGAACTGGATTGGCGCGCCCAGTCGGTTCTGGTCGGTTGGTCCGGGCGGCCAGTTACCGCTGCTGGATGTCGGTGGCCGATCGGCCTTGAACCGTCAGGCGCGTGCCGCCTATGACGAGTCGGTTGATGCCTATCGCAAGACCGCACTCACCGCCTACCGCGAAGTCGAAGACGGCCTGGTTGCAGTGCATCGCCTGAGCGAGGAGCAGGCCGCAGATCAGGCCGCGGCCAAGTCCGCGCAAAGCGCCGCCTACCACGCCGATGAACGCTACGCGGCCGGCGTTGCCGACTACGTCGAAGTCACCACGACCCACACCGCGGCACTGGCCGCCCAGAGTGCGGCGCTGGCCACCCAGGCGGCGCGCCTGAACGCGGCCGTTGCGTTGGTCCAGGCATTGGGCGGCGGCTGGACCGCCGCTCAAAGGAATTCACCGACACTATGACGGATACCGCTTTGAAACGCGTGTGCATGCGTGATCGCATCCGCGATGTGCTGGTGGCGCGCATCCTCGATGGCACCTATCCGGCTGGCCAGCAGCTCAAGGAGCTGTCGCTGGCGCGCGAGTTCAATGTCAGCCAGGCCCCGATCCGCGAGGCGTTGCGCGAACTGGAAGGCACCGGTCTGGTGACCTCCGAGCGCTACCGGGGCACTCGCGTGCGTGGCGCCGACTCGGTGGAGATGCGCGAATCGTACGAGCTGCGGCTGATGATCGAGGTGCGCTCCATCGAACACGGCCTGCCACTGAGTGAGCAGATGGCCGGCCAGCTGCAATCGTGCATCACGAAAATGGCCGACGCCGTCAGCCGCGGTGACTCCGAGCAGTACATCGACTGGGCCTTGAGTTTCCACCGCAGCCTGGTCGAAATGGGTGCCAACGGCACCTTCCTGAAGCTGTGGGACTCACTGCATTGGGATGTTCGCGGGCGGATCGCGCTGCGGCGCCTGGCCGCGGCGGGTACGGATCTGCTTCCGGTGGTGGCCCTGCATACCCGCGTCTTGCAGTCATTGCGCGACGGGGATCCGCAGCGCGCCGTCGCTGTCCTGACCGCGATTCTTCAGTCCGTGTCGGCCGTATTCGTCGCCGAGTGAGTTTACTGGCCGAGCCGGATCCAGAAATCCACGAAGACCTGCGTGGACAGCACATACCCCAGTGCCACATTGACGACCACCCCCGCCGTGAACGCATAGAAAGGCCGCGCCCCGACGGCGGCAAAATCCCGGATTCGGGTGGTAAGGCCGATACTCAGGAACGTGAATGTGAAAGCCCACACCCGCAGTGACTGCAGGGGAGTCACCAACGAAGGCGGCACCGGCTTCCGGTAGTCCGCATAGCTGTAGCCGCGCGCCACCAGCGTGATGATCAGTGAAGCCAGCAGGAACCCGATGACGAACTTCGGAAAGCGCTGCCAGATCTGCATTGCGTCGGCCTTCTGGGCACCCTGCGACTGCCAACGCGTGGTGGCGATGATCGACAGCACGAAGGCCCATACGCCAATCCAGATATCGCGGCCGATGACCTTCATGAGCGTGAAGGCATTGACCGCATCATCCGCATTGCCGGCGATGCCCGCGACCTTGCCGGCAAAGCCGCCGTAGGCCTGCGCCGCGGCCAGACCGGTGGCATCGGCCAGTTCCGAGGTTCCGATCCATGCGCCGGCGACCCCGGATGCCAGTCCCAGGCTGCGCGACAGCAGCGGTAGCACGAAGATCAGCACGATGGCCCAGAACACCACCAGGGAAATCGCGACGGAGGAGTGTTCCTTCTGCGCGCCCACGGCGCCGGTTATCGCAATGGAGGCGGACACGCCGCATACGGCGCCGCCAGTACCCGGCACGGCCGCCAGGGGCTTGTCCAGCCCCAAGCGCGTGCCGATGAAGTAGATAACGCCAAACGTTACCAATGACACGATGGATGCCTGCATCAGCGCGACCGGTCCCGCCCAGGCGATCAGCGTCAGCGGCAACCCCGTGCCAAGCGGTACGATGCCGGTCTTGATGAACAGCTCCACCCGCAGGCCGGCGTCGGCCCACCGCGGCAAACCGACCGTATTGGACACCAGCAGGCCCAGCACCAGACCGACCGGCGGCGGCTCCAGGCTGTACTTTGAGGCCTGCTCCCACATTCCCAGAAAGTAAAGCACGAGCGAGACGAGGTAGAGCAGCACGAACGCGCCCAGAAACTCGCGCGTGCGATACCCGAGCGCGCTCGTGGCGGCCGTGAAGATGCCGGCCCACAGCGCGAACAGCGCCACGGCGACGCTGATCAGGCCGACGCCGATGGCGGCGGCCCAGGCAAATATCCATATGCTTATGCCCGTGCAGATGCTGCAGTCAGGTGGCGCCGTGCTTCAGTCCGGCGACCGTCGCCATTCCCGCAAAGGTCATCAGGAGCGAACCGCCCAGGTGC
The DNA here is from genome assembly GCA_036521075.1 of Steroidobacteraceae bacterium. Lineage (GTDB taxonomy): Bacteria > Pseudomonadota > Gammaproteobacteria > Steroidobacterales > Steroidobacteraceae > DAIDKA01. Next base: position 16,929 of record DATDIL010000008.1, on the reverse strand, counting down.
AGGGCCGCCGCCGCGCAGGCCCATAACGCCCGATCCTGGCGCAGCAGTGTGACCACCTCGGCGGAGAAGCTTGAGAAAGTGGTGAGTCCGCCACAGAACCCGGTGATGATGAGCAGCCTCCATTCCGGCGCGACGTGCGTGTTCAGCGCAAAGTAGCCAACGGCGAGGCCGACGATATATCCCCCCAGCAGATTGGCGGCGAGCGTGCCCAGCGGCATTACGGTCGAATAGCCACTGAGCCAGAGGCCCAAAAACCAGCGCAGCAGACAACCGACACTGCCGCCGATACAGATCGCCACTACCGCTCGCCACATGTTCAGTTCCCCGACTTGTCGATCTGTGATGGAAAACCCTCCGCGGCGCCGCATTCAAGGGCCACATCGAGCAGCTCGATGTCCGTACTGACGCCCAGCTTCTGGCGGATGGTCGAGTGATTATTTGCCACGGTTTTCGTGCTCAGATTCAGCAGCTGCGCGATATCCTCGTGATTCTTGCCACCGGCGATCATGCGGAAAATGTCAAACTCCCGCACTGACAGTCCCAGAGTCGGGGAGGCACGGATATCGGCAACGCGTTCGAGCCGCTGGCGTACATCGGGGCTTAACGCCATCTCCCCAGCGAGTACGCTACGCACGGCGTCCACCATCTGCTGCGGATCGCTGCCCTTGGTCACATAGCCATTGGCGCCGCCGCGCAGCGCCTGCGTCGCGAAGGCCACCGTATCGTGCATGCTGAAGACCAGGATCGGCAGCAGCGGCCAGCGCAGCTTGAAACGACGCAGGCTCGACAGACCGCCTAAGCCCGGCATGCTCAGGTCGAGCAGCACGATGTCCGGCACGATTCGCTGCAGCAGTGCATACGCCTCCTCGCCGGAGGCTGCTTCCCCGATCACCAAGTATCCGGGCTCCTGCTCGAGGAAACGGCGATAGCCTGCCCGCACCACGGCATGATCATCCACCAGCACGATGCGCACCTCATCCGGCATCCGCAACTCCATTGGGCATCCATGCGGTCAGCAGCATGCCGCCCGTGGGCTGCCATGATAGCTGCAGCTCACCACCCTGTGCTGCGACCCGCTCGCGCATGCCGTCCAGCCCGCTCCCACCGGTTGCATCGGGCACGGTTGCGGCTGCCACCTCGGTCTCCCCGACGCGCAGCTGCACGCGGTCGGCGGCGACCTGCACCAGGATTGTGATAACCCGCGCCCGCGAATGGCGCACGGCATTGGTCAGGCACTCCTGGATCAGCCGGTACAGGGTGATATTGAGCTGCGCCGAGAGTGTGTCGATTGGACCTTCGAACTGCAGCGCGCAGCTGAAGCGATCCGCCATGCGGGCCTGCCAGCCGCTCACGAGGTCCTGCAGTGTGCCCTTCAGCCCGACCGTTTCCAGTTCATGCGGTCGCAGCCGCGTGAGCATGCCGCGGATCAGGGTCATGATGCTGTCGACGACCTCGCCGACACCGCGCGCACAGGAAACGACGCCAGGCAGTACTTCGCGCGCTTCGCGCTCGATGAACGCGGCGTCCACCTTGATCGCCGTCAGGCACTGGCCAAGCTCGTCGTGCAATTCGCGCGCGAGCCGGCGCCGCTGCTCTTCCTCCACGGCGATCAGTCGCAGGTTCAGGGTGCGGCGCTGTTCCGCCGCCGACTGCAGCGCTTGTGCGCAATGATTGAAACTGTCCGAGATGTTATCGAGATCCTTGACCCGAAAGTGCGGCAATCGCGTGGCGAGCGCGCCGGCCTGCAGGTGCGACAATGCCGACTGGATCTGTCCCACGGGCCGCAGGCCACGCCGGACCATGACGTAAACCGCGCCGGCCATGGCCAGAATGACCATCACCAGCAGCAACACATCGGACTCCACCCGTTCCTCGATTTCGCTCACCTCCGAGCGCGGATTGGCGCTGACGCGCAAGGCGCCGAGGCTGGTGCCGGACCAGGTCAGGGGATAGCGAAGCTGCGCGCGGCCACTGCCGTCCGCGAGTATGCCAGCCAGCCAGCCGCCTTGGGTTGCGTCCAATGCGGTCGCGGCAACCGCGCGCCCGGCGGCATCCTGCAGCGTGATCCGCACATGTCGCAGCGGGTGTGCGGCATCCACCGCGGCCGCCGCCGCGGCCAGAGCCGCTGCCGGATCCGGGGCCGCCCGTATCCGGTCTTCGATGCCCACCACCAGCGAAGTGAGCTGCAGGGTCGACTGCGTTTCCCGGTCGACATCGGGACGCACCGAGCCTAGGGGGATCAGCACGCTGAGCAGCAGGGCCGCCAACGTCACCCCCGCGATGCCCAGCAGCAGCCGGGTATGCAGATACATGTCAAACCTCCACGGACCAGGAAGTCCACGGTTACGCTACACTGCTTTTCAAATCATCTGAAACACGAGGGGCGGTCGTGAGGATCACGAAATACCGGTCTGCATGCATTTTTGCGGCGCTTGCCACGCTGCCGATGGTCGTGCCGACGGGCGCCGTCGCGGCCATCGCCGGCTGCGACCGCGCCTGCCTGAGATCATCCCTTGATGCCTACCTGGGGGCCGTGATCAAGCACGATCCGGCGGCCGCACCGCTGGCACCCAGCTATCGTCATACCGAGAACGCCCTCAATATTCCGCTAGGCAAGGGCGTGTGGCAAAGCGTCACGGCACTGGGCCCGGTGCAGCGTCGCTACCTGGATCCGCTCAGCGGCCAGGCGGCCTACTACGGCATTGTCGTGGAAGGACAGTCGCAGGCGGTCGTGACCGCCCGTCTGCGCATCGAAAACCGGAGAATCACCGAAGCTGAGTGGTACATCGCCCGCGAGGGGGATCCCGGCCTACCCGGCGCGACACCCCCGAGTTCCTGGAATCCCCAAGGCCTCACGGCAACGCCGCCACCCGAGCGGGTGCTGCCCAGATCGCAGCGCCTGCCACGCGATACCATGCTGGCCATCGTCAACAGCTACTTTGACGGCATCACTTCCCATGATGGCAGTGTCGTACGGGCCCATGCGGGCTGCAATCGCTACGAGAACGGCACGCGCGTGACGGGGCGTCGCGGGGGTGTCAACGATGACTGCGTATCGGGACTGAAGAATTTCAATCTCGCCAATGTGGCCGCGCGCCGCGTGGCCTTTGTCGATGATGAGGCCGGGGTGGTGCTCGGGATGGCAGTATTCATCCGGCGCGCGGGTGCCAGCGTGCCGCGTAATGCGTTCAGCGAGTGGTTCTGGATCGAAGACGGCAGGATCCGCAATATCTGGACGGCCATGTACTACCCGGGTCCGCAGCGCCCGGTACCGAATTGGCCGCCCTACGACGGCAATTTCCCGTTGCCGACATTTACCACGACGCCGGCCGCAACCGTGGCCACGCCGCCCACGGCTTCAGTCGCCTACGCGGCGGACCTTGCGGCCATCGCCGCGTTCAACGTGCAGTACCTGAAGGCCATCAACGCAGGCGACATCAACGCCCTGAGCGCCCTGACGGATGAGGATCACATCGCCCTTACACCCGGCCGGCCGCCCTTGGTAGGCAAGGCAGCGAATATCGCCGCCAACGGCAGGCTGTACCAGCAGTTCAACATCGCCGAGAACTGGACGCCGGTTGAAACAGTGATCGACGGCAACCTCGCGTATCAGCGGGGCAGCTTCACGGTCGCTGCTACGGCGAAGGCCGGGACTACCGCCCGCCCGCTCGGCGGCACCGGCTCCTTCCTGCGCATCTACAGGCGCCAGCCGGATGGCTCCTGGATCATGACCCGCGACATGTTCAACACGGAGCAACCCGGCGCGGCCGCAGCCGCGCCCGCGCACTGATCAGTCGAAGGTGCGCTTGAAACTGATGCCCCACTCCAGTGGCGGTGCCGGATTGCCCTGCTCACGGCCGAAGAACGAGATCAGGCTCAGTTTGCCGTAAAAATATTCCTTGTCGTTGAGGTTGCGGCCCCAAGCGGCGACTTCCCATTTCTTGCCCGATGGCTGCCATGTCAGTCGCGCATTGACCACGCCATAAGCCCCCTGCGCCCCCGAGCCGCAACCCGCCGAGCCGATTTCGGCATCGCAGCCGTTGTTGGTGACGAAATAGATCTTCGACTGATAGGTCCAGTCCAGGCGCGGAGTCAGCGTGCCGCCCGCGATCTGCAGTCCATACTGCACGCCCAGGGCGCTGGTGAACTTCGGCGTGCGCGGCGAGTAGCAGGTCTCGCCATTGCAGTTACTCCCGGTGAACAGCAAGGTATTGCCGCCATTGGACAGCAGCAGATAGTTCACGTAACCGAACGAGGCATCGAGATGCAGCCGCTCGATGGGCTCGGCCTGCAGTTCCCCCTCCAGACCCCAGATGCGCGCCGTACCGGCGTTTTCCTCGCGAAACCAGTTGACCCCGTCGGCGTCGAGCTGCTGTGCGAAGGTTTGCTGGTTCAGGTAGCGTGAATAGAAGAAGTCGGAGTTGAACCGGATCGTGTTGTTCGCGAACTCGGACTTCTCGCCCAGCTCGGCGGTCCTCAGGTATTCGGGTGCAAACGGCACGGTCTGCAGCGCATCTGCCGGCCGCGGGCTGAAGCCGCCACCCTTGAACCCCGTGGAGTAGCGGATATAGGTCATCAGGTCAGGGTCCCACTGATAATTGAATGAAATATCGTAATCAGTGTGTCGGGCCGAGGTCGGCACGTACTGACCATTCACGTTGACGAACGGCCCACCAACGGGATCAAAGTTATTGATCGTGATGGTCGCATCCTTCTCATCCGAGGTGTAGCGCGCGCCACCCGTGACCGAGAAGGCATCGGTGAAGTGCCACACACCATGCGCGAAGAACGCCCAATTCTTGGTGATCTGCGAGACATAGTCGTCCTGCTCATGGATGCAGACATTGGGGTCCTGCGCCGTGCACGGATACAGTACGTCATAGCCGCGATCCGAGTCATTTGCGGTGTAGTAGAAACCACCCGTCGTCCACTCCAGTGGTCCGGACTTGCCAGTCAGCGTCACCTCCTCGGTGAACTGCTGATGAAAGGCATCATCGTAGGTTGAATTCTCCGACAGCGGGCTGCCGTCCGAATCACGGCCGTACTGATTACGGAACTCGCGAAATGCCGTCACCGATTTCACGCTCAGGTCGTCTGAGAACTTCCAGTCCAACGTCCCCGCCAGACCCCAGTGATTAAGATCGTTGATGTTCGGCACATTGCGGCCGGATATCGGATCGGTGCCGTACTGCGAATAGCCCGAATAGAAATTGCCGGTGATGAACCGGCCGTCGTAGGCTATGGGCTTGCCGATGTACGCGGCCGGACCCGCCGTCGGCGTGCCGAAGCCGGCATAGGTCAGCGCACCCCAGCCGGCATTCAGTCCGTTGGTGCCGTCGATGACGGTGTATTTGTCGGCCGGACCTTGCTGGTTCTGTACGGTCAGATCGGCAATCAGGTTGAATTCGATCCCGGTGCCGAGCAGAAAGCGAAAGGCCGCGCGGCCCGACTGCACATTCTCGTCACCCTCGGTGCCGGTGACGCAATTGGAGCCGGGGGCGATCGCCGGCTGCATGGTGCCCAGGCTGCCCGCGCCGTTCTCGCAGACGTAGTCGTAATTCTTGAAGTAGCCGTCGGCCTTCTTGCTGGAGAAGGAAAAACGCGCATACAGAAAATCATCCACCAGCGACACATCGGCCATGCCACGGGCTTCGACGCGGTTGAACTTACCGTAGGTGAGGCTGACCGAGCCGGTATTGTCGCCCTGCGGTTTTACGGAAATGAGCCGCACCGTGCCGCCTTCGGCGTTCTTGCCGAACAGGGTTCCCTGCGGACCGCGGAGGATTTCGACGCGCTCCAGGTCGAGCAGATCGAAGATTGAACCCTGCGGGCGGCCAATGTAGACATCGTCCACGTAAATGGGCACGCCGGGCTCAAAGGACAGGATGTTGTCGCCCAGGCCAACGCCGCGAATGAACGCGGCCATGGTCGAGCCCCAGCCTGCGCCGAGTGGCGCAATGACGGCGTTGGGGACGTAGGCCCCGACGTCGGAGATATTGTCGAGGTTGCGCGCCTCCAGCGAGGCGGCGGTGATCGCCGTGATCGCGATGGGGGTGGTTTGCAGGTTCTCCGTGCGACGCTGCGCCGAGACCACGACTTCCTCAAGCTTGTCAGAGGACGACTCAGCCGAGGCGGGCGCTTCGGGGGCCTGCTGGGCGAGGGCGAAAGGTGCCACTGCGGCGCCCATGAGGCCGGCAAGCAACAGCGTTTGAATGCGGCGCGGATGCTTAAGTCCCGGGAATGGAATCATGTGCACTGTCCCCCGTTTCGATCTGAAATCAACACTTGTGCTACTCAAAGCAACCAATCTTGCTGTAATTGCAAAAAAAGGTAACATTGAAGCGCGCTGGATAGAACGCCACATATGGCGCGATCAGCTTTCTTGAATTCAGAAGATCGGCCGGGCCGAACGGCGTGTTTCGCAGGGGAACGAGCGTTAACAGTCTGCTGAACCTTGGGGCATTTCTGCGGGTCGCCCGACTCGGCAGTTTCTCAAGTGTTGCTCGCGAACTACAGGTGGCGCCATCCGTGGTCACGAAGCGTATCGATCAACTCGAGCAGGAGCTGGGCACGCGTTTGGTCGTGCGTTCCACCCGTGGCCTCACCCTGACGCCGGCCGCGGAGACTCTATTGCCGCGATTCGTCAGACTGGTGGCCGAGTTTGATGAGCTATTCAAGGGCAGCGTCACGGATGAAAATGCCATCGAAGGCCAGCTGCGCCTCAAATCACCGACGACGCTGACCAGCGAGTTCCTCGGCAGCACCTACGGTCGCTTTTTGCAGCTGCATGGCGGCGTCAATCTCGAGGTCGCGCTGGTGGATCGCTCCGTCAATCCACTCGAAGAAGGCTTTGACGTCGCGATCGGCGCACTGCAGGTGTCCTATCCCAATGTCATCGACGTGCCGTTATGCCGTTACGAGATCGTTCTGTGCTGCGGCACCAGCTATCTCCACAACCGCGCTGCCCCGCAACATCCGACCGATCTCGTCGACTTCGACTGCCTGACATCGGGGCTGTTCAGCAGCAGCTGGGTGTTTGAAAGTGCCGGCGGACCCATGAGCGTCGAGGTCCATACACGCGTTCACGTCAGCGAGGCTCGCGTCCAACGCGAGTTGGCCCGCCGCGGACTCGGCATCGCGGTTCTGCCGCTCTACCTGGCGGCGGAGGACATCCGCGACGGACGCCTGGTACCGCTGCTGCGCGATTATCCGCTGCAGCCGCACTGGTTGAAGGCTCTCGTGCCGCGGATGAAAATGAACCGCCCCGTGGTACGCGAATTTGTCGCCTTCCTCAAGCATCAGCTGGCAGTTCCGCCATGGGCAATGCAGGAGCAGCTGTCCGCCCCGGTGGCGGCGCGAGTCGCCTCCGCGCACGGTCAATGAAGTGTCAGGTGCGGCGGGCGCCGGGCGTGACTGGCCTGCTCGTATGCGTATGCGATGCCGATCAGCGTCGGTTCGCTGAAGGCCTTCCCGACGAATGACAGCCCGACGGGCAGGCCATGGACCTGGCCCATCGGCACCGTAATATGCGGATAACCCGCGATGGCCGCCGGGGCGATGATACCCCCACCGAGGATGTGATCCCCATTGACCAGGTCGCTCACGAAAGCCGGGCCGCCCGTCGGAGCAACCAGGGCATCGAGGTGATCGTGCGCCAGTGCGGCGTCAATGCCCTGCGGTCCGGCGAGCCGCCGCACTCTTGCGCGAGCCTGCAGGTAGGGCGCATCGCTAAGCGGCCCCTTGGCCTGGGCATCCACCAGAATGTCCTGCGGAAACCAGAACATCTCGCGCGCCGCATGCGCCTTGTTCCATTCAATGAGTTCCGCAAGGGAATGCGGGGAGGCGCCGACGCGCGCGCCCAGATTGCGATTCAACCCATCCTTGAACTCATACAGCAGGGCGGTCAGTTCATCGGCGGACAACTTGTCCGCATTGGGCAGCGCAACGGGGTCGACCACGACGGCACCGCGCTCCCGCAGCACTTGCAGCGCACGGGCGAATACCGCGTCGACTTCGTCGTCGAAGCCGGCAAGCTTCCTGACAACCCCGATACGTCTGCCCTTCAACGCTCCGGCATCCAGAAACTTGCGATAGTCCGGTGGGGGTGCATCCTTCAGCGGCGCTGTCGCCGCATCCTCCGGATCGTATCCGGCCAGCACCGTCAGCAGCGCCGCCGCATCAGCCACGCTGCGTGCCATCGGTCCGGCCGTATCCTGTTTCACGCTGATCGGAATAATACCGGATCGGGACACCAACCCAACCGTCGGTTTGATGCCCACGAGGCCATTGAAGCTCGCGGGACACACCACCGAGCCGTCGGTCTCAGTGCCCACTGCCAGCACTGTCAGATCTGCGGCGACCGCCACGGCGGATCCGGAACTGGAGCCACAGGCATTGCGTGTGGTGTCGTAGGGATTGCGTGTGAGACCCCCGCGGCCACTCCAGCCGGAGGTGGAGCGGGTGGAACGAAAGTTCGCCCACTCACTCAAGTTGGTCTTTGCCAGAATCAATGCGCCGCTGGCACGCAGCCTGCGGACGATGAACGCGTCCCGTTGGGGTCTTGAGTCGATGAGTGCCAGGGAGCCAGCCGTGGTCAGCATGCCATCGGCCGTTTCAATATTGTCCTTGAGCACGACGGGCACGCCGAACAGGATCCCCGTGGCAGAGCGCGCCGAATCCAGCTGTGCAGCCAGGCTCGCGGCGTCCGGGTTGACCTGGATGATCGAATGCAATGCCGGACCGTGCCGGTCCAGCGCATCGATACGCCGCAGATAATGTCGCGCCACCGCGCCGACCGTCGTGCGGTGCGCCATCAGCGCCGCCTGCAGTTGCAGGATGGTGGGATCGGCAGGCAACGCGGCGGCGACGCGATCCGCAGTGCACAGCGCCACTAAGGCCATCGCGCTGGCAGCAGCGACTTTCGCTTGGGTGCGGCGCATGGGGCATTATATCCGCGGATCCTGTCCCGGAGCCTCCTTCATGCCGTTCTCCCGTGAGCCCCGAATTCACCCAGTACCCATTACGACGCTGCGTCCCACGCAGATCACGGTCGGCATGCGCGAGGTCAGGTCCAAACGCAAGTCCTGGCGTGAACATCCTGATCGCAAGAAGCCGGACTTCCTCGGCAGGCACCTGATCCCGGTGATTTGGGGCCCGAAAGAGGAGTTCTACGTCATCGACCACCACCACCTTGCGCTCGCACTGCACCAGGAGGGCGTCACGGAGATCGCCACCGCCATCATGGCGGACCTGCGACGGCTGCCACGCGAGGCGTTCTGGATCTACCTGGACAACCGCGGCTGGCTGCATCCGTTCGACGCGCGCGGGCGCCGACGCAATTATGAGGATATTCCGCGCCGTCTATGGGATCTCGCCGATGATCCTTATCGCAGTCTTGCCGGGGAACTGCGCTTTGCTGGCGGCTTTGCCAAGGACACCACGCCTTTCAGCGAGTTTTTGTGGGCTGACTTTCTGCGCCGGCGCGTCAAACCCCGGTTGCTTAAAGATGATTTCTCGCAGGCCCTGGTGCGGGCGCTGAAGATTGCCAAGAGTTCCGAGGCGGACTTCCTGCCCGGATGGTGCGGACCGATAGTCGCACGATGACTGATCGACGCGTCGCGAACCCGGCCGACATCCTCGCGGCCCTGTCGATCGCCGGTCTGCTGCTGCCCGAAGCTGTGGCCTATTCGGGCCTCGCGAACCTGCCGCCACGGGCTGGCGTCATCGGGCTTTTCGCCGGTCTGATCTGCTACGGACTGCTGGGCCGCAGTCGCTTCGCGATTGTCGCGGCAACCTCTTCATCCGCCGCGGTCATGGCCGCTGCCACGAGCGCATTGGGAGCGGGCGATGAGGCTGCCCGCGTATTGCTCGCGAGCCTGCTGGTGCCCTGCACGGGGCTGGCGTTTGTACTGGCCGCCAGTGCGCGCCTGGGGGCTATCTCAAACCTGATTGCGCGACCGGTGCTGCGCGGCTTCGCGTTTGGCCTGGCGTTGGTCATTGCCCTCAAACAGGTTCCGACGCTGGCCGGACTCCACGCTCACAACGGCAGCTTTTTCGCCCTGCTGCTGGAGATGGTGCGCACGCTGATCGGCGCCAATCCCGCGGCCTTGGCCGCGGGATTGGCGGCGCTTGCCGGCTTGTTCGCGCTGGAGCGTGTGCGGCGGGTTCCCGGCGCACTGGTTGTCATCGTCGGGGGGATCAGCGCTTCCGGTTGGCTCGGTGTGCATGGCGTCGCGCTGACCGGATCCATGCGTCTGTCACTGGCGCCCCCTCGGCTTGCGCTGCCCGCCCGTCTTGACTGGCTGCAGCTCATTGAGTTTGCCCTGGCGCTGATGTTCATCCTGTATGCGGAGTCCTATAGCTCCATCCGCACCTTTGCGCTCAAGCACGACGACGCTGTGCAGCCGAATCGGGACCTGCTCGCCTTGGGGGCGGCAAATATCATCTCCGGCTTGTTCCAAGGTACGCCGGTCGGCGCCGGCTATTCGGGCACCTCGGCCAACGATGCCGCCGGTGCCCAGTCGCGCGCCGCAGGGCTCGTGGCGGCTCTGATCATCCTGGTCCTGGTGCTGGTGTGCTTGCCATTCATCGAGCGCATACCGGCGCCAGTACTGGCCGCGATCGTCATACACGCGGTCAGCAAGTCGTTGCGCTTAGGCCCGATACGCGCCTACTTTCGCTTGCGCCGCGACCGGCTGATCACGGTGATTGCGATTCTTGCCGTGCTGGTCTTCGGCATGCTGAACGGATTGCTGTTTGCGATCGCGTTCAGTCTGGCGATGCTGCTGCGGACCCTCGCGCGGCCGCGGCTGGCGGAACTCGGACGGTTGGGAAGCCATGACTTCGTCAGCGTGGAACGCTTTCCCAACTCGCTACGCAAGCCGGACGTCCTGGTATTGCGGCCCGAGGAGCCGCTGCTGTTCGCGAATGCCGAGCCGATCATGGCCCTGGCGCGGGTGAAAGTTCAGCAACGGGCGAGCGTGAAACTGATGATATTGAGTCTTGAAGAATCCCCGGACCTGGATGCATCCGCTATTGAGTGTCTGGCGGAATTCAGCGCCTGGATGTCCGGGCGGCAGGTCGAACTGCGGCTTGCCCGATTGAAGGACAATGCGCGCGATGCCCTGCTGCGGGCCGGCATCGCCCAGCTGCCGCCGGCCGCGCTGGAGTATGCCAGTGTCGATGATGCGGTCAGCGGCAATCCAACAGGCAGCACATCAAACCATACGGAGTCCTTATGAGCACGAACCATACCTATCTGGCCATCTTCCTCGGCAGCAAGTCCGGGCCGCAGCGCGCGGCCTGGGACGCCCTTTCCGAAAGCGCGCGCGCTGCGCGGCACCAACAAGGCATGGCGGCCTGGGGCGCGTGGGCGGCAAAGCATCAGGCCGCCATCCTCGAGATCGGTGGCCCGTTGGGGAAAACCAAGCAGGTCACGCAACACGGGATCGAAGATGTGAGCAACGGCATGGGCGCTGTTGCGCTGGTGCGGGCTGACTCGCACGAGGCGGCCGCAAGAATGTTCGAAAATCATCCGCATTTCACCATCTTCCCGGGCGACTGCGTCGAGATCATGCCGGTATTGCCGCCGCCGCGCCCATGACACGATCCGCAACAGAGGTGGTTCAGAAGGTATTGGTCACGGCCGGCGCCGGCGGGATCGGCCTGGCTATCGCGCGGGCTTTTCTCGCGAACGGCGCACAGGTTTACGTGGTCGACATCGATGTGAGCGCCCTTGCGGCCCTGGCAAGGGAGTCGCCCAATATCCAGTGTAGCCCCTGCGACCTGGCCAACCGCGGTGAGATCGAGCGCATGGTCCCCGCGGCAGTCGAAAAACTGGGCGGCCTGGACGTACTGGTCAACAATGCCGGAATCGGCGGGCCGACCGGTCCGGTGGAAGATATGGATCCCGATGCATGGGAAGCCGTGATGCGGATCAATCTCAATTGCACGTTCAACGTCACGCGTGTGGCCATTCCACATCTTAAGAAGTCGGAGGCGGCATCCATTATCAATATGTCATCGGCGGCCGGACGCTTCGGGTATGCCAATCGAGCCGCCTATTCGACCAGTAAATGGGGTTTGATTGGCTTCACGAAGACTTTGGCGATGGAGCTTGGTCGCCATGGGATTCGTGTAAATGCCATTCTGCCGGCCGCGGTCGCCGGTTCAAGAATGGAGCAAGTGCTGCTCGGGCGGGCGCGGATCAGCGGTCGATCGCTCGAACAGGAACGGGTCGCCGCCCTGGCGATGCAGTCCATCAAGACCTTTGTCGAACCCACCGACGTTGCCAATCTGGCGGTGTTTCTCGCCTCCGCTGCCGGCAAGGCGATCTCCGGGCAGATGCTGCCCATCGACAACGACACTTTTACAACGGCTTCGTAGCGTTCAGCAGTTCGTCAAAGTCCTGTTGGCATTGACGGGCGTTGTGGAAGCGCAGGGCGTGCAGGCCCACGCGCTTTGCCGCATCCACATTCGCCTGCAGGTCATCGATGAACACCGACTCCGCGGGCCGCAGCCCGAACCGTTCCAGCAGGTGCAGGTAAATTTCCGGCTCCGGCTTCATCAGCTGAATCTCGCCCGATACGACGATGCCCCGAAAGACATCCCAGAACGTGTGCCGGCGTCGCAGATGCTGGTAGATGGGGCTCGGCATGTTCGACAGGCAATAGATGTCGAAGCCGCGTTGCCGCAGCCCTCTGACCAGTTTTATGGTCTCGGGTTTCTCGCACAGTGATTCGCGCACGCCCTCCACTATTGCGAACAGCTGCTCCCGAGTCTGCCTGGTGCGAAGCTCAAGCCGATCGATCAACTCCATCTCGGTCAGTCGCCCGCGATCAAACAGATGCCAGTCCTGACCAAAGATGCTCGCGTGCAGCTGCGCGCGCAACACGGGGTCCGGCTCAAAGCGCATCAGCAGTTGATCCGGATTCCACTCCAGCATCACACCGCCCAGATCCATGACCACATTGTGGACAGTGCTCACGTCTCATCCTGCTCACTTTTGGGATCCCAAATATTTGGGATCCCGACGCCCTTGGGATCCCAAATAGCACATCGGAAGCACAGTCCAGCCGGCGCGTCCGTCAAGACACTCGTGATTTGAAACACTTGCGTTCGCCCATCCGCGCGCAAAAAATGGCGCACCACGCGACTGGGATTATGGGGGATCACGCTCGCGGTATTGGCGGCATTCATCGGTAATCGCGTGCGCCATACCAAGATAGTTGCACGATGTCCGAAAGTTCACCGCGTCAGAAGCGGTGCTCGGACGTGCGCGACATTCGAATGAGGTGCATCAGAAAGGTTCCATTGGCCGAACATGAACTCTTGGGGAAAGCGAATGAGTTACCAATTAAAGCCAAATCGTTCAAGCATCGCCGCAACCATCCACAGAATGATCCACGCCACATCATCTGTGGCTCTCGCCACCGCAGCGCTGGCAGGCTTGTGCAGCGGTGCCGCGCTGGCGCAACAGGCTCCGGACCAGCCGTCCTCGCAATCAGACGAGAACGGGTTGCAGGAAGTGGTGGTCACGGCCCGATACCGGACGGAGAATCTGCAGTCCACGCCGATTTCGATCACGGCCTTCTCCGCGGAGGATTTGCAGCAACAGCAACTGGTGAACATCAACGACATCGGCAACACCATTCCGAACGCCTACTTCCGTGAGCCGGTGAGCAATTTTGGCCCCACCGAGACCATCGGGCTGCGCGGGTTTACGCAGACCGACTTTGACTATGGCTTCCAGCCGACAGTGGGCTTCTACATCGATGATCTTTACCAGGGAAGCCTCACGGGCTCCTCGTTCGATCTGGCCGACATGGAACGGGTCGAGGTTTTGAACGGTCCGCAAGGCACCCTCTCCGGTGTGAACAGCATTGGCGGGGCAATCCGCCTGATCACGAATAAGCCAAAGGACGAGAATTCAACCAGTGTGCAGGTCACCTATGGCGAGAAGCATCGCACCGAGTTTGTCGGCGTCGAGAATCTCAAGCTGATCGATCAGGTGCTCGATCTGCGCATCGTCGGGGTCTCGCGCAGTGAGGACAGCATCGGGCACTACCTCGACTTCACCTGCTCGATGAAGGCGCAGGGGCAGCCGGCATCCGTGTACGGCACACTGCCCCAGTCGGCGGATGCGCAGCAGGGCTGCGAACTCGGCGGCCTCGGCGGCTTCAACCATCAGGGCGCGCGGCTGGAATTGCGCTATACGCCTACCTCAGCTCTCGACGTCAACGTCACCACCTTCTACAACAAGCAGGCGGATGACCCGCCGCTGCAGGCCCTGCTGACTCCGTATGGCGGTCCCAATGACTTCCTGAACGACGCTTACGATGCGTCCACCGTGCTCCCGAAGTTCGGCATGAACTACACCGGCAACGCACACTTCGTTTCACCGAATCCATGGGACAACTACGCGAGCTTCGGCGATGTGGTCACCGGGCAGGCGTACAACCCGCAGCAGACGCTGTCGGAGTACGGCGCCTCGGCCACCGTCGATTACAACATCTCCGATTCGATCCAGCTGAAGTACATCTGGGGCTTCCGCACCTACAACACGAGCTGGATCAACGACAGCGACTTGTTGCCCTTCGGGCTGACACAGACCAACTACTACCAGTTTCACCAGCAGTACCAGAATGAGCTGCGCCTGAGCGGGGAGGCGTTCGACAAGCGCCTGAACTGGACGGCGGGCGTGTTCTATTACAATGCCCGGGATACCCAGGTCAACGGCACCAACTTCGATGCTTTCCAGTCGTTCGGTCTGCCGAACAATGTGACCACTGAAGGGTTTACCACCAACAATCTGTCGGGTTTCATCCATCTGGATTACAAGCTGACGGATCAATGGTCGGTGTCGGGGGGCTGGCGGCTCACCGATCAGTATCTGACGAATGCCTACCAGCATGTCGTCGATGATCCGGCGTTTGCCGCGGACAACCTCACACTGGCAACGCCCGTCTCCTTCTCGGGCAGTCGCGGCGACTGGAGCGGCGCCATCAACTTCCAGGCGACGCCGAACCTGTTCTTCTACGGCCAGGCGGCCAGCGGCTTTACCCTGCCGGGCTTCAACTCGCGGGTGGAAACCATCGGGCAGCTCGAGGAGGTCGTGCCGGGACAGGATGCCGTCAACTTCGAGCTGGGAGCCAAGACCGACTGGTTCGATCATCGGCTGCGGGTGAATGGCTCATTGTTCTACGAGGACTACAAGTCCTATCTGAATCTGGAACTGGGCACCCAGTGCAGCGCTCCGGCTTCATTGAATCCCGGCCTGCCGTACTTTCTGGCCGGTGGCAACTGCCCCGCCGGCACCGCGCTGGCGGGCACGCCCGGTCTGGCACCGTGGTTCTACTACGCGGGAGTTCCTGCCTACGAGCCGGGTGCGGAGCTGCACGTGGATGTGGCGCCCATCGACCGGCTGCTCATCAATTTCGAGGGTGGCTGGCTGGAGTTCCACGCCAAGGACACGGATATGAATGCCTCGACTCCCGGCTACATCGCGCCTTCCGTGCGACTGCAGCCGGAGTGGAATGCGAGCGGCGGCGTCCAGTATGGCCTGTTGCTGCCGGGCGGAACCCTCACCCCGCGCCTGGACTGGCGCTATCAGGGCTACCAGACGAATGGTCCGGAGAACGTCTTCCAGATCGCTCAATGGCGGCTGCCGGGCTACAGTCTGTTCAATGCCCGGCTGACTTTTGCACCGGAGGGAGCCAAGTGGAATGTATCGTTGCAGGCGCAGAACCTGTTCAACAAGTTCTACTGGCAGCAGCTCGGTTCGCCGCTGTCCCTGGCCGGTGGGGCGACGGTACCCAGTGCCAACAACCTCTCGCCCGCGGCGGCTCAGGTGGGTACGCCCGGCCTGCCGCGGGAGTGGATGGTAAGCATCAGCGCGTCCTTCTAAGAAGCTGTGCAGACAGCTTGAATACGAGGTCTGAGCGGTCGTGCGGCCGCTCAGACCTCGATGCCCTGCGACTTCAGATACTCATCGTAGGTGCCGTGGAAGTCGGCGATCTCGCCACCCGCGCGCAGTTCGATGATGCGGGTGGCAAGGCTGCCCACGAACTCGCGGTCATGCGAGACGAACACCAGTGTGCCGGGATACTTCTCCAGGCCGATCTGCAAGGATTCGATGGTTTCCATGTCCATGTGATTGGTCGGCTCGTCCATGAGCATGATGTTGGGCTTGGTCAGCATCAGCTTGCCGTACATCATGCGGCCCTTCTCGCCGCCGGAGAGCACCTTGACGGACTTCTTGGTCTCATCACCGGAGAACAGCAGCCGACCCAAGGTCGCGCGCGTGATTTGCTCGTCGTCCGCCTTGCCGGTGAAATTCGATATCCACGTGAACAGGTCGATCTTCTCTTCGAATTCGGCCTGGGGATCCTGGGGCATGTAGCCCACCTCAGCATTCTCGACAAACGTGATCTTGCCACCCGTGGGCTTCAGGTCCCCGGCCAGACAGCGCATCAGTGTGGTCTTGCCGACGCCATTCGCGCCAATGATGGCGATGCGCTCGCCGGCCTCGACCGTGAAATTCACATTGCTGAGCACCGGCACCGCGCTGCCGGGATAGGAGAACTTCAGCTTCTCCACGGTGAACGCCGAGCGGTACAGCTTCTTGCCCTGCTCGAAACGTATATAGGGATTCTGGCGCGAGGACGGCTTGATGTCCTCGAGCCTGATCTTTTCGAGCTGGCGCTTGCGCGAAGTCGCCTGGCGCGACTTGGAGGCGTTGGCGGAGAAGCGGCGCACGAACTCCTGCAGGTCCGAGATACGATCCTTGGCCTTCGCGTTGGAGGCTTCGACCCGGGCGCGAGCCTGGACGGATGCCAGCATGAAGTCATCGTAGTTGCCCGGGTAGATGGTCACCTTCTGGTAATCAAGGTCCGCGATATGCGTGCACACCTGATTCAGGAAGTGCCGATC
>DATDIL010000007.1:0-9682 GCA_036521075.1 Steroidobacteraceae bacterium | reverse complement strand
GTTCCCGTCGCGGTGGGGCTCAGCGGACTGTTCTGGGTCGCGGCGGCGCTGCGGTGTCGCAGGGAAGGCGTGACGGCCTGATCCTGAACCGTGACCACGTACGCAATCCGCAACCGTCTCTGGCCAGCCTGAGTCACATACAGGTACAGTTACCACGATTCATTCTGTTTGAAAGTCCGACTCTTGGCATCCAGTCCCATATCTGAAAACCCGCCCATAGCTGCGCCCATCCAGCCCCGGTCTGAGACTCTCAATACCCGGGCGGCCGGGGTTGTCGGTCTGGCCGTGATGTGCAGCCGTGTTCTGGGGTTGGCGCGCGAGCAGATTTTCGCGGCGCTGTTCGGTGGCGGCCTGCTGATGGATGCGTTCACCATCGCGTTTCGCATTCCGAATCTGCTGCGTGACCTGTTTGCCGAAGGCGCACTGTCCACGGCATTCGTCACCATATTCAGCAAGACAATCAGCCGCGAAGGGGATGCGGCCGCATTCCGCCTGGCCAACAAGGTCACGACACTGGCGCTGGTGACGCTCAGTGGGCTCACCATCCTGGGAATCGTTTTCGCCCCTTGGATCATTTCCGAACTGGCGCCGGGGTTTGATCCGGCGAAGCAGGCGCTGACGGTGACGCTGGCCCGGATCATGTATCCGTTCATCCTCATGGTGTCCCTCGCCGCGCTGGTGATGGGCATGCTCAACGCGCGTAACGTGTTCGGCATCCCGGCAATGGCCTCGAGTTTCTTCAATCTTGGTTCCATTGCGGCTGGCGTGGCCTTCGGATGGATTCTCGATCCGCATTTTGGTTCACGGGCACTGATGGGACTGGCATTGGGTACGCTGGTGGGCGGCATGCTGCAGCTGGTCGTGCAGCTGCCGGCGCTGCACCGCGAAGGCTTCGCCTTCCGGCCAGATCTTGTGTGGCGCGATCGCGGCGTTGCCGATGTCCTGCGCCTGATGGTGCCGTCCGTGATCGCTGCCAGCTCTACCCAGGTCAATGTGATGGTGAATTCGGTGTTCGCCTCCCAGCTCGGGAACGGCCCGACCTCGTGGCTGTCCATTTCCTTTCGGCTGATGAACCTGCCGCTGGGTATTTTCGGTGTCGCGCTGGGAACGGTCTCATTGCCGCTGCTGGCGCGCCTGGCGGGGGCCGGTGATCGGGACGGTTTTCGCAACGAACTGGCGCGCGGCATCCGGCTGGCATTCCTGATGACGATTCCGGCAACAGTGGGATTGATTGTACTGGCCGACCCGATCGTCTCCGTGCTCTACCAGCATGGACGCTTCACCGCGTACCAGGCGCATGAGACAGCTGGCGCCTTGCAGTACTACGCCCTGGGGCTGATCGGTTACGCGTCACTGAAGGTGCTCGTAAATGCCTTCTACGCCATCGATCGGCGCAAGACGCCCATGTTTGTCAGTTTTGCCGCGGTCGGGCTGAACCTGCTGTTCAATTGGTTCTTTACCTGGCACTTGGGCTGGGGCCATCGCGGTCTGGCGTTCTCGACAGCCTGCATCGCGACAACCAACTTCATCGTCCTGTTCATCCTCATGCGCCGGGAGCTCGGACGATTTCACGCCGGCGCGCTGGGATCTCTGACCCTGCGGGTTGCGGTGGCGGCGGCCGTGCTGGCCGCGGTTTGCATCGCCAGCAGGCAATGGTTGCTGCCAGGTTGGCATGCGACGGGGTTCTGGCTGCGGCTGATGTGGTTGATGGGCACCATCGTGGTCGCGACGGCGGCATTTGCGCTTTGCGCGACGGTGCTGAAGGTTTCGGAGCTGACGGCCATCACGGCCGCGTTCAAACGTCGCCTCAACCGCCTCGCCGCGCGCTAAAGGCGCAAATCGCCCGCCGATGGCGCCAGGCTGTCACTACTTCGTCACCGGCGCGGTACTGACTTCGTAACTGCACGCCCGTTAGGCTCGAAGCCCAGTAACTTGATGCTCGGTGGACTGAGATGCGTGAAACCGCGCCTCTTGTTGTTGCGGCGCCAAAACGGGCGCGGCTACAGATTCCGCCCCGGCCGGGGCATATCCGGATCCTTGCCGACGGCGATGCCGCCGCCCGTTGCGAGGCGATCCTGCGTCAGCAGGTCGCAGCCGCCGCCATCACGGCCCGCAGTCGCGGCGCCGCGACCCGCCTGGTGGGAATATCCCGGCTCGACGAATTCCAGGCCCTCGTCGTGCGGCGCGATGCAAAGTTGCGCCGCGGCGGCGACTTGCGTGAGCGACGCATTGGGCTGCCGCCGACGGAGCTGGAGTCGGGTGGCCCGCGCGTCCATGCGTTGCGGGCTGCCACTGCGGTACTGGAGTCGCAGGGGCTGGTTTTTCGCGCCGTAGAATGGGTGGACCTGTCGCGCGCCGAAGCCGTGACGCTCGCGCTGCCCAGCGCCTATGCCGCGGAAATGCTCGCCCTGCAGGACGGATCGGTGGATGCAGTATATGTGCGCGGGCCCGCCGGCCTGGAAGCCGCGCGAGTCGCCGGGGCGCGTGTACTGGTTGATGTCGGTGCGCATCGCGACCCTTGGCTGCGGGCGCACACAGCACTGCTGCACACCGTAACGGTCAATGCGACCCTGCTGCGGGAGCATCCGGAGCTCATTGCCCAGGAACTGTTGCGGCGCTGGCCGCTGCTGCCACCGCGTCTGAGCCTGGATGAACCGTCGCTGGACGCACTGCAGACGCTGAAGATCTTCATGTTGCGCTGGGCGTTTATCCGCGCGGACTTCGACATGGACGCGTGGAGCGATTGAAGCGTCGGCGCTCCGCGGTCACTTGTAGTGTGAGTAGTCCGGCGCCGTCCAGCCGCCGCCGAGGTCGGTGATCAGTGTGACGGCGGTGGTCTGTTGCGACACTTTGATTTGCGCCAGCTGCAGGCGCGCGCTCAGCGCGGCGGTCTGCGCCACCACGACGGTGGTGAAATCCACGGTGCCGGCCGTGTACTCGTTGAGTGTCAGTTTTTCAGTGAGATCCAGAGCCTCGGAGTTCTGGCGGCGCAAATCGAATTCTTTTTGATAAATCGTCGCACCCGCCAGATCATTCTCCACATCCTGGAACGCAGTCAGCACGGTCTGCCGATAGGAGGCAACCGACTGAGCGTAGGCGCGTCGGGCCTGGTCCACCTGCGCGCGACGTCCGCCGAAATCCAGCAGGGTCTGCGACAAAGATCCCCCCACCGATTTCGTAACGCTTGTCGATTTGAAAAGCGTGCTCGCGGCGGTGGACAGAAAGCCGTAGGAACCCGTGAGGGTGATAGCCGGAAAGAAACTCGCCTCCTGAACGCCGATCGTCGCATTCGCGGCGGCCATCTGTCGCTCCACATTGGAGATGTCCGGACGCCGCTGCAACAGCTCCGAGGGCACCCCCGCCGGAATCTGCGGCGTTGGGATCTCCCAGGTATCCCGGGCAGCGATCTGGAAGCCGGAAGCGGGCTTGCCGATCAGCGCAGCAATGGCATTCTCCAACTGATCACGTTGCAGGATCTCGGCCTGTTCCTGATCCTGTGCCGAGAACAGCTGGGATTGCGCCTGCAGCACATCGGTGCGGGTGGAGACGCCGGCCTTGTATTTGTTCTGGGTGATGTTCAAGGTGCGTGAATAGGCACCTTCGGTATCCGACAGCAGTTTGCGCTGCGCGTCTGCACCGCGCAGCTGCAGATAAGCAATGGCCAACTGGCTGCGGGCCGAAAGTTCTGCGTTGGCCAGATCCGCGGCACTGGCCTGGGCGCTGTCGCGCGCGTTCTCCAGCGTCCGGCGCAGCTTGCCCCAGACGTCCAGCTCCCAGTCGGTACTGGCGGCGAGCTGATAGGTCGTCGACTTGGTGCTGCCCGAGATCAAGCCGCCGCTTCCCCCGCCGCCGACCACGAAGCCGGGAGCACCGCTGATCGAGCGGGTCGCGCCACCGCTGAGGTCGATCGAAGGCAGAAGGTTGGAGCGGTCCTGGCGTACCACCGCCCGGGCCTGCATGTAGGCCGCCGAGGCCTCCGCGATGTTCTGATTGTTGACAATGACCTGGGACTCCAGGTCATTGAGCATCGGATCGTTGAAAAGCGTCCACCACTCGTCCGGGAGTACCGGGGCGCTGGCGACGGGATTTTTGTAGCTCTCGGTTACTGCGGCCGTGGGACGCCTGTAATTGGGGCCCAACGCACATCCTGCCAGCACGGTGGCGACGGCCAGGGGGACCAGGCAGCGGGCAGCACGGCGAATTGGCGACATCCAAGCGTCCTTAATCTTCTAGAGGCTCGAGCCCTCGGGCTTTTGCCAGAGGTTAGAGGGCCGCAGCATAGCGCAAGGATAGGCTTGGGCGCCGCGGTGGTCGACTTCTTTGGTACGAAAGGCCCGCCCGGCACCACGGGTGGCTCGGTGGGCATCAGACGATGCATACACCTGTAATCACCAAGCCCGACTCATGCCGGTAGCGTCCATGCCAGGGAGCCGGACGGTGCGCCGCAATTTGTAACGAACGCGTGGCCCGGACGCTGAAGTGATCCGCATCGATGCTAACGCTGATATCCGCGAAGCCCAGCCATTGCCGTGTCAGCGTATATTGGCATTTGTAAAATGCCTCCTTGGCGCTGAATATCAATGTCGCGGTTGCCTGGGCAGATTGTTCATCCTGAGCCTGCAGCATCGCAAGTTCCTCCGCCGTACAGATGCGCCGCCACAGATCCGGTTTGACGGACCGCTCCGGTTCCGCATCCAGGCCCAGGGCCCGAACCTGTCGGGTCGGCGCGACGACCGCAGCACCGAAGGTGTCGGTGTGCGTGATGCTGCCGGTGGCACCCACCGGCCAAAGCGGTGCACGATCGGCGCCCATCAGCAGCGCTACGCCGACGTAGCCGAGGGTGGACAGTCCGGCCCGTGCGCATGCCCGCCCGGCGGCAAATTCATGAATGCGTTTGGGCGCCGCCTTTAACAGAAACTGCTTCTCTTCAGGGAGCAGGGTGTCTGCTGAAATGGTGTCTCGAGTTTGATGGGCCACTGCGCCGGTAGCAAAAAGCGCGGCAATTCGCGGCGCTGCAATTACGCTTTGAGGCGTCATCTGATTGATTGTGAGTTGTACTTTGTGAAACAGTCGATCACACCGGCCAGTTCGGGACGCTGTGATTGGTTGAGGATCGAAGGTATCGAAGATTGTGCAACCTGTAGCGCTTCAGAAGTACAAATTGACAAATTGTTTTTCTGGATTGCGCCGCAATCATTGAACCAAAGGGTCAGATCTGATTCAAATTAAGTTGATCCTGGGGTAAGATCTGCGCCTGGTATTTTTTTGAAAACAATTCATATCGGAGCTAGCAATGCCGCGTACCACACGACGTAAGCGTGTTCTTTGGGCCGCAGATGAACTGAAGACTTTGCGAAAGCTTGCTGGCAAGGAGGGCGTGCGCAAAATTGCCCGTCTATTGAAGCGCAGCGAAGCGGCGGTTCGCTTCAAGGCCTGGCAGAAGCGCATCAAACTCGCCGTCCGCAAGCCCAAGAGCAAGTAGGCCTGATTCGGTTCAGCCGCTAACGGCGGTTGCGAATCCCACCAGATTGGCTAACTGCGGCCCCCGGCATTGCCGGGGGTCGTAATGCTGTGTCGCGTTTGACCTGTTCCTCCGCAAGCCGCGCGGCATTGACCGCTTTTGCATCGACAAGCTGGGCAGTGACCCGGCTGACGGCAAGTTCGGGGGCGGGTGCGCCGCGTACCAGGGAGCGGGCCGTGAGCGCGTTTGCAACCGGCGCCAGTGCCGTGCGCAGGTTTTGTGGTGCGGCCAGGTTATAGCTGACCACTACCAGCGCTTTGACCTCATCCCAATCAATGTCGCCTTGATCCAGGCGCACGCCAAACCAGCCGCGCCTGCCAATGAACTGTGGCAGATAGAATCGGGTCGGTGCACGCTTCACATGTTGCACGTGTTCGCCGAGTCGGGCCTTGACGCATGCGGCGGTAATGCCATTGCCACCGTGATTTCTCAAGTAATAGGCAAATATTTTTCCATGCACCCGGAAGTCCGCATGGGCCCCGCAAAGTGTGCGCTCAGCTTCAGGCAATGCGAGGCACACGGCGCTCAAAAGGCGCAGTCGACGATCCTCCCGCGTTCGGGTAGCCATATGCCGCTCCCCCGATCCCCAACCTGTGTCCGATGAAGAGCCTATCACGGCCGATCGATCACTGGTCAATCATCATTTTGCCGCATACGCTTAACGTATGGACTTACCACTGGAGCAACTGCTGGAGCTGGCACGCCTGGCCGTAACGGCTCCTGCGGGATTGATTCTGGAAGGGTTCCGCAATCCCGAACTGCATCTGGACATCAAGGCGGACGGCTCGGTGGTTACCCGATTTGATCGCGAGAGCGAGCAACTCATTCGCGAGATCGTCGCCGGCGCGGGGCCATGGCCCTTGCTCGGCGAGGAATTCGGGTGGGGTACGGCATCCGCTGGGGCTCCGACCCACCGCTGGGTACTCGACCCCATCGACGGCACCCTGGGATATACGCGGGGGCTGCCGACGTTCGGGACCCTACTCGCGTTCGAGTCTGTGCAGCCTCAGCGCGCGCTGGTGGGTGCTATCCATCTGCCCGCGGCAGCCGAGACTTATTCAGCCGCGCGGGGTCTGGGTGCCTGGTGCAACGGGGTGCCGATCCTCGTGGCACCCGACCGCGATATTCGCGATTACATTGTGGCGCATGTGCCCCCGGCTAATTTCGCTCGGGCTCGATTGTCCGCTGGCTTTGAACGCCTGATGCGTGCGGGCACCCACCTGCGCGGCTGCCACGACTGCTGGTCGCATGCGCAGGTGGCGCGCGGCGCAATCGACGTACTGGTCGAACTGGGACTGAATCGCTGGGACATCGCCGCCACCGAAGTCATCGTCGAGGAGGCCGGTGGCGCATGTCGGATCCGCCCGTCGCATTACGGATCCGGTAAGTACGATGTGGTGCTGGGCAATCTGCGCGCCGTGGACGAGATTGCCCGACTGATCGACTTTGCGGCGGACATTGCCGCCTGAGAGGCTGACCTGAAGTCGTTACGGGGCGTTCGGCGTCATCGGCAGCGCCGTGACCTCGGCTTCGACCGCCTGCACCACCGGTGTCACGGCCGGTGCCGGCTTTGCCGGAACAGGCAATGGGACCCTACGGGATCGTGGACGGGACTTGCGCGGTGCGGCGGCCACACCCTTCTTTGGAGCAGGTCGCCGCTTCACGGTCGGCCTCTTGGCCGGGGTCTTGCCAGCAAGGCTTTTTGCGACCGCTTTCGCCACGGTCTTCACGACACGTCGCACTGGGTTTTTAGCTCTCGCGCTGCGGGTCCTTGCCTTGGTGCCTCTGCGGGTGGTCGTTTTGCGCGCGGACTTCACTGTTGCCTTGACAACCGCGTTCGGCTTGCCGGCCGTGGCGGTGCGCGCCCGCGCGGGACGGGTACGGCGTGCCTGCTTCCAGGCGCGACGGGCGGCACTGGCGCGCTTGCGCGCGCGGCGCACCTCGCGCTTGGCATCCTTGATGCGCTTGCGCGCGCGCTTGAGCTCCTCTTTGGCAAGTCTGACGCTCTGCTTGGCGACATCAACCCGCAGGCGCGCGCGCGCGACCGAGGCGGCGAGTTCGGTGTTGGCTTCAGGAGCCTTGCGTTCAGCGGCCGCGGAGGATTGCGTCATGATGCCTACTTGATGTAATGCCGGCATGCTGAAGTCTCTCGCGACCCGCTGTCCAAGGCAAGGCATCACGCGTCTGATCCGTCAAGTGCTTGACGTGATTGACTTGCGGCGCATCGACCGCTACGCAATTGCGCGCACAGTTATCCACAGAAGCTGTGTATAACTGTGTGCAAAGACCCACTTGAAAATCTTTTAAAAGCGTTACCTGAAGGGTTTCCGTTAAGGTGCGCAAAAACTGAGCACATGCGTGTCGTTTCGCACCTTGCAGTGTGAGCGCGGGTATGAGTTGCAGTGCATCAGCGAGCAAGAATAATTGTCGATCGCTTCGCGCGGTTTTCGGCCGGCGGCCGGTTCAAGGTGGCGAGCCCGATCCAGGAGGGGCCGCGAGTGATCCGCGAGGTGCAAAGGCTGCATTGAGAAGTCTCGCGAGCCGGCCGCCGGCCAGTGCCGCTTGATTTCGCGCGACCGCCCGTGCACGCGCGCGATAGGCCGGGTTTAGCGGGTAGGGGCCGACTCCCAGTCCAACGGGCCGGCCGTAGGCGACGCGGCGCGCGATCTGGCCGCTTTGCCGCAGCCAGTCCTGAATATCATCGTCAGCGAGATCCGCAGGCGCTGGCATCGGCAGCATCCGCGCCAACGCCAGGGCTTGAACCGCACTGCCGCGGCCCAGCGCGGCGTCCCAGAAATAGTGCAGGTCCTCACGACACGGCGCGACGCACACCCGCACCCGGTTACCCCCCAGATCTCCCTCAGGTAACTCATGGGTGAATCTTGAGACCGCGTGCAGGGGTTGGTGAATGTCACCGACCAAATGCAGCAGCCATGTCAGATCGTAGGACTTCAGTCGCGCGGCGGCAGTGGGGTCGTCGAGCACCTGGCGGAATTCCGCAATGCGCGTGGCAGCATTCGGCGTGCGGGTCTGCGGCAGCGGTGTCCCATCAGGAGAGAAGGGGGCATCCACGTAATGCCAGTAGCGGTGTTCGCGCAGATCCTCGTAGCCGCCATTCAGGCTGGCCTCCGGACCAGCGTCCCGCTCGCCATCGTCGCGGTAGCCCGCCTCATGCTTGATGGCATCCGCCCAGGTGGAGGCTCTCAGAAAAGCGATGACATCCCGCTGAGCAGGTGCGACGCCACTCACCCAGCGCGAGTAGTCCGGGTTCAGGCGCAACAGTTCGCTGGCGCGGGCGCGGGCCGCGGGGCGAAGCTGCCGCCAAGCCACCGCGGCCACAGTCATATGACCGAAATTATTCCAGGCCTGTACCGGTGCCGACAGGGCTGAACCCGCGCACAGCACACCCAAAATCATGGCCACCCGAGCGCGGTGCATAACGGCCTTTGCGAGACGGTGCACAACTGTGCGCGCAACAGTTGCGGCGTCAATTGATGCACCGCTCTGGCACTGCGCGCGGCGGAAGAATCCCTCGTAAAAACGGTGGCTTGCCATCCTTACTACAACTTAATAGAGAAGATATTGCAGTGCCGAGGCGCTCGTGTACGCTCTGCATCCCGTGACGCTAGCGTATTTATATTCCTCATTGGAGACGACTCGTGGTTAGCAAACTCGTTCCTGCTCTTGCTCTGATCCTGTTGGCCGGTCCGGTGCTTGCCGCTGATGCGCCTGCCTCTCCCGCCCCGTCTTCGGACGCGAAGGCGACTACGCATGCCAAGAAGCACCACACCAGCAAGAAGAAGAAGAGCTCTGCGACTTCATCTGCTCCGGCGGCAAAGTAACGACCCGATCATCGATCCGATCGATGGAGAGGCCCGCTTCGGCGGGCCTCTTTTTTTGTGCGCACGATTGGTCCGTTGCCCCGGCGCAGTCAACTGGTCGCCGCGAGGCTCTCGTCATGGTCGTTAGGCACGAGCGCAACCAGCCGACCGTCCAGGGGCAGGGCGGACAACTCCAGGTTGAAACCCGGCCCCTCGCGATGTGGAAAGGCGACCCCGACCTTCGTCCAGCTCTTGGCCTTCTGGCCGGTTGAGCCTTCGAACTCCCGGACGGTAAAGACGTTGAAGTACGCCGCGGCGGCAGATTTGTTCATGATGGCCT
>DATDIL010000006.1:0-5060 GCA_036521075.1 Steroidobacteraceae bacterium | reverse complement strand
TAGCCTGCGTGACGCACCGGAGCTGAAGTTCGAGACGCTCATCGATGTGACCGTGGTTGACTATTCGCAGTTCCGTCTTGAGACCTGGCAGACCCACTCGGCCACCGACACCGGGTTCAGCCGGGCGCGCATTCAACCGGCGCCGGCCGAAGAACACGCCCCGCCGCCGCGACCCGCCGCAGGCGCCCGCTTCGCCGTGGTCTACCACCTGCTGTCGATCAGCAACAATCAGCGCCTGCGCGTGCGGGTGAAGTGCGAGGATGAGGAGGAACCGGTCGTGGATTCCGTGGTCGATATCTGGGCCTCCGCCAACTGGTTTGAGCGTGAGGCGTTCGATTTATTTGGCGTTTTCTTCCGCAACCACCCGGATCTGCGGCGCATCCTCACCGACTACGGGTTCATAGGCCATCCGTTCCGCAAGGACTTCCCGCTCATCGGTAATGTCGAAGTGCGGTACGACGCCGAGCGCAAGCGCGTCGTGTACCAGCCGGTGAGCATCGAGCCGCGCGTGCTGGTGCCGCGGGTGATACGCGACGACAACCGCTACAACCCCGCTCTCAAGGACAGTCCGGCGAAATGAGCGAGATCCGCAACTACACGATGAATTTCGGCCCGCAGCACCCGGCGGCGCACGGCGTGCTGCGACTGGTGCTGGAGATGGACGGGGAGGTCATCCAGAAGGCCGATCCGCATATCGGCCTGTTGCACCGGGGCACCGAGAAGCTGGCCGAGTCCAAGCCTTACAACCAGTCGATCGGCTATATGGATCGCCTCGATTACGTCTCCATGATGTGCAACGAGCATGCCTACGTCATGGCAATAGAGAACCTGCTGGGTGTGACGATCCCGGAACGGGCCCAATACATCCGTGTGATGTTTGATGAGCTCACCCGCATCCTCAATCACCTGATGTGGCTGGGCGCGCATGCGCTGGACATTGGCGCGATGACGGTGTTCCTGCTGGCGTTCAAGGAGCGCGAGGAACTGATGGACGTGTATGAGGCGGTGTCGGGCACGCGCATGCACGCCACCTACTACCGTCCCGGCGGCGTGCACCGCGACCTGCCGGACACGATGCCGCGCTACCAGGCCTCCAAGTGGCGCAGCCAAAAGGACGCCGATCGCTTCAATGCCTCGCGCAACGGTTCGATGCTGGATTTCATCGGGGCCTTCGCCGACCGCTTTCCGAAAAGCGTCGATGACTACGAGACCCTGCTTACCGACAACCGCATCTGGAAGCAGCGCACCGTCAATATCGGCGTCGTAACACCGGAGCGTGCTTTGCAGCTGGGCTTCACCGGCCCGATGCTGCGCGGGTCAGGAATTGCCTGGGACCTGCGCAAGAAGCAGCCCTACGAGGTCTACGACCGGATGGATTTCGACATCCCCGTGGGCGTGAACGGTGACTGCTACGACCGTTACCTGGTGCGCGTCGAGGAGCTGCGCCAGTCGAACCGCATCATCCGTCAGTGCGTGGATTGGCTTAAAGGCAATCCCGGCCCGGTGATGGTCGCCGAGCGCAAGATCCGCCCGCCGCGCCGCGAGGAGATGAAGGAAGACATGGAGTCCCTCATCCATCACTTCAAGTTCTTTACCGAGGGCTACTGCGTGCCCGAAGGGGAAACCTACGCGGCCATTGAAGCGCCCAAGGGGGAATTGGGCGTGTACCTGGTTTCCGATGGTGCCAACAAGCCCTATCGGCTGAAGGTGCGTGCCCCCGGCTTCGTGCACCTCGCGGCGCTCGACGAGATGGTGCGCGGTCACATGCTTGCCGATGTCGTGGCCGTGATCGGCACTCAGGACATCGTGTTTGGGGAGGTCGATCGCTGATGCCTGCGATGGGGTCCCATGCGGCGTTGCTGTCCGAGCATACGCGCCATGAAATCGATCATTGGGTGGCGAAGTTTCCACCCGACCGGAAGCGTTCGGCCGTGCTGGCGGCGCTGCGTTTCACGCAGGAGCAGAACCAGGGTCACCTGACCACCGAACTGATGGATGCGGTTGCCGAGTACCTGGAGCTGCCGCCGATCCAGGTGTACGAGGTCGCAAGCTTCTACTCCATGTACGAGCTGCATCCGTGCGGGCGCCACCATGTGAGTATCTGCACGAACATCTCCTGCATGCTGCGCGGCGCGGAGGCCCTCGTGGCCCACGCCGAAAAGCACCTGGGCATCAAGCTCGGCGAGAGCACCGCCGATGGGCGCATCCTGCTCAAGCGTGAGGAGGAGTGCCTCGCCGCCTGTACGGGCGCACCCATGATGATGATCGATCATCACTTCCACGAGCACCTGACGCCGGAATCGGTCGTACAGCTGCTGGATGAATTGAAATGAGCGCAATTCGCGACCGGTATGCCGACAAGTTCAACCTCAACCTGTTCGAGTCGCTGCACCTGCCCAATTCCTGGACCCTTGACACCTATCGCCAGATCGGTGGCTACCACAGCTGGGAGAAGATCCTCGCCGGTGGCATGACCCAGGAGCAGGTCATCGACCAGGTGAAGGCCTCGGGCCTGCGCGGGCGCGGCGGGGCGGGCTTCCCGACGGGCATGAAGTGGAGCTTCATGCCGCGCAGCTCGCCGATTCAGAAATACGTGGTCTGCAACTCCGATGAAAGCGAGCCTGGCACCTGTCACGATCGCGACATCCTGCGGTTCAATCCGCATGCGCTCATCGAAGGCATGGCCATCGGTGGCTTTGCGATGGGCGCCACGGTGGGCTACAACTACATCCGGGGGGAGTTCCTGGGCGAGCCCGTGCCGCGCTTCGAAGCGGCGCTGCAGGAAGCCTACGACGCGGGCCTGCTGGGCAAGAACATCAAGGGTTCGGGCATCACTTTTGAGCTGCACACCTTCATCGGTGCCGGCGCCTATATCTGTGGTGAGGAGACGGCGCTGCTGGACTCGCTGGAAGGCAAGCAGGGCAAGCCGCGCTTCAAGCCGCCGTTTCCTGCGAACTTCGGCTTGTATGGCAAGCCCACCACCATCAACAACACGCAAAGCTTCGCATCCGTGCCGGCCATCCTGCGCAAGGGAGCGGAGTGGTTCGCGGGATTGGGGCCAAAGAACGCCGGCGGCACCAACATTTTCTCGGTGTCCGGGCACGTCAACAATCCGGGCAATTTCGAGCTGCCGATGGGCGTACCGTTCCGCGACCTGCTGGAGATCGCCGGCGGGGTGTGGAAAGGCCGCAAGCTGAAGGCCGTGATTCCGGGTGGCTCCTCGGTGCCGGTGGTGCCAGCCGAGCTGATCATGAACGTCAACATGGACTACGACTCCATGAAGACGACGGGATCCTCGATCGGTTCGGCCGCTGTGGTCATCATGGATGAGACCACCTGCATGGTACGCGTACTGGAGCGCATCTCGCGCTTCTACATGTCCGAGTCCTGCGGACAGTGCACACCGTGTCGTGAAGGCACCGGATGGATGAACCGCATGCTCAAGCGCTTCCTGGACGGCCAGGGACGGCGCGAGGATCTCAACCTGCTGGTCGATGTCGCCAACCGCATCGAAGGGCACACGATCTGCGCTCTGGGCGATGCGGCGGCGTGGCCCGTGCAGAGCTTCGTGAAGCATTACCGACACGAATTCGAATACATGATCGATCACGGCGGCCGCAGCATCGTCGAGAGTCAGGGCCTGGCGGCAGCGTAACGAGTCTTAATCTATGGCTGAAGAGTTCGTCAATATCGAAGTGAACGGCGTGCCGGTGAAGGCGCGCAAGGGCGAGATGATCATCCGCGTCACGGACGCGAACGGCGTCTATGTCCCGCGCTTCTGCTACCACGACAAACTGTCCATCGCGGCGAACTGCCGCATGTGCCTGGTGGAGGTCGAGAAGGCTCCCAAGCCGTTGCCGGCATGCGCCACCCCGGTCGCCGAAGGCATGAAGATCTTTACCCTGTCGCAGAAGGCGACCGGGGCGCAGCGCGCGACCATGGAATTCCTGCTCATCAACCACCCCCTCGACTGCCCGATCTGCGATCAGGGTGGCGAGTGCGAGCTGCAGGATCTGGCCGTGGGATTTGGCCGGGATATCTCGCGCTTCGCCGAGCGCAAGCGCGTGGTCGCGGATGAGACCCTGGGGCCGCTGGTCTCCACCGACATGACCCGCTGCATCCAGTGCACGCGCTGTATCCGCTTCACGCAGGAAATCGCCGGTGTGCAGGAGTTGGGGATGGTCGGTCGCGGCGAAAACAGCTCGGTGCGCGCCTTCGTCGAGCGCACCGTGGATCATGAGCTGTCCGGCAACATCATCGACCTGTGCCCGGTGGGCGCGCTCAACTCCAAGCCGTTCCGCTTCAGTGCGCGCGCCTGGGAAATGATCGCCCATCCGCTGGTGGCGCCGCATGACGGGGTCGGCTCGAACCTGTTCGGCCATGTGTTGCGCGGCAAGCTGATGCGGGTCGTGCCGCGTGATAACGAGGCCATCAACGAGACCTGGATCGCCGATCGCGACCGCTTCAGCTATGAGGGTGTCTACAGCCCCGACCGCATCGGCGCGCCAATGCTCCGTGACGGCGGCAGCTGGACGCAGGTGAGTTGGGAGTCCGCACTCGCGGTCGCCGTGGATGGCCTGCGCCGGCATGCCGGGAGCCTCGGCGCGCTCAGCAGTGCGTCGGCAACGACCGAGGAGCTGTACCTGCTGAACCGCCTGATGCGCGGCTTGGGATCAGCCAACATCGATCATCGCCTGCGCCGACGTGACTTCAATGATCAGGCCTGCGACGCACTGTATCCAAATCTCGGTATGCGCATTGCGCAGGTGGATCACCTGAACGGCCTGCTCATCATCGGTTCGAACCTGCGTCGTGAGGTGCCGGTGCTGGCGCACCGCGTGCGCAAGGCCTCCCTGGCCGGCGCCGCGGTGGCCTTCGTGAACCCCGCGCAGTTCGACTACAAGTTCCATGTCGCAGCCTACCTGCAGTCCGCGCCGGCGGCGCAGGTGACAGATCTGGCCGCGGTACTGGCCGCCGTGGCCGCGAAGAGCGGCAGCGCGGTACCCGCGCATCTGACCACGGTAACGGACAATGCCACCGTCACCGCGGCGCATGAGGCC
>DATDIL010000005.1:0-11242 GCA_036521075.1 Steroidobacteraceae bacterium | reverse complement strand
GCGAGGAAACCCGCACGCTACGTTCGAAGCGGCGGGGGCTGGAAACGTGATCATGGCAGCCGGACTGAGGGCCATCGCGAAAGCGCTGGAACACCCACCGGAGCCTAACATCGGCGCGCCAGTCCTCGACCCAACTGTTCAGCGCATGACCGCGTGACAATCGCCGCGTGCCTGAGCATTAGCCGTGGCTCGGCTTATGGGATGACGCGGATCCACCTCATCTGCAAGACGCGATAGGCCGCCGCTGCCACCGCGAGCATGACAGTGGCCCGAGCAGCTGCCACCTCGACTGTCGCGGCCAGATTCGGGAGACCGTGCAGATAAACCGTCTCCACTACGTAGTAGCTCACCCCGCCTTGATGTCCATTCGCGGTTGGAATGACATGCATGTGAACCCCCAAAAACCCGCTAAACACGGCAATGAGGCTCAGACCCGCCCAAATCCAGCCAGACGTGAGACGCTGGCGCAGTGCGATGATGATACATCCGGTGGATAGGGCTCCGGCGAGGAGGTAATTGACCACGACGTAGGCGAGGCCAATCAGAATTCGATAGCTGTCGGGCATTTGCGCTGGGGTCAACCCCTGCACCGGCCACAGTAGGTATATCAATAGGAGGGCGCTAAGGAATATTGCGGCCACCAGTAGCAGTACCGGCCACATCACAAACACCATCCATGGCGCCCGCGCCGCCAAGGAGCGGTGACCGGCAGTTTGGATCATTGCCTGCGCCAGGTCCGCCTCGCCACCGAGGAGCAGCAGAGCGCGCTCGCGAGCCTCGCCGGCGGTGAGGCCCGCTGCGCGCTCGTGCTCCGCCAGATCCGTAAAGTGCTCGCGCAATTCCAGCACATACCGCCGAACGCGACGCGGCGCGACTCCGGCGCGCAGCAGCCGCTCCTGAAGTAATTCAAAGCTCGGGAGCATGACGGACTCCTTTCAAGGCGGACTGGATCGCGTCTGCAAGCGATGTCCAAGTCTGCGCCAGCTGTTGGTAGCGTCGCACGCCCTTTGCCGTCAGCGTGTAGTAGACACGGCTGCGGCCACCGACCTGCTTACGGCGAGAGGTCACCGCTCCCTCCTGCTCGAGATTATGTAGGAGGGGATACACCACGCCTTCACCGAAGCTGATCACATTGGCCGTTTCGGTCTTGATCGACTGCACGATCTCGTAGCCGTACATCTCGCGATCCTGCAGCAGGCGCAGGACCAGCAGTTCCGGGACGCCCGCCATGAAATTCGGATTGGGTTCACGTGCCACTATTTCACCTCGATGTTCTAGGTATGATACCTTGAACTCCAAGGTGTGCAAGGAGAAGGCTGGTGGCAGCAAGGATTTCAATGCGCAATGTGGTCAAGAGCTACAAGAGCAAAGGCCAAAGGCCGGTGTCCGTCCTTCACGGTTTTAGTTTGGAAGTGCCCGAGGGCGACTTTCTGGCGCTGATGGGTCCGTCGGGATCCGGCAAAACGACCATCCTCAATCTCATGGGCGGCATCGATAGGCCCGACGGCGGCGAGATTATCGTCGGCGGAAAACATCTCGAAGGGTTATCGAGCGATCAATTGGGTACCTGGCGCTCCGGCAACGTCGGCTTTGTCTTCCAGGCCTATCATCTGATACCGATCCTCTCGGCTGCGGCGAACGTGGAACTGCCGCTGCTCCTGACCCGATTGTCCAGATCCGAGCGCCGGGCGCGGGTCGAAGCGGCGCTTGCGAAGGTGGGGCTGTCGGAGCGGGCCACGCATCGTCCCGGTCAGTTGTCGGGTGGCCAGCAACAAAGGGTGGGCATCGCCCGGGCGCTGGTGGCAGATCCGATGCTGCTGCTATGTGACGAACCAACCGGTGATTTGGATCGCGCCACTGCGGATGAGATTCTAACGTTACTGCGGACTTTGAGTAAGGGGGCCAACAAGACCATCGTTATGGTCACGCATGATCAGAAGGCCGCGGACTATGCCACGCGACAACTCCATTTCAACAAGGGCGAGATCCTGGAGTACGAGACTCGGGGCGGGACGTGAAATATCTGCCGTTCATCTGGGCGAATCTGCGACGCAAACCGCTGCGCACGGTGTTCACACTGATTTCCCTCACGTTTGCCTTTACGCTTCTGGGTCTAGACCTGGGACTCAAGGAGGACTTGCGGCAGGCGACCGAGAGTGCACGCGCCGACCGGATTCACACCGTTGCCCGCCTAGCCGGACGGTTGGGGCTTCCCCAGAAGAATCAGATCGCGCAGCTTCCGGGCGTCGCCGCCATCGGCGCACTGGACGGTGTCGAGGGTTACTACCAGCGTCCCGGAAACAATCTGGCCGTCATTATGGTGGACGCTGGAATGCGGACGGTGGTTCCGGAGCTCCTACCTTCAAGCCGACAGTGGCAATTGCTCGCCTCGAGACCCGATGGCGTTCTGGTCAGTCATTTCCTGGCCGCTCGGTACAGACTGCGGCCGGGAAGCGACCTGCGTGTCACCGCGAAGGGTCCCGATGCGTGGAATTTCAAAATCCTAGGAGTCGTGCCCGACATCCCGACCATGCCGGTCGGCTTTAGCGTCGGTAACTATGACTATCTGGAGCAGGTACGCCCGCACGCAGACCGCGGCGCGGTGCGGGAGTTCTGGTTGACGGC
This sequence comes from Steroidobacteraceae bacterium, assembly GCA_036521075.1. Classification (GTDB taxonomy): domain Bacteria; phylum Pseudomonadota; class Gammaproteobacteria; order Steroidobacterales; family Steroidobacteraceae; genus DAIDKA01. The sequence goes on along the minus strand of DATDIL010000005.1, from coordinate 8,617 downwards.
AAAGGATGCCGCTGCCGCAGACGCCGTGGCACACGAGATCGATGCGCGCTTTTCCCGCTCCGCGGTCCCTACCAGAAGTGATTCCGAAACGGTGCTGATCCGGAACGCGGCGAGTGCCCTCGGCAACGCCATTCTTGCGCTCTCGACGATCGCGGTCGTCGGTGTGGTCATGATCATGATTCTGACCGCGAATGCATTGCGGCATTCGATCCGTGAACGCACCACCGAAATCGCAGTCCTGAAGACCTTGGGTTATTCGAATTCGGCGATCCTCGCACTCGTACTCGTGGAAGCGGCGTTACCTTGCATCGCCGGCGCGGTTCTGGGGCTGGGAATAGCCGCCGCAGCCTCGGCGGTGATGCCGTTTCTGCTTCCCGCGGGCGTCATTCTTCCGCCGCCGAAGATCAACCCGGAAGTCATAGGGACGGGGATCGGCGCCGCACTCCTGGTTGCCCTGGCCGCCGCGGCTGGGCCGGTGCTGAAAATTACCCAGCTGGATGTCGCCACCGCTCTTGCGAGACATTGAAATGCGCCGGTTGAGACAAATGGGGATTGTCGGTCTGCTGAGTCTTCGCAGTCTTCCGGGTCGGATGAGGTCATCGTGGGTCATCGTGGTCGCACTCATGTGCATATCGGTGGTCCTGTTGTCCCTGCTATCCATGAGGGAGGGCATCAGGCGGGACTACGTAGGCGTTGGCCATACCGATAGAGCAGTGATGACATCGGTCGGCTCCGTGCGTGAACCTGATAGTTCGATCCCGGCATCAGGGTTGGCGCCCGTCCTCGAACTGCCTGGAATTCGCCGGGGTCGTGACGGCATGCCCTTGGTCGACCCGGAGCTTTACGTGGGTATCGGCGCACTAACACTCAGAGGCGGAGGAGAAGGCTCGACCGAGATGAGGGGGATAGGCCGGAATGGCTTTCAGATGAGCCCCGAAATCAAGTTGGTGGATGGCCGTTACTATCGGCCCGACACACGAGAGGTCCTGGCAGGCGAGCGGGCGCGACAGAAGTTCACCGGCCTAGAGCTCGGCGACAAGATCGTCATGGTCACGCAAGGAAGAGTAGTCGATGGTGGAGAGTGGACGGTGGTCGGCCATTTTTCGACCGACAGCTTCATGGGTGGCGACTTGATTGCCGACCCCCAGGCAATGCTGCGCGCCTTGGGCAGATCGAGCTACAACTCGATCCTGATCGGCTTGCAGTCTCCGCAATCACTCGATGCTTTGCAGAACGCGTTAACGACAAAACCGGCACTTTCGGTAACGGTCGAACGTCAATCGGACTTTTGGCTTAGACAATATAAAAACCTACCCAACACCATGCTGTTTCTGGATTACATGGTCAGTGTGCTGTTGGCGTCCGGCGCCATCTCGGGGATCCTGCACACCATGCACGCCACAGTCGGCAGCAGAGCCAAGGAAATTGCGATTCTGCGCGCCGTGGGTTTTGGGGGTCTGCCGATCGCCGTCGCCATAGTCGCTGAGGCGATGTTCTTTGCATGCATTGGCGCGGCGTTGGGGACTGCCATTGATCGGCTATGGCTCAATGGGTACGCGATCAACGGGGCATATGGTGTATTCAGAATCGCGGTCACCCCCTACCTTCTGATGGTCGCGATTGCCTGGGCGCTGGTGATTGCACTGATCGGAGCCATTGCCCCGGCGGTACAGGAAGCGCGCCTAGCGGTCGTGGATGCCCTTGCCCGAGCTTAGGTTGGGTCGGACGCGGCGCTACTTCTGGTCCTGCGATGAGTTCTGGACCAAACATGCGGTCCGCCTCGCGGCGCCGAGTGCGCGAAATGCTGCGCGGGATGGCACTGGCCGTTTCTATTTCTGGAACAGAACCTGTTTTCTCGCCACGTCCTACTGTGCTCCGCGCTACGGACCAGTGCCGACTATTTTACTCCGTAGGCCCATCGGGCACGACGCCTTCTCATTGTCGTCGCCTGAAGTCAGTGCCTGGCTGAGAGTCTATCCTCCGTTTCGGCGAAAAGCACGTTTACTACACCGTAGTACCTCTTAACCCGCTCCGCAGCGGCCCTTCGCTGAACACTCTGGGCAATTCTGTTCACTGCCCTTCCGAATTCGTCGCCGGACGGTAGGTTGGAAGCGCACAATACGCTCCACTTCCGCCTTCAACCGATTCGATCTCCCGTGCGGGCGGCGTCGTACACGCGACGGACGGCATCGATTACGAGCGTTGGCTCAAAGATCATCAACGCGATCGTCGATGCTTTGCTTGGCTGCCGGCGGATCACTCCAGAGATAGCCGGCGCGGTCAGGCGTGCTCTAAGATGCCAATATGCCACCACGCAAACTCGCGGCGATCTTCTTCGTGCTCTGCGCGATAGCTGGTTCAGCGGCTTCGCAATCTCAGCCCGTAAAGAAGCTGACGATTGCGTCGACGCGGCATGCTGACGACGACCTGGAAGTGACCGGAATGGTCGCCGGACTGTCGGCTGGAGCAGTCGGATACGTCTCGTACGCGGAACTGGTCGCGCTGCCGCAGATCACGACCACGATCCAGAACGACTCGAACTTCGCGGATCAACGCTCCCGGGGAGTGCGGATTACGGGCATTCCGTTGCAACAGCTTGCCAAGGCGCTCGGCGCGCTTCCGGAGTCCGCCCTGATCGACGCGCTGTGTACCGATCGCTACCGCTCGCATTACCCGGCGGATTACATCGCCGCGCATCACCCCATCTTCGCGCTCAAGATCAACGGCGAGCGCCCTGCACAGTGGGCGGCTAAGGCGCACGAGTACGACCCCGGCCCCTACTTCATCACGCATGCTAACTTCATCCCTCGCGACAAATTCCTAACGTATCTGGAGCAGCCGCAGATCCCCGATAACATCATGCGTCTCAACTTCAGCACAGTAGCCGCGACCTACGGACCGATCACGCCGCGCGGAGATTAGCGCTATGTACACGATCCGCAGTCGGTCGAACCACACGCCCACATGGAGGGCAGCCCCACCTACGACGACGCGACGTTGAACGTGCTGACCGCCTACTTCCGCGCTTTTACTGAGGAGAAACCGCACAAATGATCCTGCGCCTATCGAAGATTTCGCTGCTGGTCGCCGTCGCGCTCTACTACCTCCTCGTCGCGTTCAACAACCTGACGGATTACAACTCCAACTACCAGTTCGTACACCACGTGCTGCTGATGGACTCGACCTTTCCCGGTAATCACGGCCTGTGGCGCGCCCTGCCGCAACCCGGCCTGCAGACCGTCTTCTACTGGTCGATAATCGCGTGGGAGTCGACGACCTGCGTCCTCTGCTGCGTCGGCAGCCTGCGCCTGATCCGCGCCGTCAAGGCGCCAGCCGCGACGTTCCAGCAGGCGAAGTCCATGGGAATTGCGGCTCTCACACTGGGCTGCCTGCTATGGTTCGTGGCGTTCCTCACGGTCGGCGGCGAGTGGTTCCTGATGTGGCAGTCGCGCACGTGGAACGGTCAGGACGCGGCCTTCCGGATGTTCGCGAGCCTCGGAATCATTCTCGTCTATCTGAGCGTGCCCGAACCCGCTTAGAGGTCACTCTAATCACATCTCCCGGATTTGACTCTGAGCCCCGATCCATTGACGCCGCCCTCGGCATCAGCCACGCCGCCACCTCCCGGTACATGGCGCGAGTCAACGGACGAAGCCCCAGCGCGGCCTGAATCTCGAGAACGTGCTTCCGCCGAGTTTGATCGCGTCGCCGTAATCCCCGAAGTGGGCGGCACCGAGGCCGAATTTTACTATTACCGCTGATCTTGCAGTGACTGCGCTCATCGCCCGACTCGCCAGATTGGAAACCGCAAAAACCCCTCAGGCGGCAACTCCAGAATTTTCTTAGCGTGCTTTAAATTCCGTTTCGTGTCTTCTCCTCCAATAGCCGTCGATCGCGATCGTCAGCAGTGGATCGACTCCGGCGGTTGCCACCCGCCGGTCAATTGAGCGCCACGTCCACATTTTTGGCACTGTCGCTGAACCGAATGAACTCATCTGTTCAGCAATTGCAAATTTCGAGATCCTCAGGAACCGCGTCTAATCGAGCAGCGTCCGCCGCCGGTAGGCGAAGGCGCTTTCGCGGATCCAGCGAATGCTTAACGGAATCCTATGGATCTATTGTCTATTCCAAACATCGACCCTCGTGGTCGGCGTGCCATCCGAACCATGCCCGACTACAGTTTCGATCATGTGTTTGCCGTCGTCTGATAGCGAGAAGACCCGAGTGTTGCTTGGATGGCCTTTAAAGCCCCCGCCCATTACCATAATTCGCCGACTCGGCATGGTCATCGACACGACATCATAATCTGCGTTGCCAACAGCAGGAGACGGTGTGCCATCGGCCTTGAATGTGCTTGCCCCTTGCCTCGTTCCCCCATCATTGTCGACGATGTCCACGCTCATCTTGTATCGTCCACCACCGGCCGCTGATAACACGATGGTGACGCTCTGCGGAGGGTTCGGTATTGCCAACTTTGATAGATCGAGAGTCCACGTCCCCATCAAAAGATGCCTCTGATCCGCTAATGACGGAGCCGTGGAAATCAGCAATATCAGGAGACCGGAAATGACTGAGACAGTTCGAGACATGGTCACCCTCCGTGCTTGTTCGCAGGTCCCGACAGTGTCGGCTTCTGTTGAGTCTAACGGAATCCCGTAAGGGCAAGCTCTGAGGTCAGAACCTCCCCGGCGGGCTGCGCGTGACCGACCTTCCGCGAACGATCTAGACACAGCTGTTCAGCGCCGCCTCGAGGACGTTAGGCTGCGCCCCCATACAGGCCGGCGCCGCTAATAACTTTCCTCTCTTCATTAAGGGTAAGGATCTCGATTACACGGCGACGGCCGATGCTTCGATAGAGAATTGCAATTGCGTTGATCCCGACGTGCTCAGGCCGGCGGGCGGTAGACCCTAATTGACGGCATGCGTGCTTGGCAGAGATGGCAGCAGAGTTTCCGACGCACCTTGGCTATCGAGATCCCAGCGTCAAGCGGACGGCGCGGAAATAGCCTGTGAAGTACTCCCTGAATGCCCTTCGCATTGAGACTACTAATGTGCTCTCAACGCCTCCGCGACAGGCAAACGGGCGATCCAGACACCCGGGAAGATACCCCCAAGGAGACCAATTCCACACGCAAGCAAAATGCTCAACCCGACTGCCAGCGGACTGATGCTCAACGTATAGACCAACTGCGGGTTGTTGCCGATCGCGTCGCCAATTGTACTAATGGTGCGCCCGCCAAAGCATAAATAAGCAACCGCGACACCGATGGCCGCGCCGATCAAGGCTAGCAGCAACGCCTCAAGCAAAACCGATACGACCACCGGAATGCCGCCGAAGCCCAGCGCCCGCAGTGTTCCGATCTCCGTCTTCCTCCCAATAACGGCCGAATACAGCGTATTCACTGCGCCGAACAGTGCGCCGATGGCCATGATTCCACCAATCACGTATGCGACAAGATTCAGCAACCGATTGAGCGGGCGGCTCATCGATGCGAAATACTCCTGCTCCCGCCGAGCATCGACAGTCAGTGCCGGATTCGTCGTGAGGGCGGCTCTAAACTTATCGAATGTTTCCGGAGAGTCGAGTAGTACCGTGACGCTATTGAAGCTATTCCGCTTGTATGCGGCCAGGAGCGTGTCAGCGTCCGTGATCAACGTGGACTCGTGCGAATTCCCATCACTGGTGAATGTCCCCACCACGATCCAAGGGCCATCGCCTAGTTTTACGGCGTCACCAATTTGGAGGCCGGCGAACTGTTGTTGCGCCGCGCTGCCGACAAGAAGCTCGTGACGACCCGTCCTGAACATTCGGCCCGCGGTGAGCTTGAATTCTCTGCGAGTGCTAAATATTTCAGGCCCGACGCCTCGAACCGTGACGAAGGCATCGGCCTTGTTGCTTTTTTTCGAAACGGCGGTGAGGACGATGGCTTCAGCCGACCCGGCGGGCTTGCCATTGAAGCCAACCTTGATTCCCGGCGTGTCCAGGATGGAGCGTACGTCGTCTCGTGAGAGAGTACTGTACCCCTCCGAATTCCAGCCCCGTGACATTACGATTGCTCGATCCGGTTGGCCGGTATTGGCGATCGTGCTTTTGAATCCGATCGCCAATGACAGGATGGAGATGAAAACCGCGACCACCCCAGCTATCCCAACTACGACGACCAAGGAGCTGCCAATGCGTTGTGGCAGGCTACGCAGGTTAAGTTCGCTAACGGAAAGTATTTGCATGGTGGGGATGTCATCTCACGGCAAGTGCATCGACGATTCTCAATCGGTGCATGCGCCACGCGGGTGGTGCGGCGCTGATGATCGCCATGAGGCATGCGACGACACCGGCCCCGGCGACGACACCCCAGGACAGCCTGACCACGCCCAGGACGTTGACCATTAGGGGTGCGAGGAGCGCCGAAACCGCCAATCCTATTGAAGCGGAGATCACGCACAACGTTAGGGCTTCGGCAAGCACGAGCGCGGCAACCCCAAGATCTGTCAGACCTATGGTCTTCAGGACGGCGAATTCCGGGATACGCTCGTAGACGGACTGCTTCATTGCGTTAGCAGTCAAAATGAGCAGGGTAAATAGCACCGCCGCAACGACGGCGTTGGTCAGGAACGTAACGTCCCCAATCTGCTTCATTTGCGATTGCGCAATCTCCTTCTCCGACCGCGTTTGGGTCTCATGCGCCGAATTGACAAACATGCTATCGATGGCATTGGAAACCGCGACGGAACGTGTCGGGTCAGCAATTCGAACCATGTACCGGTCAACGGTTCCCTTATCCGTTGCGCGCGCCGCGTCGAGATAGTCGTAGTTGATCAAGGCGAGCGTCGCTTTGCCCGGGTCCACCCGAGTATCGAAGGTTCCAACCAAATCGAAAATCCACGGACTGCCGTCTTCCTTGGCGATGCTCGACGCCAGCGGAATCTTGTCACCTATCTTCCAACCGTAGAGCCGCATTAGCGCTGGAGTTACGACAATTCCGGCTCGCGTATTGCTCAAGGTCGCGAGCTGAGCTTTGGATATCGTGAAGCCCGGCCGCAGCGCAAACCATCGGTTTGGATCCGTTGCCAGGGCCGCAACAGTTTTGGTCGGTTGCTGATAAGAAGCCATGAAGTATGCGCGCTGCGCCACGGCGACGACTCCAGGGACCTGCTCGATTTTCGTCATCGCGGAGATGGGCATCCCTTCTCCGCCAGGTACTTTAAGGTCAGTAATCAGGCCGGTGAGATCCTGGTCTGCAAGCGCCTTCGCAAAGCCGGCGTTTAAGCCCTCCAGCGTGCCGAAAAGGACAAAAGCCGTAGCAATCGACAACATCGTAAACAGAAGGCGAATGGGCCTACGTCGCAGGCCTGCCCACACTAGTGAGAAGTACTTCATACTGACCTACTCGCTCTGATCCTGTTGATAAGTATGGTAACGCCGGCGTCCCACCCGAACGGCAGCAGCCGCGCTGCAAATGGCGAGAGCAACGGGCCGATGAAACCCGCACGCGCCATTCTGAGGATGGCGCGACAGATATTTCGCGAATCGCTAAAATCGCGTGAGGCACCGGCGCTCCGCAGCGGTTTTTGCGCTTGACGCGATTTCGTCTAAGTGATTGGTTTTCTTGGTCGGGATGACAGGATTTGAACCTGCGACACCTACGTCCCGAAAATTTTTTGGGCCTGTCCAGGGCTTTCCACCGCTGCCCATGGCTGTCTACAACTGATTGATTGGATACGTATAAGTGTCTACGGGAGAATAAGGCCGTCTAGGAGCATCCAACCAAAACTGGAACCAATTCTGGAACCCACGCCGGAAAAAAGTGGAACCCATGAAAAGACTTACCGATCCCACTCTTAAATCCATCCTGCGCACACCCCCCAGCGCCCGTACCTCCATCCCCGATGGGGCGATTCCGGGTCTGTCATTGCGAGTGGGCACCGGGGTACGGCGAACTGGTCCCTTATCCTCCGCGTGACGGGTGAAGGCGGCACTAAAGCCAGCGGCAAGCAGATGCTCGGTCCCAAGCACCGCGTGTATCTGGGGAACTACCCGGCGGTCTCCTTAAGCGAGGCGCGGGCCAAAGCCGTCACGGCGCTCGCGCAGGCCAAGCGGGGCGTGCATCCCAGAGAGGATGCCGTACCGACGGCCGGGGGCCTGACCGTTGAGAAACTGTCGCAGGAATTTATGGAACAGCACGGGTATTCGCGCGAGCTTCACGGGGCTGCCAAGTACGAAGTGACGTTCAAAACCCACATCAATCCGTGCATCGGGCGGTAGTCCGCCGAGCGGCTGTCCCGAGAGCAGGTAAGGGGTCTGATGGAGTCGGCACGCATCAAGCGCAAAAGACCCAAGGGCGAGCACGGGGGGCCGTACGGCGGTATCGAAGCGGCTAGGACGGCCATTGGAGTCCTGCGCCACATGTACTCCTGGCCATGGACGAGAGCAAGCTCAAACGCCGCGACAACCCGGCCAGCAAGATCGACAGAAACTTGCCGAAGAAGAAAGCCCGGGACGTCGTGTTGTCGTTGAACGAGGCGCGCATTGTTTGGCAGGCCGCGCAGCTCACCGGTTACCCCTTCGGCACGCACGTGCAGCTGATGTTGCTGACCGGTTGCCGCTGCAATGAGTGGG
>DATDIL010000004.1:0-40213 GCA_036521075.1 Steroidobacteraceae bacterium | reverse complement strand
CCTGTGGCTGGCGGGATTCTCCTTCGGGGCCGCGGTCGCCGTACGCGCAAGCCGCGAGGCCACGCCCGCGGGGCTGGTCGCGGTGGCACCGGCCGTCGATCGGCTGGACATCGCGACGGTGATGCCGGCGTGCCCGTGGCTGGTGCTGCTGGGGGATGCCGATGATGTGGTCTCACCGCAGCGCATGCTGGAGTGGGCACGGGGACTGCGCCCCGAACCGGTGACGCAGGTGCTGGCCGGCGCCGGGCATTACTGTCACGGCCGACTGCCGGAACTGCGCGAGCGCGTTACGGCCTTCCTAAATCAAAGGCCCGAATAAACGCGATGTTTACCCGGGCCAATTGAAAATTCAGTATCCCGAGCAGCGACCATCGGGCATGGCCGCCGTCGTCCGACCGAATCGGTGGATCAGGAATTCACCATGCTCTTCAGGCTCTTCAGCGGCAGCACGCGCACTTTCTTGCTCGCGGGCTTCGCCTTGAACGTCATCTTCTCGCCGGTGAACGGATTCACGCCCTCACGCGCCTTCGTGGCGGGCTTCTTGACGACCTTCAGCTTCAGAAGGCCCGGCATTGTGAACAGGCCGTTGCTGCGCAGGCTCTTCTTGATCACGCCACTCAGAGAGTCGAATACGCCGCTGACCTGCTTGCGGGACAGTTCGGTGTCCTTGGAAATCTGAGTCAGGATCTCCGACTTGGTCGGTGCGCCACCCTTTTTCGCCATGTTTTGCTACTCCTCCAACGTTGTAACCCAAGCGCGCGGACCGCGCCGCGCATAACGAATCGCGCGGAAAAATAGCACATGGGCGCACATTCGCAAGCTATTTCTGTCGTGCTGCTGCGCTTGAAGTGCCTTTTTTTTCAGCGTTTGCGTGTGCGCGCGGTTTGTGCGTCGAGCGCGGCTGGGGCAGCGCGCATCACGACATCGTGCTGGCGCGCGGCTCGAGCGCTACGATCTACTGCGTCAGCACCATGCTGCAAGTGGCTGTTTTCCTCGGACTTACGCGTTGCCCCAACGCGCCGATCAGCGCAGCAGAATCAGCACGGCCTGGATCAGCAGTCCGGCCCATAGTGGTGACAGGTCAAGACCTGCGATCGGCGGAATGATACGCCGAATGGGGGCGAGCACCGGTTCGCACAGGCTGGCCAGCAGCGGCTGCATCGGTGAGTAGGAGCCCTGCGCGATCAGGCTCATCAGGGCGTAGAGAAAGATGGCGTAGAAATACAGCCACAGGACGGAGGTGGCGATTTCGAGCACCGCGCCCCGCAGCAGCAGCAGCGGCGCCGGTATGCCGTACCCGCGCACCATGCTCATCAGCGCCACCTGGGCCAGGGCGACGATGATCACGGTGACCACCGAGGCCGTGTCGATCTTGTTGATCGGTGGCAGCAATCTTCGCAGCGGCATGATCAGCGGGTTGGTGACTTTCACCACCGCCTGCGCGACGGGGTTGCGGAAATCCGCACGCGACCACTGCATGAGCAATCGCAGCAGCGCCACGAACAATGCCAGGGACAGCAGCGAATCGACCAGGAAGTAAAGCGCGTTCAATTAGATGGCATCCCCAAAGCTGACGGCCAGCTCGCGGCTGCGCTGGGCGGCAGCGTGCATTGCGCGCTCCACAATGGCGCGCAGATCGGCTGCGGCAAATGCGCTGAGCGCGGCTTCGGTCGTGCCACCCTTGGAGGTGACCTCCGCGCGCAGGCGGGCCAGGTCACCATCTGAGAGCCGCGCCAGCGCGCCCGCGCCCTGCAGCGTGGCGACGGCGAGCTGGCGCGCCGCCTCGGGGGCAAGCCCCTGGGCCACGGCCGCCTGCATCATCAGTTCCGCAAGCAAGAAGAAGTAGGCGGGTCCGCTGCCCGACAGGGCCGTGACGATGTCCAGGTCCGATTCACGCACCACCCACACGGTCTGTCCCGCGGCCTGCAGGGTCTGTTCGGCCAGACGGCGTTGCTCCATGGTGACCGCGGGGGCCGCGAACATCCCGGTCACACCCGCGCCAATCAACGCGGGCCGGTTGGGCATGGTGCGGATGACCGGGACCGCCGCGCCCACCCAGGCGCTTAACGAGGCGATCTGAATCCCCGCTGCCACGGAGACCAGCACGGTTCGCGCCGTCTGCAGCTGGGGTGCGAGCGCCTTGAGCACGGCGCCGGCTTCCTGGGGTTTCACGGCCACGATGACCAGGTCGCAGCCGTCGATCGCGGCGCGATTGTCCGCGTTGACCCGCACCTTGAAGTCCCGCGCCAGCGACTCGCGCGCCCCCGGGGCAGGCTCACCGACGCTGAGTTGGGAGGCCGCGGTGCCCCGGCCGATAAGGCCGCCGATGAGCGCGCGCGCCATGTTGCCGCCGCCCACAAAGCCGATGCGAGGAGAATTCATCGCGCGGATTGTATATGGCTGGGGCTTGGCGGCGCCACGCGCGCACCGAATAGCGCGGTACCGATCCGCAGCATTGTCGCCCCTTCGTGCACCGCAGCCTCCAGGTCGGCGCTCATGCCCATCGACAGTGTGTCAAGTCCCGCACCGTCCGCGTTCACGCTCTCAAACAACTCGCGCAGCTGGTGCAGCCAGTATCGCTGGCGCGCCGGATCCTCTTCCGGTGGCGGCAGGCACATCAGTCCGCGCAGTTTCAGCCGCGGCAACGGTGCGATGTCGCGCAACAGTTGCCGCAATGCGGTCGGCGCGACGCCCCCTTTGCTGCCCTCACCGCCTATGTTGACCTGCACGCAGACATTCAACGCCGGCGCGTGGTAGGGGCGTTGCGCGGAGAGCCGCTCGGCAATGCGCAGCCGGTCAATGGCATGGACCCACGCGAAGTTTTCGGCCACGGCACGGGTCTTGTTGGCCTGCAGCGCACCGATGAAATGCCAGCTGGGCGCCGGTTCTGCTGCCAGTGCCGCGATCTTCGGCAGGCCGTCCCGGACGTAACTCTCGCCGAAATCGTGCAGTCCCGCCCCCAGGGCGAGCCGCAGGGCCGCGGCGGACTGCCCCTTGCTGGCGCCGATGAGTGTGATCTGATCGACATTCCGGCCCGATTCCCGGGCAGCTGCGAATATCCGTGCGTGGATACGGGCGAGATTCTCCGCAAAGCGCTGCGGCGGTGATGAATTCTGTGGATCTATTAACATATGGGAAGCCCAAGCCCTCCGCTATACTCATCCGGCGTTTTTCGTATGTTTCGCGCCACTTACAGCTGTCTCCGGCATGCCTGTTCGCGTCGCGCCAGCCGTCCCTCGAGGAACTTCAATGGCCGTAGACATTGCACAGCTGCTCGCGTTCGCGGTGAAGAACAGCGCTTCGGACCTGCACCTCTCCGCGGGCGTTCCGCCGATGATCCGCGTCGATGGCGACATGAAACGAATCAACATGCCGGCACTTGCCCACAAGGAAGTGCACAGCATGGTGTACGACATCATGAACGACAAGCAGCGCAAGGCGTACGAGGAGTTCTTCGAGACTGATTTCTCCTTCGAGATTCCGAAGCTGGCGCGCTTTCGCGTCAATGCCTTCAACCAGAACCGCGGTGCCGGCGCCGTATTCCGTACCATCCCCTCGTTGATCCTGACCCTCGACGATCTGGCCTGCCCGAAGATCTTCCGCGACCTGTGCATGCTGCCGCGTGGCCTGGTGCTGGTCACGGGACCCACCGGATCGGGCAAGTCGACCACGCTCGCGGCCATGGTCAATCACGTCAACGACAATCGCCCGGATCACATCATCACCATCGAGGATCCGATCGAATTCGTGCACGAATCCAAGCGCTGCCTGATCAATCAGCGCGAAGTGCACCGCGACACTCTTGGCTTCTCCGAAGCGCTGCGCTCGGCGCTGCGCGAAGACCCCGACGTCGTGCTGGTCGGTGAAATGCGCGACCTGGAGACCATCCGCCTGGCATTGTCCGCGGCCGAAACCGGACACCTGGTCTTTGGCACTTTGCACACCAGTTCGGCGGCGAAGACCATTGACCGTATCGTCGACGTGTTTCCGGCGGCCGAGAAGGAGATGGTCCGCTCCATGCTCTCCGAGAGTCTGCGCGCGGTCATCTCCCAGACCCTGCTGAAGAAGAACGGCGGCGGCCGCATCGCGGCGCATGAAATCATGATCGGCACTCCGGCCATCCGCAACCTGATCCGGGAAGGCAAGATTGCCCAGATGTTCTCGGCCATCCAGACCGGCCAGGCGCTGGGGATGCAGACCCTGGATCAATGCCTGACGGACATGGTGTCCAAGGGATTGGTAAGCAAGGAGGAGGCGCGTTACAAGGCCTCCAACAAGGACGCCCTGTAAGACCCGCGCGGCGCCTCAAGGACCCACACTATGGATCGCGATCAAGCCATCAAGCTGATGCAGGACCTGCTGCGTCGTGTCACGGAAAAGAAAGCCTCGGACCTGTTCATCACGGCGGGATTTCCGCCGGCAATCAAGGTCGATGGCGAAGTGCGCCCGCAGAGCGATCGTGCCCTCACCGCCGAGCAGTCCGCGACCCTGGTGCGCGCCATCATGAACGACCGGCAGACCAAGGAATTCGACGCCACGAAGGAGTGTAATTTCGCAATCTCTCCGCCGGGCATTGGGCGCTTCCGCGTCAGTGCCTTCGTGCAGCAGGCCGCCGTCGGGGCCGTGATACGGCTGATCAACGCCAAGATTCCCAGCTTCGAGGAGCTGGACCTGCCGGTGATCCTGAAGGAAGTCGCCCTGGCCAAGCGCGGGCTGGTCATGATAGTCGGGGGCACCGGCTCCGGCAAATCGACCTCGCTGGCGGCCATGATCGGTCACCGCAACGAGAACACCAAGCATCACATCGTCACCATCGAGGATCCGGTCGAATACGTCCACCACCACAAGGGCTGCGTCATCACGCACCGTGAAGTGGGCGTGGACACCGAGTCCTGGCATGCGGCGCTGAAGAACACCCTGCGCCAGGCCCCGGACGTGATCCTCATCGGCGAGGTGCGCGACCGTGAAACCATGGAATTCGCGATCCAGTTCGCCGAGACCGGCCATCTGGTGCTGGCCACGCTGCACGCCAACAGCGCCAACCAGGCGCTGGATCGCATCATCAATTTCTTCCCCGACGAGCGGCGCGAACAGCTGCTCATGGACCTGTCATTGAATATCCGCGCCTTCGTCTCGCAGCGACTGATTCCGCGCGAGTCGGGCGCAGGGCGGATTGCCGCGACGGAGATCATGCTCAATTCGCCCCTGATCCAGGACCTGATCTTCAAGGGCGAAGTGGCCAAGATCAAGGAAGTCATGTCGCGCTCCACCCGCTTAGGGATGCGCACTTTCGACCAGTCCCTCTACGATCTGTATGAGAGCGGCTACATTTCCTATGAGGACGCGCTGCGCAATGCGGACTCCAAGAACGAGCTGCGCCTGCGCATCAAGCTGGAAAGCCGGCGCGAGCATGTCGATGCGGGTGATGCCGGCCTCTCCATCGCCGAGGAAGCGGATGGCGGGGGCAAGAACCTGTGAATGCGGTCAGCGACGATCTGCTGCCCGAAGCGGAGGGGACGGAGCTGCGCGCCGCGCAGGGGCCGGCCGGCGCCGACTCTCCGGCGCAGACGGTCCTGAATACCAAGCCGCTGTTCAAGCTGATGGTGGAGAAGAAGGCCTCGGATCTGTTCTTCACCGCCAATGCGCCCATCAAGATCAAGATCGAAGGCCAGATTTTTCCGGTCAACAAGAATGTGCTCACCCCGGAGGTCGTGCGTCAGACCGCCCTGGGACTGATGAACCAGGAGCAGCGCGAGCGCTTCCAGGAGGAGCTGGAAATCGACTTTGCGATCTCCCGTCCCGGTCTGGGCCGCTTTCGCGTCAATATCTTCATGCAGCGCGGCTATCCCGCCGTGGTGCTGCGGTATATCACCGCTGACATGCCGCGACTGGAGTCCTTGAACCTCCCCGAGGTCATGCGTGATCTCATCATGCTCAAGCGTGGAATGGTGCTGGTGGTCGGCGCGACCGGCTCGGGCAAATCCACGACCATCGCGGCAATGATCAACCATCGCAACGAGGGTTCCTCGGATCACATCGTGACCATCGAGGATCCGATCGAGTTCCTGCACACCAACAAGCGCTCCATCGTCAATCAGCGCGAGGTCGGGCTCGACACGAAGTCCTTCGCCCGCGCTCTGCGCAGCGTCATGCGTGCCGCGCCAGATGTCATCCTGGTCGGTGAAATCCGTGACAAGGAGAGCATGGAGGCGGCGATCAATCTCGCCGGCACCGGACACCTGGTGCTGGCCACCCTGCATGCCAACAATTGTGCCGAGACGCTCGATCGCATCATCAACATGTTCCCACGCGAGCAGCACAACCAGATCTTCCTGGATTTATCGCAGTACCTGCGTGCCGTGATGGCGCAGCGCCTGGTGATGGGCAAGGATGGCATGCGCGTTGCGGCCGTCGAAGTGATGCTGAACACACCGCATATCGGCGAGCTGATCAAGAAGGGCGACGTAATGGGCATCAAGGAAGCCATCATCGCCAGCGGCGAGCGTGGCGTGCAGAGCTTCGATGTCGCCCTGCATGGCCTCGTGAAGCAGAACCGCGTCACCCTGGATGAGGCCCTGATGCACGCCGATTCGCGCGCCAACCTCGAGACCAAGATCAACTTCGGTTGAGGATGACTTCGGCCAGGACGGCCATGCGCACGGCGACTCCGTTGCGCACCTGATCGCGGATGGCCGATTGCGGGCCGTCCGCCACATCCGAGGCGATTTCAATGCCGCGATTCATCGGCTGGGGATGCATCACGATGGCATCCGGCTTCGCCAGCTGCAGCCGCTCCGGTGTGAGGCCGTACTTCGCGAAATAGCGATCCGCGTCGGGTAAGGATGCCTGGCTCATGCGTTCTTTCTGGATGCGCAGCATCATGATCACATCCGCATCCTTTAGCCCCTTGGCCAGGGTCGTGTGGCGGGCGCAGCCGGGGAATTCGCCCGGTTCCGGCATGAACACCGGCGGGGCCACGATGCGCAGCTCGCCGACGCCGAGGGCGGTGAGGATGTGATAGGCCGAGCGCGCGACGCGCGAATGGCGGACATCCCCGACGATGGCGACCGCAAGCTGGGAAAAGTCCGGCTTGCGCTGCCGGATGGTCAGGGCATCGAGCAGCCCCTGGGTCGGATGGGCCACATGCGCTTCGCCCGCCGAGAGCACGCTGACATGCGGCCGCACATGGTCGGCGACCAGCCCTGGAATGCCTTCCTCGGCATCGCGGATCACCAGCACGTCCACGTGCAGTGCTTCGAGGGTATAGATGGTATCGAGCATGCTCTCGCCCTTG
The DNA here is from genome assembly GCA_036521075.1 of Steroidobacteraceae bacterium. Classification (GTDB taxonomy): domain Bacteria; phylum Pseudomonadota; class Gammaproteobacteria; order Steroidobacterales; family Steroidobacteraceae; genus DAIDKA01. The sequence continues at coordinate 32,919 of DATDIL010000004.1, read as the reverse complement.
ATGCGCGAGGACAACTGCAGCTCCAGGTTGACGACATCCGCGCCGAGCCGCTTCGCGGCCAGTTCGAACGAGACGCGCGTGCGGGTGGAGGGTTCGGTAAACAGATTCGCGACCGTGATTCCGGCGAGATCGCGCGTGGCCGGCGGCGGCTCGCCCAGTTCCCGTACATATGATTGTGCGCGTTCCAGCAGGTGCGTGAGCACACCCTGCTCCAGACCCGCGAGGGTGAGCAGGTGGCGCAGGTGGCCGTTGTCGCGCAGCTGTGGGGTGATGGCGCGGGTGGTCACGGTGTTTTCTGTCACGACTTGCGATCCCCTTCTCCGGCCAGCCAGCGCGTCAGGATGACTGCGGCGGCGGCGCTATCAATGTCTTCACGCTGCACGCGGCGGCGGCGCTGTCCGCTGGCGCGCTGCGCCTGCAGCGCGCGTCCGGCTTCGATGGAGGAGCCGTGTTCATCGACATGCTCCACCGGCAGCGCAAAGCGTGCCCGCAGCTGCGCGCCGAAGTCACGCGCGGCCTGCGCCGTGCTGCCATCACTGCCATCGGCATTATAAGGGACGCCGACAATGAGCACGTGCGGGGCGAGCGCGCGGATCTCCCGTGCCACGGCGTTCCAGTCCGGCACGCCATCATGGGCGGTGACGGCCGGGCGCGGTGCGGCAGTGGCGGTCAGGGTGTCACCGGCGGCCATGCCAATACGCCGCCGACCATAATCGAAGGCCAGCGCGACGCGCGGACCGGTTGCCGTCGACTCAGGCATTGCCAGCTGTGAGGCTCAGCTTCTCCACATCGACGCCGAGGAATTGCCAGGAGGCCTGCCAGCGCTTCTTGAAGGGCAGATCGAACAGCAGGCGCTCATCCGCCGGCACGGGCAGCCAGGAGTTGTCGCGGATCTCGCGCTCCAGCTGGCCCGCATCCCAGCGGGCGAACCCCAAGGCGACATAGGCGTCACTGGGACCCTCGCCGCGGGCCATTGCGGCCAGCACATCGCGCGAGGTGGTGATCTGGATGAGCTCGGACACCTTGTGGGTCGAATCCCATTCACCGCCCGGGCGGTGCAACACGAAGCCGCGGTCCGTGCGCAGCGGACCCCCGCACAGCACCGCCTGCGCGCCGATCTGCTCGTCGCGGGGCTCGAGTTTCATCTGCGAAAACACATCGCGCAGCATCATGGGCGAGGGCTTGTTGAGGACCAGCCCCAGGGCACCCTTGTCACTGTGCTCACACACCAGCGTCACCGAATGCGAGAAGTCGCTGCCGGTCAGCGCCGGCATCGCGATGAGGAGATGGTTGGTATAACTGGTTTGGGTCACGCTGGGAGTATGGCGGCACTGGGCGGAGGGCTCAAGGAACCGCGCCCACGCGTCCCGGCGCGATGCGGCCCCCCGTGAATTGCCATTCGTAGGCGAATTGCAGCGTGCGGTAGCGGGCGGCCAGATCCGGGGGAAACGGATCAAACGGGCTCGCGAGCTTGAGAATGGCGAGGGCTGCGGCATCCAGGTCCGGGTAGCCGCTGCTGGTGAGGATTTCGGCCTTCGCGAGGTGGCCGTCCGCGGCGATGGCGACCTGCAGCACCGGACTGGCCCGAATGCCCGCGCGCTGTGCGGCCGTGGGATAGTTCAAGGTGCCGATGCGCTCGACCCGCCGCCGCCAGCTGTCCAGGTAGGGGGCGATGATGGATTCGCGGGTGTCCGGGGTGATCCACAGCTCGGGGCGCTGCACGCCGCGCAGTTGCACCGCTCCCATATCGCTTTGCGCCGGGCGCGGCGGTGCTGCCGTATCCGCGGCGAGGGGCTGCTCCTGGCTCGTACCGGCATCCCCCTGCACGGCCGAGAAGTAGCGGATATCCGCGCGTTGGGCCGTGGTGGTCAACGCCGGGTCATCGGCCCGGCTCGCTGCCGGCGCGGAGCTGGCCAGGCTGCTGCCCTCGGCGAGACCGGTGTGCAGCGCGGGTGAGGCGGGCGCGGCCTCGTTGTGCGCGACCACCGGGGCGGAGGTGTTGCCGGAGCCCAGCTGCGTGCGCTGTGCAAGATAAGCGGCGGTGTCGTTGCGGGTCGCGGTCGGCAGCTCATCGGAGGTGAGAAGCACATCGAGGCCCCCGCCGCTGCTGCCATGGCTGCCGCCACCCGCAAAAGTCAGGCCCAGGATGACCATGCCATGAATCAGGGCCGCGATGAACAAAGTCATCAAGAGCCGGTCACGGACCGGGGCTGACCCTTCGCGTGGGATGAGTGCCCGCATCGCCATTTCTAGTGGTGCAACCGCCGCTCGATGGCCTGCATCAGCAGCTCACCGATGTTGATCTGGAACTGTTTGTCCAGTTCGCGGATGCCCGTGGGGCTGGTGACGTTGATTTCGGTGACAAAGCCACCGATCACATCCAACCCTACGAACAGCATGCCCCGTGCCGCGAGCGCGGGCCCGATCTGGGCCGCAAGCCACCGGTCGCGGTCGTTCAGCGGTCGGCCCACACCCTGGGCGCCTGCCGCCAGGTTGCCGCGATTGTCGTCCGCCGCGGGGATGCGGGCCAGGGCGTAGGGTACTGCCTCTCCATCCACGAGCAGGACCCGCGAGTCACCGGTCACGACGATTTCGGGCAGATAACGCTGGACCATGGCGAACCGCGAGCCGTGCGCCGTCAGCGTCTCGAAAATCACCCGACTGTTCTTGTCGGCCAGGTCGGTCACGAAGATCGATCGGCCTCCCATGCCATCGAGCGGCTTGCAGACGATCTTCCCGTGTTCGCGGGCGAAGGCATCCATGTCTGCGATGCTGCGCGTGATCAGCGTCGGAGCGCAGCACTGCGGGAACCACGCCGTGTACACCTTTTCGTTCATGTCGCGCAGTCCCTGGGGTCGATTGGCGACCAGCGCGCCTTGCTCCTCGGCCCGGCCCAGAATGTAGCTGGTATGGATGAACTCCATGTCAAACGGCGGATCCTTGCGCATCAGGATGACATTGAAGCCTCCCAGCGGCTGGGTGCCGCGTTCGCCCAAGCTGAACCAGCCGGCCGCATCCGCCCGCACAGTCAGGGGACGCGCATGTCCCATGGCAATCCCATCGCGCAAGAACAGATCCGGCTGCTCCAGATAGTGCAGCTCAAACCCGCGGGACTGGGCGGCAAGCAGCATCGCCAGGGTCGAATCCTTCGCATACTTGATCCCCGCGATGGGGTCCATGACAACGGCAAGTCGGATGTTCGAGGTCATGTCGCCAGTTTCGCACGCCCCACAGACCGGGAGTTACGTCGCAAGACGCGAAAGCCGCACACCACGTGGCGGCGCCGATGTGCAAAATCGTGATGAGTCTGCCATAGCAGGGGGTGTGCCGATATGTTAAAACCCGAACGGCCTGCAATTCGGGCAGGCGACCATTGGGAATCTAAGGTGGAAGGAGTCGTCTCCGTGTCCGGCACCAATTCGAAGCTCCAGGGCCTCAAGGTACTGGTCATCGATGACAGCAAGACCATCCGCCGCACGGCTGAAACCCTGCTGGCCAAGGAAGGCTGCGAAGTCTTCACCGCCATCGACGGCTTCGACGCCCTGGCCAAGATCGCCGACCACCAGCCCGATATCGTCTTTGTGGACATCATGATGCCGCGACTGGACGGCTATCAGACCTGTTCACTGATCAAGCACAACAAGGTTTTTCGCGCCATCCCGGTCATCATGCTGTCCTCCAAGGATGGACTGTTCGATCGGGCGCGCGGCCGTATCGTGGGTTCCGAGCACTACCTGACCAAGCCGTTCACGAAGGACGAGCTGCTGAGCGCAATCGAAACGCATATGGGGAGATAATGGCAATGCCATTGGTACTCATCGTCGATGACTCGCCAACCGAGCTGCACGTCATGCAGAAGGCTCTGCAGCAGCACGGCTATCGTACGGCCGCCGCGGCCGATGGCGCCGAGGGCATCCGCCTGGCTCGCGAAATGAGTCCGGACCTCATTTTCATGGACGTGGTGATGCCGGGCATGAATGGCTACCAGGCCACGCGCACGTTGGTGAATGACCCCAAGACGCGCGCCATCCCCATCGTCATGGTCACCTCCAAGGGGCAGGAGACCGACAAGATCTGGGGGCTGCGCCAGGGCGCGGTCGACTACATGGTCAAGCCGGTGTCGCCGGACCAACTGGTGGCCAAGGCACAGGCAACGCTCGCGCACTAGGCGCAAGTGTATATAGAGGATGGAAGAGGTATCACTCAAGTCGCTGCGGGACCGCCCGTTTGAATTGCTGGCGGAGCTTGAGCGTCGTGGGCGCGCCGTCTCGGCGCAGCAGAGCAGCGAGGGCGGTGCGGGTCGCGAATGGGTTGGCGTCGCTTTGCGCATGGCCGGGGAGCTGTTCCTGGCGGCGCGCGAGGAAACCCGCGAAGTGCTGAGCGTGCCGAACAGCATCACCCGGGTGCCCGGCGCGAAGAGCTGGGTACGGGGGCTTGCGAATGTGCGCGGCCAGCTGCTGCCGATCATTGATATGAAACAGTTCATCGGCAGCGGTGTGGCGGTGCTGACACGCAATACGCGCATCGTGGTGGTCAACCACCGGGAGATTCCCGCCGGCCTGCTGGTGGATGAGGTCTTGGGATTCCGGCGTTTCGCCGAGTCCGAGTTTTCCGGCGACGTGCCGCCGACCGTGGCGCGTTGTGAGCGTTACCTGGCCGGATGCTTCCGGCGCGGCCAGGAGCAATGGCCCGTGTTGAGCCTGCGCACGATCCTGGAAAGCCAGGCGTTCGCCGAGGCAGCAGCGTAATGGCGCAACCGAACGACCCTTCAGGCAAGCCCGAACTGCTGGTGGCACTGGCGGCCTTCCTGGTGCTGATCGGCGCGGCCGTCGCCTTGATCCGCACCGATCTGCAGACCGCGATGATCCCGGTGGGCTTCGCCGTCGTCGCGACCGTCGTGCTGGTGATTCTGTGGGTGAAACTGCGGCGCGTACGCGATATCGCCGCGACCCAGCAGCTGGCGGTGGACACGCAGCGCCGCGAGAGCGAACGCAACCAGCAGGCCATCCTGCGGCTGCTCGATGAGCTCTCGAGCCTCGCCGATGGGGATCTGACCGTACAGGCAACGGTGACGGAGGACATCACCGGCGCCATCGCCGACTCCATCAATTACGCCGTGGACGCCCTGCGCGGGCTGGTCACGACCATCAACAGTTCGGCCATTTCGCTGGATGGCGCGGCCCGTCAGACCCAGGCGCTCGCCCAGCATCTGGCCAAGGCCAGCGGGGCACAATCCAAGCAGATCGCGGCCGCCACCGAGACCGCCGGCCACGTCGCCGCGGCCACCGAGGAGGTATCGGGCAATGCCGAGCGCGCCTCCGATGTCGCCCGTCATTCGGTGGACGTGGCCCACAAAGGCGGCGAGGCCGTCCGTCGCACCATCGATGGCATGAACGCCATCCGTGAAACCATCCAGGACACCTCCAAGCGCATCAAGCGCCTGGGGGAGAGCTCCCAGGAAATCGGCAACATCGTCGAGCTGATCAACGATATCGCCGAACAGACCAATATCCTGGCGTTGAATGCCTCCATCCAGGCCTCGATGGCCGGGGAGGCCGGCCGCGGCTTCGCGGTGGTGGCCGATGAAGTGCAGCGGCTGGCCGAACGCGCCGCGACCGCCACCAAGCAGATCGAAGTGCTGGTGCGAACCATTCAAACCGACACCAACGAGGCGGTGGTGTCGATGGAGCGCAGCACGACCGATGTGGTGGGCGGCGCGCTGCTCGCCGAGAACGCCGGTGCGGCGCTTGAGGAGATCGAGCAGGTGTCTAACCAGATCGCAAGCCTGGTGCAGAACATCTCGGCAAGCTCCCGGCAGCAGTCCGGGGCGGTCCAGAACATCGCGCGCAATATGCAGGTGCTCAAGGAAATCAGCGCCCAGACGGCCGATTCGACCAGTGCCACGTCGGTGGCCATCGCGAAATTGGCGGAACTTTCCGCCGGCCTGCGCAAATCCGCCGCGGGCTTCAGGCTCCCGGGCGCCCTTGCGCCGGGCAATACCGGCAGCTTCGCGCGCCCCGAGGATCCGCGCGCGTCCACCGTTGTGCGACCGGTCGCGGCCGTCCGTGGCAGCTAACGGCCGGAAGGCGGACGGCGCATGACGGAAGTTGCAATCCACAGTTTCGAGCACGTCGGCCGCGAGCTGAACCTCACCCTGGGGGAGGCGCGCACCGCGCTCGAGAGCTATGTCGAGCAGCCCGAGAATGTTTCGCTGCTGAATCGCACGGCCGCCGAGCTGCATCAGGTCCAGGGCGTGCTCAAGGTGCTCGAGATCTATGGCGCGGCGTTGCTCGCCGAGGAGATGGAGCAGGTCGCCCGCTACCTCGTCGCCACAGCCAGCGAACACAAGAATCAGGCCGAAAGTCTCGATGCGCTGATGCGCGCGATGGTGCAGCTGCCCAGTTACCTCGAACGGGTGCTGGCCGGGGGGCGCGATCTGGCACTGATCCTGCTGCCGCTATTGAATGATCTGCGCGCCGTGCGCGGCAGCTCGCTGCTGTCCGAAGGCACGTTGCTGCTGCTGAACCTGAAGTCCGATCGGCAGGCGCAACCGATGGCGGCGGGGACTGGTGAGGCGCCGCTGACCATCGAACAGTGGGGCCGGCGGTTGCGCCCGCGCTTCCAGCTGGGGCTGGTGGGCTGGATTCGCGGCGAACGGCCGGACCAGAACCTCGCGATGCTGGCCGAAGTCGCTCACAAGCTCGAGCAGGTGGCGACGCGCCAGCCGGTGTTCCAACTGTGGTGGGTGACTGGCGCGGTCATCGAGGCACTACAGGAGCATGGCCTCTCCGGCGGCGTCTCGATCAAGCGCCTGCTGGGACTGGCCGATCGTGAAATCAAACGTCTTTATGAGATGACCGAGTCGCGCTATGCGCAGAACCCGGCGGTCGAGCTTTTGAACAATCTGCTGTACTACGTGGGCCGCGCTGAATCCAAGGGCCCGCGCGTCACGGCGGTGCGCGCCTCGTTCCGATTGAATGAGCTGCTGCCCGTGGATGATGCGGTAGACCAGGAGCGCGAGAGTCTGTCCGCGCCCAGCGTCAAGCTCATGCAGACCGTGGCAGCCGCCATCCGCGAGGACCTGGGCAAGGTCAAGGACGTGCTGGATATTTTTGTGCGCCGCGGGTCCGGCCAGCCGCAGACCCTCGCTCCACAGGTGGAGATGCTGCACAAGATCGGCGACACGCTGGGCGTTCTGGGCCTGGGCGAACTGCGGGCCGCCGTTCAGGGGGAGACGGAGCGGCTGGAGAAAATCGTCTCCGGTACGCTGCAGCCGGAGCATTCGCTGCTGGTGGACATCGCGGCGACGCTGATTGGCGTCGAGGACAAGCTGGATGGACGGCTGGTCGGCATGATCCTGCCGCGCAGCCGCACGGCCGAATCGGCCGAATCCGGCGATGCGGACTTCCAGCAGGTGCAGTCTGCCGTGCTGCGCGAGTGCATCCTGAATCTGGCGCGCCTGAAGGAATCCATCGCGCAAAGTGTCGGTGGGACGCTGGACACCGCCGGCCTGGATGCCTGGCCGGAATTGATGCGCGGGCTGAAAGCGGGCCTGCTGATGCTCGGCAAGTCGCGCGCCGTCGAACTGGTGGGCAATATCCATGTGCGCCTGGCGCCGCTGATGCAGCCCGGGGGCACCGCGTCGCTTGCCGGTGGGCGGCTGGATCGCCTGGCCGATGCCATTGTCAGCCTCGAGTACTACATGGAGACGCTGCAGGCCGGCCGCAGCGATCCGTGGTACATGCTCGACAACGCGCAGTCCTGCCTGGATGCGCTCGAGGCGCAGCCCGTGCCCCCCGTGCCGACCGTGGCGCCGCTCGAGCAAAGTTCGTTTGCGCAGACGGTGCAGATCGGCGGTGGGGCCGCGGCGGTGCGGGCGCAGATGGAAGCGGACATCAAGAATCGCGGCACCGTCCCGCCGGTGCTCGCGACGGAAGTTCCCGTGGCCGCGGGGGTCGCGGATCCGGAACTGCTCAATCTGTTCGTGGAGGAAGCACGCGAGGAACTCGCGCGCATCGCGAAGGATTTCCCGGTATGGGAACAGAACCCGCTGGAAGTCCCCGCGTTGCTGAGCGTGCGCCGCTCGATGCATACGCTCAAGGGCAGCGGCCGCATGGTCGGCGCGCGCGATTTAAGCGAGTTCGCCTGGGCCTGCGAGAACCTGCTGAACCGACTGCTGGACAACACCCTGACCCGTTCTCCGCCCATTGCCAAGACCCTGCACGATGCGGTGGCGGGGCTGCCGCAGCTGGTGGATGCGTTGGAACACGGTTGGCCGGTGCGATTTGATGCCAAGGAGCTGATGGCGCGCGCACATGCGTTGGCTGCCGGGCGCGAGGGTTCCACCGGCACGCTGACCGTGCAGCAACCCCACATGGGCGCTGTGGCCGAGGACCAGCACGCGGCCGCCACGCAGATCGTCGAGCCGCCGGCCGAGGATGCCACGGGACCTGAGTTCCTGGCGGTTCCGGAGCTGGGCGCCGCGCTCGGTGCTGCGGCATCTGATGCGCCGCACGCCGAGACTGCACCCCTGCTCGTGCCGCAGGATATGGCAGCGCGGGACGATGTACTGCGTGACATCTACATGCGCGAAACCAACGCCCACGTGGCCACGGTGCGCGAGTACCTGCGGCAGGAAAACCTGCGACCGCAGCCGCACGAACTGACCGAGGCGGTCTATCGCGCGTGCCATACGCTATCGGGCAGTTCGACCATGGCCGATGCGCGCCATGGCATCCGACTCGCACAACCGGTGGACCACTGGCTGCGAAAATCCTTCGAAAGCGGCGTGGGTCTGACCACTGCTGACCTGGACGTGCTCGGCGACTGCATGGCCGCCATGGAGTCCGTGGCCTCGCATCTGGATGAGTCCACGGGCTACTTCGTGGCGCATGGTCGCCTGCTGGAGCGATTGTCGGAGGCCGAAAGGGACCTGGACCGCCGCATCGCCGACAGCATCGAGGCCGAGCGCCGCAACGCGCTGTCGCAGCCTATCGGCGTCGACAATGACAGCGGCGCGGAGACCCTGGTCGCCCCGATGCCTGCAGCCTCGGCGAAGTCGATAACGGCCGAGGAACTGTTCGCTCCGGAGGCGGATCGCGAACCGGAGCATCTGGCGTCGGCCGCGGAGAATGTCCCCCCGGAGCCGACCCCAGTGCACGAGCCGACGCAGCTGATCAAGCTGCCCGAGTTTGAGTTCCCAGCCGCGGAGGTCCCCCTCGCGGCTCCCGAGGCGGAAGGCCCGGCAACGGATGCGCAGGTGGACCTGCCGCCTGAGGATGAGCCGGTCGCGGATTTCGATCCGGATGTGGCGAGCATCTTTACCGAGGAGGCCACCGAACTGCTCGAAGTGTGCGAGTCGCAGCTGGCCGCCTGGCGCAACGATGCGGCGAATACCGAGTGGCCCGCGGCGCTGAAGCGACCGTTGCATACGCTGAAGGGCGGCGCCCGGATGGCCGGCATTACGGCCATGGGCGATTTGAGCCATGAGCTTGAGTCGCTTGTGAACCTCATTGATTCCGGTGGCGCAACGGCAAGCCCCGCGGCCTTCGACGTGATGCAGGCCAGCATCGATGAGCTCGCGCGCATGCGCGACAGCGTCGCTGCCGGACGCGGGGTGGCGCCGGCACGCGAATGCAGCGCCCGCATCCGTGCGTTGTTGAACGTGGGAACGGTCGCCGCCGCCACGCCGGCCGGCGAGCCTGCCGAGGTTCCGGCGCCGCCGCCGGCACCGGAAGTGCCCGACTCCGCGCCGGTGCCGGAGGCGCCCGCAGCCCCGCAGGCCCCCGAGGTGCCGGACACTCCCCATCAGCCGGAGATTCCCCAGGCCGAACCGCCGCCGCCTGCACCGGTCGAGTTCCCGACGCGCAGCTTTGAGCGGCTGACCGAGTCGGCCTTCGAAGCTCCCGCCCCACCGCAGCTGGTGCCACCGGGTCGCGAACCCGTGGCGCCCGGCGATCGGCCGGAAATGGCGCGCGTCGATGCCGACCTGCTTGACCAGCTGCTGAATGTCTCCGGCGAGGTGAGCATTTCACGGGCGCGACTTGAACAGCAGATGGGTTCGATCGAATTCAACTTAGGCGAACTGTCGCGCACCGTGACGCGCCTGAAGGAACAGCAGCGCAAGCTGGAAATCGAAACCGAAAAGCAGATCCTGCACGGTCACGAAGAGGAAACCGGGCATCGCGCCGAGTTTGATCCGCTGGAACTGGACCGGTATTCGGCCATCCAGCAGTTCTCGCGCGGCCTTGCCGAGACCGCCAGTGACGTGGCCAGCATTCAGCAGCTGCTGGAGAGCCTGGTGCAGGAGACGCAGAATCTGCTGCAGCAGCAGGCGCGCACGGTCACCGAGCTGCAGAACGGATTGATGCGTACCCGCATGGTGCCCTTCCAGCGCCACGTGCAGCGCCTGTCACGTATCGTGCGGCAGGCGGCCTCCGACACCGGCAAGCGCGCCGAACTCATCGTCAGCGGCGCATCCGGCGAACTGGACCGGCAGGTGCTGGAGCGGATGCTGCCGCCCTTCGAACACATGCTGCGCAACGCCGTGGTGCACGGCATCGAGACGCCCGAAGAGCGTGCGGCGCATGGCAAGAGTGATACCGGCACGATTCATCTGGACCTGCAGCGCGAGGGTGCCGAGGTCATGGTGAAGGTGAGCGACGATGGCGCGGGCATGAAGCTCAACGCCATCCGCGACAAGGGACTGGCGCTGGGGCTGATCCAACCGGGGCAGTCACTGTCGGATGAAGATGCCATGCAGTTGATCCTGGAGCCGGGGTTCTCCACGGCCGGATCGGTCACGCAGCAGGCCGGGCGCGGCGTCGGCATGGACGTGGTGGCCACCGAAATCAAGCGTCTCGGCGGCTCCTTGAACATGGAGACCCGCGCGGGTCAGGGCACCAGCTTCACGGTGCGTCTGCCGTTCACTCTGGCGATCAGCCATGCGCTGGTCGTGCGCACGGGCGATGAGTATTACGCATTGCCGCTGCCCACCGTCGAAGGGGTGCTGCGGCTGTCCAAGTCGGATGTCTCGACCCATCTGGGACGTGAAGCCGCGACCTTCGAGCAGGCCGGCCAGAAATATCGCTTCCAGCATCTGGCCGCGTTCGTCGGGCTTGAGCCCTCGCCCCTGCCGGAAGGCGATGTCACGGTGCCGGTGGTGCTGGTGCGCGCCGGTGAACACTCCACCGGTCTGGTGGCCGATGAACTCATCGGCAGCCGCGAGATCGTCGTCAAGTCGGTGGGCCCGCAGATTTCCAGCATCCGCGGTATTTCCGGGGCGACCATCCTGGGCGACGGCCGCATCGTCGTCATCCTGGACATCGGCGCGCTGGTGCGCGGGGAGTGGCGCTCGCGCTTCATGTCGCAGCCGGTGCGGGAGAAGGGCGATCGGCGCACCTTCGCCATGGTAGTCGATGATTCGATCACGGTGCGGCGCGTTACCCAGCGACTGCTGGAACGCAACGGCATGCGGGTCCTCACGGCCCGCGATGGCATGGATGCGGTGACGTTGCTGCAGGACAACGTCCCCGACATCATCCTGCTGGACATCGAGATGCCGCGCATGGACGGCTATGAAGTAGCCGCGCATGTACGCAATGATCCGCGCCTGCGCGACGTGCCCATCATCATGATCACCTCGCGCGTGGGCGAAAAGCATCGCGCGCGCGCCATCGAGCTGGGGGTGGACGACTACCTCGGCAAGCCGTACCAGGAGGCGCAGCTGTTGGACGCCATCGTGCCGCTGGTCGAACGTCACCGCGAGACGCAACGCACTCGCAGGGTGTCCTTGGATGGCTGAGCGAGTCAATGAGATCTACAGCCTGCTGATTCCGCTGGTCGACTCGCGGCTGATCGTGCCGCGCGCCTGCATCGCCGAGGTCGTGGGCTTCCAGGTCCCCGCCGAAATGGCCGGCGCGCCACCGTGGTACATCGGCACGATCTCGTGGAATGGGCGTCAGGTGCCGCTGGTCTCATTTGAAGGTGCCTGCGGCCAGAACATTCCCGCCGCCGCCGGGCGCACCCGGGTAGTGATCTTCCACTGCATGGGGGACAAGCTTGAAGGCGGATACTTCGGCGTCCTGTCACAGGGCTTCCCGCAACTCGTGCGCGTCAGCTCCGATGTCGTACGGCCGGACAATTCCAAGGTATTTGCCGAGCGCACGCCGGTTATCTGCCAGGTGCGCATGCTCAATGAGACGCCACTGGTGCCGGATATCGAACGGCTCGAAGAGATGATCGCGGAAGAAACCCGCGCCGCTTAGAGGCCTTGTGCCGCGCCGGGCGGCAAATGCCAATGAACGCGTTTGATATACTCGGATTGCGCGACCAGTACCCTCCGCCGATTGGCCGATGGCCCCGAGAGGCAGCAGGAATGGTTCTCTTCTACCAGGTCCTTTTCCCGATTCTATGGCTGATTTGGGGTGTCTACTGGTGGGCGCAATCGCGCAGCACCAAAGCTACGGCGCGTCAGGAATCTCCTTTTTCGCGGCTCGCTTACATCGCCCCACTGCTGGTGGCCTTCGCGCTACTGTGGCTCCCAAGCCTGCCAATTCCGGTCCTCAGGGAGCGCTTTGTGCCTCTCGCTGCATGGCCTTTCTGGGCTGCTGCTGGTGCGACGCTCACCGCCGCAGGTCTTTCACTTGCAATATGGGCGCGCGGGCATCTAGGCCGAAACTGGAGCGCCACCATCACGATCAAGAAAGACCACGAGCTGACCATCAATGGTCCCTACCGCGCGGTCCGTCATCCCATCTACACCGGACTTCTACTTGCCTTCGTTGGGCAAGCGACAGCTCGCGGTGAATTGCAAGAGGCGCTCGCCGTTGCCCTTGCGCTGTGGTCATTTTGGCGCAAGCTGCGAATCGAGGAGCGGTGGATGCGCGCACAGTTCGGCGTCGAGTATCAGCTGTACGAGCGCCAGGTTCCCGCACTCATACCCTTCATCCTCTAAGCCAAACACATCCGTCATGCACAACACTCTCAAGCTGCCCGCCGCCATCACGGTTGGCGCGCTTTTGGCAATTGCTGTCGCATTGGTGTCGCAATACGGCTTCAACCTACAGCCTTGCGCATGGTGCGTGCTGCAGCGCCTGCTCTTCTTGGCCATCGCGATCGTCGGCGCAATGGGATTGCCGCGGCGGATGCTCCGTTTCAGGGTCGTGGTTGGCGGGTTGGTGCTGATCCTCGCTCTGCTTGGTATCGCCGCGGCTGCGTGGCAGCATTTCGCTGCCGCCAGGGCAAATTCCTGCGATCTCACCCTGGCATACAAGATTGTCGGCATGGATCTGCATTTGGACCGGCTTCTGCCAAGCGTCTTCGAAGCGCGCGCCACATGCGCTGAGGCTGCGGTGAACCTGCTTGGTGTTCCGTATGATTTCTGGAGCCTTGGGTTATTTGCAGTGATTGGATTGGTCGCGATTCAATACATGCGAAAGCCAAATGCCGGATAACACCAGCGCAGCCGCTGGCCGCATTAGAGCCTGCCCAGAGCGTCGACCACCGGCAGCCGCGCCTCTTGTGCCGCGGGCACAATCGCTCCGACAAGTGCCGTGACAAGAGCCCAGCCGATGGCGACTCCGAGCAGGTGTGGCGTGACCACCAGCCGAAATATTCCGTACGCACCGTTAAGTGCGTAGCCGTTGAGCCATAGCCAATCGATCGCAGTTCCTATTGCGGCACCGATACAGGCAAAGAACATCGCCTCGAGAATCATCGACACTGCGACGGCAAGCCCGCCAAACCCCACCGCGCACAATAGCGCGGTCTCCGTGGCTCTGGAACTGACGGTGGCATGCATCGTGTGCAAGATCCCCGATACCGCCCCGCCGGCGATCAGGAAGGCGGCGAAATAGGCGACCGGCAGCGGCGTCACGGGAAGACTTTGATATTGGCGCTCAATGTATGGGTACGAGATCGTCGAAGCGATTCGCGCGCAGACCGGTGACGTCGTAAGCCTGGGGGAAGGGGTGGTGTATACGGTGCTTCACACGCTTGAGCGGGAGCGGGCATTGAGGTCACGCCGCAAGACGGTCCAGGGGCGCAGTCGCGTTTACTACACTTTGACCCCCGCGGGTCTTACGCGATATGGCGATCTGGCGCAGAACTGGTCCGTACTTGCGGAGGCCATTCGAGCTGTCATCAAGGCAGGCGGCGATGTCACTGCCACTTGAAAGTGTACGTGATCAGCTGTTGCGTGCAGGCGTCGCGCCGCGCTTCGCCGGACGCTACGTTATCGAATTGCGCGAACATCTGGCCGATTTGACGGAGCGCGACCACAAAGCAGGGCTCGATGCCACAGCGGCACGCGAGCGCGCCCGGGAGCTGCTGGGAACCGATGCACAGTTGACACAGGCGATGCTCGACACGGCTCCGCGCACGCTGGCTGCCCGCGCCCCGTGGGCGGTGTTGGGGGTGTTGCCTGCGGTCGTGCTCGTCGCCGTCATTTGGGCCATCGACGACTCGATGATCCGGTTATTCGAACCGCTGCAACCTGGAGGGGTTCTGAATACCTATGTCGGGACTATCGCTGCCGCGAGTTTCGTCACAAGCTACGTGCTCGGGCCAGCATTTGCCAGCGCATGCATTTTTATTGCGCTACGGCAGCGCCTGTCATCGCAATGGGTCTGGATCGGCCTTGGCGTGATCGCACTCGCGAGCAGCTTTTTCGGGTTTCACATGAACGTGCGTCCGCCCCTCGGAGGCCATCCGGGCGATACCACGTTCTCCGCCATGCCGATCGTCTATGTAGCTGGGCACGTAAGCACCGCCGCCACTTTGTCACGGGCGGTGATGCGCGCCACGGTCCTGTTCAGCATCGCCGCGATTGCCCTGCGCTGGCTGCGGAACCGTTTTACAGATCCCCGAGCTGCTGCTGGATGATGGCCAGTGCCGCCAGCGCCGCGGTTTCGGTGCGCAGGATGCGCGGCCCTAGTGACAACCCCCGAAATTGCGCAGCGCTCGCCGCCGTTCGCTCGGCATCGGACAAGCCACCCTCGGGCCCGATCAACAGTGTTGCCGCGGCGCTTGCCGGCAGATCCCGTGCCTTGAGGCCGCCATCCGGATTGAGCAGCAGTCGCAGCCCTTCGGGCAGGTCCGATACCAGGAATTCCTGCAGGCTCAGCGGGGCGGTGATCTCCGGCACGTGATTGCGCCCGCATTGCTCACAGGCGGCTATCGCAATGGCGCGCCAATGGCGCAGGCGATTGGCGGCCTGTGCCGGATTCAGGCGCACGATCGTGCGCTCGGTCAGCAACGGCACGATGCGCCACACGCCCAGTTCGGTGGCCTTCTGCACCACCACGTCCATGCGTTCGCCCCGCGAAATTCCCTGCGCCAGCGTCACGCGCAGGGGTGATTCGCGCTGGGTCGGTAGGTACTCGCCCACGGCCAGGCGCACCGCGTCACGCGCGAACGAGACGATCGTCGCCCGGTATTCGCCCCCGGCGTTGTCGAACAGGATCAGCGCATCCCCGGCGCGCAGGCGCAGCACGCGGGCGACATGCCTGGCGGCGGTGCCGTTCAGATCCACGTGCACCCGGCCACCGAGCGGAACTTCCACGTGGACCCGGCTCAGTCGCATGTGGCGAGCTCCAGTCCTTCGCGGGCGACCTGCACCATGAGATCAATGTGTTCGGGCTCGATGACGTACGGGGGCATGAAGTAGATGACGTTGCCGATCGGCCGCAGCAATACACCGCGCGACAGGGCGTGCCGATATACGGCCAGCCCGCGGCGCTCCTGCCAGGGATAGGGTTCTTTGCTGGTTCTGTCACGCACCATCTCGAAGGCCGTGATCATGCCGCGCTGGCGCACTTCGGCCACGTGGGCATGATCGGCCAGGGGAGCGGTCGCGCGCGCAAACTGCTGCGCAAGGGTGCGATTGCGTTCGAGCACCGGGTCCTCTTTGAAGATCGCCAAACTCGCCAGCGCTGCCGCACAGGCCAGGGCATTGCCCGTGTAGCTGTGCGAATGCAGAAAGGCGTTGAGCTTCACGTACTCGTCGTAGAAGGCCTCATAGATGTCGGTGGTGGTCAGCACCACCGACAGGGGCAGATAGCCGCCCGTCAGGCCCTTCGACAGGCACATGAGGTCCGGGCGGATACCGGCCTGCTCGCAGGCGAACAAAGTCCCCGTGCGCCCGAACCCCACGGCAATTTCATCGGCGATGAGGTGCACGCAATGCCGGTCACAGGCTTCGCGCAGCAGCTTCAGGTACAGCGGGTCATACATGCGCATGCCGGCTGCACACTGCACCAGCGGCTCGACGATCACGGCGGCGACTTCATGGGCGTGCTCGGCCAGTACCCGCTCCATGTGGGCAAACTGCCGACGTGCCCAGGCCGCCTCGCTGACACCCGCTTCGCGGTCGAAGGCATCCGGTGAGGGGACGGTGATCACATCCATCAGCAGTGGCTGGTAGACCTGCTTGTAGAGCTCGACATTGCCCACGGCGAGCGCGCCGAGGGTTTCACCGTGATAGCTGCCCGCGAGCGTGACGAAGCGGCGCTTGGCGCTGCGGCCCACATTGCGCCAATAGTGAAAGCTCATTTTCACGGCCACTTCGACCGCCGCGGACCCATTGTCCGCATAGAAGCAGCGCGTCAGGCCCGGCGGCGCGAGCGCCGTCAACGCCTCGCTCAGTCGAATCACCGGCTCGTGGGTGAACCCGGCGAGGATGACGTGTTCGAGGCTGTCGAGCTGCGCATGCAGGGCCGCATTGATGCGCGGATTGGCATGGCCGAACAGGTTTACCCACCAGGAGCTGATCGCATCCAGGTAGCGCTGGCCCGCAAAGTCGGTCAGCCATACGCCACTGCCGCTGCGGATCGGAACCATTGGCAGCAGTGAATCGTGATCCTTCATCTGCGTGCAGGGGTGCCACACATGGGCGAGATCGCGCTCCCGCCAGGGGAGGTTGGCGGGTGCGCCGGGGTCGTTCGGTGACTTCGGTTGCGGCATTTGGACACAGAGTTTGGCATGATCCGGTCGCATGGACACAGCGCCCGTCAACCCAATGCATATTGAACCAAGTACCGGTTTGCTGACCCGGACGCGGCAGGTGCTGTCGACTCATTTTGATGACCGGCCCAGCGGTTGCGTGCCCGAACTCATCGTCGTGCACGGCATCAGCCTGCCGCCCGGGGAATTTGGCGGCGCGTGGATCGAGCATCTGTTCACCGGGACGCTGCCGCGCGCCGCACATCCGTTCTTTGCGACCATTGCGCCGGGGCGGGTGTCGGCGCACGTACTGGTCAGGCGCGACGGCACGCCCGTGCAATTCGTGCCCTTCGGGGCGCGTGCCTGGCATGCCGGATTTTCCGAATATCTGGGGCGGCCCGCCTGCAATGACTATTCGATTGGCATCGAACTCGAAGGCACTGACGAGACCCGTTACGAGCAGGCCCAGTACCACACGCTCAGCGCCGTGATCGCCGCGCTCCTGGCCTGCTACGCGACCTTGGATGCGACCCGCATTGTCGGGCACAGCGATATCGCGCCGGGCCGCAAGCTCGACCCGGGTGCGAAATTCGACTGGCCGTACCTGCGCACGCTGGTGGCGCAGTCAGCCGCGACCCCGATCGTGGCGCCATAGGACTTCACTGCCGCGTTCGTGGCGCACCAGCACTCGGGCCAGGACAAACAGCAGGTCCGACAGCCGGTTCAGATACTGCGGCAGCGCCTCGGCCACCGGCTCGGTGCGCTTTAGCGTCCACACCCTCCGTTCGGCGCGTCGGGCAATGGCGCGCGCCAGGTGACAGGCTGCGGTCGCCGCGCCGCCGCTGGGCAGGATGAATTCGCGCAAGGGTGGCAACTTGTCATTGAAGCCATCCAGCGCCTGTTCCAGGCGCGTGATGTGATCGGGTCCGAGAATGGTGTGACCCGGAATGCTCAGTTCCCCACCCAGGTCGAACAGATCGTGCTGCACTTCCAGCAGCAGCCCCATGACGGTCACGGGCAGGTCCGGCACTGCGAGCACCAGGCCCACGGCGCAGTTGAGCTCATCGACGGCGCCAATGGCTTCGATGCGCGGTGAATCCTTTGGCGTGCGATTGCCATCACCCAGACCCGTCGTGCCGTCATCGCCCGTGCGGGTGTAGATTTTGCTCAAGCGATTGCCCATGTGCCAGCATAGCCGCTGGAGAGCCCCAAAAAAACCGTCAAGAAGCCATGCCGACACACTCTGTGGAACTTGCGGCCGCGATCGCTGCTGCCGAGGCCGCCGCCCAGGTCATACGGGCTCTTTACCAGCGCAACCTTGCGGTTAGAACCAAGGCGGATCAGTCACCGGTCACCGAAGCGGATGTGCGCGCCGAGGAGGCTATTCATGCCGTCTTGCGCGAGCGATTCCCCGGGTACGGCTTCTACGGCGAGGAGACCGGCCGGCACAATCCGGATGCGGAGAGCGTCTGGCTGGTCGATCCCATCGACGGCACCAAGTCCTTCGTGCGCGAGTGCCCGTTCTTTTCGACGCAGATTGCGCTGCTGCGCGGCGGGGAGCTGGTACTGGGAGTGTCGAGCGCGCCGGCCTATGCGGAATTTGCCTGGGCCGAGCGCGGTCTGGGTGCGTATCTGAACGGCAAGCGCATCTGCGTGAGCGACACGGCGCAGCTGGCCCAGACCATCATTTCGACCGGCAATCTGAAGTCGCTGGCGCGCTCACCCGCAGGTTGGCGCCGGCTCGGCGAGCTCATCGGGCAGGTGAGCCGGATCCGCGGCTATGGCGATTTCGTGCATTACCACCTGCTGGCACGCGGCGCGCTGGATGTGGTGATCGAGTCTGACGTGAACATCCTGGATATCGCCGCGTTGACGGTGATCGTGCGCGAGGCGGGCGGCATCCTCACCGATCTCGACGGGGGCGCCGTGGGCTTGGACACCACCAGCGTGCTGGCGACGAACGGGGTACTGCAGGCGTGTATTCACGAAGCACTGGGGGAATTCACTAAAGGCTCGTGAAAACCCGCCGCGTGCCGACCGCGACTTCGGTCAGCGGCGTCTGGTACAGCTGACTCAAAGCCGGCGCATTGAGCACCTGTGCGGCCGGACCCGCCAACCAGTTCCCATCGCCGTACAGCAGCAGGGCCGAGTCCGCGAAACGCGCGGCCAAAGTTGGGTCGTGCAGGATCGCGATGACGGTGCGTCCTTGATTGGCCTCTTGCTTGAACAGCCCGAGCACCGCCAGCTGCTGGTGCGGGTCGAGATGATTCGAGGGCTCATCCAGCACGAAGAACTGCGGGTCCTGGGTCAGCAACGCAGCCATCGCGCAACGGCGTTGCTCACCGCCCGAGAGGGTCTGAAGGCTGCGATCCTCAAATCCCGACAGACCCACCTTGCCCAGGGCCGCCAGCGCCCGGCGCCGATCCTCGGGACCCTCCCGCTCGAGCAGTGACAGGTGCGGATGCCGGCCGATCAGCAGCGATTCCATCACGGTGCTCGTGAAGCCATCCTCCAGGTCCTGGGTGAGCAGGCCGAGGCGTCGGGCGATGTGGCGGCGCGAGAGCTGGGTCAGCCGCTGGCCTTCAAGTTCCACCCGACCCGACAGCGCGGGTCGCAGTCCCGCCAGCGTGTGCGCGGTCAGGGACTTGCCGCAGCCGTTGCGGCCGAGAATGGCCACGAACTCACCCGGCGCGAAACTGACGTTAAGGGCACTGACCAGGCGCCGCTCGCCGGCGCTGATGCTCAGGTCCCGAGCCTGCAGGCAGCCGCCGACCGGGTTCAAGGCTGCAATCGGGTGACCGACCACGGTCCGGGCTGCATGCCCCCATCCGCCGCCCGTTCCAGGGTGCGGGTCCAGCGGGCCCGATCGTGGATGCGGGCCTCGCCCTCGACCCACAGCTCGACGGCCTCGGCCCACAGGCGGTAGCCGCCCCAGAAACTGGGCCTCGGCACCTCGCCGGTGGCGAAGCGTGCGGTGGCCTCCTTGACCTGCGCCATCAGGGCCTCGCGGGAGCTGACCGGCCGGCTCTGCGCGCTGGCCCAGGCGCCAATGCGGCTCTCGCGGGCGCGGGAGGCAAAGTACGCCTCGCTGTCGGCTACGGGCGCGGTCTCGACCAAGCCTTCGATCCGCACCTGCCGATGCATATGGTCCCAGTGCAGCACGGCTGCGGCGCGCGGATTACGCGCCAGCTCCAGGCCCTTGCGGGACTGGAAATTGGTGTAGAACACGACATAACCGGGCACGCCGACTACGTCCTTGCACAGCACGATGCGCGCCGCCGGCCAGCCCTCGAGCGTGGCCGTGGCCAGCGTCATGGCATTTGGATTGGGCTGCAGGCGCCGCCGCCAGGCCTCGGCCAGCCATTCGCTGGCCAGCAGCAGGGGCTGCGCGGGCAACGGATTGCCCAGGATTTCGGTCGGAAGGTCGCCCATGCCGCAATGGTAAGCCGTCCGCGGGGCGCTTGCAGCGCCCGCGCGGCCCCCGTACAAGAGGGGTTCCGGAAACGACAAGCCAGACCATGACCCGACCAGAAGTGACCCTTGATGAACTGCGCCGCGGCCTGAACGACCTGGACCATCAGCTGTTGACCATGGTGGCCGAGCGCCAGCGTGTCAGCCGCGAAGTGGCCCGCGTCAAACGCGATACCGGCTATCCGACCCGGGACTACGAGCGCGAGCGCACGGTGATTGTGGGCGCGCGCCATTCCGCCGAGCAGCTGGGGGTATCGCCCGATCTGGCCGAAAACCTCATGCGGCTGCTGATCCGCTCCTCGCTGACGACCCAAGAACAGATCAGTGTCGCGACCAAGGGCACCGGCTCCGGCCACCGCGCACTGGTCATCGGCGGCAGCGGCAAGATGGGTCGCTGGTTCGTCGACTTCATGGCCTCGCAACGCTTTACGGTGGATGTGTTCGATCCGGCCGGCGCACCGCCCGGATTTGCGGGCATCCCGAACTGGCACGAGGCGGATCTGTCTGCCTACGACTATATCGTCGTCGCGACCCCGTTGGGCGCCACCGGCGGCATACTCAAAGAACTCGCGCTGCTGCGGCCGCCCGGCATCATTTTTGATGTGGGTTCATTGAAGTCGCCGCTGCGTGCGGGTCTGCAGGCCCTGAAGGCCCATGGCTGCCAGGTGACCTCCATTCATCCGATGTTCGGTCCGGATACCGAACTGCTTTCGGGCCGGCACGTCGTCTTCGTGGACCTGGGGTGTCCGGTCGCATTGCAGAAAGTGCGCGACCTGTTCACTGCGACCATGGTCGAACAGGTGGTGACGAGCCTGGATGAGCACGACCGCCTCACGGCATACATCCTGGGCCTGTCGCACGCGCTGAACATCGCCTTCTTCACCGTGCTGGCCAACAGCGGCGAAGCGGCGCCGCGACTGGCCGAAATGTCGAGTACGACGTTTGATTCGCAGCTGGAAGTGGCCACGCGCGTGGCGCAGGAGAGCCCGGAACTTTATTATGAGATCCAAAGTCTCAACGATTTCGGCGCCGAACCGCTGGCGGCACTGGCGCGGGCCGTGGACAGCATCCGCACCGCCGTGCTGTCCCAGAATCATGATGCCTTCGTGGCGTTGATGAACCGCGGCCGTGAGTACCTCGAAGACCGACGTAGCGTTACCGAGAAACGGGCCTGACCGGGAGCTTAAGTCCAATGTCGAAGGCCTTCGCCGGGAATTCACCAGCAGGTCAGGACCGCGAGCGTCTGGAGCTCCTGGAAAGCCAGAATCGCGAGCTGGTCGCGCGACTCGCCGAAGTGACGGCCGCCGCCGCGCTCAACGATGAGGTGCGCCGCAAGACGCAGGAGCGCGAGGTGGTCCTGTTGCAGACCAGCTCCCTGTCGCAGCTGATCGATCTGCTGCAGTCCGGACTGCGCAAGTCGTTTCACCTGGATGCGGTGACGTTGATCCTGCTTGATCCGCATCATGAGATGCGCCATCTGCTCATTGGCGAGTCGGCATCCTCGGGCACCCGCGGCGTGCAGTTCGTCGACTCCATGTTCGCGGTGGCGCCGCAGCTCGCGAACCTGGAACGCCCCTGGTTCGGGCCGTTCAAGGAGGCCGAATTTGCGCTGATACAGCCGCCGGCGCGTCCCGTGGCCAGCGTGGCGCTCGTGCCGCTGCGCCGCGGCGAACAACTCGATGGCGTCCTCGTTTTCGGTTCGCGCGATCCCGATCGCTTTACGGCGGAGCTGGCCAGCGATTACATGGCGCACTTGGGGATAATTGCGGCCATCTGCCTGGAGAATGCGGTCAATCGCGCCCGCCTGGTGCGCAGCGGCCTGACGGACTTCCTGACCGGATTTCACAATCGCCGCTACATGCAAACCCGGCTGCGCGAGGAGTTGGCGCGTGCGCAACGCGACAAGAGCACCGTGGCCTTCATGATGATCGATGTCGATCACTTCAAGCGCATCAACGACGCTCACGGGCACATGGCCGGAGACTCGGTATTACGCGAAGTGGCGATGCGCATCGACTCCGAGATCCGCATGAGTGACACGGGTGCGCGCTTTGGCGGCGACGAGTTCGCCATCGTGCTGCCCGGCGGCCAGGTGCGCGATGCGGAGGCGCTGGCGGCCCGCATTCTCAAAACGGTCAGCAGCCGGCTGGTGCTGGTGGCACCGGGCGTGACGGCAATGATCACCTTGTCGATCGGCGTCGCGGTGGCAGGTCCCGTGGGCAATACCCGCGACCTGAAGCCGCTGTCGGAGCGTTTGATTGCCGAAGCGGATGCCGCCTTGTACAAATCCAAGGCGGCGGGCCGCAACTGCGTAACGGTCTCGGCGACGGTTGTGACCTGAAGTCCCGCAGCGGGGGTTAGCGGGCGCGTGCCTGCCGCAACAGCAACAGGAACAATGGCGTGCCGGCGACGGCCATGATGGCCCCGACGGGCAGCTGGCGGGGCGCCGCGACGGTTCGCGCGACCAGGTCGGCCAGCGCGAGCAGCGTGCCGCCGAGCAAAGCGGCAGCCGGAGCGATGACGCGGTGATCATGAGTGCGGAACAGCAGCCGCGCAAAATGCGGTGTCATCAGACCCACGAACCCGATGGTTCCCGCGCTCACCACCGCGATCGCGGTGAGCACCGCGGCAACGCCGTACACCAGTGCGCGCCACACGGCGACATCCAACCCGACGCTGCGCGCCCGCAGATCACCCGCCGCCAGAACATTCAGCGGGCGCGCGAGCAGCACGGCGCCGCTCAGCGCGACGGTGGCAATGCCCACTCCCAGCAGCGGATGGGTGTCCCAGGACAGATCACCGGCCAACCAGAACACCATGCTGCGCACCCGCCCCTCATCGGCACTGGTCAGCACCAAGGTCACGAGGGCGCCGCACACGCTGGCCACGGCGACACCGGTGAGCAGGACGCGCGTAGCGCCCCCCTGGCGGGCCAGCGCCCACACCAGTACCAGCGTCAGCAAGGCGCCCGCGGCGGCCGCACCCTGGACGGCGATGGCGGCGAGACCTGCGGCCATGGCGCAGATGGCGCCGAAGGCGGCGCCACCGGAGACACCCAGGATGTAAGGGTCGGCCAGTGGGTTGCGGAACAGGGCCTGCAGTGCCACGCCGGTCAGCGCCAGCAGGCTTCCGACCCCCAAGGCGTTCAGCAGCCGCGGCAGGCGCAGGTCCACTACCACGGCGCGCGTGAGCGGGTCGCCATTGCCGGCGAGCGCATGCAGAACCTGGGTGGGAGTCGCAAAGGTGCTGCCGCAAATCAGCGACAGCGATATGACGACGGCCGCGGCGAGCAGCAAAGCTGCGGCACGCAGCCGGGTGTTTGCAGACCAGGCCATTAGAGGACCTCAGTGACCTGGCATTGTGGCAGACTTCACCGTGAAACGGCATGAGTGACGTCATCGACACTGAAGGCTTTCGCGCCAACGTCGGCATCGTTTTGATGCGTGGCGACGGATTGGTGTTGCTGGGCCGCCGGGCCCGGGGCGGTGGCTGGCAGTTTCCGCAGGGCGGCATGCAGACCGGTGAGACGCCCGAGCAGTCGCTGTTCCGCGAACTTCATGAAGAGATCGGTCTGAACCGCGAGGATGTCGAATTGATCGGCGCGACCCAGGACTGGATCCGCTACCGGCTGCCCGCCCGCTATGTGCGCCGCGACCAGCTGCCGCTGTGCATCGGCCAGAAGCAGCGCTGGTTCCTGTTGCGGCTGCGCGATGAGGCCGCGAAGTTCGCCTTCACCTGCACCGAGGAGCCCGAGTTTGACCAATGCCGCTGGTCGGGCTGGTGGGAACCGGTGCGCGAGGTGATTTTTTTCAAGCGCCCGGTGTACGTGCAGATGCTGACGGAGCTTGCCGCTTTGGCGTTTCCACACGGCGCACCGCCACTGCCCGCCTGGTGGGATGAAGCCGGCGCGCGCCAGCTGTAATGCATGGCCGAGGCCACTGACAAGTTCGTCATCCGGCGCCACGCGCCGGTGCGCACGCTGCTGCTGCGAACCGCGGCCATTCTCATCGGCCTGTTCGCCCTGTACGTGGTATTTGAATTCGGTCGCTACAGTGCCGGGTTCGACCGCGCCGCGGCGGCTGCGCAGCGTCGCGATCTGCAACGGGTGATTGCCGGGCTGAAAACCCAGATCGAGCAGCTGCATGCGCAGATGGCCCAACTGCAGATGGTGCAGGCCGGGGCCGCGCGTGAGCATGAGGAGTTCAGCCGGGAGATGGCGGAACTGCAGGCGCAGATCGATCGTGACCGGCAGGATCTGGCCGTGTATCGGGGAGTCATTGCACCCACCTCCAGCGGCAGCTCCCTGCAGGTGCAGCAGCTGCGCATCACGGCGGGTGATGCGGCAAGACAGTTCGTGGCACATCTGACGCTCATGCAAGGTGGCAAGCCGGATGTCACGGTCAACGGCGCGGTGAGCGTACGGATCACCGGCCAGTTGAACGGCGCGAGCGCCACTGTGGACGGCACCGGCAGCACACCCCAGGGCACGGTCAGCTTTCGCTACTACCAGGCCGTGGAGTACCAGATCCAGTTGCCGCCTGGGTTTGCGCCATCGACAGTCGAGGTGACCCTGCGCGACGGCCGCGGCAATGGCAGCATTGGCACCCAGAGTTTCCCATGGAGGGTCGATGTTCAACCGTGAGTCCCGGGCGCATACGCGCGTTGATATCCTCATCGGGGCGTCGGCCCGCATTCACGGTGATGTGGAATTCACCGGGGGCCTGCACGTCGAGGGTCATGTATTCGGCGGCGTGTGTGCCTACGGCAAGAACGAATCCTCGGTCTCGGTGAGCGCGACCGGCATTGTCGAGGGTGGCATCGTGGCCACGCACGTCGTGGTCAACGGCGTGGTCCGCGGCGATGTGCTTGCCACCGGCAAGGTCGCGCTGGGACCGAACGCCCGCATCCTCGGCAACCTTCAGTACGGCATGATCGAATCGGCGGCCGGGGCGGAAATCACGGGCACCTTGGTCCAGGCGACGCCACCCGCCAAGAGCTAGGCGCTGTGGGCCGCTGTGGGCCCCGATCGGGCACTGATTTTGTCCCGGGCGGCCCTTGGCATACACTATGCGAGTACCCATATCTGCCCGGATGGCAGCTGCAGGATGCATTCGATGAGCGCTTCGTCCGACACCATGACCGATGCCCCGACCGCGGCTGCGCTGCACGCGCAAGCCGACGCGCCAGCGGCGCTCATTTTTACGGATGCGGCGGCCCGCAAGGTCGGTGCCCTGATCAGCGCCGAGGCCAATCCGAAGCTGATGCTGCGTGTGTTCGTGCAGGGCGGGGGCTGTTCGGGCCTCAGTTACGGGTTCGAGTTCGACGAGAACCTGCAGGACGGGGATCTGTGTGTGGAGAATCAGGGCGTGCGGCTGCTCGTGGATCCGATGAGCGTGCAGTACCTGATGGGCGCCGAGATTGATTACCGCGAAGGGCTCGATGGGGCGCAATTCGTGATCCGCAATCCCAACGCCACCACCACCTGCGGGTGTGGGTCGTCGTTCACGGCTTGATGGGCGCACGACCGCAACTCGCACAGACCTCGGTCCTCTCAACCTTCCTTTCTCTGCCGCGATCGCGCATGGCCGCCAATCCGGTTCCCGACATCCTGGCGGCCGTCGACCTCGGTTCCAACAGTTTCCACATGGTCGTGGCGCGCTATATCCACGGCCAGATCGTCATCATGGATCGCCTGCGAGAGATGGTGCGCCTGGGCGCGGGCGTGGAGGAAAACGGTCG
Organism: Steroidobacteraceae bacterium; assembly: GCA_036521075.1. Lineage (GTDB taxonomy): Bacteria > Pseudomonadota > Gammaproteobacteria > Steroidobacterales > Steroidobacteraceae > DAIDKA01. The sequence goes on along the minus strand of DATDIL010000004.1, from coordinate 6,768 downwards.
CATCGACAAGGATGTCGCCGCACGCGCCTTCGCCTGTCTGCAGCGCTTCGGCCAGCGACTGCGCGACATGCACGCCGACAGTGTGCGCGTTGTCGGCACCAATGCCCTGCGGCGGGCCCGACGCAAACAGGCCTTTCTGGAGCGTGCCCGCGAGGCCTTGGGCCACCCCATCGAAATCATCTCCGGCATGGAAGAGGCGCGCCTGATCTATTCGGGCGTGGCGCACACGGTGCCGACCGAAGCGGGCCGGCGCCTGGTCTGCGACATCGGCGGCGGCAGCACCGAGCTGATCATCGGTGAGGGCAACGAGCCGCTGGAGCTCGAGAGCCTGCAAATGGGCTGCGTGTCCGTGAGCGAACGCTTCTTCAGTGACGGGAAGCTGTCGATCAAACGGTTGAACAGCGCGCGCGTGGCCGCGCGGCTGGAACTTGAACCCATTCAGGCGGCCTACCGGCGCCGCGGCTGGCAGACCTCGTACGGCAGTTCCGGAACGGTGCGCGCCATTGGCGATGTGGTCCGCGAGCTTGATCCGACCGCGACGGCCATCACGGTCGCCGGCCTGGAGAAAGTGTTCCGGCACATGGGCGAGGCGAGTCATGTGCGCGAGTTGAAGCTGACCAGCCTCACCGAAGATCGCCGTCCGGTGTTCCCCGGCGGCCTTGCCATCCTGATGGAAGTGCTGAGCGTTCTGGAGATCAAGGAGCTGCGCATTGCGGATGGCGCGATGCGCGAGGGCCTGCTGTACGACATGGTCGGGCGACTCACGGACGAGGATGCCCGCGAGCGCACGGTGCGCGCGATGCAGCGCCGCTACCACGTCGACATCGCGCAGGCCGAACGCGTGGAAGCCACGGCCATCGAATTTCTGGAAGCGACACGCGAGGCGTGGAAGTTGACCGATCCGCTTGCGGACCTGGGCCTCAAATGGGGCTCGCGCCTGCACGAGATGGGACTTGACGTCTCCCACAATGGCTATCACCGGCACGGCGCATATCTGACGGAGAACGCGGATATGCCGGGATTCTCGCGCGAGGAGCAGCGGCTGCTGGCGCGGCTGATCGGCGGTCACCGCCGCAAGCTCACGCTCGAGGGCCTCGAGGAGCTGGTGCCGCCGTGGGATCGCAGTGCCGTTTATCTGATCGTGTTGCTGCGACTGGCAGTGCTGCTGCACCGGGGCCGCAGTCCCGCCGCGATGCCCAATATCGAACTGAGCGCCAAACCGCGCAGCCTCGAAGTGAAATTTCCCGCCCGCTGGCTGCGGGAGCATCCGCTGACCAGCGCGGATCTGCAGCAGGAGATCGATCATCTGAAGCCGCACGGCTTTCGCCTGCGCGTGTTCAGTACCTCGCGCGCTTAACGCTCATACCACGCTGCCGGGGCCGGCCGCATAGTGTTCCAGCAGCTGCTTCTGGGCGCACACCGGCTCCGCGGTTCCCGGCTCCGTGCGCACGTAGCTGCCATCGCAGCGCAGAATCCACGCCTGGGTGTTGTCGGTGAGATACAGCTGCAGGTCGCGCAGGATGCGTTCACGCAAGGCGTCGCGCGGCACCGGGAAGCCCACCTCGACGCGCCTGAAGAAATTGCGCTCCATCCAGTCGGCGCTGGCGCAGTACAGCTCCGATTCGCCACCGTTCTCAAAGTAGAACACCCGCGAGTGTTCGAGGAAACGACCGATCACCGAGCGCACGGTGATGTTTTCCGAGACCCCCGGCAGGCCCGGTCGCAGCGCGCAGATGCCGCGCACGATCAGGTCCACCTTTACACCGGCTCCGGAGGCGCGATACAGCGCTTCGATGGTCTGCGGATCCACCAGCGCGTTCATCTTGCAGATCACCCGTGCCGGCCGCCCTGCGCGCGCGTGCCCGGCCTCGCGCTCGAGGCGCTCGATCATGCCGGTGTGCAGTGTGAACGGTGACTGCAGCAGGCGGCCGAGCGTCGGGGTCTGGGTGAGGCTCGTGAGCTGCAGGAAAATCTCGTGGACATCCTGCCCGATGTCCCGATCGCAGGTGAACAGGCCGTAGTCGGTATAGGCGCGGGCGGTGCGCGGGTGGTAGTTGCCGGTGCCCAGATGACAGTAGCGGCGGATGCCTTCCGGCTCACGGCGCACGATCATCGTGAGTTTGGCGTGGGTCTTGAAACCCACCACCCCGTACATGACGTGGGCGCCGGCCTCCTGCAGCCGATTCGACAGTTCGATATTGGCTTCCTCGTCAAAGCGCGCGCGCAGTTCGACGATGACGGTCACATCCTTGCCGGCCTGCGCCGCCGCCACCAAGGCATCCACGACCGGGGAATCATGGCCGGTGCGGTACAGGGTCTGCTTGATTGCGAGCACCTGCGGGTCCTGCGCGGCCAGGCGCACGAAGTCCATGACCGGCGCGAAACTCTGGAAAGGATGGTGCAGCAGCAGATCCTTGTGGCGGATCACTGAATACAGATCGGTGGTGCTGGCCAGTCGCCGCGGCAATCCGGGCGTGAACGGCGGGTACTTGAGGTCGGGGCGCTGGATGAGATCGTAGAGCGCCGACAAGCGGTTCAGATTGACCGGTCCGGGCATGCGATACAGATCCACATCGGCGAGCGCGAACTGCTGCAGCAGGAAATTGATCATATCCTTCGGGCAGTCGCGCGCCGTCTCCAGGCGTACGGCAGCGCCGTAGCGTCGATGGGCGAGCTCACCTTCCAGTGCCCGGCGCAGATCGTCGATTTCTTCCTCATCAACGAACAGGTCGCTGTTGCGGGTGACGCGGAACTGATAGCACCCCTTCACCACGATGCCCGGAAACAGCCGCGGCACGAAGGCCTGCACGATGCTGGTCAGCAGCACGAAGCCGCGCGGCTGGCCGGGGGTATCATCCGGCAGCGACACGACCCGCGGCAGGGAACGCGGCGCCTGGACGATCGCCAGTTCGCTATCGCGCCCGAACGCGTCCTTCCCGTCCAGGTGCACGATGAAGTTGAGACTCTTGTTCTGGATGCGCGGGAACGGGCGCGCCGGATCGAGGCCGAGCGGGCTCAATACCGGTTCGACCTCGTTCGCGAAATATTTCTCGAGCCAGCGTCGGGTCTTGGGTGTCCACGCGGAGCGCGACTGCAGGCTGACACCGGCATGGGCCAGCTTCGGTAGCAGGATCTCGTTCAGGCAGCGGTATTGTTCGGCGCACAGGGTCTGGGCCTGGGTGTGGATGCCATCCAGCTGCTCCGGTATCGACATCGCATCCGGGGTTTGTTGAGTCTTGCCCAGCTCCTGCAGATGCTTAAGCCCTGCAACCCGGATCTCGAAAAACTCATCGAGATTGCCCGAGCAAATGCACAGGAACTTCAGCCGCTCGAGCAGCGGTTGGGTGTCATCGAAGGCCAGCGCCAGCACCCGGTGATTGAACTCCAGGAAGGAGAGCTCACGGTTGATGTAGCAGCTCGGCGCCTTGAGATCGGGGACGTCCACGTTATAACCATACACAAACGGCCATGGGGATTGAAGGAGGCGCCACGTTAGCGCGAGACCAGGCTCGGACCCGGCGGCGGATTCAGGGAAGCCAGCAGCGGGGCGGATTTGGCCAGGAAGTCGGCGCGCTGCGGCCCCTCGATGGGCAGCGCTTCGGGCAGTTTGATGGTTTGCGGATTCTTGAAGACGCCGTTGACCCGGTATTCATAGTGCAGGTGCGGGCCGGTCGCCAGGCCCGTCATGCCCACGTAGGCGATGACCTGGCCCTGGGTGACATGCTGACCCGCGTGCAGACCCTTGGCGAAGCGCGAGAGGTGCCCGTACACCGTGGTGATGCCCCGGGAATGGTCCAGCTCCACCAGGTTCCCGTAACCGCCGCGGCGTCCGGCGAACAGCACGCGGCCATCGCCCGCGGCGCGCACCGGTGTGCCGATGGGCGCCGCGTAGTCGACACCCTTGTGGGCGCGAATGGTGTTGAGGATGGGATGCATTCGATGCAGGTTGAACGGCGAGCTTACCCGCGTGAACTCCAAGGGTGCACGCAGGAACGCCTTGTGCAGACTGCGCCCCTGCGGCGAGTAGTAATCGGCATTGCCCGACGGGCCGACATAGCGCACCGCGAGGTATTCCTTGCCCTGGTTGACGAAGCGCGCCGCCAGCACCGGGCCGTCCTGCAAATATTTGCCGTCCTGCAATACTTCGCTGTAGGTCACCGTAAAGCTGTCACCGGGCCGGATGTCGAGCACGAAATCGATGTCGTAACCGAAAATGTCCGCAAGGCTCAGTGCCGTCTGGTCATGGCCGCCGGCGCCGGCCACTGCTTCGAAGAGTGAGGAGTCAATGCGGCCGCTGATGGTGCGCGCGCGGGTCGCCAATGGGTTCTGCAGCACATTGGCCGTGAAGCCGGTCCGGGACCGGTCGACTTTCAGGGTCTGCTCTATGTTCAGCCGCCGCTCCAGCCCCATCAGGGCGCCGGCCTTTGAGACCAGCGTCAGGGTTTCACCGGGGTGCAAGGTATCCAAATGGGCACGGATGCCCGGCAGGCTGCGCAGCGATGCCAGGTCCGACAGGCTCAGGGCCAGGCGCCGGAAGATGTGATCCAGGGTGTCGTTGCGACCGACGATGACGCGAATGGTCGACAGCTCGCTGGGGGTTATCGAGTGCATGACGGCTGCCGAAGCGGTCGCGGCCGCCAGCCGCGCGCTCGTTTGCGGGGTGGCGGGGCTGCTGGCGGGGTGGGATGCGGCGGCCAGGCCCGCTGGTGCGGGCCCTCGGGTCATCAAGACGCGCAGGCCCAGGATGCCCGCGAGCACGCATGCGACAACGGCCACGATCTGCAGTGGGGCGCGGTTATTGGCGAATTTCGGCATCTTGCTTTGTGTCACTCGGGCATCGATTAGACTTGCACGTTTCGGGCGTAATGAGAACCATGGTGGAAGTCAACGCGCAGCTGGCCGCGCAATTGGCCGAGCAACTGGCCGAGTACAAGCGCGGCACCCACGAAGTGCTGCCCGAGGCAGAATTCGTCCGCAAGCTGGCGCAGCAGCGCCCGCTGCGCATCAAGGCCGGATTCGATCCCACGGCGCCGGACTTGCACCTGGGGCACACCGTGCTGCTGAACAAGATGCGGCAGTTCCAGCAGCGCGGTCATGAGGTCATCTTTCTGATCGGGGACTTCACCGGACTCATCGGCGATCCGACCGGTCGCAATGCGACACGTCCGGCGCTCACACCCGCGGAAGTGCAGGCCAATGCGCTCACCTACCAGGCGCAGGTGTTCAAGATCCTGGATCGACAACGCACCCGCATCGAGTTCAATTCGCGCTGGCTGTCGAACATGCCGGCGCCGGATTTCGTGAAAATCGCGGCGCACTACACCGTGGCCCGGATGCTCGAGCGCGATGATTTCGCGAAGCGCTACAAGGGCGGCCAGCCGATCGCGATCCACGAGTTTCTGTATCCGCTGGCGCAGGGCTATGACTCCGTCGCATTGCAGGCCGACGTTGAGATGGGCGGCACCGACCAGAAGTTCAATCTGCTGGTGGGCCGCTCACTGCAGGAGGCCTACGCGCAGGAGCCCCAGGTCGTGATCACCATGCCGCTGCTCGAGGGGACGGACGGCATCAACAAGATGTCCAAGTCCCTCGGCAACTATATCGGCATCGACGAGCCGCCCGCATCGATGTTCGGCAAGGTCATGTCGATTTCGGATGATTTGATGTGGCGGTATTACGAACTGCTGAGCTTCCGCAGCCTGGACGACATCGGGGCATTGCGGATTGCTGCAGCGCAGGGCCGCAATCCCCGCGACATCAAACTCGAGCTCGCGTCCGAGATCACCGCCCGCTTCCACAGTGAAGCGGCAGCGCAGACTGCACAGCAGGGCTTCATGTCCCGCGTCAGTGACAAGGCCGTGCCGACGGACCTGACCCCGCTCGTGCTCAAGGTCGCGGCAGGCGGGCTTCGGGTCGCGAATGTGTTGAAGGCGGCCGGATTGGCCGCCAGCACCTCCGAGGCCAACCGCAAGATCGATGAAGGCGCGGTGAAGATCGATGGCGCTCGGGTCACGGACCGGGGCCTGACCCTGCACGCCGGTGCGGATCATGTGCTGCAGGTGGGGACCCGGCGTTACGCCCGGGTGCAGCTGCTCACCGGCTAGCCGCCCCCGCGATTCCTATACTGTCAAGTTGCAGGTAAAGTCGGTTTTGCCTTGCTGCGAGCGCCACGGCCGCGGCCGCGCATGGGACGGGCTGGCGAACCCCCCTTCCGGGCACAGGCGCGCGGGTGGGTTGGCGCGCCGATGGTGTGTAAAGTGCTGCTTTCACGCATTCTTGCCGCACCGGGTGCGGGTGCGACAATTATTTCGTGACACTGCGTTGACAGCCCAAAGAGCTTGGCTATACTGCGCGCCCTCGAGTCGCGCGGCGTCTGCGGGATGAGCCTGAAAGCGCCGCAAAACGAGCCCAAATAGGGGTTGACGGTAGGCGGTAAGCGCTTATACTTCGCCCCCCTTTCGAGGGAACACCTCCTGGTCCTACAGCGACCTGGACGCTTTTTAAAAATTCGGCAGGTAACTTGTGTGGGGACTCGCGTCAATGCCTTGTGAAGAGTGCAGATGACCGAGTGACCAAAGAAGTCCAGCAATGAGTCTTTTTTGAGCCATTCATTTCGATGTTCAAGCACTTCAAGTGAAGAGTTTGATCCTGGCTCAGATTGAACGCTGGCGGCGTGCCTAACACATGCAAGTCGAGCGGTAACAGGTGTAGCAATACATGCTGACGAGCGGCGAACGGGTGAGTAATGCTTCGGAATCTACCCAGTAG
>DATDIL010000003.1:0-16207 GCA_036521075.1 Steroidobacteraceae bacterium | reverse complement strand
GTCGCGGCGCTTTCTGCAGCAGAGCTCGAAGAGCTTAACGAGATGCGCGCGGCCTTGGAATGTTGTGCGCTGCGCATCGCAATACCGAAGCTCACTGTTGGTGACCTGCAGAAGGCCGCCCAAGCGCTGGATCGCATCGATAACCAGCCGGAGCGATGGGCCGAGCTGAACATCGCGTTCCACACCCTCCTCTTCGCGGCCGCAGAGCGTCCGCGGCAGCTCGCGACGATCCTTTCGTTGCAGCGCAGCCTTGAGCGGTATGTCTATTACGTCTATTATCAACTGAAGATGACGAGTGCCTTCGCGGACTCACAGCGCGAGCACCGCAAATTGCTCCAGCTCGTCGAGCGAAGAAAAACAGATGAAGCGTGTGCGCTCATGAATGACCATATCCTCGAGCCATGGGGTATCGTGGTTTCCAAGTTACGCGAATCGGGCTACGCTTAGGCGGTCGTCTCACCGCTGCGCCGGTAGGTTTATGCTCCTGCAAAACCTTCACTTCCAACATCAAGGCGGTGGCGCTTGCGTGTTGGCGTTCACCGAAAGTTGACCCAGTCGGATAACCAGGTGCGCGCTGCGATAGCGGCGGCGCTGGGCGACTTCAAGGGGCGCCATCGTGAATGCTGTCGCCGCGAGCCGCAGGGTTCCCGCTGGCATGGTCACGCCCGTAAGTGTGCGGGCACGCATGTGGGAGGGGACAGCTTGTGCCTCCCACTGCACTGTGGCGAGCATAGACACAGCGACCATGACTCTGAAAGCGCAAATGAATCGAATTGACAGCACCGGGTTTGGTGACGTCAGTGTAGCTCTGCGGTTGGTGCAGATTTACGGCTCGGCGATTTTGACGGACAGGACATCACGACAGAGCAGAACCAGCTTTCGACGGCGGCTCAGCCTCGTTATTGCCGCATCCGACGGCACTATGGCAACGCGAGTATCCGAGACGTAGGGATTGGCCGCTTTTCCTTCTGACGGGATCGATCTAGCGCTGCACATTGGTGGACCTGCACTTTGGGCGCACGGTTGCCGAGCACACTGCTTCGAACCAGATGGTTTGGTGATTGACGCGTTGGGCGAGAATCTCGCATCCGCCGGCCGGCGTCTTCCATCTCAAGCGCCAGATTGAGCGCTGCCTGGTGGTAAAGCGCGCGCTGTTCGTATGAATACCCCAAGCTCTCCTCGACCAAGCTCAGGTCGAAGCCTGCGCGCTCCGCTTCTTCAATTGGCTGATTCATCGTCTCTCCCGACTTCCTACGGCCCGATCCTGTGCTATTTTTGCGAACGAAGCAGCATAGTCCCAATGAACATCAATATCAGAAATGAGACCACAGCTGATGGGCTGGCAATTAGGGCCGTGACGGTCTCCGCGTTTATGAACGCGCCACACACAAGTCACACCGAGCAGTTCATCGTCACCGCCTTGCGTAAGGCAGGGCTGCTCTCGATCTCACTCGTCGCGGATGCTGAGGGCGTCGTGATCGGACACGTGGCTGTGTCTCCGGTCTCCATATCGAATGGTGCGTCTGGCTGGTTCGGGCTCGGTCCCATCTCAGTGCTGCCTGAATATCAACGTCGTGGCGTGGGTTCCCGCCTTATGCACGAAGCTCTGCGTATCCTTCGCGAGCAACGTGCGGCCGGCTGTGTAGTGCTCGGGGAACCCGAATACTACAGCCGCTTTGGCTTCCAGGCCGATCCGAACCTCATTCTTCCGGATGTTCCACCTGAATACTTCCAGGCGATATCGCTCGATTCATCTCGGCCGCACGGCACTGTTTCATACCATCAGGCATTTAGTGCGCGGGAATGACGCGGTAAATCAGAGTGTCCCTAGAGTACGAATCACTCGTTCAATATCTGTGCGATGGCGTCGTTGGCAAGTCTCAATGTGCTATGTCGGCAATTCGATTCACCTTTGCGCACGCTCGGTCTTCATTGCTGATTGTCCCCGGACAAGGCGCTCTCGGCAGTATGTGTGGATTTACTGGCCGCTAGGGAGGGTCCAGCTGATTGGCAGTGCGATACAAAAATCTTGGCAACGGAGGGTCGGCGCCGACTTGCTTGAGCGCGGCATCGACCGTGGGGTTCGATTCCAACGTTCAATTAGGCGTGGCATTCGCGCTTTGTGCGGTCGTGATCGGGGCCGTCGCCCGCGTGGGTTTCTTAGTCCGTGCACTTAGGGCGTGGGGTTAGGATCAAGCTTCGTAGGAGTTTGACTGGACTGCGACTGTCGGCCAGACTGAGACATCCGCGTTGATAAAGCGAAGCCGGAAAACGGCCGTTCATTTCAGCTAGACGAAATTTCTGTAGCGGCTCCGGATGCGCGAGCTGCTTTGAATGCGGCCCGGAAAATTTTCTGTAGCTATTTGTTGAATTCCAATCCGGCGGTTCGTCGTCTACGCAGAGCCTAGACACGAAACGGGGGTGAGAGCATGGCAAAGCTTATATTCGGTTTGCAGCAGTCCTTGGACGGATACGTCGACCACCTGGAAATCGGGCCACCTGGTCCCGCGCTCTCTCGTCACCTCCTAAAGCACGCGCGCGAGCTTGCAGGCACTGTCTATGGTCGCCGCACGTACGAAATCATGCGTTATTGGGACGAAGACCATCCGGATTGGGACGGTCAGGATCACGACTTCGCGGCGCTGTGGCGGAGCCAACCGAAGTGGGTTGTGTCGCGGTCATTGAAATCAGTGGGGCCCAACGCCACGCTTGTCGAGGGTGATATTGAAGCAGCGATAAGGCGGCTGAAGGCTCAGCTAGTTGGGGAGATGGAAGTGGCCGGACCAGACTTGGCAGGAAGCCTAACCAACCTTGGCCTTATTGATGAGTATCGGCTTTACCTTCGCCCCATCGTACTTGGTCGCGGCACGCGATTCTTCGCCGGTCCTAGGCCGCCGCTCCGCCTTGTTTCCAGCGATCTCGTTGGCGACGACGTAATTAGATTGACGTACGTTCCCGCTTAATCGCCACACTTCCACTTGGTCCGTCATGGTGCGCGCTTCTTGAGATTCGGTGCCTGCGCGCGCGCTGCGGCGACGGCGGCGCACCGGGAGCGCTTGGTCTTGAAGGAGGCGACTGGCCTTATCGTCGCGTGCTAGCGTGTCGAGGTCGCTCTCAAGTCCGAGCACCGCGAGAATTCAAAGCAGGGTCCCGAGTGCCCTCCGACTCAGCGGTGGGACTCACCAATCCATCCCCCGTCGCTTCGAGCAGCCATTCACTTAGCAAGGCAGCCGGCAGAGCCTCGCGCCCGCGCGGATCACATTTGGCGAAAAAGATGCAGGTAGCTGCGGCTCACTGGCAGTACTTCGGCGCGGCCTTTCAAATGAACATCGGCGGTTTCGTTGGACCCGCGCACGACGCGCGCGATTGAATTCAAATTGACGATCACGGATCGATGAACCTGCGCAAATTGCGTTGGGTCGAGCTGCGCGGCGAGTTCCTTCAGCGGCGTGCGGATAACCGCTTCGCGCAGCATGCCTGCTTCATGCCACGCGACCACAGTGTACTTCTCGTCGGCACGCAAGAAGTCGATGTCCGGCACCGGAATGAGGGTGACAGTCTGGCCCACCGACGCGCGGATCCATCGCAGCGGCGCGGACGCGGTCTGCTGCTCCAGCGTCGTCGCAAGCTGTTGCAGCAGCACTTCGGTATTGACCGCGGCCATGGCAGTGCGCAACCTTTCCTGCAATCTTGCCGCCGTTTGCGCGAGGCGCGCGGCGTCCACTGGTTTCACCAGATAGTCGAGCACGCCCTGGGCAAACGCCTGCACGGCATACTGATCGTAGGCCGTGACAAAGACCAAATGTGCGCGGTGACCGATGTGGCGTGCCGCCTCTAAGCCAGTCACGCCGGGCATATGCACATCGAGAAAACAAACATCCGGATGATGCGCGTCGAACTGCTCCATCGCTTCGCGGCCGTTGCGGGCGCGCGCCACAACAGCAAGTTGCGGCCATACCAGCGCTAACTGTTGTTCCAGCGACTCGCGCAGCAGCGGTTCATCCTCGGCAATCAAGGCGGTCGGTCTCGGTGCTGTCATGGCTGCGTTTTTCGAGCCGGGAATGATACTTCGGCGCGTACACCATGCGGAACGACCTCGCTTAAGACGAGCTGCGCCTCTGCGCCGAACGTCAGCTGCAGCCTCTCGCGCAACGAAGCTAGACCGGTACCGAGTTCGCGTCCTGTCGCCTTAAGGCCAACGCCGGTGTCGGTGACGCTAGCGAGGCAGCGAGACGATTCCAGCCGTACCTCAATAACGATACTCCCGCCTGTTTCGCTGGGATCGATTCCGTGACGCACAGCATTTTCCACCAGCGTCAGCAGCGTCATCGGTGGGCATTGAAGCTTGAGCAGCGTTGCGTCTACGCGCATTTCGAACATCAATCGATCGGGCATGCGCATGTGCATCAGCTCCAGGTAGGCACGAACCAGCTCCAACTCCTGATCCAGCGGGGTCACCGTGTTGTGCAGCCGCGGTAGCGCAGCACGCAGGTAGGCGATCAGGCTTTTTAGCACTTTGGCCGCTTGCGGAGCACCCAACTCGACCAGCGTCTGCACGTTGGCCAGCGTATTGAACAAGAAGTGCGGCTCGACCTGCGCCTGCAGCAGACGGAAGCGGGCATCCAAAGCCCTGCGTTCGAGTTCGCTGCGCTCAAGGGCGAAGGCAGTTTCCTGTTCGCGGGCGAAGGTGTCGCGTTGCCTCACGAGGGCACCGACCGCAATCCAAGGGGCGAACAAGATGCCCGTAAATGTCAGTTCAAAATAGCCTTGCAAGCGACCGCTGGCCGCTCCGAGCTGCGGGTGTCCGCCGGTGGTGAGCCAATAGGCCAAATAGACCGCTACCGGCACTGCCAACACGATCGCCAACACTTGCAGCACCCATCGCGCAAACCAGTCTGGCAGGCGTGCGGGCCAGCGCTCGAAGAGCCCAAAGGCGAGCAGGGCGGCGAAACCGACCACCATGACGCGGCTGACCACCACATAGTAAGGCACGACAAAGTTCGGGCTGGCGATTAGTCCAATGACCGTCGAGGCGAGGAGGGCGACACGTACGCGAGGCCAGCCTAACAACGCAGGCGGCCCACCTCTTCGTGCGAGCGCATCATGAATCAGCATGGAGCCACTATAGTGCAATCGCGCGCACAGTCGCGCGCGCAACACGCCACTTAAGCTGCCGGCCCCGCCGCTTGTCGGCGTGAATCGTGACTCATTCCCACTTCGCCGTCAGTCGTCGCACGACGCTGGTAGCGACAGCGCCGTAAGACGATAGTTTCCTTGGGGCGATCCGGTCGCGACGCATAGGGAGCTTGGGTTATGAAGCTAAGGTACAAAGTGTTGAGCGCGGTGTTGGTATTGGCGGCGGCGATGGCCTTAGGCGGGGCCCTGACGCTCAGTCACAATTCGCCTTGCGCAGCGGCACAACCACCGCCGGCGGGTACGCCGCTGATGAAGGCAATCGTGTATCGCTGCTATGGATCCCCCGACGTGCTCAAGCTCGAGGACATCGCCCAACCTGCACCCGCAGACAAGCGAATGCTGGTTAAAGTGCACGCGGCGTCCGTGAATCCGTTGGATTGGCATTACATGCGCGGCGAGCCCTACTTGATGCGCGCAGGGGTCGGAATTGGCGCACCCGAAGACATTCACATGGGCGTTGACTTCTCCGGTACGGTGGTTTCGGTGGGCAAGGACGTTACACGCTTCAAGCCGGGCGATGAAGTGTTCGGCGGCAGGACTGGTGCGTTCGGCGAATACGTGAGTGTTGCGGAGGCCGGTTCGGTGGCAATGAAGCCCGCCAATGTGACGTTCGAGCAAGCCGCGGCGGTGCCGATCGCCGCCCACACCGCGCTGCAAGCACTGCGCGACAAAGGCAAGATTCAGCCGGGACAGACGGTGTTGATCAATGGCGCATCAGGCGGCGTCGGGACGTTTGCCGTGCAAATTGCCAAGGCATACGGGGCAAAAGTCACCGGCGTGTGCAGCACCCGGAATTTGGCGATGGTCCGAGCCCTCGGCGCGGATCGGGTCATCGACTACACCCAAGAGGATTTCACCAAGGAATCGCTGCGATATGACCTGATCATCGACCTCGTCGGGACTCATTCACTATCCGACTACCGCCGCGTATTGAATCCCCATGGCTCGCTGGTCATCGCTGGGTCGCTGGACAAAGGCCGCTGGCTCGGACCCCTAACCGGCTCCCTCGATGCGTGGCTTTACGCGCATTTCGTCAGCCGACAGGTCATTGTTTTGTTTGCCAATCTGAACCCGGAGGATCTCGATGCGCTGCGCGATCTGATGCAGGCTGGCAAGATCACCCCGGTCATCGACCGACAATATGCACTGAGCGAAGTGCCCGAAGCGATCCGCTACCTGGAGCAAGGCCATGCCCGCGGAAAAGTCGTAATCAAAGTGGCGGGCGATAGTGCGGCCGATGACGCAGCGGATCCGGCCGGATTGAAGGCAGCAATTGAAAAGCGCGCTTTCTTAGTTGACGCGGTCAAGGCGCTCCAGCAGAAAATTGATTAACGTCGCGGATAGTGGGACATGTGCTCCTTTCCGAAGCCGTCGCTTGTTTCCCGATCCCAAGCATTTTGGCCAGCAGCAGGCCCACTAGGGCGCCAATCAACTGGGACGCAATAAAGGCGAGCACGTGCGCCGGTGCAATGCCAGCGAACGAATTGCTCAGCGAGCGCGCTATCGTGATTGCGGGATTGGCGAACGAGGTCGATGCCGTAAACCAGTATGCGGCGCCGATCCAGGCCGCGACTCTCCAAGCTGCCTCGTTAGGCTTCGAGCATCCAATGACCACCAGGATCAACCCCGCCGTCGCAACGCCTTCCGAGAGCCATTGAGCAGGACCGGTCCGCAAATGTACGGAAGCTTCAATTAGGGGCATCTCAAACATCGCATGCGCGAGCAGGGCACCCAAACAGCAACCAACAATTTGAACGACGATGTACCCCAGCGCCTTAGGGATAGGTAAACCCCCGCGCAAGGCCTCAATAACTGAAACCGCTGGATTGAAGTGCGCGCCGCTGATGGGTCCTAAGAGTGCGATCAGCGTAGCAAGCGCCGCGACAGTGGCCGCTGTATTTGCCAGCAGCGCTATTGCAAGATTGCCGCCCGCGAGTCGCTCGGCCATGATGCCGGACCCAATCACGGTCGCGGCCAACAGAAGCGAGCCCAATCCCTCCGCCATGAGTGCTCGGCGTAGCATGCTAAGCGATCTCAGTGGCCGTACTTTTTCCGATATCACCAAGCTTTGCCTTGAGCGTCATGCGATCGAGCGACTCGATGGGCAAATTGACGAAGATCTTGATTCTCGTTTCAAGCTCTTTGAGCGCCCTACGGAACGCGAATGCCTTATCCGCATCGCTACCTTCCGCGGCCGCGGGGTCCGCAACGCCCCAGTGCGCCGTCATGGGTTTGCCGGGCCAGATGGGGCAGACCTCGCCGGCGGCGTTATCGCACACGGTGAAGATAAAATCGATTGGCGGCGCGGCGGGGGCAGCGAACTCATCCCAGCTCTTGCTACGAAATCGTTCTGCCGGCAGGTTCATGCGCCTGAGGAGTTCAATCGCCAGCGGGTGAACTTGACCTTTGGGAAAGCTGCCCGCGCTGAAGGCACGGAATTTGCCCTTCCCCCAGTGATTTAGGAGCGATTCGGCCAGGATGCTTCGCGCCGAGTTGCCGGTGCACAAGAAAAGCACGTTGTAAGCCCTTGGAGCGTTCATTTTTCGCAGCAACTGGCAGGTTGTGCTCGCTGCGCGGGAACACAGCATCCGGAGGCGGGTGCTTCGACCGGCGTGGCGGATTCGCCGTGGTTGAACACCGCGGTATCTTCGCCATATACCGGGATGCGGCCTAGAGTATGAAATGTTTCCCACGCGATCCCGGTCGGATCGGTAACCCAGTACTTGTCCGACTTCGCGTAACAGCAGGGCTGCTCGTTTTCCTCCACCATGCGCCTATCAGCCGCCTCGAGTTGCGCTCGCAAGCCGCGCAGTTCCTCATCGGATTCGACCTGGAAGCCCAAGTGATTGACGCCCACCGGTTGTCGATTCACCGATATTGCGAAGTTCACCCGCGGGTCATCCAACATCCATTTGGCATAGTCGGGCTGGGTCACGACCGGTTCGGCGCCAAACAGGGTCCGATAGAAGCGGATCGAGGCGGGCAGGTCTTTGACGCTGACGTGCACGTGAAGTCGTTTCATAGCTCACCGGCTTAGAGTCGTTTGATCATCAATGCGGA
This sequence comes from Steroidobacteraceae bacterium, assembly GCA_036521075.1. Classification (GTDB taxonomy): domain Bacteria; phylum Pseudomonadota; class Gammaproteobacteria; order Steroidobacterales; family Steroidobacteraceae; genus DAIDKA01. The sequence continues at coordinate 7,951 of DATDIL010000003.1, read as the reverse complement.
ACTCGACGGGCAAAGGCTCGAGAATTCGCGCGTGGATTGGATGGCGGGAGGGGCTTCCGATCGGTCGACGCGACGATAGCCTCGACGCTCGAAATAAGCCTCTGCCGTTGTCGTGAGGAGATAGAGCGAGTGCACCCTTTGCGTGACGGCATGCTCTTCCGCGTGCTGTACGAGCGCCGAGCCTAAGCCTTGGGTGCGGGCCGCGGCACTCACGACCAGGGAGCGCAGCAACGCTGCATCACCGTAGATCTCAAGGCCCACCAGCGCGCTCGGTGCGCCATCGGTGCCGGTAAAGAAGAAGTGCTCCAAGTGCCCCTCAGTCAAGTCAGACGCCGGTAATCCTTCCGCTTCTAGCAGTGCCACAACGCTTAAACGCGGAGGTCGTTCTCGAATCATGAGTACGTCCGGCATGGTCTTCTATGCCGCTTTCGCCGGGCGTTTCACAGCCTTAGGTTGCCGTGCCGGCGGACAACATTCCGCAGCACTCTCAGCGCAGCAGTTATCCGTGAGATAGCCGACAAGCGCCGTCATGGCGGTGAAGTCCGCCGAGTAGATCAGCTGGCGGCTCTCGCGCCGCTGAGCGAGCAATCCCGCGCGCTGCAGATTCTGCAGATGGAAGGTTAAAGACGAGGGCACCAGTCCCACGCGTCCGGCGATCTTGCCGGCGGGCAATCCAGCAGGCCCGCGCTCCACCAGCAACCGGAAAATGCTGAGGCGATGCTGGTGCGCCAAGGCGCCCAACGCTTCGATGACTTCGGGTGTTTTCATAGCGATACGATATTTCGAGGAATATCGTATTGTCAAGCATTTCCCAATTCGGGCGGAAGATCTCCTCTTGTGGGCACCGTGCGCCACGGCTGTGGTCCACGGGTTGATCCTAGCCCCTGTAGCGGCTACGGACTCAAGCGGTTTGTGGCGCCTCGATCAGTTGTCAACGGCTCGCAAAAGTCACTTGGCCGTGCAGCAACTGTCGCGGAGTCGACGCCCGGTCTGTGGTCGGCATGCTTTAAACCCGCATTCACTGCCACCTTTGCTTGCAACAACTGCCAAGCGCCTAACGTGGCATTAAAATCCCTGCACAGATCCGAGTAGGTCCGGTACAAGGATGGCACGGGTGCCTGAGCACTGGTGGATTCGACCATCCCCAGCAGAGTCGATGCCTGTCCATTGATCCTGCTGAAGCTGGTAACGCCCTTGACCGGTGGCACCGCGTAGGACCCGCCCGAGAGGCCGACGGACGCGTCTTCGGTGGTGCCGGCCAGTTCGGCGATTCGCGTCCGCAGCGTTTTCAATGATTTACTCGACACACCTGCCCGCGGCGATGACAGTTTCGCTTCTGACCCGTTCGCCTGTTCGTACGCGCTCTTGCTGGCGGAAATGACCGCGATGATTCGCTGCGAAAGAGCCAATTGCCGGCGCATGCCATCCATCGCCGCAGGCGAGTGGTCAAGCCGCGGATCCTGTTGCAGTAGCACCGGCTGACTGTAGGAAACTCCGTCGACGGTCAGTTTCACCTTGTAGTCGCCAGGCAGCGCCATGGGCCCTTCCGGGATAAATGACGTATCTTCCGGCACTGCTCCGATGGACTGATCGAAGAACAGGGCAGGAGGCGTGGGGAAACGCATGTCCCAGCTCACACGGTGCTCACCCGCAGTCTCTGGCAATGGCCGCGATGGCCGTGCCCAAAAAGCAGGCGCGGGTGGCAGGGGTGGATCGAGCGGCTTAAACGGAGCGTTCGAAAAGGAACGCACCAGATTCCCCTCGACATCGAAAATCTGTAGCTGCACATTCTGCGCAGACTGTTTCAGATAAAAGTCGATCACAACTCCTTGAGGTGGATTCTTTCCATGAGGAACCTCGGGCGGAAACGGAGTGTCCTGGTTGATGTTCGACTCGACACGGGTCGCGGCTCGCGGACGGAACAAGATCACTTCTGGATCCTCAAGCTCCGCGTTCAACTGCTCGAGCGGCGATATATCGTCCAGAATCCATATTCCACGCCCGTAGGTTGCAGCAATCAGATCGCGGTCGTGGATTGCCAAGTCATAAAATGAGGTCGTTGGAAGGTTCAGGCGTAGCGATTGCCAGTGATCGCCGTCGTCGAACGACACGTGAACCGACGTTTCAGTGGCCGCGAACAGCAAACCGCGTTTGTGATCGCTTTCCTGCAACGCTCGCACAAAGCTGCCGGTCGGCTCATCTGTCGGCAGTCCCATAACGATGTCCTCCCATGACTTGCCAAAGTTGCGCGTGCGATAGATGTGCGGGGAATAATCACCGATGGCATCATTCCGCACCGCTGCGTAGGCCTCGGATGGGTTGAATCGCGACGCCTGTACGTTGATGACGCCATAAATCGACATATCGGGTGGAGTGACGTCAAGCCACTGCTTCCCGCCGTCTTCCGTCAGATAGAGAACGCCATTGTTGCTGCCCGTCCATATGACCCCGGCTTGCACGCTTGAGGGCGACAACGCCACCAGTGCGTCACCGTGATGGACTCCTTCCGGATTGGGCAATGGTGGCTTTCCTGGATGGGCGGTAAGGTCTGGACTGATTTTTCGCCAGTGATCACCACCGTCCTGGCTCTCCCAAATGTTCTGAGTGCCGTAATACAACACACTCTGGTTCTGCGGTGAGAAAACGATGGGAGCAGAAACTGCGCGTCGAAAGTCCGTATCGGTAACCCGACTGATGGTGCCCACGCCAAAATCGATGCTCTGCGCGCCCCATGTTTTGCGATTTACTTTTTGTAGGAATCCCAAAGGGCCGTTCATGAATATGGCGTCAGGATCGGCAGGGTCGACAGTCACAAACCCTGTCTCCCAACCGGGCAGTGGGAACCAATCAAGGTTGGTGATCTGTCCGAGCGAACCTCGACTGGCGATCGCAAACGTGCCGCTGTCCTGCTTGCTGCCGTATATCCAGTAGGGATAGCGGTTGTCGGTGGTGATCTTTTCGATTTCAGCCGTTTTTTGGTTGTACCACGAACTCCACGTCTGACCGCCATCGAGACTGACCGACGCCCCTTGATCGCCGCCGTACACGATATGGTTCGAGTCAGTGGGATCAATCCACCACTGATTCGGGTCATCACCGCCGGGCGCACCTTTAAAAGCGACCAACGTATGACCACCATCGGTGGATCTGTAGACACAGGTACCCATCGTATAGACGACATCCGGATCTTGCGGATCCACCAGAACTTGTTTGCTCGATGTGTAAATCCTCTTGGTGGCCACCGACCAACTCGCGCCACCGTCGTCCGACCGGTAAAGCCCTGCGCGGTTCAACATGTATACGCGCCGGGCATGGGTGCCCACCGCGACTGAAGTCTCCCCGAGTAGTTCAGGTTGGTCGCGACCCTTTAGCTTTGTCCAGGTCACGCCCTCGTCGCTGGACTTATACAGGCTTGTTGGTCGCGGATGATCGAAGAGCGAACGACTCGAAACTCCGGGAGCCAGGTAGGTTTGTGTCACCGTAGCGAAAATTACCCGCGGATCATCGCTTGCCCAGGATAGATAGGTCGCGCCGGACTCGGGCTCGGCATTCAGTACCAGTGTCCACGTTCGTCCTCCGTCAGTGCTGCGAAACACGCCGCGTGCTCCCCCTTGACGATGATCGATTCCGCGCGTGGCTGCCAGCACCCAGTCAGGATTTTGCGGGTCCACGAGTAACCACGCGATTGCGCCGGCATTTTGCAATCCGGCACTCTGCCAGTGCGCTCCTGCGTCGGTGGATTTCCAGACACCACTGGTATAGTTGGAACCAAACACACTCCCGGTGCCCGCATAGACAACGGACGGTTGCGACTGCGCCACCGCCAATGCGGTAAAGCCCCGGACAACCTGCACTGCATCGGTAACCGGCAACCAGGTGGCGCCGGCGTTTACGGTCTTCCAGACACCTCCATTGTCGGTACCCACATACGCAATCCCCGGGCGTCCGTTGACTCCGGACACCGAATCCACCTTCCCGGCAATAAATGGGCCGATGTTGCGCCACTGCATGTCTTGAAACAGACTTGGGTTTGTCTGCGCTTCGGCCGCCCCCATGAATAGTGCTGCGGTGGCAGCCACTGCGCATGCCAACCCATGCGCGCGCTTCGCTATAGCCCAAGAAATCACGGCTCACCTCCAATTTATGGACCTATCGTTGCATATTCCTGGCAAGGCGGCCGGAGGGAATTCGAAGTCAAACAAAGTGAGGCGCGAGCGCAATGAACGCGGCCTTCGTCATGTGACACCGGCCGGCCGTTTGGCCGCATTGGATTTCTGATTGTAGGCATAGTATGCAACTGTCAGGTCGAGCGCCGGCGTGACGGCCCGTGCAGAGAAATCGTAGGGATGTGCGCATAGATGTCAGATCGCCGCCTTTGGTGCAGTACGCGGTTTTCTGCAGCGACCGGCCACGCGATGTGTCAGAGCATGCCGCAGGCAGTACAATTTACGGGTGGAGTTGGGGCAACCACGAGAATGAATCTCGCTGACCAAGGGCCCCGCAGAGGTTTCCATGTCCGTTGCGCTGTCCGAGTCCATGCGCCGCATCAGCGGCCTGCTGCAGGCCGGTCAATACAGCGCAGCGCACGCACAATTGGAATCTCTGGTGGCCGCAAACCCTGATTACGTGGAAGGCCTGCGACTGTTGGCGGGTACCAAACAAGTATTGGGCGATCCGGGTCAAGCCGAGTCGCTGTTGCGGCATGCACTCGAAATCGACCCGAAATGGGCTCCCACACTGACCACCCTTGCGGAGCTATTGCTGACGGCGGGCCGCGGCGCCGAGGCCGTACTCCTATTGCAGCGTGCACTTGAAGGCTTCCCTCGCTATCCGCGGGCAGCACTGCTGTTGGTGCGCCACTTCATGGACGCAGGCCAGCCGGCGGCGGCGCTCGACATCGCCACGCGCTGGTGCAATGGCGGTGAGGCCGATGACGAATTGTCGGCGCTGCACGTGGCGGCATACGCCGCTCTGGGGCGCGAAGGCGAGGCGGTGGCGAACTATCGTCGTCTCGTGGCGCTCGCGCCGGAAAACCACGGCGCAGCCCATACCCTGGCGATCGCGCTGAATGCGGTCAACCAGCCGGAAGAGGGCGAGCGCGTGGTGCGTCAGACTTTGTCCCGCACCCGACCGACGGCGGCGCTGCAGCACACGCATGCCCGCAGCCTCATCGCGTTGGAGCGATTCGATCAAGCCGAGCTGGCCTTGCGCGAATGCGTGAGCTTGGAGCCGCGCCGCGCCGAGGCGCACGACAGCCTGGCGCAACTGGTGTGGATGCGCACCGGCGACATCAGCGAGGCCACGCGGGATCTGGATCGGGCACTCGAAAAATACGAGCATGATGATGCTCTGTGGGCCACCAAGGCGGCCCTGCTGCAGGGAGCGGGCGATGCGCGTGCGGCTTACCTTTGTCTCGCCAAGCGCGCGGCACGACCTCAGCCGCCTCCCGCATTGCTGATCCGCGCGGGATTGGCCGCCTTGGATTTTGAGCCCGTCACGGCCCTGGCACTCGCGGAACAGGCCCTTCTGGCGCAACCCAACAACCCGGCAGCCCGCAAACTTCTTTGTGCTGCGCACCTCGGTGTGGGGGACGGCGCTGCGGCGCTCAGTGAGTGCGCGGTCCTGCTCAAGGCGACTCCCGACGATCAGTACCTCATTGCGATGCAAACGACCGCGCTGCGACTTTTGGGCGATGCCGGCTATGAGATGCTGTGCGACTACGACGAAATGGTGGTGTCGCAGTCTCTCGAAACGCCGCCAGGGTGGTCTGATCTCGCGGGCTTTCTGGCAGAACTTACTGCGCGCCTCGGCGCGCTCCACAATCCGCACGGCCATCGGCTCCTGTACCAGTCGCTGCGCCAGGGCACCGAAACGACCCAAGATCTTTCGCGCAGTCAGGATCCGGTCATTCAGGCGCTGTTCCACGCCTGTGCCGCACCGATCGCGCGCTACCGCGATTCGATTGGCCAGGGAGCCGATCCCTTACGGCGTCGCAACCGCGGCGCTTCGCGTTTCAACGGCAGCTGGTCGGTGCGCCTGCACAGCGCCGGCTATCACACCAGCCACGTGCATCCTCGCGGATGGATATCATCTGCTTGCTATATTCAGCTGCCGGACAGCATGAGAGCAGGGCATACCGAGGAAGGAATTCTCAGTTTCGGCGCGCCGGGAATGATCACGACGCCCCTACTGGACGCCGAGTTTTCTGTGCGGCCGGAACTTGGCCGGCTAGTGCTCTTCCCGTCGTATTTCTGGCACGGCACGCTGCCGTTTCACAGCGACCAGCCGCGGCTCACCGTCGCATTCGACCTCGTCCCGGACAATGGCAGACGAAGTCCTCGCGGATTCCGCGAGCATCAAAACTAAATCTCCCCTCGCGCCGCCGCGAGGGGAGAAATCACTTAACTTAGAACTTGTATTTCAACTCGATGTTGCCCTCGCGGCCCAGGATCGACCGTCCAAAGTTGACACCGTTCTGGGCGGTGTTTCCGCCGAAACGGGCGTTGCCCTCGGTGAGACCCAGCTGGTTGGTCAGGTTCGAGCCCATCATACGAAGCTCCCAATTGTCGCCGAAATCCGCGACGATACCGGCTGCCAAGTCGTAGTAGCTGGGCAAGGGGTTCAGTCCCGTGTTGTCCTGAAAGTGCTGACCGACGTGCTCGTAGGTCACGTACTCGGTGATCGACCCCCAGTTGAAGACCTGCGTATCGCTCGGCGTCACGCGAATCTGGAAGTTCGGCAAGCGCGCGAGTTGTTGGCCGTTGATGGTGCCGCAGCGGGTTACCAGGTTGATGTCCTGGTAGAAGAAGCAACCCTGGAAATCCTTGTAGTGGGCCTTCTCGTACTCCGCATTGATGGCGATCTTGAAGTCCCTGATGGGCTGGAGGTCGGACCCCGCGAACGGATTTACGCTGCCGATGACCCGTCCGCCCCGCGCCGTGGAGCCGTAAGTCGAATTCGGAGCGAGTGGCACATGGTTCTGATCGATGGGCTGATACGCCAGGCCCGTGAATTCCTTGTCGTAAACCGCGGCGTCTATGTACATATAAGGATTCTGGATCTTGAAACCGACTTCGTAATTGCGCACCGAGCTGAGAGGTGCATTCGCGGGACAGCCGTTCGAGCCGTTGTACACATTGCAACGGACTGCATCGAAGTTGTCGAAGAACACACCGTCATTGACGCGCACATACGCGCTCATATGGTCCGTGAATTCGTAGTTGGCGCCCACCGAGAACGTCGGCATGGTGTTGTGTTCATGCCCGTAGGAATATGTCCCGTTGGGCAGTTCAACCGCGTTGTCCCACAAATCGAAGTTCGACCCCATCTGTACCGGCGATAGGTTGGTTGTTTGTTGATTCAGGTCAATATGTTCGAGGCGAACCGAGGCATCCAACAACCAACTGTTGATTTTCCATGAGTCGGACAGATAGGCGGCAACATTGGTGGCCTTGCCTTGCTCGAGGATTTGGTAACCCCCATTGGCGTTCACAATGCCCTGAGCACTCGTTACGTTGTAAATATTTCCACCGGCGACGCCCTGCAATATGATGGGATTCGCATTAGGCGCGTTGTTCATCAACACATTCGAATCCAGCGACCACGCGTCGTTGTCCGTGTAATGGGCTGCATACACACCCAAGGTCAAGATATTGCCGTCGAAGAGTTCCTTGGCCACGCGAAATTCATCCGTGAGGTTCGTGAGCTTCTTGCGGACCTGCCATACCTGCTCGGTGATCACACTCGTGCTCATCGGAACGGCCCCGCCATTGAGGTAGTGCGCCTGGACCTGCGCCGGCGTCAAGACACCCGTGATCGTCGATAGCCCGGCGATGAAATCGCTCAGCGCCTGGGGGTTGCCGTTGTTCACCAGCGCATTCGTGGGGATCCAGCCGCCATCGAACAGGAAGGTGTTGGAGATCGTCCAGCCGCCGCCCAACTTGAGATTGAG
>DATDIL010000002.1:0-3558 GCA_036521075.1 Steroidobacteraceae bacterium | reverse complement strand
CCAAGTTCCTGAGACCACACACCGCCGATCGTATAGGTGTTGGCAAGTTCGGGCTTTACAGCGGGATTACCGACTGTTTCGGCGCCGGTGGTAGTCCTGGTGAACTCATAGCTGTCTGCCAGCGCCGCGGGTACTCCCGTTGCAATGCATAGCGCGCGCAGCGCCGCGGCATTCGGACCGTTGCGGACGGCGGTACGAACGTCGCAAGGATCTCCGGCGGAAGGAGGCGAACCCACCGTGGTCTGCACTTGCGTAGCAGCGCCGTAGAGCTCGGCCGGGTTCGGGGCGCGCAGAGCGCGCTCATATCCACCGCGAAAGTGGAACGGAGACACGGGTGCCCACTCCATGTCCGCCTTGTAGGTCGTGGTTCCGCCCGTGCTCTTGTAGTCGGAATACCGCCCGGCCACATCGATATTCAGCACTTTCGCCAAGGGCTTGTCTTTGAGAATTGGCACCTCTACTTCGAGGGAGCTTTCCTTGACCGAGTCGCTTGCATTCGTATACACGGCGAAATTCGTTCCGCCCTGCTGCAGCTCGGAAAATTCCAGCGCATCCGGTTCGAACACGTAACCATAACCCCTGATCCCGGCGGTTGCCGAAATCTGTACGTCGCCGGCGGGCAAATGCGCTACGGGACCCCCTAACTCAGCGAGAATTTCCTTCTGCGACAGGTCCGTCTCATCTTTCGGCTGACGCTCCAGAAGTTTCCTGCAACTAGCAGAGAGTTGGAAGGTTTGTGTTATAGCGTTGTTGAAGCCGAACGGATTGAAGGCACAGCCTTGGGATGCGCCACCATCTGCCGCGAGGGTAAGCAGGTTAACGACGTTCTGGTCCGTGCTCGATGAAGTCGCGAATATGTCGGTCGTAGTTCCATACGAACCATACACATCCCAATTCCAGCCCGTTCCGAACAGATCGAAATCACCCTTGATTCCGGTCAGGAGTTGATACGTACTGTATCGATACGAAAACGACCTCATACCAAACTCACCGGCGGTCTGGGTGAAGGTAAACGGCGCGTTGGGATTGGGTCGGGAAGCAAGAATAGGCAGGAGAGCCGCGGGAACGAAGGGATTAGCGGGAGATATCTGCGACGTGAGCGTGGTCGGGCCCGCGGTCGTCGCAACGTCGTTCTGCGCGAAGTAGAACTGCGAGTAAGCCTGGACGTGATCGGTCAGTTTGTAGTTCATTTTCGCGTATACATCGTAACGGTCCAATGGCTGGACCAACGAAATGTATTGTCCCGCCGCGGACGTCAGCGAAGTCGGAGTCTGAAGGATGTATGGCCGACCGGGTCCCAGATAATTCACGATGGGCCCCGTCAGCGGGAAAAGGGTGATCGGCGCACCGTTACCGTAGTCATTGAAACCGAGGCTTCGCGTGTTGAGCACGGTCCCAGGCGCTACTCCGTACTGAGCAAAGGCCGCGTTCACGGCCGCTTGGGTCGGCAGGTTGGTTGGATCCACCGTGAAGGAGCCGGTTGGCAACACCGCTTGCGGGTTGGCGTTGGCGAAAAAGGGGCGTGAGTTCTCCCGAATCAGATCGCGCTTCATGAAATTCAAGGAGATGATGGCATTGCCTCTATCATCATTAAAATCGCTGCCCATGGTAACTGCGATTTGTTCCTGACGGGCGTCTTTTCTGGTCGTCTCTCCCCACTGGCCATCGACTTCGATACCCTGGAAATGCTCCCTGGTCTTGAAGTTGATGACGCCCGCAACCGCGTCCGAGCCGTAGACTGCCGAGGCGCCGCCACTGATGATTTCCACTGACTCAATCATCGTGGTGGGAATTGTGTTGAGATCGATGACGCCCGTAGGGTCTGAAGGTTGCATCCGCCGGCCATCGAGCAACACCAGGGTTCGGTTTGCCCCGAGACCTCGTAAATCGACCTGGGCGCGACCGCCATTGCTGAGGAGCGGATCAGTCGCATTCATATCCGGCATGAACTGCGGTAGTTGCTGGAGTGCCATCTCCAGCGAAACCTCGCCCGTCTGCTTTATGGCCTCGGACCCCAGGGTTACGATCGGGACGTTGGATTCGTAGTCCCGGCGCGCGATGCGCGAGCCTGTAACGACGACCCCCTGCAGTTCCGTCGAGCTATCGGACGGCGCAGCTGCCGGCTCCACGGGCCCAGTTGCAGGTTGTTGTTCTACGGGCGTGTTTGCAGCCAGCCGTGTTACGGCCGTAGTAACAGCTTTTTGCGCCACGGTCTCAGTTGCGGCTTTCTGCGCTACGGTCGCAGTTGCGGCTTTCTGTGCCACGGTCGCAGTTGCGGCTTTCTGTGCCACGGTCGCAGTTGCAGCTTTCTGTGCCACGGTCGCAGTAGCGGCTGTGGCCACTACAAGCCCGGTGATCGCAATCAGGAACAGGTGGAATTTACCTGTCATGTTTTTCTCCACTGTTATGGACGCGCGTCGCACACGGTTCCATCGAAGAGCGCAGTCGCGCACTACCCCGCCTTGTGTGACCAAGGTTAGCATGTGATCTACGGGGACCAACTCGAAAATTGCTTTGTGCGTCCATAACTGAGACCGGAGTTGTCTGGGCAGCAAGCAGGGCGCGCGCACGACGCCGGATGCGGCGACGGCAGACTGTGTCGGGCACGAGGGATTGACCCGGCTGCGGGGGAGAATGGGCGGCTCGGGGAGGGGCGGAAGATCCTGTCGAAGCCACCGCCTGGTTCGCAATGGAGGGCGGGACCCCGAAGCGCTCTTAGGTCAGGATGCGTCCAAGTGAACTAGGCCCCCCCACCCCGTGGGGAAAGTTGTGCCGGCTGCCGGCCCAGGACCGGGCATCCGCGTGGGCCACAAGCGCGTGACGCGCCTGATGCGCTGCGCGGGGCTGCGTGACGCCACGCTATGCGCGTTCGCGGTGACCACGCTGTCGCTCGAAGGTGGCTTTGCTAGAGCAGCCACCAGAGCAGCGCCGCTATCCCGAGGCCGACACCAGCGGCCCACCAGATCCAGTTGGCGCCGACCGCTATCTCGCGGCGGGCCGGCGGGGCGGCCTCGGAAACCCCCAATGTGGCTTCGGATATTCCCGGGGCGGCTTGCGGCACTTCCGGGGTGGCGCCCGGCACTTCCGGGACGGCTACGGGCATTCCCGGGGCGACTTCGAGGACTGCCGGGACGGCTTCGGTCACTGCGGGGCTTTGCAGCCGGCCCCTCAGCGCGGCGACGAACTCCTCGCCAATACCATCGGCGATCTTCTGCATCATGCCACCGCCGAACTTGCCGAGCCGGCCGGTGATGTTGATGTCCGACGTGTACGTGACTTGAGTGCTGTTGACGGACAGAGACTTCAGGGCCAGGGTGCTGACGGAGCTGATGCGGCTTGCGCGGCTGCCCTCCTCGCCCTTGCCCTGGTAGGACGCAAATTCCGGCGGGCGTTGCTCCGTTTGCTCGATGTCGAGATGGAAGGTGGTGCGGATCGGGCCGACCTTGACGTTGATGGCGGCGGCGTACTTGCCCCGCTCCTTCTCCTCGGCGCCCTCGCAACCTGGAATGCACTGCGCGACCTTCTGCGGATCGGTTATGAACGACCAGACCTGCTCCT
>DATDIL010000001.1:0-5773 GCA_036521075.1 Steroidobacteraceae bacterium | reverse complement strand
CGCGAAACTGCCTGCTCGCAGTCCAACCGCCGAGGCGATCCGGTATGCACTGAACCATTGGGATGGGCTGGAGCAATTCCTCGACGACGGACGCATCGAACTCGATAACAACAGCGTCGAGCGCGCCATGCGGCCGGTCTGGATGAACCGTTCATTGTGCCCCCCATTCTCAAGTGCCTGGAAACATTGTCATCTGGTCGTCGGAACCGTCGCGACACGGATGAGCCTTCCGATCGAGTGAGGCTGTGATGCCGTCGCTCTGTAGATCGGTGGCTCGGATCTGGTATGGCGCGCCAGGCACGACCTGCTCAGCGGCCAGAATTCCACCCTTGATGAGCCGGCGGATGGCATGATTTGTTACCCCGAGCTTCGCGGCGGCTTCCGACATGGTCAGCCACTCGCCGTTCTTCTCCGCGGAACGATAGGCATGAATCTCATGCACCCTGCGCAGCGAGCTGACACGGTGCGCGGTCCAGGTCTTGCCCTGGCCGGTGCGCATCCCCATCCGATTCAGTGACGCGGCGATGTCTGCATCAGACCATCGGGTTGCCATGCTTCGCATAACGGCAAGGGCCTCTTCAGAGGTGCGGCAGCCATGCTCGCCGGTTTTTGGCTTCCGCACCCGCAACTGCGAGTGTTGGCCGCCACGCCAATGGATTGTCAGTATGACTTCGCGCGTGGCCTCATCGACATTGGCGATGATGTCCGTGATGAGGGCACGCGTGAGGCGCTGGCGTGTACGCATGGTCACGCCAGATGCGTTCCATGCGGCATTGAGGTCATCGGCGAGGCGGGTGAAGTCGGGCACGGCTGTTGTCGGGGCTGGCGATGCCGCTTGCTCCAATCGCGCCTGGCAGGCTTGCACGCGGCGAAGTGTCGCTTCCCAGCTCTTCTCCAGCTGAGCGGCGATCAGACGATTATCGGGATCGCAGGCGGCATAGCGTCTCTCTGCGAGCGAAGCTTCATACTGGGCTTGTTGCAGCTCCAGCTCCGCGATGCGGCGTTGTTCAGTTTGGGTTTCCATGTGCATCCGCTCGGCTTGGAGTGCCGCCTCGATGGCCATCGGCTCCACGGCTCGGAGTAGCTCGGCGCCGATCGCGGCATCGACGCGGCTGCCGCCGAAGCCCAGGCAGCGCGACAGCCCGAGCATCAGGTTCGGCCGATCGCAGCGATACACCGGCCGGCCTGGCGCCTTCCCCGCATAGACGACCGGCAGGCGGCGACCGCAACGTCCGCAGGTGAGCAACCCCGCCAGCAGCGCTCGCCCGCCGCGTCCGGACTTCGCGCCACCGACCTTGCCGAAGGCATTGGCCGCGAGCAGCGCCTGGTTCCGCTCGAACTCCACCCATTCGATGTAGCCCTCGTGGTGATTCTTCAGCAGAACCTCGCACTGCTCAAGCGGCTTGTGGTGCCCGTAGCTCTTGCGGACATGGCCATCAACGAGCGCGGTGCGCTTCTCGCTTTTGCCGTAGGCATACACGCCGGCATAGAACGGATTCTTCAGCACCGAGATCACATTCCGATAGCGAATGGGCTGCCACTCGAAGGCAATCATCCTCTTGCCGTCGGAAGGCCGCGGAAAATGCAAGCGTTCGGCGCTCATTCGCAGCAGGACCTGCCGTGCGCTGCCGCACTCCCTGAACCTGGCAAAGATCAGATGGATGACCTCCTGAACGCGCCGGTCAGGATCAATGCCGAGGCCGACTTCGCGGTGCCACGTATAGCCGATTGGTACTGGGATACGCAGCTCACCACGCCGCGCCTTGGATCGAGCAGCATCGAGCATGCGACTGCGCAGTATACCAAGCTCGAACTCGCTGATGCTGCCCTTCATGCCCAGCAACAGTCGGTCGTTCGGCCGGCATGGATCGTAGACGCCGTCCATGTCGATGACTCGCGCCTCGACCAGTCCGCACAATTCGAGCAAGTGATGCCAGTCACGCCCATTGCGGGCAAGCCGCGAGGCATCGAAGCACAGCACGGCACCGACCTCACCGGCGCAGAGCCATGCGACCAGACGTTCGAAGCCAGGACGTGCCACCGTGCCGCTGGCGGAGCGTCCGAGATCATCATCGATCACCTCCACCTGCCGGAAGCCGCGAGCTCGCGCGACATCAACCAGTTCGTATTGGCGACGGCGGCTCTCGGTGTGTGTCTGAACCTGTGCCTGGGTGGACTGGCGGATGTAGATTACTGCCTTGCGCTGCAACAACGCGGACGGAAGAGTGTCACACGCGTTCATCGGCGCTCTCCGTCGCGGCAGCACCCGCAGCTTCCATCAGGAGATTGGCCAAGCGCGCTATCACCGCGTTGCGCTCGGCTTGTGTCATTCCCTGCAGCTTGGTCGGGTCGAGTGCCATCGACAGCTGGCGTGCGGTCGAATGGAGATCCTGTCTCGCAGACGTCATCGTGTTCCTCCCGGGCGACATTCGAGTCGTCCAGGGAGTCTCCGCGGATTCCGAGTGCAATCAGTAGATGATGCAGGTCGATCAGCGCGGACAGCGCGCAGCCTGGGATGCCGATCTCCATGCCGGTGCAGGCGACCGGATCCAGCATCCACGCCGCCACAACCGTCACTACGCCGGGCAGTGCCTCAACATGAACCACATCTCGATCGGCTCTTCGCTCGCTGTAGTAACAGCGTACGCGACGCCCATGCAGCGGGTGCCATCGATAATGAACAACCACATCCCGTCTGACATGGGCAGAATGACCCCGCAATGTGTCTATCGAGAAAGAATAGTCTCTTTGCCGGCAGCGACGTTGGCGCGTCATACTGCCCATCTGGCGATGTCCTTATAAAGTCAGCGAATTTTGCAGAGGATCGTGAGATATCGGGCGTCTCGACCGCCGCGCCTCGGCGTCACGGCGCACGTCGTCCAGCTGCAGGTCAACAAGCCGAATTATCCAGGGCGCGCCGGCGCACAGCTGCCACCCGGGAAGCACGCCGTTGGTCACCATTCGGTAGGCTGTCGCACGGCTCACCTTCAGAGTTTCGGCCGCTTCGTCGAGCGTGACCTCGCCTCGCTCGGTGCGTTCGCCAGCGCGATAAACCAGAATACCATGGGTGTTTCGAAGACCGCGAACATGAGTGCGCGTCCAGTTGGCACCATGTGCCGTCGTCTTTCCGGACCGGTTCAGGATTGCGGCGATTGCGTTGTCCGGCAATTGCCGCGCGAGTACACGAACCAGATCGACGACATTGGCCTCGGTCGTCCATCGAGTTTGGCCGACTTTGTTCTTCTTGACCGTCATCTCTGTGTGATCGCCGCCCTGCCAATGGATGACAAGCGCCAAGGCATCACCGACGACATCGACGACAATTTCTTTGATGAGCAGCCTTATGATCTTCTTGCGTGTCTCGACCGATACACCCGGGTTGTTCCAGGCCTTAGCCAAGTCCTTGCCCAAGGTCATGAGCCTGGCACGAGCTTCGGCAGAGAGGGCTGGGGTCTGCTCGGTTTGGTCGAGGTTGTCGAGTTGCATCTCCAGATCGCGCAATTGCACCAGCTTCTCGTTCCAACGCCGCTCAAGCTCACCGGCAACCAGGCGATTGTCGGGATCAACGGCGTCGTATTGACGGCGTGCCCGGGCGGCCTCGTATTGGGCCTGCTGGACGGCATTCTCGATCTGCTGGCGCTTGTCGCTCTGGCGCTCATTGTGAGCTTGCATGGCGGCAAGCGCGGCCTCGATACCGAGCGGCTGCAGCCGGTCAAGGACTTCTTGTGCGACGGTTCGATCGATCCGCATGCCGCCGAACCCGATGCAGTTATCCACCGCTTTGGCGCTGAACGCGCCGCGGCAGACATATCGTTGCGTATTGCCGCCCTTGCCGGTGTATTGGACATGCAGGCGTCGGCCACAGCGGGCGCATCGGAATAAGCCCGGCAACAGAGCCTCGCCGCGTCGTATCGAGCCACGGCCCATATAGCTCTTTCCATTGGCATTGTCGGCGATCAGGTGCTGGTTTCTCTCGAACTCAGCCCACGTAAGATAGCCTGGATGATGATCGTGGATCAGAACCTCCCAGTCCTTCCAGTTGCGCCGGAGGTTGTCGCGCATGACCCGTTTACGGCCGCCCTCTATGCTCACCCGTGTTCCGCGCCGACCGTATGCATAGGAGCCGGCATAGACGGGATTCGTCAGGATGTGATGTAGCGTGTGATACACTGGCGCCTTCCATTCGATCGGCCGTTTGCCACGACCCTGGACAATCGCCGGGACGAGCATGTTCTCCTGACTGAACCAAAGCAGTACCTGGCGAACCGATTGCAGCTCCGCGAACTTGCGGAAGATGAGCGAGATACCATCCTGGACCCGCCGATCGGGATCTTTTTCGATGCGGCCATCCTCGGTCTTCACGTAGCCGACCGCGACAGTCAAATGAAGTTCGCCGCGTCGCGCCTTTTGGCGCATCGCCTCCATCGACCGCTGACGGAATACTGACAGTTCCATCTCGCTCATGGTGCCCTTCATACCGAGCAACAACCTGTCGTTGGGCGAACGTGGGTCAAAGACAGCGTCCTCGTCGATGATCAGTGTGCCGACCAGGCCGCAGAACTCCAGCAACGTGTGCCAGTCACGGCCGTTCCGTGCCAGGCGGGAAGCCTCAAGCGACACAACTGCTCCGACTCGGCCCTCACAGATGGCTGCCAGCAGCTTCTCAAATCCCGGCCGCGTTGTCCCTCCGCCGGATTTGCCAAGGTCATCATCGACAACCTGAACGTCATCCCAGCCGAGCTGACGTGCTCGCTCAACCAGGGCATACTGCCGTCGCTGGCTCTCGAGGTTGTTGACGACTTGGTAGGCCGTGGACTGCCGCACGTATACGAAGGCGGAGCGCGCGAGGTGCTCGGGCATAATCTTACTCATTGCCGGACTCCCGTTCGCCGGCGCTTGCCGGAACGGCGTCCTGATTTATCGCCGCTTCCATCAACAGTGCCCGCAACAATGCTATCGCCTTCTGGCGCTCGGAGCTGATCAGTTCCGGCGGCCGGGTCGGTGACGCAAACAGGTCCATTTGCACGCGAAGCAACGGCTTCATGTCCAATCCCTCCGGGATATCGATTCTCTGAGGGACAGGCTATGAGACGATCCACCAGCCCACGCAGCAGGACGAGTTGACTGATCGGAAGTCGCGGAACGACGACGATTGCGAGGGTGCTCGCTGTCGGAGAGAACATCCAGTCGGGGACTTGATAGAATCCGCCCTGTGGTTGTCGGATCAGGAGGTGGTGGATGCCGCTATGCTCGTAATCGCCAACCACCAGCACCGTCTGCCCAGCGAGCGGATGAAACGGATAGGTGATAACGGCTTCGAATGTCAGAAACCCGGCATCATGGCCCCGGCTCGGACGCCGGCACCCGCCGTTGGGCGATCGCCAATACATTGATCCAGAGCTGCAAACTCAACGGCGTCGAGCCGCTCGCCTAGCTCACCGACGTCCTGCAACGGATCATCTCAGGGCGAACCAAGAACCACGAGCTGCATGCACTGTTGCCGTGGAACTGGCATCCACCAGCCACCCTCGCTGCCGCATAGCGCCGCGCCCCAGCTTACCTCGCCGCCTCCTCGCCCAGTCAGTCCGTCAGAGGCGTGGTGAAGCCGCGCCGGTTACGACTCGGCACACAATGGAATACGGCTACGTGTGGGGTATCGACGCATGGGCTAGCGCCGCCGTCCCAGCTCACCACTCCTGAACAGCCACCTTGGTTTCAGGCAGGCCCGCGACTTCCCACGCCTCGCGGCCACCACGGTACCAGATGACATCGG